>JAFTFT010000015.1 GCA_017458335.1 Oscillospiraceae bacterium
TTCAAAGGCACCTTCCTGAAACCACAGGGATATTATGCCCATTTTTAGGGCTGTCCCTGAAAAATCGTGCCATTGAAATGCCAGTTTACATGTCTGAGGGTGGGGATCCTATGCAGGACCTACCCTCGTGAATAATTCAGGCTAAAGCTCCTGTTCATTTTTCATATGCCTTTCTTCATACTCCGGCCCTTGCAGCCGGAGTATTTTCAATATTGGCCTTGACGGTCTGCAGCTCCTTTTCGCGTTTCTGGCTCTCGCGGTAGCCTGTGTAAGCTTATACTGCTCCCCTTCATAAATGAATAACCCTTTTCAGGCGGGCTGAAATCTGCTATAATGACATGGCGATATTCTAATTGGGTCGAAAGAAAAATGAGCTTCGCTTTTCCGAACTTTTCATCTCAACTTTCTTAAGGCCACAAAAAAAGAAAAACCACTCGAAATCAAACGATCTCAAGTGGTTTCCATGGCAGCGGGAGAAGGATTCGAACCCTCACATACGGAGTCAGAGTCCGCTGTGCTACCTTTACACAATCCCGCTAAACGCAAAGAGTATTATACAGACTTTTTTCAATTTGTCAAGTATCCGGAGGAAATTATTTTTATGAATCATGTCGAAGAGTTTTTTGCCCGCTATGAGGCCGATCCAGCCCTTCAGGCCAGAGTCGAAGAAGCCCTCGCCTGCTACCCCGGCAGTCTGGAACTGCGGGAATCTGTGGTGGAAAATGTCCTGCTCCCCATCGCGTCCGACCTTGGTCTCCCCTTCACGGTCGACGAACTGCGCGCCTATGAGACCCGCAAGAAGCTTCACAACATGAAACCGGATGTCGCCGTGGAAGAGGGCGAGCCGGTCGAAGATCCCCCTACCTACTGGCTTCTGGAGAGCGGCTGGGAATGGGATGACGAGCCGATTCGAAAGAAAGAAGCCCTTCTGCGTGACATCGCGGGCGTCTGAGACGCATGTTTGCAGCATTTGAAAGGAGGAACAACACCATGGCATCCGATCTTTCCCGTTTTCTGAAAGCCCAGGAGCGCGACTATGCCCGGGCCCTGAGCGAGATCCGCTCCGGGCGCAAGCGCAGCCACTGGATGTGGTATATCTTTCCCCAGATCCAGGGCCTCGGTTTCTCGCAGACCGCTCAGTTCTATGCCATTCAGGATCTGGCCGAGGCGAAGGACTATCTCGCGCACCCGGTGCTGGGGGCCCGGCTGAAGGAGATCTCTTCCGCCCTGCTGGAGCTGGACGGTCTCAGCGCAAGCGAGATCTTCGGCTACCCGGACGACCTGAAACTCTGCAGCAGCATGACGCTTTTCCGTCTGGCCGACCTCGACTGCCCGATCTTCCAGGATGTGATCGACAAGTATTACGACGGCGAACCGGATAAAAAGACCGTCCGCATCCTGCAGGAGCTTGGCCGGTAAGCCGCTGTCCGGACTTCGGCCCACGCTGTACCCGTCTCTCTTCCGAAAACAGCGGAAGCCCCCTGAAGGAGACTTCCGCTGTTTCTTCTTTTCTGTCGGGTCTTGTGATCAGATCCGTCTCATGCTTCGCGCAAAACAGTCTTCGCAGATGTTGAACTGGCTGCCGATCGGCAGTTCTTTCCCGCACACGCGGCAGTGCCGGATGTATTGATCTTTGTTCTCCCGCATCAGTTCCGCGATCCGCTCGCAGATTGCGCTGCGTTCCGCTGTACAGTCGTCGGGGATCCCGATCCGGCGCAGAAGCTGATGACGGATGTCATAGGCCTTGTACTGCAGCTCGCAGTCCTGCAGGGTCTCGGTTCCGAAGTAGGGCGCCGGGATCCGCTTCTTTCGCAGGATGGCCCTGGCGCATTCGGCCCAGTACGTCACCAGCTCTTCGGTCCGCGTGTCCACCGGGCAGGTGATCAGGTCGAAGACCAGTTCCCGTTCGGTCTCCAGCGCCCGCAGGCCTTTCAGGCAGTTCAGCAGGATCTGGGCGTCGTGCATATCCTCTCGCAGGAAGCCCCTGCTCTGCTCCATCCGCTGCCAGGTCTTCAGCAGCAGGGCGATCGGGTAGTCCGTCTCCAGCACCTCCCGCGGGAAGGCGATACAGGCGGCACGGATGTTCCGCACGCTCTGACCAAGCTTCTCGCCGATGAACGGCTTGTTTCCGAGGACCAGCACCTCGCCGTACTCGTTCAGGCCGTAGCGGCCGGCCCGGCCTCCGATCTGGTTGATCTCCGCCGTGGTGAGCGGCCGGAAGTCTTTCCCGTCATACTTCTCCGTCTCTGCAAAGACCACCCGCTTGATCGGCAGGGAAATGCCGAGGCCGATGGCATCGGTCGCCACCACAATGTTGGTCTCGCCCGAGGTGTACTTGCGCACCTCGTTGCGTCTGGCCTCCGGCGGCAGCGCACCGTAGATGACGCTGGCCCGGAAGCCGTTTTTCTCCAGCAGGGCCGCCGTGGAGAGCACGCTCTTGCGGGAGAAGCAGATCAGGGCGTCGTCCGGCCGCAGATCTTTATATCCGGTGCAGATGCCGCCGTAGCGCAGCGGCGCCAGACGTTCATGCCGCACCACGCTGTAGTGATCCCCGAAGCTCTGGATCAGTTCTTCGATGTACTTCAGCGCCTCCGGCGCCATGCAGATATGCACCACTTCCGCGTCCACCAGGCAGATCGCTCTCAGCCAGGAGGCGCCCCGGCTCGGGTCCGCGATCAGCTGCGCTTCGTCGATCACCGCGGTCTTGAAATGGGTTTTGCAGTCGCAGAGTTCAATCGTGGAGGACACGATCTGGGCGTTCTCCACCGGGATGGACTCCTCCCCGGTCAGCATGCTGCAGGGGATGCCGGCCGCGTTGATTTTGTCGTACATCTCCAGCGCCAGCAGGCGCAGGGGGCCCAGATAAGTCCCGGGGATGTTTTTCTTCAGGTCTTCAATGGCGTCATAGGTCTTGCCGCTGTTGGTCGGGCCGACGTGCAGGACAAAGCTGCGCTTCATCTGCCTGGCCCGCTCCACATAGCTTTCCGGAGAATAGGTCTGGAAAATCTCTCTGATTTCCGCAGCCTGCTTCTGCTCGTTCTGCGCGTTTCGCTTCTCTTCCAGGGATCTTGCGATTTCGGGATGCTGGATCGCTTTCTCCACCTGTTCCCGCGGCCAGACCCCGATATTCCAGTAGGCGCCGTTGCGCATCCGGACCGTCTGGAGTTGCGGCTTCGGGAAAAACCGGTGAATCTGGTTCTTCGACACGCCGTATTCCTGGATGATCTGCCGCTGCGTGAGCAGTCCGTCACCGCCGTTTGTTCTCTTTTTGCTTCCCCGTCTTCTGCTCATACCGTTCCGTATCAATATCCCAGCAGCGGGACCGAGCCATCGTCTTTGGACTTTTTGATGGAGCGGATCTCCGCCTCATAGCTGTAGTGCTCATCCACCTGCACGGTAAAACGATCGCCGACTTTCTTCCCCAGCACCTGCTTGCCGAAGGGGGATTCCCGGCTGATGAGGCCCTTGCGCGGGTCACAGCGCACCGTCGTAACCACGCGGATGACCTCGGTGTCGTCGTCTTCAGGCATATAGATCTCCACCTCGTCGAAGAGGCCCACGCTCTCTTCGTCAGAGGTGTCGTCGATGATTTTCGCCGTCTTGATCATGCCCTCAAGATAGCGCATGCGGCTGCGGTTCTGGTTCTGGGCCTGCTTGGCGGCTTTATATTCATAGTTCTCGCTCAGATCACCGAAAGCCCGGGTGCGCTTGACCTCTTCAATCAGGCCGGGCATCAGCTCCAGCCTGCGATAGTCAAGCTCTTCCTTCATCTTTCGGATGTCCTCGCGGGTCAGTTCGTCATGCATGTTCTTTTCCTCCTGTCTGTGGCAGGCTGCATTATACGCTGAAGCCCTGAAAAAATCCAGTCTTTTCGGTGAATTTGTGCTTGTCATACGCGAGGTTTTACGCTATACTGTCACTTTGCAGTTTGAACGATCGGAGAAAACCATGGACAACAGACCCATCGGCGTTTTTGATTCCGGCCTCGGCGGTCTGAACGGATTATGCGCGCTGCGCCGCTTCCTGCCGGATGAGAATATTGTTTACTTTGCGGACAGCGGACGCCTCCCCTACGGGGCGAAATCCCGTCCCCAGCTGCGCGAAATGGCGAAGCAGGATCTCCGTTTTCTCTCTTCCTTCAACGTCAAGGCGATTCTGATCGCCTGCGGGACCCTCTCCTCCAACGCGGGAGACATTCTCGCCGGATGGCCGATCCCTACGGTGGGCGTGCTCACCTCCTCCGCGGACTGGATGCGCCGTCTGGAGGGTTCCGGCCCCATTGCGGTCATCGCCACCGAGGCCAGCATCCGAAGCGGAAGCTATCAGGCGGCCCTGAAGGAAGCCTGCCCGAAGCGCGAGGTCGTCGCGATCCCCTGTCCGGATTTCGTTCCGCTCATCGAGAGCGGCCACTGTTCTTCGAAGGATCCCCTGGTCTGTGACGCGGTCGCCCGCTATCTTCAGCCCGCCCGGGACGCCGGTGCGGAGGCGCTGTTGCTCGGATGTACCCATTATGACATCATCAAAGACGCGATCTCCCGTTTTCTGGGTCCTGACATCACCCTGGTCAGCGCCGCGGAAAGCGGAGCTGCGGCCCTCTGCTCCCGCCTTCTGAAGGAAGGCCGGACCGGCGGCAGCGGGGAGACCCGTTTCTTCACCAGCGGCGACAGCCGCAGCTTCTCCGAGGCAGCCGCCCTGTTTCTGGGCCGCACTGCCGAAGAGGTCCCCGCGGGGTCCGTTCCGCCGGAGCCGCTCCCGGTTCCAATCAGTCTCGATCACAGGAGTGATGCACCATGTTAAAAGATGTCTGGATTTCAATTTCCAACCACCAGAGCCACGGGCCGGCAGAAGAAGATACCCTGGTGTTTGACACCGCCGGGTCCTATTTCTTCAGCGACGGCATCGGTGTCCTGAGCTATCAGGAGTCTGAGCTGACCGGTCTTGAAGGGACGCGCACCAGTGTCATGGTGATGCCGGATCAGGTCGTGGTGGACCGGGACGGCATGCTTACCGGGCGGATGGTTTTCCGTGAAGGCGCACGGGATTCCTATCCGTATCAGACTCCCTACGGGCAGATGATGCTTGGCATTGACACCCGCAGTATCCGCCCCAATTTCAATGAAAACGGCGGGGACGTGGAGATCGACTACATCACCGATCTCGCCCACACCGTCGTCGCGAGAAATAAATTCCGTATATCGGTCAAAGAGATGGAGAAGGCAAATGGCTAATCTGATAGAACTGGCAAAACAGAACGCGGACGAGCTTCTGCGGGGGGCATATCAGGCGGCGGTCGCCGCGGAGACGCTTCCGGCCGGGGCCGAGTTCACCGGCACGGTGGAAATCCCCAAGGATGTTTCCAACGGGGACTACGCCGCCAACCACGCCATGGTCTGTGCCCGCGCGCTGCATCTTCCGCCGCGTAAGATCGCCGAAGCGCTCGCCGCGCACTGCGCGCTGGACGGAAGCTTCTTCTCCTCGGTCTCCGTCGCCGGTCCCGGCTTCATCAACTTCCGCCTGTCTGAGCGCTGGTACGGCGAAGTGCTCCGCAGCATCCGCGAAGAGGGCATGGCTTACGGCCATGTCAGCGACGGTGCGGGCAAGCGGGTCAACGTCGAGTTCGTCTCGGCCAATCCCACCGGCCCCATGCACCTGGGCAACGCCCGCGGCGGCGTGCTGGGCGATGCGCTGGCAAGCGTTCTGAGCTTTGCCGGTTACGAAGTCAGCCGCGAGTTCTACGTCAACGACGCCGGCAACCAGATCGAGAAGTTCGCTTCTTCCATCGACGCGCGCTATCACCAGCTCGCGGAGGGGAAGATCGATTGGCCGGACCTTCCGGAAAAGGCAGAAGACCGGATGCCGGATGTAGAGTATTATGACGGCTTTCCGACTGACGGTTACCACGGCGAGGATATCAAAGACCTTGCACGGGCGTTTTACGCCCAGGAAGGCGATCAGTGGCTCAGCAAGCCTGAAGCGGAGCGCCACGCCGTCATGGCGAAGTTCGGCCTTGCGCGCAACATTCCGAAGATGAAGGAAGACCTGCTGCGCTACGGCGTGGAGTATGACCGCTGGTTCCTGGAGTCCGAACTCCACGAGAGCGGTTTCGTCAAGGCCACGGTCGATCGTCTGACGGAGATGGGCTTCACCTATGAAAAGGACGGCGCGCTCTGGCTGCGCACGGCCGAAATCCTCGGCAGCAAGCTGCTCGCCGAAGGCAAAAGCGAGGAAGCCATCGCGAAGCTCGATCTGAAGGACGACGTGCTGCGCCGCTCCAACGGCTTCTATACCTATTTCGCCGCGGACATCGCCTACCACCGCAACAAGCTGGAGATCCGCGGCTTCGACAAGGCCATCAACATCTGGGGCGCCGACCACCATGGGCACATCGCCCGCCTCAAGGGTGCCATGGACGCGCTGGATCTCGACGGCGAGCACCGTCTGGACATTGTCCTCATGCAGCTGGTCAAGCTCATGCGCGACGGGAAGCCCGAAAAGATGTCCAAGCGCACCGGCAAGGCCATCTCTCTGACGGATCTTCTGGATGAAGTGCCGGTGGACGCCGCCCGCTACTTCTTCAACACCCGTCCGGAGTCTCCGGTGGAGTTTGACCTTGATCTTGCCGTCCGTCAGGACAGCGAAAACCCCGTCTATTACGTCCAGTATGCCCACGCGAGAATCTGCACCCTGATTGCCGCCCTGGCCGCCCAGGGCCACAGCGTGGAGGACGCGGTCTCCGCCGACACCGCGCTGCTGAACACCCCGGAGGAGCAGGAGCTCATCAAGCAGCTCGCCGCTCTCCCCGAAGAGATCCGCCTTGCCGCCCGGGACTATGACCCCAGCCGCATCAACAAGTTCGTCACGGAGCTGGCCACCCGCTTCCACAAGTTCTATACCGTCTGCCGCATCAAGGACGCGGAGCCCGGTATTCTGGAAGCCCGTCTGCTTCTCTGTGCTGCCGTGCGCCAGGTCATCGAGATTGCTCTCGGCATCATCGGCGTCTCCGCCCCCGAGCGCATGTAATTCTATCCCGGCGCCGCTTCACGCCGCGCAACCGAACATCGCCCTTTCAACGCCGTACAGGCTCGCCGGTCTGTACGGCTTTTTTCTTTTTCGCGCTCACGCTCCGGCCGTCGGCCGGCCGTGTCAGCCGCCTCGCGGCCAGTCGGCTTTCCATCCCTTGAATCCGCTTCTTCGTTCGTTTAGACACTTCTCAAATGAGTGTCAAGAAATACAAGAATTTGTTGTTTTGTGCCATTTTCTTTGGTCATTTTATATAAATTGTAATTGACAAGGCTTTGACGGGCAGCTATAATAAAGCACGTGAAAGCAGGGGGATTATTGCGTCTTTTTCCGTCCCCCGACCGTATGTGCGGACCGGTGCCGAAAGCGGTTCCTGCCCGTGAAACTATCTGATGGAGGGTTATCTGTGAGAGATCTCAAACACCTGATCTACTTTGAGAATCTGCTTCAGGAAGCCAACAACGACCTTGTCAAGCAGGCGAAAGCCGAAGGCAAGCGCGCATGTGGCTATACCTGCTACTTCATGCCTGAAGTACTTCTCGACCTGCCCGGCTGCTTCTCGGTCCGACTGAGAGCGCCCCGCTGCACATCCCCGGACATTGCGACCTACTACATGTCCTCCCGCGTCTGCCACTTTGCCAGGAGCCTGCTGGAGCGCGCTCTTGAGGGCGGCTACAACTTCCTTGACGCCCAGTTCGCAACCGAGACCTGCACCGCAACCTGCCGCTTCCAGGAGCATCTGGAACAGAAGCACCTTGACTCCGTCAAGGACATGCGCATCATCGACAACGATGACTTCTTCTGCACCTTCTGCGACGTCCCCTTCAAGAACAATCAGATTTCCTATGAGCACTTCCGGGATCAGCTCCGTGCCCACGTCCTCGACGAGCTGCATGCTCATTTCGGCATCGATACCTCCGACGAGGCGATCATGGCAGCCATTGAGCAGCAGAATGAGGTCAGCCGTCTGATCAACGAGATCGGAAGTTACCGCAAGCTGGACAACCCCACCATCACCGGCTATGAGTTCCATGTGATTCAGCTGGTCTCGCTGGCATGTCCCAAGTACCTGATTCTCCCCTATCTGCGTGAGACCGCGGAAGAGATGAAGACCCGTGAACCGGACCAGAAGAAGGACTTCCGCTGCAAGGTCGTCCTGGCCGGATCCGAGAATGACGATCCCGACTTCACCAAGCTGGTGGAGAGCTGCGGCGCCCGCGTGGTCTGTGACCGCTACTGCTACGGCTCCGTCGAAAGCCGCCAGCTCATCGAGGTTCAGGAGGGCGAGGATCCCCTCTTTGCCATTGCGAAGCATTATCTCAGCACCTCCAACTGTCCCCGCTTTATGCCGCAGGACGAGATGCGTGCCAGAAAGCAGCGCATCGCCGACCTTGCGAAGGAATATCATGCCGACGGCGTTATCATTGCCTCCAACAAGTTCTGCGAGTACTGGAGCTATGAGCGTGTCATCGACACCGTCATCCTCAAGCGTGACTTCGGTCTGCCGGTCTGCTCCATCGAGAAGGAATACATCAACTCCGCCTCCGGCCAGCTGCGCACCCGTTTCCAGGCCTTTGTGGAGAGCGTAGAGATCAAGCACATCCAGGAGGGCAAGTAAAATGGCGAAGAACATCAAGAAAGCACTCAGAGATTTCTGGTTCGGCAAGCCTCATTCCGCCGAAGAAGGCGGCCGCCGACTCGGCGATCTGCACGAGGACAAGACCAACCTCTACAAGCACAGAGAGTGGCGCGGTGTCAAGGACACCATGTACTACTTCTACATGATCTGGCTGTACAACTACATCTTCATGGTCAAGGACGTCATGGTCATGGGCGGCCTGGTCAACTTTGCCAAGGGCGTGTGGCGTTACCGCTGGGTCGGCCAGACCTACCTGCCGGTTCTGCACTGGTTCGACCGCGGCCTTGAGGGTATGCGCGGCGAGGCCATGAAGGCCTCTGCCTGGCACTATCGCGCCATGGTCTCCACCACCATCCGCCAGTTCCAGCGCATGTTCGCCGCGGACACCCGTCTGCACGGCGGCAAGCAGAACGACCTCTACAAGCACACCATCGCCCACAATGAAACTGTCTGGGGCGGCGTGTTCTATCCCTGGGACGGCGAGATCACCAATGTGCCTCTCGAGATGATCCCCTACTTCGTCACCTGCCACGTCAACTCCCACACCGTTCTCAACTACATCGACGCGGTACAGTCCATCGGTCTGCCCGGTGACCCCTGCCCGATGTGCCAGGCGGAGTCCGGTATCTTCGTGCTGGATGACGTTCCCGACTATGCCCCCGCGGTTGTCACCTGCAACGAGGCCTGCGACGCTTCCGTCTCGACCTCCACGCTGCAGGACTGGTTCTTCGACAAGCCGCTCTTCTCCCTTCCGATGCCCATGCAGTTTGACGATCCCCTGGTCAAGAAATACTGCGGCCGCGAGATCGAAGAGCTCTGGAAGTTCGTTGAAGAGCAGTACCACATCCCCTTCAGCTGGGAGAAGCTGGTCCACAAGCTGGAGCTCCAGAACGAGCTGCAGCGCTTTGAGTGGGAGAAGTGGGAAGTCGCCGGCAAGACCGACTATTACCCGGTCAACGGCGTCGCTCAGGCTCTGTACCGCATCTATCAGACCCAGTACGGCGACTGGGAAATCTGGCACGTCACCGACAAGAAGGTCCGCAAGATCCTTGAGAAGTGCGTAAGCAAGAAGATCAATTCCTTCCCGCAGACCCGCCACCGCGTGATCGCCTGGTCCTGCGCACCGCTGTATTATTCCAACTGGTGCACCTGGGCCTACAACTGCTGGGGTCTGAATGTCATCATCAACATGGACTCTCTGATGTTCGACATGACCATCCGCACCGATTCCTACGAGCATACGCTCGAGGATATGACCCAGTATCATCTCTGGGCTCCGATGCGCCGCATGGCCGTCGGCGGCATGAAGCACATGTTCGAGCTCTGGGAGTATATGGAGAAGTTCAACTGCGACATGGTCGCCATGTACGACCAGCTCCAGTGCAAGGGCGTCCAGGGTCTGCACGGCCTGTTCGAGGACGAGTTCCGCGACAGAAATGTCAAGGCTTTCTGGATTCCGCACGCGCTGCCTGACAGCCGTACCGTCTCCCGTGCTGAGATCCGCCGTCTCATCAACGACTACATGACCACGGTCATGCACGAAGAGCCTCTGGATCCGTCCCTGCTCGACTTTGACGATTCCATGACCTGGTAAGAGGAGGACAACATCGATGAAATGCAAACTCGGTAAATTCCTGTTGAAGCTTCTGGGCGTCGGCCTGGTGCTGAATGTCGGTCTGTTCTGCGTGTTCTTCTTCGACCTCGACGGCAAGCTTCTCTTTAACGTTGTCGAGCCCTTCCTGAAGAACCACTACGACAACATGGAGCGCAAGGACACCCTGAAGGCTCCGTATGAGATGAACAAGTTCCCCAAGTACAGCTACGATTCTTAATAAAATAATCTTTAGGAGAGAATTTTCATGAAATATTTCGGCGGTTGCGACGTAGGTTCCACCTATACCAAGGCAGTCATCCTCGACGAGAACGGCAAGATGGTTGCCGACACCACCATCAAGAGCAAGATTAACTCCGAGCAGTCTGCCATCGCGGCGATGCAGGAA
>JAFTFT010000016.1 GCA_017458335.1 Oscillospiraceae bacterium
GACCAGGTCCAGTGCACACGACTTGACGGGAGGGTGCGCTGGACTTTCTTTTTCCTTTCTGTATACTCCCTGACAGTATACAGAGCAATCCAGCGACACGCAAGTAGAGCATTATTTTGCTATTTCGGCGTAGCTACAACAATAAGGCCTGATGGAGCGTGATTTATGATTGTTGAAGGAGATAAGGTCATCTTAAGGCCGATATCCGCTGAAGATACGGAAAACATTATACGTTGGAGAAATAAAGAAGCGGTACGAAATCATTTCATATACCGTGAAACCCTGACGAGAGAAGAGCATGAAAAATGGCTGGAAGAAAAGGTCCGGAAAGGAACTGTCTGCCAGTTTATCATAGAAGCGAAAGAAACGGGCGCGGGTGTCGGATCGGTTTATTTAAGAGACCTTGATTATGGTAACAGAAAATGCGAGTTTGGAATTTTTATCGGGGAAGATTCTTTCCGGGGCAAGGGCCTGGGAACCGAATCCGCACGATTGGCGACAGGCTTCGCGTTTGAACATCTTAACATGAACAAGGTATATCTGAGAGTACTTGCTGAAAATGAACGTGCGTATAAGAGTTATCTGAGAGCGGGATTTCGGAAAGACGGAACGGCAAGGGAAGATGTCCTGATCGACGGGCGCTTCCATGATGTGATCTTTATGTCGATCATTCGGAGAGAAGTATGAAAGTTTCATTTGTAATACCCTGTTACAGATCATCTCACACGATTTCAGGAGTTGTCGATGAAATACAGGAGACAATGGAGAAAAGTGAGAGAAAAGACTATGAAATCATTTTGGTGAACGATTCGTCTCCGGATGATACATTTGACGCAATACAAAAGCTCTGCGCTTCAAAAACCAATATCATAGGAATCGATCTGTCAAGAAATTTCGGACAGCACGCCGCAATCATGGCTGGTCTGCATTTCACATCCGGAGATGTTGTTGTGTGTCTGGACGATGATAATCAGACCCCGGCGAACGAAGTCTATAAGCTTCTGGATAAAATCGACGAAGGCTATGACGTGGTATATGCCCGATATCAGCGGAAACAGCATTCCGGCCTGAGAAATCTCGGAAGCCGCGTCAATGGCATCATGACGGAAAGCCTGCTGAACAAGCCGAAGGAATTGTATATCTCCAGCTATTTTGCGGCAAAAAGATTTGTTGTGGATGAAATGCTTCAATATAAGAATGCATTTCCGTATGTGATCGGACTGGTCCTGAGAACAACAAATAAAATCTGCAATGTGGATGTCAGGCATAGAGCACGTGAGGACGGTAAGTCCGGCTATACATTAAAAAAGCTGATCGGTTTATGGGTGAACGGCTTCACTTCGTTCTCGGTGAAACCTTTGAGAACTGCCACATATTTTGGGTTTGGGATCGCGTTTCTGGGTCTAATTTATGCGATTATTACTATCATTAAGAAAATTGTAAATCCAATGGTCCCGGTTGGATGGAGTTCAACCATGGCGGCAATGCTGATTCTTGGAGGAGCACTGCTTCTTGTTCTGGGAATCATCGGAGAGTATATCGGACGAATCTATATCTGCATCAATAATTCGCCGCAATATGTGATAAGGAGCGTCCTGAACGCTCAGGAAGAGAAAACCTCCTCTTCAGACGAAAACATGAGCGCGTGAAACGGAACGTGCGAGATAATATGGTAATAAACGAAGACAGCAGGGAAGAGATATGAAAAAAAGCGCTTTAAAATGGAATCCTGTTTTCTGGGGACTGTTTCTGATCTGCGGTATCCTGGTCCTTTATAAATGCAGATACGGATATGCGTACAGTGATGAGTGCTTTTATCTTACGATCCCGTATCGGCTTACCCAGGGGGACCGGCTCATTCTGAATGAATGGAATCCGGCTCAGCTGGCAGGCTTTCTGTTGTATCCGGCTGTTTCCCTGTACCTCCGTATCTTTGGGTCGACAGAGGGGATTGTTCTTGCTTTCCGATATCTCTATGCCGCTCTTCATCTCATTTCAGCGCTGATGCTGTACGGTAAGCTGAGAAAAAACACGGAAATCGGTGCATGTATTCTGGCGATTCTGTATACGATCTATGCACCGTATGGCGTGATGGCACTTTCATACAATTCCATGGGCCTCGGAACCATGATGCTGGCACTTGCTTTTCTCTGCTCGCCTCCGCGTGGAAGAGACTGCTATTTGTCGGGAGTGTTCTTCGCGCTTTCCGTCATGTGCTGCCCGTACCTGGCAGTGCTCTGGCTGATCCTGCTGCTGATGTACGCCATGAAACTCGAACCCTGGACAGACAGAGACGGCGGGAGGGCGAAAGCGGGGTTCCTGCATTGGAATTCCGGAGTCATGACCGTCGCGGCAGTTTTCTTCGGATACCTGTTCAGCAGAATTGCACCCCGCGATGTGATTCGGTTCCTGCCCTTTATTCTGCATAACGCGGAGCACCCTGATCTGCCTTTTCTGACGGTTGTAAGGCTGTATTTTCATTATTTGTTTGAGATCCGACTTGTTGCCCTGAGCTGGGGGATTACGGCAGGGCTCTTTGTAATTGAGCTTCTGGACAAAAAAAGACAGGCGCATAAGCTCCTGTACTTTGCCGCCGCGTCCTGCCTGGCGGTGATTCAGATCTATTATTTTGTCAGGATCGACCGGTATATCAATTATCTGGTACTTCCGCTGAATACGATGTTTCCTCCGGTCTACCTGCTGTGTGACAACGCGGAAATGCGAAGAGAGCGGAAAAAGATACTACTCGGGTATATGATTCCGGGATTTATCTATTCTTTTTGCTGTCACTTTGCATCCAATCAGAGACTGTATACCATCAGCTCGACTTCTTTTATCATGCTGATGGGAACCCTCATGCTTACCGGAATGTTTCTGCAGAATGAGCTGAGAAGAACAGATCAAAAAGGACTGTGCGCCAAAGCCGCCGTGGCTGTGGGCTGCCTGGTCTTTGCACTCGAAATCGGATCACTGGCGTATCTGCGTTATACCGGTGTGTTCTGGGAGAGGTCCATGAAGGAACAGACCATCCTGGTGAATGCCGGACCGGAAAAGGGAATTCTCGTTTCCGAGAGAGCCTTCCTGGAATATGATCGATATATGACTGAGGTCGCGAAATATATCGGGAAGGGTAAAACGGTATTTCTGGCAAGAGAGACGGTGCCGTATCTGATTGCCCAGAATGAAATCGCGGCACCGTCTGCCTGGATGAGCGGAAGCGCAGATGATCAGATCAACAGCCTGAGAGAATACTACGCAATCAATCCTGAGAAAGAACCGGATTACGTCTATTGCTCAGAAAAGTATCAGGATGTGGCGGCGACCCTCTGGGAGAATGAAGAGTATACAAAAAACGTTACGGAATCCGGGAATATTGTGTTCTGTCGAAAAATGTCAGCGTCGCAGCTTCCTGCCGCAGAGGACCAGAAGGTAGACGACTAAGGACAGAAGCAGAGAGATCAGAATGGTTTTCCCCGCATACGGGACGAAATAGAAGATTCGGCTCGGGACTTCCGGCACTGCGGCGGCAAGCTGGGGGTATGTGACCTGATCCGGAATCCAGGAGAGAATATACGCGCCGAAGGTGAGATCGGAAATCAGCGCAATCGTCTTCCGCAGCCATTCGGGAGCGGGCTTATAACGGATGGAATTGATGAAAAGGAAAATCAGCGTTGCATTTATGGCATTCTGAAATCCCCATCGTGCACACCAGCTGCCCCAGATAAAACAGACGCTGTAGCTGCGCCAGTAGTTGAACAGACCGGCGAGCAGAAGGGAAGCTGTCATAAGAAGGAAAAGCTTTCCGGAAGGGAGTTCTTTTACTTTGACATTCCTGCGGATATAGGCTCCGATAAAATAGTAGGTAATGGGATGCAGATCTGTCCACCAGTCAGGGACCAGACCGTCAAAGGTATCTGTGACCCAGGGATGGAGAATCGCTCCGTCCACATGCCAGTTCCAGATGTTGAAAACGGTGGGAACCACTGTGAGGACCATAAAGATGACAACAATAATGATCTGGGATTCTTTTGTTTCCGCGGAATGCCAGATGTGATTCAACAACGGAATCATAAGATACAGGCCGATATACATGTTGACATACCAGGAATATCCGCCGTAACTGAGCCCAAAGAGCAGAATGTCCCGGAACATCAGATCCTCTTTCAGCCAGAAAACGCGAAACAGAAAGATGATCACGCAGCACAGAAGATAAGTCGCGATTACTTTGAAAAGCCCGGCATAAAAGGCTTTGAGCGCTTTCCACTGGAGCGGGATCGTTTTCACACTCAGCAAATACCCGGTGAGCAGCATGAAAAGAGGTACTGTATTCAAAAAGACGGCTCGCAGCATCACCATACAGGCCATGCGCAGACCGATCACGGGAACGGTATAGAAACCCGCATTAAGAAAAAAATGTGCGGAGGGAACAAACAGAAAGGCGACGATCCTCGTTAAATCCAGACCGATATCTCGATTGCTGCGCTTCGGTGTAATGCTTTCCATCTTTCTCAGCCTTTCTGATGTTTGGATTACCGCGGCCAACGCTTACCATTGAGCAACTCAGTCTCTGCGGAACAGATCCCGGGTATAGACTTTTTCTTCCACATCATCCAGCACCGCGTCATAGCGGTTGGCAATGATGCAGCTGCACATGGATTTGAATTTCTCCAGGTCATTCACCACCCGGCTTCCGAAGAAGGTGCTTCCGTCTTCCAGCGTCGGTTCGTAAATGACAACGGTGGCGCCTTTGGCCTTGATTCGCTTCATGACGCCCTGGATCGAAGACTGGCGGAAATTGTCACTGTTGCTTTTCATGGTAAGCCGGTACACCCCGACGGTGACGTCCTTCTGCCGGCTTTCCCTGGCGCTGGAATAGCTTTCGCTGTTGCCGTAGGAGCCGGCGATCTCCAACACACGGTCGGCGATGAAATCCTTCCGGGTGCGGTTGCTTTCCACGATCGCCTGGATGAGGTTCTCTGGGACATCCTGATAGTTCGCCAGAAGCTGTTTGGTATCCTTCGGCAGGCAGTACCCGCCGTAGCCGAAGGAGGGATTGTTATAGAACTCTCCGATCCGGGGATCGAGGCAGACACCCTTGATGATGGAAGCGGTGTTCAGCCCTTTCAGTTCTGCATAGGTGTCCAGTTCGTTGAAATAGGATACGCGGAGGGCGAGATACGTGTTGGCAAACAGCTTGGTTGCCTCTGCCTCGGTGGGACCCATGAAAAGCGTGTCAATCGGATTCTTTATGGCGCCCTGCTGCAGCAGGGCCGCAAAAATATGCCCGGCTTCTTCGGTCCTCTCATCGCAGCCCACAATAATCCGGGAAGGATAAAGGTTGTCGTAGAGCGCTTTGGACTCGCGGAGAAACTCGGGACTGAAGAGAATCTTCTCCTCCGGAAAGCGGTTGCCGGTCTGGCGAGTGTATCCGACGGGAACGGTGGACTTGATGACGACGGCCGGTTTCTCCGGGCGGCCTTCCGTGACCTTCGCAACAAGCTGAATCACGGAATCCACGGCCGAACAGTCAAAGTAATTGGTTTTCGGGTCATAGTTTGTCGGCGTGGCAATAATAACGAAATCCGCATCCCGATAGGCGCTTTCCGCATCCGTCGTGACATGCAGATAGAGACTGCGCTTCCCGGCCCTTGCTTCTTCAAAATATTTTTCGATGTACTCGTCCTGAATCGGGCTGATCAGCCGGTTCAGGCGTTCTGCTTTTTCGGGGGTTGTGGTGACGGCCGTGACCTCATGGTGCTGGGAGAGAAGAACCGCGAGAGACAGCCCCACATATCCCACCCCGGCGACCGCAATACGATAGGTCCGGTCGACGGTCACGGCGGAAGAGGGGGCATCTTCTGTCAGAAGATCGGGAATCGAAAAGCCGAGAACACGGGAGAGAGTCTCCAGTTGTTCGATCGATGGCATATACTGGCCGTTTTCCAGGTTGCTGAGCATCGAGCGGTTGATCCCCGTGCGCTTTGACAGCCCGGCCTGCGACAGGCCTGCTTTGATGCGACAGGAGCGAACGGTTTCGGAGAGAAGCTGCTGAGATATTGTTTTCATGATATCACCCCAGTGTTGGAAATAACAACAATAACGACGTGAAATTGGCGTGGCAGAGAGGATGATATCATGAAAAAATGGAATTGTCAAGAAAGCAAGCCGATCTGCAACAGAAGATCCTGTTGCTATTTACAACAGCTTATTCAAAACCCCGTAGAGTTGCCTCTGATGTGAGACCGCTCTGCGGGGCAGGTGTTTTGATGAAGCGGATCAGCCGTAACTGCTGTACCAGTTGCTGTAATCCGCGCCCTGGCTGGTGGCTTGGTAGCTTCCGTCCAGCTTGCTCATGACACGGTTATAATCTTCCGAGCCCTCTTCATAGGGCGTGGGGCAGTAGTCGTTGTAGTTGTCCTGGGTATAGCCCTCGTAGACCGGAAGACTGCTGACACAGCAGGGGATCACCTTCCAGCCGTCTACCGAGATCGTTCCGTCCAGATCGCGCTTCAGCGTAACCTGGAAGATCGCGGTATCGCGGTCCGTGGGAGAGGTGCTGCCGCCGAAGCTGAACTCACCCATGCTGTACAGGATGATGCCGCCGTTATATTCCTCGATCGGCTGCAGGCAGTGGGTATGGCAGCCGAAGATCAGGTCGGCGCCGGCGTCGATGCAGGCCCGCCCGACATCGATCTGGGTACCGTTGGGCTGATAGTAGAGCTCCTGGCCCCAGTGAAACGCACAGATGATATAATCCGCGCCGTCGGCCTTCATCTGCTGGATGGCCGCGCCTGCCTTATCCTTATTCGGAATATAGTCATTGTACGCGCAGTAAATCCCGATCCGAAGCCCGTGCTCCGTCGTGACGATCTTGTATTCATCTTCCTTGCCGTATTCCAGACCGTATTCTTCCAGCGCTGCATAGGTGGAGAGAAGACCGGCCTGACCGAAATCCAGAGAATGGTTGTTTGCGGTTGTGACGAAATCAACCCCGCCCAGGGTGAGAATCTGCGCATTGGCTGCGGGAGCGCGGAAATAGAACTGCTGCGGGGAATACATCTGGGTATCGGAGAGCGTGCATTCCAGATTGCTGATGGTGAACTCGTCGTCCTTGAAATACTGAACCGTGTTCTTGAACGGATAGCTGTAGTCGCCGTTCATCCGTCCGGCATACGAATACTCCGACTGGTCGCTGAGCATCTGGTGGGAGGTGAGGGTCTCATCACCGATGACCGAGATGGTGAAGAGCTCCGGGGTGGGCTCGGGCGTCGGGGTCGGAGTAGGCTCCGGAGTGGCGACGACAGGAACCTCGGGAGCGGAGACCACGGGGACGGAGATTCCAGTGCCCGCCGCGACGGAAGAACTGCCGGAATTCAGCGCAGCTGCCGGGCTTTCGGCAGCCTCGGCGGCGCTGGACTGTGCGGTTACGGCGACCGAGGTCTGCGGCTGCTGGATCCGAAGAATCACAACCCCGGCCAGCAGGATGGAAAGAAGAAGGAGGAAGAGCACCTGAATCAGCTTTTTCATGAATGAACTCCAATATAATAATGTATGATGCCAGCATTATAGCGTATTCGAGGAGGGAAAACAAGATCAGTCAATGAAAAAAAGGCTGTGAAGCACTCAGGCTTTGTCCTCTGTTACAGCATCTGCATCGGACGCCTGCCTGATCCCGCTCAACTCCTCATGGAGAAACGCTGCGGCAAGAGAATCATCTGTATAGTCCGGCTGACCATTCAGATCCGAATACGGATAGGAAGCATAATAATCATATTCCGCCAGCAGGGTTTCTTCATAGTTTTCTTCCGTCAGGCGGTATGTTCTGTCATGCATCCATTTTAAAATCAGGCTGCTGATCCACTCTCCGTAATGTGTTTCATCTTTATAGTTGTTCAGATCGGTTGTAAGATCTGTCCGGCTGAAAAAGGAAAACAGCTTGATATTATGATAAGGAATACTCTGTTCGGCAATATATCTCTGTGCTTCCGCGTATTTCCACGCGCTGCCGTCATCCAGCCTGTCCCGCCACCAGACAGCGCTGTATGGAGGGAAAAAATAATAGAATGAGACATCTGGATACGCGGCAGCAAGAGAAATCACGTTTTCCTGCACATTCTGCTCCAATAAGCGGAATTCCTCTTCCGTTAACGCTTCGGGAGTGCGCCGCGCAGGTTCCTCGATTCCATCCGGGCAAACCGTATGGATGCCAAACTGAAAACTTTTCATCCAGTTTCCGTAGCTGTCAAATGAGGTGATCCCGGCGGCAAAGCCATCTCTTTTTCGCTCCAGTTCCATCTGATACGCCCTGCTGAAAACAACCGAGCGGTTAAACACATATTCCACATCATTAAAGAGATTGTTGTCATACAGATATTCCGGGTATTTTCCCAGATCCTGTCTCAGGCTGTCCGGAGCGCTGAAGACATGATTCAGATCCAGCCCGCGTACAACAAGTTTCAGTTTGGACTGATATTGCAAAGCTCTGCGGACGATATCATTGATTTCTTTAAACGTACCGCCGGATGCGGGAACCTTGACGGCGCGGACACCGAATAAGTCTTCCAATTCGCTCGTCTTAAAGTTCTCGGTCATCGATGTTCCGGTGACCAGGGCTTCATAATCAAATTGCCTAGTGATCCCGTCGTTTTGGTTTCTCTCACTGTCCAGAACATAGAAATACCGCTCCGTATCCGGCTTGTGATAATGAAAAAACGGATCAATTCGAACAATCCAGCATCCAATGGCTGTCAGTGCTCCCAGCACCGCAAACAGCCATATTCCAAACCATTGCCTGCTCTTCATGCGCTTCACCTGTCAGAAATTATAATATACAAAGACGGATTCCGAACTGATACACAGAAAAGCCCAGAGAAAGCATACAATCGCGCCGGACAGCGTCAGCAGGGAGTTCTTTTCCCGGGTTCTGTAGTTGTTTTCCGGAATCAGGCACAGCAAAAACGCCGCGGCGGTAAAAAGAAGAAGCCAGAATCCCCGGATTGAATTTGCCGGCCCTGAAAGGTGGAAAAGATTCTGCAGGAAAGTGCTCTCCGGTAAAACAAAGCAATTGATCAGCCCCCTGCTGATGGAAGTGTTCCTCATAAAAACCATTGTTTTCAGAATGAATACAAATTGCGCGGCAGATTCCGAACGAAACAGCAGCCATAAAATGTTGACAGTGGAAAAGGTGGCAATCCAGCGAACGGTCTCCGGAAGTTTTTTCTGCATCTTTTCAAACACTCGATCCCAGATGCTCAGCAGTCCGTGCAGAATTCCCCACAGGATAAAGGTCCAGTTCGCGCCGTGCCAGATGCCGCTTACCAGAAATACAATCATGGTATTGACATAGGTTCTTGCCGTTCCTTTTTTACTGCCGCCAAGAGGAATATAAACGTTTTTCGTCAGAAATCCCGTAAGTGTCATATGCCAGCGCTTCCAGAAATCCCGGATGGAAAGCGCTTTATAGGGAGAATCAAAGTTGATTGGCAGATCGATATTGAACATGGCGGAGACTCCCGTTGCCATATCACAGTATCCGCTGAAATCAAAGTATATTTCGAAGGTGTAGAAAAAAGAAATCAGGATCCAGTCCATTGCCGTAGCTTCCTCAATGTGATGAAAGCCCCAGTTGACGCCGCCTGCGAAGGTGTCGGCTATGATCAGCTTTTTAAAGAGTCCGAAACAGAACAGTTTCAGACCCGCGGCAATATGATCCCAGTTTACTTTTTTCCTGGCAGGATCGTTGATCTGTCCGATAAAATCGTCGGGCTCCATCAAAGGCCCCATAATCAGTTTGGGGAAATACAGAATGAATGTCAGATAATCCGGAATCCAGTTTCCGGCGGATTTCGTTTCCGGTTTTCGGCTGCAGCTGATCAACCAGGAAATCTGCTGAAAAGTAAAAAAACTGATTCCGAGCGGGAGCAGAATATTCCTGCTCTCATACTCGGTTCCTTTGTGTAAAATCGCGTGAAAATTGGATGCCGCAAAATTGAAATACTTATAATGGAACAGCAGGACGATATTGACTGCAATGGCAATGCCCAGGATCAGATCTTTTTTTCTTCCGTTTCGAATCAGGAATGAAGCTGCCAGATTGAAAAGAATACTGATTCCGAAGACGGCTGCCGCTTCGCTTCCGGCATAGAGGTAGAAAAGAATCCCGCCGGAAATGATCCAGATTTTTCCCGCCGTATCATGGATCCCGGACAGGACATAGTATCCTGTGACGGAAACGGGAAGAAAGAGCAGAATAAAAATATACGAATTAAACAGCATCCATTTACCCACCTAAATCACTTTTTATGGGAATCATAAACGGGAGGGAAATCACAATCAGGCGCTTCCCTGAGCGACTGCAGGACAGAATCGTATTCCCTGCGCCTGCCGGATTCAGCCGGCTGAAAACAGTATACCACAGTATACCATAAACGGGTGCCGGTTTTGTAGTATGAAATCCAGCCGTATCAGAAAAAAGCGTTCTCTTTAATGAAATATTATGAGAAAACCCGAGACTCCGTTGATTCGGAATCTCGGGCATTTAGTTATGCTGGTTTCCGGTCCCGGCTTTCAAGAGGAAGAACGGTCGGAGACTTACAGCAGACCGCCGATCTTCACAAAGAGGGGGGCGAACACCAGCGAGACGACCGTCATGAGCTTAATGAGAATGTTCAGGGACGGACCGGAGGTGTCCTTGAACGGGTCGCCGACGGTATCGCCGACTACCGCGGCCTTGTGGGCGGATGAACCTTTGCCGCCGTGATGGCCTTCCTCGATGTATTTCTTCGCATTGTCCCAGGCGCCGCCGGAGTTGGACATGAAGATCGCCAGCAGAACGCCGGTGACGAGAGAGCCGGCCAGCAGCCCGCCGAGGGCTTCCGGACCGAGCAGGATGCCCACCAGCAGAGGAACCACAACGGCCATGATGCCCGGAATGATCATCTCATGGAGAGCCGCGGTGGTGGAGATACCGACGCAGGAGGTGTAGTCGGGCTTTGCGGTGCCTTCCAGGATGCCGGGAATTTCACGGAACTGACGGCGGACCTCTTCAATCATCTTGTAAGCCGCCTTGGAGACCGAGTCCATCGTCATGGCGGAGAAAGCGAAGGGGAGCATCCCGCCGATCAGAAGGCCGATGACCACGTTGGGGGAGAGAATGTTGATGCCGGCGGATTCAAGATTGACCTCGTGGGCATAGGAGACAAACAGGGCGAGGGCGGTGAGCGCGGCAGAGCCGATGGCAAAGCCCTTGCCCATGGCGGCCGTGGTGTTGCCGACGGCGTCGAGCTTGTCCGTGATCTCTCGCACATGGGGATCCAGGCCGCTCATCTCGGCGATACCGCCGGAGTTGTCGGCAATGGGGCCGTAGGCGTCCACCGCGACCGTGATGCCGGTGGTGGACAGCATACCGACGGCGGCCAGCGCGATGCCGTAGAGGTTATTGGTAACACGATAGGAGACATAGATCCCGACGCAGATCAGGACGATGGGTACCCAGGTGCTCATCATGCCGACCGCGACGCCGCTGATGATGGTGGTGGCGGAGCCGGTTTCGGACTGATCCGCGATGCGTTTGACGGATTTATAATCACCGGAGGTATAGACTTCGGTCATATACCCGATGACGAGACCCACGATAATACCCGCGATGATCGGCAGAGAGTAGAAGGCCCCGCCGAAGAACTTCACGCTGAGCGGAATGGAAACAACCGCCACGATCGCGGCGGAGACATAGGAGCCCATCTTCAGCGCGGCGTGGGGATTGGCGTCATCCTTGCCGCGGACAAAGAAGGTTGCGACAATGGAAGCGGCGATGCCGACGGCGGCGACCAGCAGGGGATAGAAGGCTCCGGCGCCGGGGAAGGAACCGTTGATCAGAACGCCGAGAGTCAGCGCCGAGATCAGCGCGCCCACATAGCTCTCAAAGAGGTCGGCGCCCATGCCGGCCACGTCGCCCACGTTGTCGCCGACGTTATCCGCGATGACGGCAGGGTTGCGCGGGTCGTCTTCCGGAATGCCGGCTTCCACCTTGCCGACCAGGTCGGCGCCAACGTCAGCGGCCTTGGTATAGATACCGCCGCCGACACGGGCGAACAGCGCGATGGAGGAGGCACCGAGAGAGAAGCCGAAAAGAATATTATAGTTGCCGGTCAGAATGTAGATCAGGCTGCAGCCGAGAAGACCGAGGCCGACGACGCACATCCCCATAACCGAACCGCCCGCAAAGGCGATGGAAAGCGCCTTGTTCATGCCCGATTCCATGGCGGCATTGGCCGTGCGGACATTGGCCCTGGTGGCGACCTTCATTCCGAAGAAACCGGCCAGAATGGAGCAGAGCGCGCCGAGTAGGAAGCAGAGCGCGGTCCCCCAGTTAATAAAGAAGCCGATCAGAACAAATAGAACCGCGACGAAAATCGCGAGAATCCTGTATTCGGACATCAGAAACGCATCCGCGCCTTCCGCGATCGCGGAAGCGATCTCCTGCATCCGGGAAGTCCCCGCCGCGGCTTTGGAGACGTAGCTCGCCTTGTAGGCGGCAAAGCAAAGGGCACAGACGGCGAGGATCGGAATGATCCATACAAATCCACTCATACCAGAATCGCTCCTGTCATAAAAGAATAGAGAAATGCATTTCTGCGTTTTCTGTTGTGAATTTTACACTATTTTCGGAGAAATGACAAGCCTGAAAAGAGGGGCGATTTGTCAATATCGACAAATTTATGCAGTTTGCCGGATTCAATCGCGTTTCCGAAAGGAATGACAGCGAATTCACCAAAAGTCTTAATCTTTCTTAGGAATGCCTCAGACTGGTTGAAAACCGTCACAAAATCTTGTATACTGCAACAAAAGGTAACCACTATTTTCGAAATTATTACAAATTGGAAAAATTTTTTCTCAAAATTTCTTAAAAACTCTTGCAATTGATTTCAAAAGGTGGTATCTTATATGCACACAGCGGGAGAAAGGCGCAATCTGCCGGTGTGAAGTTTACAATTCGTAAGCATTTTTTTACGATAGAAGGAGAACAGACATGAAAGCAACATCTAAACTCATTTCTGTAGTTCTGATTCTTGCAATGTGCCTGAGCCTGTTTACAGTCTCTGCCTTTGCAGCACCGGGACAGACCGTGATCATCGGCGGCGGAATGATTGATTCCGAACCGACCGGCGACGTCCCTGGAACCTGGGTAGGCGCAAACAGAGGCACGGGTGCCGCTGTGATCGAAGGCGACAGCTATCAGGGCAGTGCCGACGCTGAGACGGTAACGGCGGCTGAGGCGGCACCGAGTGCGGCAGATCAGACGGCGGGAACCGTTCCTGCGGTCGTTGAAGTCAGCACGGCTGCGGAGCTTGCTGCTGCGGCGGCGAGAGGCGGCGAGATCAGGCTCCTGAACGACATTGCCATGAGCGAGGGGCTGACGGTCGCGGCCAGTGCGGTCATTGACTTGAACGGAAAAGTTCTTTCCTTTGTGAATGACGCTGCCGCGAAGGGCATGGCGATCACCGGTATGGGCGCCACCATTAAAAACGGTACCGTTTCTGCAAAGGGAAGCGTTGTAACGAACAACAACAGCACCATGGAAGTCGGGTTTGGCTCTGTTGCCAGCGGTGTGACGCTGAACAATGTCAATGTTCGTTTTTATGCTCCGGCCGAGTGGACCATGTTCGGCCAGGGTGTCAGCCTGGTGTACGGTACTTATAACCGTGACGTCTCCGCACGTTTTGCTGGCAACGACAAGATCGAAGTCGTGGAGCAGAATGGTGTCTACACTGTCAGAGATAAGGTCGAGGCTGCCGAAGCCGATCCTGCGGCAACGGAGAATGCCGATGCCACCGTGACTGAGACAGAACAGACTGTCACAGAGACGACGGAAGTGACCGAAACTGAAGCTGAGCAGACCGAAGGTACTGCCGAAGAGACTTTGACCGAGACCGAAGAGGGCAACGAGGTTTCAGAAGAGGCCAAGACCGAAGAAGGCGAACAGACGGATGCCGAGGACAAGCAGGCTGAAGTCGAAGTCGAGGGCGAAGAGGCCAAGACGGAAGAAGAGACCGATGCCGAGGGTGAAGAGTCCAAGGCAGAGGGCGACGATGCCGAAACCGGGGACGAGAATTCCGAGGCAGAGGGCGACGATGCTGCTGAAGGCGAGCAGACGGAAGAAAATGCTCTCCCCGAGTCCAATGAGCAGCAGGCCGCCGAGAATCCGGCTGACGATGAACCCGCCGATGAGACTCCGGTAAATATTGTCGAAGAAGAAGAAAAGGTCCTCGAGGAAGAAGTCCGTACTGACATTGATGCGGAACAGGACGAGACCGATGTTGTTACCCTGACCGGAACGGATCCGGCAACCGGTGCAGTTGTTATCATTAAGGGTAAGAACCTGCCGGAAGGCTTGACGGTTGTTGTGAAACCGCTCTCCCTTGACACCATTGACGGTCTCGCGGAGGATGAGCGTGCGGTTCTGGCATTGGATATCAGCCTGGTGGACGCAGAAGGCAACGAGTATGAGCCGCAGGATGACCCAAATGTTGGCGCTGTTTCCGTACAGATCCAGCATGCTTCACTCGGCAATCTCGAAGAGGACGAGAGCCTGAAGCTCTACCACGTGGTGGATGATGTGACTCAGACGGTTGGCTCTGCAGCGCAGACGGCAGAAGGAGTCATGGATTTCGCGACTGGCAGTTTCTCTCCCTTTGTATTCACTATTTCTACTGGCCACGGTACTGCCAATACGGGAAGCCTTGGTGAAACTCATAATAAAAGTGTCAAGATCACAAACATGACCGGTGATATCCTGGTGAAGGGAATTGCCACCAAAAGGCTGATCTTCAAAGTCGAAGGTGGTGTTGTCCCGGAGAGTATATCCGTTGTTGCTCCCGAAAATGTATCAAGCGGAAACGCAACAATCTTCAGAGCCGGTGCTCTTCTTTATGATAAGAATGCAGCTGGTGCACTCGAAGGAGATAAACTCGACTACGCACTTACAAAAGAATATGGTGGAACGACTCAATTAGAACTGGATAAGCCGATCCCGGACCCGTATTATATTACCATCAGCAACTATGCATTAGAGAATGCACCGACCGGCAAATGGGCTTTTGTGTTCTGGTTCCGCGACACAACGGACAGTGGTTCCCAGCGCGTTTACATGGTTCAGTATGTGACGATTGTTCCGAATGTAGAGATTAAGCCGGTTCTTGGAGAAGGCGGTAATGGTATTACGCCAGATGGATTTGGCGGATACTACTTCAACAAGTGCAGCTACAGTCCGATGGAGTTTTATCTGACAGCGGAGCTCAATTATCTGTCGATTACGGATCCGATCAGCGGTGCGAAGGCTGCTGAATATACCTGGCCGAACAAATACATTACCGTCTGGGATAAATATGGAAACAGCAAGGATTATAATGTCGGTGAGATGCTGAGCCAGACAGACTATGTGACGGAAGATCCGGTCACCCATGAGTTCGTTGCCGGTGTGTCCCTGAAACTGCTTCCGAACCTGATTCGGAAACTGGACTTCAAAGATTATTACATCTATATTCATCAGATCAATCACAATACCTATGATACCAAAAAATACGATAATGAAAAAAGTTATGGTATGACTGTTACGCTGCATCCCGGCATCACCGTGGCGGACGGCCTGAACGACTACATCAAGGGCAAGAACGTCTGGATCAAGTTTGAAGCCTGCTGGCCCATCGACTATGACGACAACGGCAAGCTCTGCATCTGGATCGGCGGACAGCAGATCAGCAAGGACTACTACTCCATCTCCAATGACCACCAGACCCTGTGGATCTACCGGAACCTCCTGGATCAGCTGCGCAGCAACAACAGCTACACACTGACCGCCCGTCTGTGGCGTCTGAGCCCGATCGACGGCACCAAGGAGACCTTCTACCCGGCAAGCACCTCCTTCAACATCCTGGCGGCAGGCTCCACCTCTTACAAGTCCCCGAAGACCGGCGATAATTCCAACGTTGCCCTGTGGGCGGCGGTGGCTGTCCTCTCCGGCGGCGCTGTGGTGGCCCTGATCCCGAAGAAGAAAAAGGTCAAGCTCAGCAAGTAAGCCGGACAGGCCCTGGGCACAACAAAACAATTCATGAGGAACCGCTGCGGTTTTGCCGCAGCGGTTTTTCATCGCCGCGAAGAAAAACCGGAGAAAAACCGGTGGAAAAACCGCGGCGGATGTGTTAGGATAGCGCGAGAGAATCATCAGGAGGCATGAACCATGAGACCGTATAACACCGAAATCATCTGCGTCGGGACAGAGATCCTTCTGGGGCATATCACCAACACCGATGCCAGGGACGTATCGGAGATGCTCTCCCGCATCGGGATCAACGTCAAGTATCACACCGTGGTAGGGGATAACCCCGAGCGGCTCCGCGCCTGTGTGGAGATCGCCAGATCCCGCGCGGACATCATCATCACGACCGGCGGGCTCGGTCCCACCTGTGACGACCTGACCAAGCAGATCCTGGCGGAGTGCTTCGGCCTGAAGCTGGTGCAGAATGACGACGAGGTCCGGTTCCTCCGTGAATACATCCGGAACAAGCGGAATTTTACACAGAATAATTTCCAGCAGGCGATGCTGCCGGAAGGCTGCACCGTGTTCCACAATCTCTGGGGCACGGCGCCCGGCTGTGCGTTTCAGGCGGAGGGAAAGATCGTCATCATGATGCCCGGACCGCCGGTGGAGTGCGTACCGATGTTCCGCACTTATGGGGTTCCATATCTGCGATCCCTCTCCGATGAGGAGATCGTCTCCCACTCGATCCGGGTCTTCGGAATCGGCGAGAGCGCGGTGGACGACATGTTCGCCGATGAGATGAATGTTATGGTGAATCCCACCATGGCGCCCTATGCCAAGGAATGCGACTGCCTGCTCCAGGTGACGGCAAAGGCCGGAAGCGAGGAAGAGGCCGAAGCCATGATGGAGCCGGTCATCGCGCATGTGAAGGAGCGCCTCGGCGATTTCGTCTATGGCATGGATGTGGAATGCATCGAAGAGGCGATATTCCCGCTTCTGAAGGAGAAGGGACTGACTTTCGCGACCGCGGAGAGCTGCACCGGCGGAGAGATCGCCAAGCGCTTCACGGACATCCCCGGCGCGAGCAGCGTCTTCCTCGGCGGCGCGGTGGTGTACACGAATGAAGTAAAGGCAAGGCTCCTTGGGCTCGATCCGGAGATGATCGAGGAAAAAGGCGCCGTGAGCCGTGAGGTTGCCGTGGCGCTGGCGGAGCAGGTACGCCGCCTGACCGGCGCGGACATCGGCATCGGCGTGACCGGTCTGGCCGGACCGGACGGAGACGGTGTCCACGAGGTCGGAACGGTCTTCGTGTCGATGGCTGTGGAGGGGAAAACTTTTGTGCGCGCTCTCAGCCTCGGACCCAAACGCACCCGAAGCTATATCCGCCGGATGAGCGGGAATCACGCCTATGACATGATGCGCCGCTGGCTGACCGGCCTTTCGGTGGAAGAGATATGAACCGTTTTGCCTTTGTGAAAACAGAGGCAAAATTTTTTTGATTTTCTATGGACAAAGAAAAAAAGCCTATGCTATAATATTTGGCTGTGAAAAAAGTTGAAGCATTTTTTGATATTTATAAATGAAGGACGGAAGGACGGAATACGCATATGAAATGCCCGTTTTGCGGTTATACCGAGAGCAAGGTGATCGATTCGCGCCCGGCGGAGGGTTACACCATGATCCGTCGCCGCAGAGAATGCCTCTCCTGCCAGAAACGCTTTACCACCTATGAAAGTATCGAGCGTATGCCCCTGGTGGTTGTCAAGAGAGACGGCCTGCGCCAGTCGTTTGACCGGGTGAAACTCATCAACGGCATGGTCCGCGCCTGCGAAAAGCGCCCGGTTCCGCTGGAGAAGCTGGAGTCGATCGCCGATGAGATTGAACAGGAGCTGCAGGGAAAGCTGGACCGGGAAATCAGCACGGTCGAGATCGGCGAGATGGTCATGAAGCGCCTGAAGGAAGTGGACGAGGTTGCGTATGTCCGCTTTGCTTCCGTATATCGCAGCTTCAAGGATATCAACACCTTCATGGAAGAGCTCAGCAAACTCCTCACGGAAACGAAGTGAGAGAAGCATGAAAACAGTTGTATCGGACAGAGCGTCTGTCTATGATCGGGCCGCGGAGGCCGTCTGCGCCCTGCTGAAGGCGAAACCGGACGCGGCGGTCACCATGGCGGCGGGGCGGACGATGCTGCCGCTCTGGGAAAGACTGGGTGAACTGGTGCGTCGGGGAGAACTCAGCTTCTCTGAGGTGAGGTTTTTCCAGACTGCGGAGTTTCTCAATGCGCCGGAAGAGAAGACCTTCCGTCACATGACGGAGGAAAAGCTTCTGGCGGTGACCGATCTGAAGCCGGAGCACTGCTTCTGGCTCTCAGAGGAGAACCTGAAGGACTGCGACGAGGCGATCGCGAAAGCCGGCGGTCTGGATCTCGCGGTGCTGGGCCTCGGGAACAATGCCCACATTGGCTTGAACGAACCGGCGACACAGTATGATACCCGCTGCCGGATTCAGAAACTCACGCCCAAAACCCGGGAGCAGTACGGCTGGCTGTTCGGCTTGGCTGAGGCGGTCCCGGAAAAAGCCTGTACCCTGGGAATCCATACTCTGGTGGAGGCGAAGAAGATCCTGGTGCTTGCCCTTGGAGAAGAGAAGGCGCAGGCGACCTTCGATATGCTCTATGCCCGGGACGACAGCATCATACCGGCGGCCTTTCTTCAGCTGCCCTTTGACGTGACGGTGTTTGCCGACACGGAAGCGGGAAAGAAACTCTGATACATATGTCATCCCACCTCCGGCGGGATGGCAGAAATTGTGCATCGGCTCTTTGACGTGACGGAGCGTGCCGTCACGGAAGAGCTGCCTGCACGGCATTGGTAAAAAACTCTATCTCAGAAAGAAGGAAACAAAATGGGGAAGTATTTCGGAACGGACGGATTTCGCGGCGAGGCCAACAAGGACCTGACCGTCGATCACGCCTTCAAGATCGGCCGGTATCTCGGCTGGTACTACGGAAAGGACCATAAGGCCAAGGTCGTGATCGGCAAGGACACGCGCCGCTCCAGCTACATGTTTGAATCCGCGCTCTGTGCCGGACTCACGGCTTCGGGCGCGGACGCCTATCTGCTGCACGTCACCAGCACGCCGAGCGTCTCCTACATCACGAGAGCGGACGACTTTGACTGCGGCATCATGATTTCCGCCAGCCACAATCCCTATTACGACAACGGAATCAAGCTCATCAATTCCGACGGCGACAAGATGGAAGAGAGCCTCCTGGACGGCATTGAGGCCTATCTGGACAGCAATGAGCAGCTTCCGTATGCCCAGGGCGCCGACATCGGCCAGACCATCGACTACGCTGCCGGCCGGAACCGCTATCTCGGTTACCTGATCTCCCTCGCGACCCGCTCCTACAAGGGCAAGCGTGTCGGCCTGGACTGCGCCAACGGAAGCACCTGGATGATGGCCAAGAGTGTCTTTGACGCCCTGGGCGCCGACACCTATGTGATCTCCAACCACCCGGACGGACTGAACATCAACGTCGACTGCGGCTCCACGCATATCGAGCAGCTTCAGAAATACGTGCTGGAAAACAAGCTGGACGTCGGCTTTGCCTTTGACGGAGACGCGGACCGCTGCCTGGCGGTGGATGAGAAGGGGAATGTCTGCAACGGCGACCACATCCTCTATCTCTCCGCCAAGTACCTGCAGGAGCGCGGCATGTTCGGCAATTCCAAGGTCGTCACCACCATCATGTCCAACATGGGCCTGTACAAGGCGCTGGATGAGCTGGGCATCGGGTATGAGAAGACCGCGGTCGGGGACAAGTATGTCGCCGAGAACATGAAGAAGAACGGCCACCTGATCGGCGGAGAGCAGTCTGGACATATCATTTTCGCACGCTATGCCACGACGGGAGACGGCGTCCTCACGGCCATCAAGGTGATGGAAGCCATGTGTGAGACGAAGCTCCCGCTCTCCAAGCTCACCGAAGGCATGAAAATGTATCCGCAGAAGCTCAAGAACGTCGTTGTCGACGACAAGGACGGGACCCTTGCGGACGAAGCCGTACAGGCGGAAGTGAAAAAGGTGGAAGAAGAGCTCGGCACCGAAGGCCGCGTCGTGCTGCGCAAGTCCGGTACCGAACCGCTGCTGCGCGTGATGGTGGAAGCCGGCACGCAGGAGCTCTGCGAAGAGAAGGTCGATCAGATCATTGCGGCCATGAAGGATGCCGGGCATCTGATCCGTGTGAAATAAGCATCCGGGCAAGGAGGACAAAACTATGGTAACCATCAATGAACTGCTTGATCTGAGCAAAACCATCGCCGCCGATCTGTTTGAAGGCAAGACCTACCCCTGGGAGGTTCTGGACGGGATCAAGGACTTTATTCTGAAGCTGGGTGAGACCCTGCCGGCCGACGAATATGCCCATCCCGCGGACGGAATCTGGATCGCAAACGACGCGAAGGTGTTTCCCTCGGCCTACATCGGCGCGCCCTGCATCATTGACCACGGCGCCGAGATCCGGCACTGCGCCTTCATCCGCGGCAGTGCCATCGTCGGGAAGAACGCGGTGGTCGGCAATTCCTGCGAACTGAAGAACGTGGTTCTGTTCGACAACGTACAGACCCCTCATTATAATTATGTCGGTGACTCGGTGCTCGGCTATAAGGCCCATATGGGCGCGGGGTCCATCACCAGCAATGTCAAGAGCGACAAGACCCTTGTCGTGGTGAAGCAGCCTGGGGCCTTCATCGAAACCGGCCGCAAGAAGTTCGGCGCGATTCTCGGCGACTTTGTCGAAGTGGGCTGCAACAGCGTTCTGAACCCGGGGACCGTGGTAGGCCGTAACAGCAACATCTATCCGACCTCCTGTGTGCGCGGCGTGATTCCCGCCAACAGCATCTACAAGGACAAGGTCGACATCGTCCTGAAGAACTGAAGCTTAAATCCATGGACGAAATCGGATATGTATTCAGCCCGCTTGACCTGAAGATCCTGATCCTGTTCATTCTGCGGAGGCTCCCCGGAGAAATCGAGACCGAGCGCCTGATGCAGATCTGCCAGGAGGACGGTGTGGTCAATTACTTCGACTTCACCATCTGTCTGGATGAACTGAAGGAAAGCGGTCAGCTGACGCTGGAAGACGGTTTCTGCAGCATCACGCCCCGCGGACGCCAGACGGCGGAGACGCTGGACACCAGCCTGCCCTACAGCGTGCGGATGCACGCGGAAAAGGCAGCCGAAGCGGAAGCCGCGGCGATCAGCCGCAACAACTGCATCACCGTACAGCACAGCTCCAACGAGACCGGCTGTACGGCGGAACTGGTGCTGAATGACGGCGTCAGCGACATCCTGCACCTGCGGATTCTCTGCGCGGACGAGGAGCAGGCCAAACTCATCGAAAAGAAGTTTCGCCGCAATGCGGAAGAAACCTACCAGAAAATCATCGCTGTTCTCAGCGAATAAAGAAGGAAAACTGCATGAAAGTCTATATTCCCGAGGAATACAAAAGCATTCTCGGCATGTACGACACCCAGAAAGCCATCAGCCTGATTCACCGGCTCTTTGAAGACCGGCTGGGCGCGCTGCTGAACCTTTACCGGGTATCCGCTCCGCTGTTTGTGGAGGAGAACTCCGGCCTGAACGACAACCTCAACGGCTATGAGCGGCCGGTCAGCTTTGACATTCTCCACGCGCCCGAACACAGGGCTCAGGTGGTCCAGTCGCTTGCCAAGTGGAAGCGGCTTGCGCTGAAGCGCTACGGTTTCTTCCCCGGAAAGGGACTCTACACCGACATGAACGCCATCCGCCGCGACGAGGATGAGCTCGACAACCTGCACTCGGTCTATGTGGATCAGTGGGACTGGGAAAAGGTGATCCTGCCGGAAAACCGGAATACCGATTATCTGAAGCTCACTGTCATGGACATCGTGAGTGCCATCTGTGATACCCAGGATACGATTGAATCGATCTATCCTCAGCTGCAGGTACTCGGCAAGCTGAAGAGGGACGTCTCCTTTGTCACCACCCAGGAGCTGGAGGATCTCTACCCCGACCTTACCCCGAAACAGCGGGAGAACGTCTGGGTTAAGGAGCACCGCACGGCCTTTATCATGGGCATCGGCGGAAAGCTTCGTTCCGGACAGCGCCATGACGGACGTGCCCCGGATTATGACGACTGGGACCTCAACGGGGACATCTTCTTCTATGACGACGTTCTGGACTGCGCGATGGAGATCTCTTCCATGGGAATCCGTGTGGATCCGGAGTCGATGGACCGCCAGCTGCGCCTGGCCGGATGTGACGAGCGCAGAGCGCTTCCGTATCACAAGATGCTTCTGAACGGGGAGCTTCCCCTGACCATCGGCGGCGGCATCGGCCAGTCCCGTGTGTCCATGCTCCTGCTGGGCAAAGCTCACATCGGTGAGGTTCAGGCCTCGATCTGGGACAATCAGACCATCAAGCTCTGCGAAGAGCGCGGCGTGGCGCTGCTCTGAGCGGATGACGGAAGAACTGCGAAGCAGGCAGAGCGCTCAGGTCCGCTTCTTTCGGGAACTGGCACGGGAGGCTGAGGCCAGACGGGAAAACGGCCTGTATCTCTGTGACGGCGAAAAGCTTCTTCAGGAAGCTCTGCGTTCGGACGCGGAGGTCTGCCATGTTGTCTGGAGAGAGAAGAGAACAGACACATACAGTGCGTTTGAAAAAGAATATTCTGCCTCAGCAGATTTGTTTGACTACATCTCGCCGATGAAGAACTCTCCGGGCCCGCTCTTCAGCGTCCGGATGAAAGCGGATGCGGTACCGGACAAGCCGGAGCGCGTGCTCCTGCTGGAAGAGATCCAGGACCCCGGAAACGTCGGAACCATCCTGCGGACGGCGGACGCGTTCCAGGTGGATGCGGTGATCCTGCTGGAGAGCTGTGCGGATGTCTATGCCCCCAAAACCGTACGGGCCAGCATGGGAGCCGTTTTCCGGCAGAATGTCCTGCGCATGACGCTCCACGAGGCGGTTTCATACTGCCGTGGACAGAATCTGCCGCTTTACGGAGCGGCTCTGAGCCCGCGGGCGCGGGATCTCCGTGAACTGCGGCTGGATCATGCCGCGGTAGCGATCGGCAGCGAGGGGCACGGACTGAGCGCGGAACTGCTGGGCCAATGCGACGGAGAACTGATTATCCCCATGAGCGGGGCGGCGGAATCCCTGAACGCCGGGGTCGCCGCGGCGATCGTGATGTGGGAGATGTGCCGACAGGAGGCATAAAAAGATGGAGAGCATCCGATACTGGGTCTGGCTGTCACAACTGAATATCAGTCCGAAAGCACGTGCCGCGGTGATGCGGATGTTTGAAACACCGGAAGCGGCCTTTCAATCGAAGGAAGGAAGCTTTCGAAAAAAAAGAGGCATCTCGCCCCAGGAGGCGGAGCTTCTCGAAGCGCGCTCCATGACAGAAGCGGACGAGGTTCTGGCGCAATGTGAGGAACAGGAGATCGCGGTTCTCCCCTACGATGCGCCGGAATTTCCGGAGCGGCTTCGCCAGATCGCGGCGCCGCCGGCCGCCCTGTATGTGAAGGGGGTGCTTCCTCCGCTGGATCTGATCCCCGTGATCTCGGTGATCGGAACGCGGAAAGCCAGCCCTTACGGGGTTAAGATGGGAGCGCGCCTGGCGTATGAGATCTCGCGCTGCGGCGGCACGGTGGTGAGTCTGCTTTCTTCCGGCGTGGACGAAGCGGCGGCCAGGGGCGCGCTGCGCTCCGGCAGGCCCTGCCTCGGCGTTCTGGGAACTCCGCATGAGCAGTGCCGTCTCGGGATCGCCGGAGAGATTCTTCGCTCCGGCGCGCTGATCAGTGAGTATCCGCCCGGGAAAGAGTGCAGCAGGCACTTCTTCCGGGAGCGAAACCGCATTGCGGCCGGACTCTCGGACGGCGTCGTGGTGGTGGAGGCTCCGGAAAAGAGCGGGACACGTCTTTTTGTGAATGACGCGGTCGAACAGGGGAAGGACGTTTTTGCCATCCCGGGGAATGTCGACGCGGAAAACGCCGCCGGAACCCTGGCGCTCCTGAAAGACGGAGCCAAGCTGGTGACCTGCGGCGCGGAAGTCATGGAGGAATACCTCCTCCGTTATCCGGACTGCGTCGATCTGAACCCGGAACCGGAAGATGCGGAAGAAAGCGCCGCGGAAGCAGCCCAAGAGACGACGGAAGCGGACGGAAGCCGGAGCGACGCGGGAGAACGCGGCGCTGCGCCCGATGCGGGGGAGCCGGCGTCCGCCGGGGAAACCCCGGAAGCGGAAGCGGCAAAGCGGGCGCTGCGGGATAGACTGTCACAGCTCACGGAAGATCAGCTGAAGATCATCTCCTCCATCGACCCGGGGTCAACCCATATCGACGACATTACGGACCGGACGGGGCTCAGCACTTCACGGGTGCTGGCCCAGCTGACCGTCCTGGAGATCAAGGGCTTTGTCCGGCGTGAAGCGGGACGGAGATTTGCCCTGAACATAACAGTAGAAAAGTGAGGAATAGAAGGAATGGCGAAAGCAAAGGAGCTGGTGATTGTCGAATCACCGTCCAAGGCCAGGACCATTGAGAAATATCTTGGCGGAAATTATAAGGTGACCGCGTCCATGGGACACCTCAGAGATCTGCCGAAGAGCAAGCTGGGTGTGGATCTGGAGCACGGCTTCCAGCCTGAGTATATCCCGGTCAAGGACAAGAAGGACCTGATCGACGAGCTCAAGACGGAGAGTAAAAAAGCTCCCGTCGTCTATCTCGCGACGGACCCTGACCGTGAGGGAGAGGCGATTTCCTGGCACCTGAAGGAACTGTTGAACCTGAGCGATGAAAAGGCCAGACGCGTCACCTTTAACGAGATCACAAAAAAGGTCGTGACCGAGAGCATCCAGCATCCCCGCAGCATCGATCAGGATCTGGTGGACGCCCAGCAGGCGCGTCGTGTGCTCGACCGCATCGTGGGGTATCAGATCTCCCCGCTGCTCTGGAAAAAGGTCAAGCGCGGTCTCTCCGCCGGCCGTGTCCAGTCGGTGGCGACGCGCATGGTGGTGGACCGTGAGGACGAAATCCGTTCCTTTCAGAGCGAGGAATACTGGGTGCTCGACGCCTTCCTGAAGAGAAAGCCGGAGGAGAACAGCTTCCGCGCCCGCTTCTACGGTACGACCGAAAAAAAGCAGGAGCTTCATAACGAGGACGAAGTCAACGCGATCCGCGCTGCGGTGGAAAAGGCTCCGTTCTCCGTACACAGCGTCAAGCGCACCGAGAAACAGCGCTCTCCCGCGCCGCCTTTTATCACATCCACGCTGCAGCAGGAGGCTTCCCGCAGGCTGAACATGACCCCGCGGCGCACCATGTCGGTGGCGCAGCAGCTCTATGAAGGCGTCGAAATCGCCGGCCGCGGCAGCATCGGCCTGATCAGTTATATGCGTACCGACTCTCTGCGCCTGTCGGATGAGGCGGTGGCTTCCGCCCGGAACTACATCCGTGAAACCTACGGCGAGGACTACTGCCCGAAACAGCCGCGTACCTTCAAGACAAAGGCCGGGGCGCAGGATGCCCACGAGGCCATCCGCCCGACGGATGTAACACTGACGCCGGAACTGGTCCGGAAGGATCTGACCCAGGAACAGTATCGCCTCTACCGGATTATCTGGGGGCGCTTCACGGCCTGCCAGATGGCCAACGCCGTCTATGACAATCTCGCGATCGAAGTGGAGAGCGGCGGCTGGCTCTTCAAGGCAAACGCCTCCACCCTGAAGTTTGCCGGCTATACCGCGGTGTATGAAGAGTCGACCGATGATGAGCAGAAGCAGGCGGAAAGTCTGCTTCCGGATCTGCAGGAGGGAGAGACGCTGCTTCTGGACAAGACCGTTCCGGAACAGCAGTTTACCCAGCCGCCCGCCCGGTATACCGAGGCGACGCTGATCCGGGCCATGGAAGAGAAGGGCATCGGCCGCCCGTCAACCTATGCGCCGACTATCTCTACCATCACCGGCCATGACTATGTCATGAAGGAAGGCAAGTACCTCAAGCCCACACCCCTCGGAGAGGTGGTTACAGGCCTCATGAAGGACCACTTCAGCGACATCGTCGATCTGAAGTTTACCAATCATATGGAAGCGCGGCTGGACGAGATCGAAAGCGGCAAGATCGCCTGGCAGGACGTGCTGAAGGAATTTTATGAGGACTTCGACGCCGAGATGAAGGCGGCGGAAACCGCCATGGACGGTCAGCGCGTCAAGATCCCGGATATCGTCAGCGATGAGGTCTGTGAGGTCTGCGGCAAGCCCATGCTGGTGAAGAAAGGCCGTTTCGGCCAGTTTCTCGGCTGCAGCGGCTTCCCGGAGTGTACGTTTACCAAGCCCATCGTGGTGGAAATGCCCGGCAAATGCCCGAAGTGCGGCGGCCGGATCCTGAAACGCACCTCTAAAAAGGGCTATGTCTTCTATGCCTGCGAGCGCGGCACCGACTGCGGCTTCATTACCTGGGACGTGCCCACGAAGAACGTCTGCCCCCAGTGCGGCAAGACCATGTTCAAGCGCAGCGGGCGCGGGCCGCTCAAGTCCTTCTGCATCAATGAGGAGTGCCCGGCTTTTGTCCCCGAGGAAAAGCGCCGCTACCCAAAGAAGAAAATCGACGGGAATTTGACGGCCGAAGAGACCCCGGAGGATGAGACCGAAGCGGAGACGACAAAGGCCGCGTCCGCGAAAGCCGGAAAGGCGGCCGCGAAGAAGACGACGACAAAGGCCGCGTCCGTGAAGACCGGAAAGACGACCGCGAAAAAGACGGCCGGGACCGCTTCGGCCAAAGCGGATCAATCCGCCGCGACGAAAACCGCAAAGTCCTCGACCGCGAAAGCTTCAAAGACTTCCGCGGCGAAGAAAACGAAGACCGCGGCGGAGAACGTGAAAGAATGAACAGGACAATTCTTGCACCGGGCGGAGAGCTACCGTTTGAAGTCCCCGGCCCCGTGACGGTGGTCGGCGCCGGACTTGCCGGAAGTGAATGCGCCTGGCAGCTTGCCGAGCGGGGAATCCCCGTGACGCTTTATGAAATGCGTCCGGAACGATATACACCGGCGCACCATACGCCCCTCTTTGCGGAGCTGGTCTGCTCCAATTCCCTCCGCAGCGACGAACTCTCCAACGCCGTCGGCCTGCTGAAGGCGGAGATGCGTCAGATGAATTCTCTGGTGATGCGCGCGGCGGATCACAACCGGGTTGCCGCAGGGGGCGCGCTGGCCGTGGACCGGACCGCCTTCTCCCGGGAGATCACCGAAGCGCTGGAGCAGCACCGAAATGTGACGGTGATCCGGAAGGAAGTCGCGGAAATCCCGGAAGGCACCACCGTGATTGCCTCCGGACCGCTCAGCAGCGACGCGATTACGGAGCGGATTACCGCGCTCTGCCCGGAATTCGATCTGCATTTTTATGACGCGGTGGCGCCGATTGTCACGCTGGAGAGCGTTGACATGGAAAATGCTTATTTTGCCTCCCGTTATGATAAGGGTACGGCGGATTATGTAAACTGCCCGATGACGAAGGACGAATACACGGCCTTTGTCCGTGAGCTGGTTTCCGCGGAAGAGGCGGAGATTCACGGCTTCGACGACGCGGGCGTGTTTGAAGGCTGCATGCCGGTGGAGGTCATGGCGCGCCGCGGGGAGGATACGCTGCGCTACGGACCGCTGAAGCCGGTCGGACTGCGCAATCCTCGCACCGGGAAAGAGGACTATGCCGTGGTTCAACTCCGGCAGGACAATACCGACGCAACCCTCTTCAATATGGTCGGGTTCCAGACCCATCTCAAGTGGGGAGAGCAGAAGCGGGTCTTCTCCATGATTCCAGCGCTGCGGAACGCGGAGTTTGTACGCTACGGCGTGATGCACCGCAATACCTACCTGAACAGCCCGGGCCTGCTGGACCGGTATTATCGCCTGAAAACACAGCCCCGGATCCGCTTTGCCGGCCAGATGACCGGCGTGGAGGGCTATGTGGAGTCCGCCGCCTCCGGCATGCTGGTGGGAATCGAGACCGCGGCTGAGATCCTTGGATTGGAGCCGGTGGATTTCCCCCAGGAGACGGCCATCGGGGCCCTCGGCCTCTATATCTCACAGGGCAGCATCGGAGATTTTCAGCCGATGAACATCAACTTCGGAATTATCAAGAGCCTGGACTACCGGGTAAAGGGAAAACGAAACAAGAATGCCGAGATTTCCCGGCGTTCTCTCGCCATTCTGGAAGAGCTGATGAAAAAGGAGGTTTTCCATGTTGAGAATACTCGTTGACGCGATGGGCGGCGACAATGCCCCGCAGGAAATCGTCAAAGGCGCCATGCGGGCCAAAAGCGAGCTTGGTCTCGACATCACGCTGGTCGGACAGAAAGAGGCGATTCTCGCCTGCCTGGACGGAAGCGAGAAGGACGCGGTCCGGATCGTGGATGCCCGCGAAGTGATCACCATGGAGGACGACCCCAGTACGGCGACCCGCCGGAAGAAGGATTCTTCCATGGCGGTGGCGCTGCGCATGCTGAGGGACGGCGAGGGCGATGCGGTGGTCTCGGCCGGCAGTACCGGCGCGCTGCTCACCGGCGCGACGCTTACGGTCAAGCGGATCCACGGGATTCGCCGGGCGGCGCTGGCTCCCGTGCTCCCCGCGGGAGAGCACGGCGTTATGCTCATTGACTGCGGCGCCAATGTGGAGTGCACGGCGGAATATCTTCTGCAGTTTGCCTTTATGGGCAGCTTCTATGCAAAAAAACTGATGAATATCCCCAATCCCCGGGTCGGCCTGCTGAACGTGGGTACCGAGGATACGAAGGGCGGCGAGCTGCAGCATCAGGCCTTTGCCTTGCTGAAGAAGGCAAACGACGAGGGGCGGATCCGCTTTGTGGGGAACGTGGAAGGAACCGGGGTCTTCACCGGTGAGGCGGACGTGGTGGTGACGGACGGCTTCACGGGCAACGTCATGCTCAAGACCACCGAAGGCACCATCAAGTATATCATGAGGGAACTGAAGGGCGCCTTTTACAAGAGCACGAAGAACAAGCTGGCAGCAGCGGTGCTGAAGAATGACCTCGCCGAAATGAAGCGTTCCCTGGATCCCAACGAAGTCGGCGGAACCGCATTGGTCGGCATCTCCAAGCCCGTGATCAAGGCCCACGGCTCCTCCAACGCGGAGAGCTTCTTCGCCGCGATCCGGCAGGCAAAGCAATTTGCCGAATCGGGCTTCATCGACGACATCATCGCGAACATTGACTATATGAGACTGAAAACGGAGTAAGACAGAACCGTGCAACAACTGGAAGAGAGAATCGGATATCGGTTTCACAGCCGCAGACTTCTGGAGACCGCGCTGACCCACAGCTCCTATGTCAATGAGCACCCGCGGGAAAAACCGGAGTGCTATGAGCGGCTGGAGTTCCTGGGCGATTCCATCCTCGGAATGGTGACGGCGGAGCTCCTCTACCGTTGGGAGCCGGCGCTGCCGGAAGGGAAAATGACCCGCATTCGTGCGGAGCTGGTCTGCGAAGAGAGCCTGTACCGGGTCGCGGCGGAGCTGGGATTCGGGCAATGGATGCGCCTCGGCAAGGGAGAGGAGAAATCCAGAGGCCGTGAACGGCCGAGCATCCTCGCCGATATGGTGGAGGCGGTCATCGCCGCGATATACCTGGACGGCGGGATGGAAGCCGCGGAGACCTTTATCCGCGACCGGGTTTTAAACCAGGCGGAGGAACACATCCGCAGCCGGAGCCGCGACAACAAGACCGAGCTCCAGGAGCTGGTACAGCAGGTGACCGGCAGCAGCATCCGCTATGAGATGACCGGCGAAAGCGGTCCGGATCACGATAAGCGCTTTACCTGTGCGGTCTATGTCAACGGCGTCCTCTCCGGAGAAGGCGAGGGCCATACGAAAAAGGAAGCCGAACAGGCCGCCGCGGGCTCCGCGCTTCAGAGACTGCAGCCATGAGCGCGAGAAACCGGATTTATCCCGTCTTCATTCCGCATCTCGGATGCCCGCACGCCTGCGTATTCTGCAACCAGCATGAGATCACGGGGGCCGCGGAGGAAGAGGCGCTTGGGCAATTGAACAGCCTGTCGGAAAATCCGCCGCAGGGGGCAGCTTATGAGCTCGCCTTCTACGGCGGAAGCTTTACGGCGATCCCCGTGGAGCAGCAGCTGCGCTATCTTGAAGCAGCCGGGCGGGCGAGAGACTGCGGTGCGGTTTCTTCTGTTCGTCTCTCCACACGGCCGGATGCCATCACACCCGAGATCCTGGAACGGCTGAAGCAGTATGGGGTCGAAACCGTGGAACTCGGAGCACAGTCCATGCGGGACACGGTCCTCCGGGCGTCCGGACGTGGCCACAGCGCGGAGGATGTACGGCGGGCGTCGGCCATGATCCGCGAGGCCGGCCTCTCGCTGGTGTTGCAGATGATGACCGGACTTCCGGGGGATGATGATGACGGCGCGGTGGACACCGCCCGGCAGCTGATTGCCCTGAAGCCCGACGCGGTGCGGATTTATCCCACGGTAATCGTCCGTGGGACCGAACTGGAACGCCGTTGGCGCCGCGGCGATTACCGGGAACATACCGTGGAAGACGCGGTCCGCGTCTGCGCCTTACTTTTGCCGCTGTTTGAAGCGGCTGGAATCCCGGTGATCCGCCTCGGCCTGAACCCGACGGACGAACTCTCCGGAGGCGCGGCGCTGGCCGGGGCCTATCACCCCGCACTCGGCGAGCTGGTCCGCAGCCGTGTTCTCCGCAACCGGGCAGAGCGGCAGCTTGCCCAAATGCACTGCAACGGGGAATACGTGACCATCCTTGTCCCGGAAAAAAAGCTCTCTCAGATGTTGGGACAGAAGCGCTGCAATGCCGCCTGGCTGAAGGAACGCTTTCATCTGGCGGCCCTTGAGATCTGTCCGGATCCGGAGATCGCGGATCTCGTGATTGAAAAGGACCCTTACGGAGCGCTGATCGAGGAGCTCTGGAGCCACTATCCGCCGAAGACGTGAAAAACCGCCGGATTCGACTCCAATTCCATGCGAAATCCGAATGAATTACTTGAAAACAGGGATCAGATATGCTACAATGCTTTGTCTGATTTCTGTTTTCGTTTTTATGCCGCTTAACGGAACTGTCGTCCGGGCGATGGACTTCTCCCCCGCCTCCGGCGGGGAGGAATCCGGTTTCTGCTTAACGAAACTGCCGGCAGGGCGATGGTCTTCTCCCCCGCCTCCGGCGGGGAAGAATCCGGTCCCCGTATTCCGTTAAGGGGCATCAAACAGACAAGTATGATCTTCAGGAGTTTTTTGTGTATCTAAGAGCACTGGAAATACAAGGATTCAAGTCTTTTGCGGATAAGACACGCCTCACCTTCGAGAAGGACATCACGGCCATCGTCGGCCCCAACGGATCCGGAAAGTCCAACATCTCTGACGCGATTCTCTGGGTCATGGGCGAACAGCGCACCAAGGCCCTGCGCGGCAACAAGATGGAGGATGTCATCTTCGGCGGAACCGAAGTGCGTTCGCCGATGGGCTTTGCGCAGGTTTCCCTGATTCTGGACAATTCCGGCCATCTCTTTGAGACGGAAGGCAGTGAGCTGATGCTGACCCGCCGCTATTACCGCAGCGGCGAGAGCGAGTATTATATCAACAAGGAACCGGTCCGCCTCAAGGACATCAACGGTCTGCTGATGGACACGGGCCTCGGGCGTGACGGCTATTCCATCATCGGCCAGGGGAAGATCGCCGATATCATCTCCACCAAGAGCGCAGACCGCCGTGAGGTCTTCGAGGAAGCAGCCGGGATCTCACGCTACCGCTTCCGAAAGGAAGAGGCCGAGCGCAAGCTGGAGAAGACGGAAGAGAATCTTGTCCGCATCAATGACAAAATCGAAGAGCTCGAACTGCAGGTCGGCCCTCTGAAGGAGCAGTCCGAAAAGGCAAAGAAATACCTGGTGCTTCGTGACGATCTGCGCATTAAAGAGATTTCCGTATGGCTGGCTACCCTGGATAAGCTGCGCTCTCAGTCCGAGGCGATCCGGCAGGAATATGAACAGCTCTCCGAAGAGCTGACGCGGGCCAAGGCCGAGCTGGATTCGGTCTATGTTTCGGGCGACAGCCTGACCGAGCGCATGCACCGGAAGGATGTGGAGTCCGAAGAGGCGAGAGAACGCCTTTCCGCGGCGGAAGCGAGGCTCTCGTCCTGTGAGGCGGAAGCGGCGGTTCTGAATGCCAACATCGAAAGCAGCATCGAAAACGTTCAACGGATACAGAAGGACCTGGAACAGCAGCGCAGCCGGGTGGAGGAGATCCGTGCGGAGATTCGCCACGGGCAGGACCGGATTCGTGAGATCGAAGAAGAGAAACAGAATCTGTCCGGTCAGATCCAGGCGGCGGAAAACGTCCTGAAAGGCTGCCAGATGAAACTGAGCAGCCGGGAAACCATGCTGAAGCAGCAGACCGAACAGTTTAACGCCGCGACCGTCGAGCTGAACAGCGCAGATGCACGTATTCGGATTCTGACGGATATGCAGCGGGATTATGAGGGCTATTCCAAGGCGGTCAGAACCGTCATGAGGGAAGCGAACCGCGGAACCCTGCGGGCAATCCACGGCCCGGTCTCCGGCCTGATCCGGACGGATGCCGAAGTTGCCCTGGCCATCGAGACTGCGCTTGGCAGCGCCGGGCAGAACATCGTGGTCGATACCCAGAATGACGCCCGCATGGCCATTGAAATGCTGCAGCGTCAGGATGCCGGCCGCGCGACCTTCCTCCCGCTGGATACCATCCGCGGCAGCAGACTGCAGGAGGTTCCGGAGCGGGATCCCGGCTTTGTCGGACTGGCTTCGGAGCTCGTGGACTATGACCCCAAATATGAGCAGATTATCCTGAATCTGCTGGGAAAGACCGTGATCGCCGAGCGCCTGCCCGATGCGATCCGCATGTCGAAGACCAGCGGAAACCGCCTGCGCATCGTCACGCTGGATGGACAGATGATCCACTCCGGCGGTTCCATGACCGGCGGAAGCAGTATCCGCAGCAGCGGAATTCTTTCCAGGGCGAGCGAACTTGAGCAGCTGAAGCAGGAGCAGGAGCGCCTGCAGCGTAAACAAAAGAACGCTCAGGAGCTGTTGGACAATACCCGCCGTGCCACAGAGAAGCTGCAGTATGAGCTCTCCATGGCGCAGGAGGATCAAAACTGCCTCCTTCAGAATGTGGCGGCCCTGGATGCCGAGCGGCGTTCCGTGGAGTCATCAACCCAGCAGTTTACCGTGCTGCTCAACGCCATCGACGGCGACAGCGACGCACGGAGAAACACCATTGCCGCTGCGGAGCGCCAGACGGAGAGCTTCCGGGAACGCCTGCAGGAAAAGCTGGAACAGAAAAAGCTGATCCAGGCGGATGTGGACCGCGAAAAGAGTGAAATCCGCAGAATCAGCGACGAAAAGCTGGAACTGGAAGGGAAGCGGACCAAAACAGACAAGCTGGCCCAGCAGCTGAACGCAGATATCAACGACCTGGAACGGCGCGTCTCCCGTGCCGAACAGAAAAAGGTCACTGCCGACCTGGAGGAGAAACAGATCATCGACAAGCTCTGGGACAGCTATGAGCTCAGCCACACGGCGGCACAGACCCTGCGGCAGCCGGTGGAGAATCTTCAAAAGGCCAACAAGGAAATTACCGATCTGCGTCGGCAGATGAACGCCCTCGGCACGCCGAACCTCGGGGCCATCGAAGAATATGAGCGCGTCAACACCCGTTATGAATTCCTGAAGGAACAGCGGGACGATGTGGAAAAGGCCAAAGCCGAACTTGTCGGCGTGATCCGCGATATCACCCGGGATATGGAGAGCCTCTTCGTCGAGCGGTTTCGCCGGATCGACGAGTGTTTCCGGGATACTTTCCAGGATCTGTTCGGCGGCGGAAAGGCAGCTTTGGTTCTTGAGGATGAAAACGACGTGCTCAACTGCGGCATTGACATCCGGGTCCAGCCGCCGGGAAAGGCCGTCTCTACCATCAGTCTGCTCTCGGGCGGTGAAAAAGCCTTCGTCGCGATCGCGCTGTATTTTGCGATCCTGAAGGTGAGACCGACACCCTTCTGTGTCATGGATGAGATCGAAGCGGCACTGGACGAGGAAAATGTCAGCCGCTATGCCCAGTATATGCGGCGCTTTGCCGATAAGACACAGTTTCTGGTGATCACCCACCGCCGCGGGACGATGGAAGAAGCGGACATGCTTTACGGCGTGACCATGCAGGAAAAAGGCGTCTCAACGGTCCTGAGTCTGGACCTCGAGGCCGCAAAGAAGACAATAGAGGAGTAACTATGGGACTGTTTGACAAGCTGTTCGGAGGCCTCGGAAAGACCAGACAGCAGATCGATCTGGAAGAGCTGTTTCAGGGCTATGCCCCCGACAGCGAGGACTTCTACGAGAACCTGGAAGAAATGCTGATCCTCTCGGACGCGGGGATGGAGACGGCGGAGCGCGTGGACTATCTCATGCGCAGGAAAACCTGGGAGGACCGTTACCGCAAGGGAGAAGAAGCCCGCGAGGGACTCATCAAGATCCTGACCGGACTCCTGGACGTGGGGGATACGGAGCTGAAGCTGACGACAAAGCCCTCCGTCATCCTGATGGTGGGCGTCAACGGTGTCGGTAAGACCACCACCATCGGAAAACTTGCGCACCAGCTGATCGATTCCGGGAAGAAGGTCATGCTGTGCGCGGGCGATACCTTCCGTGCCGCGGCAGCGGAGCAGCTCGGCATCTGGGCGGAGCGCTCGGGCGCGGATTTTGTCCGCCACGAGGAGGGAAGCGACCCCGCGGCCGTCGTCTATGACGGCATTTGCGCAGCCAAAGCGCGCGGCACCGACGTGGTTTTGATTGACACGGCCGGCCGTCTGCACAACAAGGCCAACCTCATGAACGAACTCAACAAGATCCGCCGCATCATCGACCGGGAACTTCCGGATGCCGATGTCGAAACCCTGATGGTGCTTGATGCCACCACGGGACAAAACGGCCTTCTGCAGGCCAAGCAGTTCCTGGAGACCTGCGGCATCACCGGCATTGTCCTGACCAAGCTCGACGGCACCGCCAAGGGCGGCATCGTCTTCGCCATTGCCAACGAATGCCATCTGCCTGTGAAGTATGTCGGCGTCGGGGAAGGCATTGACGATCTGATCCCCTTCAACGGGAAGAGCTTTGTCGAAGCCCTGTTCAAAAAATAAAGAGGAGACTCCCGTATGACAAGCAAGGAACGCGCAAGGCTGAAAGGCCTTGCTTCAACGGCAGACACCATTGTTCAGATCGGCAAGAGCGGCATCACGGAGAATGTCATTGCCTCCGTAGACGCCGCCCTGAAGGCACGGGAACTGGTCAAGGGAAAAGTCCTGGAGAGCAGCATGCTGACCGCCCGCGAAGCCTGTGAACAGCTGGCCGAAGCCCTTGGGGCCGAGGCGGTGCAGGCGATCGGAACCAAGTTCGTGCTGTACCGCAAAAAACCGGAATGATCGTCGACTCAGAGAACAGAACAGGCATGGACATCGCTGTCTACGGCGGAAGCTTCAATCCTCCCCATCTGGGGCACAGGGAAGCGGTGATCACGGCGCTGGAAGCGCTGGAGCCGGATCTTCTGCTGATCATACCGGATCATGAACCGCCTCATAAGGAATTGGAAGAGGGAAGCCCGACTCCCGCACAGCGCCTGGAGCTCTGCCGTCTGACCTTCGGCGACCTGGACCGTGTGGAGATCTCTTCGCTGGAACTGGAACGAAACGGGAAGAGTTATACCTATGACACAGTGCAGGAGCTGCAGGAGCGCTATCCCGACGCAAGGCTGACGCTGATCGTCGGGACGGATATGATCCTTACCTTCGAAGAGTGGTATCACTTTGAGTATCTTTTGGCCCACTGCCGGCTTGCCGCCATGGCGCGGGACTTTGAAGATGAGGAAAAGCTCCGGGAAGCGGCCGGGCACCTCCGGAGCTGCTATGGCGCGGAGATCATCCTGCTCGACCATGCACCGCTGCCGATGAGCTCGACGGAGTTGCGCGGAATGCTGCGCAGCCGGCTTGGGGCCGAGGACATCCATCCGGACGCCTATGCCGCCATCATCCGCTGTCGTTTCTACGATGCGGCACCGGAACTGAGCTGGCTGAGAGAACAGGCCTACACCATGCTGGACGAGCGGCGGATTGCCCATGTCGCCGGCTGCGAGAGCGAAGCCATTGAACTGGCGCGCCGCTGGGGCGAGGATCCTGAGACTGCCGCCGAGGCGGGAATCCTGCACGATATCACGAAGCGACTTTCTCATGAAGAACAGTTGAACTTGTGTGAAAAATATGCTATTATTTGCGACAGCGCCGAGCGCGTCACCCCGAAGCTGCTGCACGCAAAGACCGGCGCGGCCGTTGCAAGGGAACGATTCGGTGTCCGCGACGCGGTATATGAGGCAATCCGCTGGCACACCACCGGAAAGCCGGATATGACGCTGCTGGAGAAGATCATCTATCTTGCGGATTATATCGAACCCACCAGAGACTTCCCGGGGGTTGACACGCTGCGGGAACTGGCCTATGAAGATCTCGACCGGGCCCTGCTGCTTGGGCTTCAGATGACCATCGAAGAAGTTCGCTCCCATGGAGAAGAACCATATATCGACACCCTGACCGCCTGCGCCTGGTATGAAGAGCGCATCTCAGAAAGGAGAGACTGATATGTTGACACCGGAAGAAATCACAGCTGTCGCCTATCGCGCACTGGAAGACAAGAAAGCAAAAGACGTAAAAATCCTCAAGACGGCGGAGCATACGGTGCTTGCGGATTACTTCGTGATCTGCAACGGCAGTTCCTCCACCCACATCAAGGCCCTTGTTGACGAAGTGGACAAGCAACTCTCCGAAGCAGGGGAGCCTCCGATCCGGAGAGAAGGCCTGCGCTCGGACATCTGGGTCCTGATGGATTTCGGCAGTGTAATCGTCCATATTTTTACCGATGAAGCCAGGAAGTTCTATGATCTGGAGCGGCTGTGGAGTGATGCAGAGGCGGTGGCGCCCTCATCCCTTCCGAGCCCCTGATAAGGGGCTTCCAATCCGGCGTTTCCGGCAGATTCACGCATAGAGATGTATACAGAAAATCTGATTACGATTTTGCTGCTTTTACCATAAACCGCCCGCCCTTCGGGCGGGAGGTTTATATCCTTTCATTGTCGAGGTGTATGTATAAAAATGAAGTACGATTTTGCTGCCGTTGAGAAGAAATGGCAGGATAAATGGGAAGAAACCAAACCCTATGCCGCGATCACGGGCGATGCCAGACCCAAGTTCTACGGGCTGATTGAGTTCCCGTATCCCAGCGCCGCCGGCCTCCATGTCGGTCACCCGCGCCCCTTTACCGCGATGGATATCATCACACGCAAAAAGCGCATGGACGGCTACAACGTCATTTTCCCCATCGGCTACGATGCCTTCGGCCTGCCGACCGAGAACTTCGCCATCAAGAACCACATTCATCCCTCCATCGTCACAAGAGACAACATCGCAAACTTCACCCGCCAGCTCAAAATGCTGGGCTACGGCTTCGACTGGGACCGTGTCGTCAACACCTCCGATCCCAAGTACTATAAGTGGACCCAGTGGATCTTCCTGCAGATGTTCAAGCACGGCCTGGCCTACAAGACCACCATGCCCATTAACTGGTGCACCAGCTGCAAGGTCGGCCTGGCAAATGAAGAGGTTGTCGACGGCGTATGTGAGCGCTGCGGCGGCGAGGTCGTCCGCAAGGAGAAGAGCCAGTGGATGCTCCGCATCACCGCCTATGCCGACCGCCTGATCGACGATCTGGACGACCTGGACTATATCGAGCGTGTCAAGATCCAGCAGAAGAACTGGATCGGCCGCTCCACCGGCTGCGAGGTCACCTTCAAAACCAATACACCGGATGACGTGACCGTCTACACTACCCGTGCCGACACGCTCTTCGGCGTGACCTATATGGTTATCTCGCCGGAGCATCCGCTTCTTCCGAAGTGGAAGGATCAGATCGAGAACTGGGATGAGGTTACGGCCTATCAGGCTGCTGCCGCGAAGAAGTCCGACTTCGAGCGCGGCGAGTTGAACAAGGAAAAGACCGGTGTCCTGCTGAAGGGCATCGAGGTGACCAACCCGGCCACCGGCAAGGTTGTTCCGATGTTTGTCTCCGATTACGTCCTCATGGGTTACGGTACCGGTATTGTCATGGGCGTGCCGGGACACGATCAGCGCGACTGGGAGTTTGCGACCAAGTTCGGTCTGCCGATCGTCGAGGTCGTCAGCGGCGGCGATATCACCAAAGAAGCTTTTGTCGCAAAGGACGACACTGCCGTTATGGTCAATTCTGGCTTCCTCAACGGCATGACCGTCAGAGAGGCCATCCCTGCCATGAAGAAGTATGTTGTGGAGCAGGGCTACGGCAAGGAAAAGGTCAACTACAAGCTGCGCGACTGGGTCTTCTCCCGTCAGCGCTACTGGGGCGAGCCGATCCCCCTGGTCAACTGCGAAAAGTGCGGCTGGGTTCCCCTGGATGAGAGCGAGCTGCCCCTGGTTCTGCCCAATGTCGAGAGCTATGAGCCCACCGATGATGGTGAGAGCCCTCTGGCCAAGATGACCGACTGGGTCAACACCACCTGCCCGAAGTGCGGCGGTCCCGCCAAGCGCGAAACCGACACCATGCCCAACTGGGCCGGCTCCTGCTGGTATTATCTGCGCTATATGGATCCGAACAACGACGAAGCCCCCTTCTCGAAGGAAGCCGAGGAATACTGGGGCCCGGTCGACTGGTACAACGGCGGCATGGAGCATACCACGCTCCACCTGCTGTACAGCCGCTTCTGGCACAAGTTCCTCTATGACATCGGCGTGGTTCACACCAAGGAGCCCTATGCCAAGCGCACCTCTCACGGAATGATCCTCGGCCGCAACCCGCACTATGTCGGCTATGCCGAGACCGAAGAAGAGAAGCAGGCCCTGATTGACCATTACGGCAGCGAGGCGCTGCGCACGTCGGTCAAGATGTCCAAGTCCCTCGGCAATGTCGTGAATCCCGATGACGTCATCAAGGAATACGGCACCGACACGATGCGTGTGTACATCATGTTCATCGGCGACTTCGAGAAGACTGCCACCTGGTCGGACGAGGCCGTGAAAGGCTCCAAGCGCTTCCTGGACCGCTGCTGGAACCTGCTGGAGCTGGTGAAGGACGACCAGAACGTGACGCCGAAGAACGAAGCACTCATCCACAAGACCATCAAAAAAGTCGGCGACGATATCCTTGACCTTAAGATGAACACCGCCATCGCCGCCCTCATGACCCTGGTCAATGCCTTCTATACCAACGGCTGCACCAAGGGCGACCTCAAGCCGCTGATCCTGATGCTGAGTCCCTTTGCGCCGCACCTCGCCGAAGAGATGTGGGAGCAGACCGGCTTCGCCGCGGCGGAAGGCAGGATGGCCATGCAGATGTCCTGGCCGGTATATGACGAAAAGAAGACCGTCGACGCCGAGCATGAGATGGCCGTCCAGGTCAACGGCAAGCTCCGCAGTACCATCGTGGTGTCCAATGACGCCGATGAGGAGACCGTCATCGCCGCCGCTCTGGCCGACGAAAAGATTCAGCGCCAGATGACCGGTATGAAACTGGTCAAGACCATCGTGGTAAAGAACCGCATCATCAATCTGATTCTAAAAAAGGAAAACTGATTGTTGACAAAAACCGTCCGAGCCGTTATAATACCCCTGTTGAAGCCAAGTGTTTGGCCCTTGAAACGTCAGGTTCTGACGCGTTGGAGGGAGGGAAATCAGTGTCTGAAATTTACGTGAAGGAGAACGAGTCTCTGGACAATGCGTTGAAGAGATTCAAACGCAGTTGCGCGAAGTCCGGCGTCCTGGCCGACCTGCGCAAGAAGGAATATTACCAGAGCCCGAGCGTAAAGCGCCGCAAGAAATCCGAAGCTGCGCGCAAGAATAAAAATAAGCGCTACTACTAATCCTTTCTAAAGAAACCCCGAAGGTTCCGGCTTTCACCGGATTTTCGGGGTTTCTCCATGCGCCTTTTTGAGAGAAACCTCATAAAGAATGGGTCATAAACAAAAAACCGCCTTTCGGCGGCAGACAACAGGCGGCGGATCGCGGGAAGCCGGACAGAACCGGCTCAGCAGAAGAAAGAAACAAAAGTAACAAAGGCAAAAACAGGGAATAGAAAGCATACAAAAAGAAGTAAGCCCCGACTGCAACATCCATTCGTACAATCAGGGCTTACTTCTCTGAATTTTTCGTATCTAACATCCTGAGACCTCGCTTTCTTTCGGCAGTCTCCGTTGCGTCATTCCTGCAATCACTTCTCAAACATCTTTCTCTGCGGCTCGCGCATGTCCCGTAAGTGAGACCTTCTTGTGTTGGAACGTCGCCATCCTGATCCTCAACGGAGCTCACCCAACCCCACTTCGTCGGGTGCTTTCAGAAGTTCTGACTTCTTTGTTTTGTTGGCATTATGATACACGAAAACAGCCTTTGGCGCAAGAGGCAGTTTTTGACAAAAATCACAATCCGGTTTTGTACAGAACGTCAAAATTTGTTGGTGATTCATAAAAATGCTTGACCGTATCTGGATGGTTATAGTATGATACAAAACTGCGGGCGAATTGTCACCCGTTTTTAACTTGCCATTCAAACTCTTTTTTGGTAAAATGATTTACATAATCTATATGGTCAGATTGTAGTATTTCATATTTTACTATATAAGAGGCGTTCTGCGTTTACGTAAGAACGTTGGGGGCAAGCAATTGAACAGAACATTCCAACTTTTATCAAAGGCAGTTGTAATGGGGATCGCCGTGCTGTTGATCCTGGTGCTGTTCTGCGGGTATGCAGACGAAGCGGCCGCAATCCCCGAGGGGGATCCTGCGGAAGCAGAAGCTTCTGAGGAAGCATTCACGGAAGCGGAATCCGCTTTGCCTGCCGAAAACGAGGAGCCGGCCGGGGTTCCGGAATCGGAAAGTACCGCAGATGAAACGGGGGAGAGTCCTCAGCTTGTTTCAGAAACGGCCCCTCTGCCGCAGGAGGACGGGGCCCCGCCGGCACCGGAAGCGATATCGACACCGGCGCCTGCTCCCATGCCGATGTTTGACATCATCGACGGCCAGACCATCTACCTCAGCATTACGGAAGAAGAATTTGTCGAGATTGCGGAGATTCTGCGTGCCGGTCTGGGCGTGAATGACGCGGCTATTGCCGGCATCATGGGTAATCTGCAGGGAGAGTCCGGTTTCAATCCTCACAAGATCGGCGACGATGGGGGCGCGTACGGCATCTGCCAGTGGCGGGGACCGCGACTGGATCAGATGGTGGAATACTGCGAAGATCACGGACTCAATCCCGTCAGCAGGGACGGGCAACTGAGCTTCCTGATCTACGACCTGATGAACAACTACATCTATGCTTATGACCAGATCCGTCTTTGCGAGGATTCCGAAAGAGGAGCTCTGCAGGCAACGTATAATTTCTGTGCCTATTATGAAGTTCCGTCGAATCCGGAAGAAGAAAGCCTGGAACGGGAGGAATGGACAAAACTGCTGATCTTTCCGAAACTGAACGAGCTGAGCGAGGCGGGCTGATCGGCAATGGGAGATAACATATAGGAGGTTTGACAGAATGGCCATGAGAAGCTGTCCGGAATGTCTGAACCAGATCGACGAAAACGAAAGTGTCTGTCCTCATTGCGGCCACGTTCTGGTCGGAGATGAGCCGGAGCAGAAGAGCGTCGAAGTCTATCTGGAAGAGCGTAAATGGACCTTCGGAAACACCCTGATCGCATTGCTGCTGGTTCTTCTGATCGGCGGCCTGGGCTACCTGCTCTATATTTATGGCTTTAAACTGCCTTATCAGGACGCCACGAACTATTATCAGCAGGAGAAAGCCGCTTATGAGCAGCAGATCCAGGAGTATCAGGACCTTGCGGAACAGATTGCGGCAGCCAATGCGGGCCTGGATGCAAAGATCGCCTATGTGCGTTCCATCATCAACTCCGGAGAGGAGCCGATGGATCCTCGCGCGGCTGCGAATGCGGCTCAAATGGTTCAGCAGGCGGAAGCGCTGCGTGTGACGCCGCCCGTGATCACCGCGGAAGAGGTCCCGGTTCCCGCCCGGGATTCGGTCTTTCATGCCAAGGATGTCCGTGAGACCGCGCGGATTGTCGACCAGCAGCGTTTCAGCCTTTATCAGCAGTATTCCGATATGAAGGTTCCGGACTACAGCCAGGTGACGGCGGCGCTTGACCAGGCGGCTGACGATCTCAAGGCGAGTATTCAGCTGAAGAAAGACAGCGCCGCTGCAGCCGATGCCGCTTCACGACAGATCAGGGAACTTCTGGACAATTACCAGTCCTTCATGGATGAGTATATTACCTTCATGGTGATTTATGACCGTGGAGACCCGGATCAGATCAGCCGGGCCGATGATCTTCAGACAACCTTCGTGACCTATCTGAAGCAGATCCGGGCGATCGACACGAAAAAGCTGACGGAGGCCGATCAGAAGTACTTCCAGATGGTGACCGACAGCATCTCCCAGCAGATGGAGGAGAACAACATCGTGGAACCGGAGTATCTTCCCTGATCCGCAAAGCGAATAACACCAGCATGAATCGTTCGGGCGCCGGTATGCTTTATGCCGGCGCTCAAATACAATTGTGATCCTTCTGTGATGCGGTGCATGTTACGATAAACGCCAGACAAAATACAGAGAGGAGCTGCAGAATGAAAGATAATAAATCTTTATTGAATTGGATGATTGCGCTCAGTGTTTTTGTGATATGGGGGAATATCGCCAGTCTTTTCCTCTCGGGAGAACAGTATGACGCGGTCATCAAGCTGATTGATTTCGTCTCGCTGCTGTTCGCGATTGTGGTACTGTTCTCGGCTGTCCGGGGGAAAGGGAAGAAGAGCGGAAAAGAAGAGCGCGGAGAGTCAGAAGGACCGAAAGATTGAAAGCAGACCCGCAGACCGGGCGAATGATTACCGTGTTTCGGCATCAGGCATTCAAAAACGGAGGATGAAGAAATGAAAAAAACAATAATGATCGTACTGACAGGACTGATGATCCTGAGCTTGTGCGCCTGCGGGAGCAGGGCGGCCGGCAGCGCAGGGGACACCCAGGCGAAGAGCGAGGCCGAGGATCAGGCGGCGCAGACGACCGAACAGAGCGCGGAAGCGGACGGAACCTTCCAGAAGGTGCGCCACGCGGAGATTACCGTGAAGGACTACGGCACGATCAAGCTGGAGCTGGATGAGGGCACCGCCCCCATCACGGTGGCGAATTTTGTAAAGCTGGCCAAGGACGGCTTCTATGACGGTCTGACCTTCCACCGGATCATGGACGGATTCATGATCCAGGGCGGGGATCCGCGGGGCAACGGCACCGGCGGATCGGATGAAAAGATCAAGGGTGAGTTCAAACAGAACGGTGTGGACAATCCCATCAGTCACGTGAAGGGCGTCATTTCCATGGCACGCTCCAATCAGCCGGACAGTGCGAGTTCCCAGTTCTTCATCACGGTGGCGGACGCGACTTTCCTGGACGGCGCGTACGCGGCGTTCGGGCGCGTGACCGAGGGGATGGAAGTTGCCGAGAAGATCGCAAAGGATGCCAGACCCGTGGATAACAACGGCTCCGTGATGCCGGATGAACAGCCGGTGATCGAGAGCATCGTGATCACCGACTGACCCAGCTTCCGAAAGCAGAACGCACAAACGAAAACGGCTCCCTGCCGCAGCTGCGGCAGGGAGCCTGATCATTTTAGGAGTTATACTACGGAGAATTCCGCTTCCGGAATCACAGATTCTGAGCAGCATGCTCACCGGCGATGAAGCCGAAGGTGACCGCATGGCCGAGGGACAGACCCGGATGGAAGAACGGATAGTCCGGAGCGCCGTAGAACTGGCCGCCCAGGTTGCCGACGGCATAGAGACCCGGAATCACTTCGCCGTTTTCTTTCACGACCCGGCCAAACTCATCGGAGAGCACACCGGCGGTGATGGAGGAGCAGCGGATATGACGGCGGATGCCCCAGAAGGGCGCGGTCACGAACTTGTGCAGGAACTCGGGCTTCTTACCAAAGTCGAGGTCTTCACCCTTTTCGCACATCTCGTTGTAGCGGTTGAAGGACGCGACGGTTGCTTCGACGGGCAGACCCATCTTTTCGGCCAGCTCTTCGATGGTGTCGGCACGGAAGGTGTCGATCAGCTCGGGGAAGACGCCGACATGGAGAGAGGGATCCTCTTCCTTCAGGTAGCGCTGCATGACGACCTCGGGGACACCGGCGGTGGCATACTGCATGTAGTCGTTGTCATAGATCTGGCAGTACCAGCCGAGAGAACCGGTCTCCTGGTGCTCGTGATCCATGTTCTCACCGACAAAGCCCGGCTGCCAGCGCAGAACGTTGGAGATGTAGGCCATGTCGACTTCTTCACTGACGAAGCGCTCACCGTTCATGTTGAGATCCAGGAAGGCGTGCTCGTCCCACATGAGACCGGCGTCAAAGTCATGCATGACACGGCTGTGGGCGACAGGCTCCATGGCGCTGCCGGCTTCGATGGCGAGGATGTTGCCGTCGCCGGTGCGGTGATAGACCTTCTTGTCGAAGTGCTCGATATCGGGGCAGAAGCGGCGGACCATGGTGGCGTTGTTTTCATAGGCACCGGTGGCAAGAATGACGGATTTGGCGTTGAACTTGATGAAGCTGCCGTCCTGGGCCTGGCCGACGCAGCCGATGATGGCGCCGTCGGCGTCCTTGACGAGCTGGACAACCGGAGTGCTGAAGTGGACTTCGAGGTTGTCATACTGCTCCTGGGCATCGGCAAGAATGCCGGCCACGAGGGTGCCGTAGTTGTTGGGCTTGGGTCCGAACCAGGGAGCAAAGACCTCAACCTTGTCCTCGCCGAAGTCAAAGCTCTGGGTGCCGTCGTGCATGACACCGGTCATGACGGTGGAGGTATCCTGATACTTGGTAACGCCGGTCTTGTCGTTCTTCCACTCGGTCTCTTCGGTGATGCCGCCCTTTTCGCAGACAAACTTCAGGGCTTCTTCCGAACGGTCGATATAGGCCTCAAGCAGCTTGCGGTTGGGACGCCAGCAGTTGACCGCAGTGGCAAAGGTGAGCCACTTCTTCAGACCGGCCTCGGTGGAGCCGCCCTTGATGATGGCGGAGGAGCAGTTGCCCTGGGAGACAGCGACGGGCTCCTTCTGCAGAACGGCGACCTTTGCGCCCATCTCGGCGGCCTTGACGGCGGCGATGACACCGGAGGCGCCGGCACCGCAGACCACGATGTCCACATCGCGCTCTTCGGCAAAGTCGGTAATGGGCTCAAGGATCACCGCGGAGGCGTTGATGTCTTCGGCGGTAATGTCGGTGAGAACATAGGCACCGTCAGATTCAACCGTGGGCTTGACGAAGCCGGAGTTGACGGCTTCTCCCTTGGCCTGGGCAATGCAGTTCTTCAGGGCGACGCGGACGGCTTCGCTGGTCAGGGAGGCACCGGACACGCCGTCGATCTCGGCGCTCTGGGCAGCCATAACCTGCGCGAGCAGGTCGTCATGAGCGGCCTGACCGATGGCAGGGGTCTCTTCGGCGAGATCCAGGACCACATCCACGATGGAGTTCTCATCGAAGGTGGCGGTGACGGTGACGGTGCCCATGCCGGTGGCAGTGGCAGAGTAGGTGCCCGGCGTGTACAGACCGTCAGCGGAGGCCTTGGCGTTCACTGCGCCGAGACCGACACCGGCCATGGCGAGAGAGGCAGCGCCTGCGAGAGAGCCTTTCAGGAAATCTCTTCTGCTGAGGTTGGACATAAGACATTCTTCCTTTCTTGTATTATGGTTCCAAATGGATTATAATGTGGCAGAAACCACGATGTAATGTCAGTATAAACCCTGTCCCCGGTACAGAGTCAACAAAAAAATAACAATCGTTTTTGCGATTGATCAGGCGGGTGGAGCACGTGAAGATCAATGAACTGGCAAAACTGTCGGGACTGAACTCGGAGACGATCCGGAAGTATCGGGAACGCGGCCTTCTGAAGCCGGTGCGCAACCCGGAAAACGGATATTATGAATACAGCTGGCCGGATTTCCTGAACCTGCTGTACATTCGCAAGCTGCGCGGAGCCAGCCTCTCCCTGGACGCCATCGAAGCAACCTGCCGGAGCGGGGATGCCGAATCCCTGCTGCAGGGTTACCGGAAGACCATCGCCGATCTGGAAAAGCAGATCCGGGAGCTGAAGCGGCGGGAGATGATGCTGAGCATCACGGCGCGGCACTATGAGAGGGATGCGCAGGCCACGGATCAGATCCGGGTGATTGAAGCCTTCGACACCAAGTATGACAGCTACTTCGACCAGACCAGGCCGGACGCGGTCCGCAGACGCTGGATTGAGAATGTCGACCTTTTCACGCTGGTGGTGTGCATCGAACAGAGATACTTCGAAGATGCCGCACTTCCGGAGCGCGTCCCCATCCGCATCGGGATCGGAACCTATGAAAACATCATCCGCGAAGAGCACATTCGGATGCCGAAGCAGGTCAGCGTGTTCCCGAAGGCAAAGTATGCTTCGTTTTTCCTGGAAGTAGCGGACGATCTTCGCTCCGTGCCGGCAGAGCGGCTTGAGCCGATCCGGCAGTTCCTGCGGGAGAAGGACCTGCATGCACTTGATAATTCCACGGCGTATCTCTACCGGGTGGATACCTCCGGAACACAGCCGCGTTTCATTTTCTGCGTCCGGGTGATGGTGGAGCCATTGCCATGAATGCCGAAACGTGATAGAATAGCAACAGGCTGCCGGAACAGCAGCGGAACAGAAAACAGAATATCGTTCTTTCCGCCTGCGGAATGCGGAACATGGAATCGGGTGAAAGTCCCGGCGAGTCGGTCACTGTGAAGCCGCCGGAGGTTGAAGGCCTCTGAGCGGATCAGTCAGATACATGGGAAAGAGCGGTGCTTTTGCCGGAACCGAAAGCACGTTGGGACAGACGCGAAGAAGGCGTCTGCCGTTGACGTACCCGGGTTTCGGGTGCGTCTTTTTTTTCGGGAGGAACAGGATGGTTCATTTTGTCGGAGCGGGACCCGGTGCCCCGGAGCTGATCACTCTGCGGGGGGCTGCCCTTCTGGAGACGGCGGATCAGGTGATCTATGCCGGAAGTCTGGTGAATCCCGCACTGCTGGAACGGTGCCGGGCGGACTGCCGGATCCTGAACAGCGCCGTGATGACCCTGGAAGAGGTAATTGATGCAATTTGTGCTGCGGAGGCGCAGGGGCGGACGACCGTACGCCTGCACACCGGGGACCCAAGTGTTTACGGCGCCGTCCGGGAGCAGATGGACCGGTTGGAGGAGCTGAAAATTCCGTATGATGTGACCCCCGGTGTCTCCAGCTTCTGCGCTGCGGCTGCGGCGCTGCGGGCGGAATATACCCTGCCGGGGATCAGCCAGACCCTGATCCTGACCCGTATGGAAGGGCGGACGCCGGTGCCGGAGCGCGAGCAGCTCAGAAGTCTTGCACAGCACGGAAGCTCAATGGCGGTGTTCCTGTCCGTGGGGATGCTGACAGAACTGCAGGCGGAACTGATGAAAGGCGCGTACACGGCGGAAACGCCGGCCGCTCTGGTATATAAAGCGAGCTGGCCCGAAGAGATGGTCGTCAACTGTACGGTCGGAACTCTTGCGGAGAGCGCGGAGAAATACGGAATCCGCCGGACGGCTCTGGTGCTGGTGGGGGAATTCCTCGCAGGAAGCCGGGAGCGCAGCCGTCTGTATGACCCGGCGTTTACGACCGGATATCGGAAAGGAACGGACAAGACGTGAAGATCAGTTTGATCGGCTGCGGCTGCGGCAGCGGGACCCTGACCGGCGAAGCGGCGGAAGCAATCAGGTCTGCCGACGCACTCATCGGTGCGCCGCGCCTGTTGGAGCAGTTTCCGGAGGCGGAGAAGAAGATCCCGGCTCAGGCAGCAAAAGAAATCGCCGCCGCGCTCTCCTGCCTCAGCTGCGACGAGGTCTGCGTCCTTTTCAGCGGGGACAGCGGCTTCTACTCCGGGGCACGCCTGCTGATTCCGCTGCTGCCGGAGAACAGTGAGTGGCGGGTTTTTCCGGGAATCTCCAGTCTGCAGCTTCTGGCGGCACGGCTCGGAGAACCCTGGCAGAACTGGAGACTCTGCTCCGCCCACGGGGTGGACTGTGACCCGGTGTGGGAGGTCTGCCACGGAGAGAAAGTCTTTTTCCTCACCGGCGGAAAGCTCGGACCGGCCGAGCTCTGCGGCCTGCTCACAGAAGCCGGGCTCGGGTTGCTCTCCGTCGTCGTGGGGGAACTGCTCGGCTGCCCGGAAGAGCAAATCCACCGGGGCACTGCCGAAGCGTTTTCTCAAATGAAACTCTCTCCGCTCAGCTGCATGCTGGCGGAAGCAGCACCCCGGAGGAAGCGCCGCACACCGGGGCTTCCCGATGCGGAATTTGAGCGTACGGAGAAAGTCCCGATGACGAAGCAGGAAGTCCGGGCCACTGCCCTGGCCAAACTCGGGGTGGGACCGGAGGATACCTGCTGGGACATCGGCACCGGAACCGGCAGCGTCGCGGTTGAGCTGGCCCTGCAGACGAGGGAAGTCTGGGCGGTAGAACGGGACTGGGAAGCGCTTCAAACCGCGGCACGCAACCGTGAAAAGCACGGCGCCTGGAACCTGCATCTGAAGAAAGGCGGTGCTCCGGAGGCTCTGGAAGGCCTGCCGAAGCCTGACGCTGTTTTCATCGGAGGCAGCGGGGGACAGCTGGAGAAAATCATAGAAAAAATATATGATGTAAACCCGAAGGCCCGGATCTGCGTTTCGGTAATTGCACTGGAGACACTTCAGTGCGCCCTCGAATGTCTGCGGAAGCCCGGATATGAGACGGAAGTCTGCCAGATCGCGGTGTCCAGAAGCCGGCCGGCAGGGGAGCTGACGATGATGCTGGCGCAGAACCCGGTATATCTGATTACAGGGAGACCGGAATGAGTGCGTTCATGATCAGCGCCATGCAGAGCGGCGCGGGGAAAACCGTGATGAGCTGCGCTCTGATGGCGGCATTGAAACGGCGCGGGCTGCAGGTACAGGCCTTCAAGAGCGGCCCGGACTACATCGACCCGATGTTCCACAGCCGGGTTCTGGGCGTGGAGAGCCGAAACCTTGATCTGTTCCTTCAGGGAGAGGCAGGCGTCCGGAGAAGCTTTTCATCCGGCCGGGGTGACGTGGCCCTGGTGGAAGGGGCCATGGGCTACTATGACGGATTGAACGGCGGCACGGAAGCCAGTGCCTGGGAACTCGCCCGGACCCTTCAGCTCCCGACCGTGCTGGTGCTGCGAGTGAAAGGGACCGGCATTACGCTGGCAGCGCAGGTCTGCGGGATGCAGCATTTTCGTCCGGAGAGCAGGATTGCAGGCCTGCTGCTCTGTGATTGTTCCGGGCGCCGGGCGGAGTACTTCAAAGAAATCCTGGAGCGGGAGTGCGGGCTCCCGGTCCTGGGGTATCTGCCACCGATGGAAGAAGCGCATCTGGAAAGCCGGCATCTCGGCCTGCTGACTGCGGCGGAGATCGAAGATTTTCAGCTGCGGTTCGACCGCATCGCCCAGCAGGCGGAACGGAGCATAGATCTGAACCGACTGCTGGAACTTTCGGCAGAGATTGAGCCGGCGGCCGGATACGGGCGACAGGGAAGTATCCCGGAAGAGCGTGTTTCCTCGGAAACCGTCCAGCCCGGAACGGGGAGCCGCGATAAAACCAGGCCCCGCTGCCGCATTGCGGTGGCGCGGGATGAGGCCTTCTGCTTTCACTATGCGGACAATCTGGACGCCCTGCGTCAGGCGGGAGCGGAGCTTGTGTTCTTCAGCCCGCTGCATGACACGCATCTTCCGGAAGCGGAAGGGCTCTGGCTCTGCGGCGGTTATCCGGAGCTCCATGCGAAGCAGCTGTCGGAAAACAACCGTGTTCGACGTGAAATCCGGGAGCGGGTACTGAACGGATGTCCGACGGTGGCGGAATGCGGCGGGTTCCTCTATCTGCAGGAGAGCCTGGAGGACCCGGAAGGAACGGCCTGGCCGATGTGCGGTGCATTTCCCGGGCGGGGCTTCAAAACCGGGAGACTGCAGCGCTTCGGATATCTGAAGCTGAGCGTGGAGGGCGATTCACTGCTGTTTCAGGCCGGAGAGTGGATCCCTGCGCATGAATTCCACTACTGGGACAGCACGGAGAACGGTGCGGATCTCACGGCGGAAAAGGCAGACGGAAGAAGCTGGCGCTGCGGCTGGGTGACCGGCACACTGTATGCAGGCTTTCCGCACCTGCACTTCGGCGGAGAGCTGCCTCTGGCAGAACGATTTGTAAAGGCGTGCTCGGCGTATGGTAAGCATGAAAACAATCGATGAAGTGATCCGGGAGATCCAGACGCCGGATGAGAGCGCCCGAATGCAGGCGGAAGCCCACTGGAACAAAGTGGCGAAGCCCCTGGGCAGTCTGGGACTCTTCGAGAACATGATCACGCGAATCGCAGCGCTGAAAGGACAGGTGGATTATCGCCTCGATAAGAAGGCTTTGATCGTCTTATGTGCCGACAACGGGGTAGTGGCCCAAGGAGTCAGCCAGTGCGGCAGCGACGTAACGGGAAAGGTCGCCGTTGCGCTTGCAGAGGGACGCAGCACGGCCAACACCATGGCGCGGAGAGCAGGCTGCCGCGTGATCCCGGCCGACGTGGGAATCCTGGACTTTCCCGGACATCCCGGAGTACGGAACCTGCGGGTGCGAAACGGTACGGGAGACATCAGCCGGGAAGCCGCAATGACGAGGGAGGACTGTCTCACCGCCATGGCGGGGGGCGTTGCCCTCACGGAAGAACTGATCCGGGAGGGAACGGAACTGCTGGCAGTGGGGGAGATGGGCATCGGCAACACCACCACCGCGACGGCGCTTTCCGCGGCGCTTCTGAACCTGGATCCGGACGGGGTCACCGGCCGCGGCGCCGGGCTCAGCTCCGCGGGACTTGAACGGAAAAAGCGCGTTATCCATTCCGCCCTCGAGCGAATCGATCCGAATGAGAAGGACCCCGTCTATCTGATGGCAGAGCTGGGCGGACTGGACATCGCCGCCATGTGCGGTGCCTTCCTGGCGGCCGCGGCAAACCGTACTCCCGTGATCATTGATGGTGCCGTCAGCTCCATCGCTGCGTACTGTGCCCTGCGGCTGTGCCCGGATGCGGGCGCGGCCATGCTGGCCAGCCATGTCTCGTCTGAACCGCTCGGAGCGCTGCTGCTGGAGAAACTGGGACAGGAAGCACCGCTGGACGCGGGCATGCATCTCGGCGAGGGGGGCGGAGCGCTGATGCTGATGCCCCTGCTGGAGATCGCACGGGAAGTCTATAACAGCGGGCAGGACTTTGAAAGACTGGGAATCGAGGCCTATCAGCCTCTGACGTGAGGGAACACATGCTGAGTATTATCATCGGCGGATCGGGCAGCGGGAAAAGTGCCTTTGCGGAAGATCTGGTCTGCCGTCTGCCGGGCCGGCGGATCTATATCGCCACCATGACGGCGCGCGACCCCGAGAGCCTGCAGCGGATTGCGAAACACCGCCGGGCGCGCGCGGGGCGCGGATTTCAGACGCTGGAGCGGGGATGCGATCTCGCCGGTGCGGCAGAGTCAGAAAGCGAGTTGCCGGCACGGGCAAACGTTTTGCTGGAGGACCTCTCCAACCTGCTGGCCAACGAGATGTTCCAACCGGAAGGCGGGGAAATTGACGCGGTCAGAGCGGGCATAATAGTGCTGAAGAACCGGTGTGAAAATCTCACGGTGGTGACGAATGAGATCTTCTCGGACGGGGGGCGGTACGACGGGATGACGGAGCTGTATCTCCGGAATCTGGCTATGCTGAACAGGGAACTTGCCCGGGAAGCGGATCTGGTGGCTGAGGTCATCTGCGGCCTGCCGAATGTGCTGAAGGGGAATCTGCCATGATGATATGGAAGAGCATTCTGATTGCGTTTTCGATGTTCTCGGCGATCCCGGTCCCGCAGACGGACTGGGAGGAGAAAAGCATGCGCTACAGCCTGTGCGCTTTCCCTTTGGTAGGGGTGGTCATCGGGCTTCTGAGTTTCGGCTGGGGGAAGCTGTGTATGACTCTGGCACTGCCGGATCTTCTGCGGGGCGCGGGATATTGCCTGATTCCGGTCCTGAGCACCGGGGGGATTCATCTTGACGGTTATGCCGACACCTGGGACGCGCTCTCGAGCCACGCGGGGATCGAAAAGAAGCAGGAGATCCTGAAAGATCCGCATCTCGGCGCCTTCGCCGGGATCCGGCTGTGTATGTATTTTGCGGCGTCACTTGCGCTCTGGTGTGCGCTGCCGGAGTTGAATGTGTTCTGCCTTCTGGGGCTTTACGGCCTGTCACGCTGTCTGTCGGGAATCGCCCTGATGAGCTTTCCGCTCCGAGCGGGAAGCGGACTTGCCAGAAGTTTTGCGGAAGCGGCGGAACAGACAACGGTGCGGCGGATCCTCGTCGGAGCGGCACTGGTTTTTGCCGGCCTGTTTGGCGCCGCTGGAGCCAGCCTCTGCACGGTGGCGGCGGTGGCGGTGTTCTGGAAGTACAGGCGGCTGTGTGAGAAGGAATTCGGCGGGCTCTCCGGCGATCTGGCGGGCTGGTTCGTCCAGACGGCGGAGCTCTGGATGCTCGGAATGCTGGTAATAAGCCGGTATGTGGGGGGATGGCTGTGATCTTTGTGACGGGGCCGCTCTATGCGGGGAAGAAAACCTGGATTCGGAAACAGCTCGGACTGACGGAGGCGGAGCTTGCCGACTGCGCCGTCTGGGATGTGCAGAATCTGGTTCCGGTTGAAAACCTGGAAACGCTGGCAGACGGACTCGCCGGGCGGCGGATTGTGATCTCCACGGAGATCGGCGGCGGTGTGGTCCCCTTGGATCCCGCGGAGCGGGAAAGACGGGAAGCTGCCGGGCGGCTTGCCTGTCTTCTGGCAGAGCGGGCAGAGACGGTGGTCCGCGTCTGCTGTGGTCTGCCGCAGCTGCTGAAAGGGGAATGGCCGTGAAAGTCTGGCTGATCCGGCACGGAATGACCCGGCTCGGGGAAGAAAAACGGTATCAGGGACGCCTGGACGACGGACTATCCCCGGAGGGACGGGCGGCGCTCAAACAGGCGGACTTCCGGCCAAAGCGGGTGTATGTGTCGCCGGCGCTGCGCGCGCGGGAGACGGCGGAAATCCTCTTTCCGGAGGCGGAGCAGCTGCTCTGCCCAGATCTGCGGGAAATGGACTTCGGAAGCTTCGAAGGCCGCGGCTGGTGGGAGATGGAAGAAGACGCTGCGTATCGCTCCTGGGTGGATGGCGGCTGCCGCGGACGCTGCCCCGGGGGTGAAGAAAAGACAGAACTCACCGAGCGGGTCAACAGAGGCTTTGAGCGGATTCTGGAAGCCGAGATCGAAAAGGCGGAACCCGGGGAAGACCTCGTGATTGTAGCCCATGGCGGCACACAGATGGCCCTGCTGGAGGAAAAGGGCATCCCGCGGAGAGAATACTACCGCTGGCAGAGACCCTGCGGCTGCGGCTGGCTGCTGGACTGGGAGCCGGAGGGCAAAACACTGCATGTGATACGGGAGATATCGTTTTTGAAATGAGAATTCTGCTGGCTGCGATCTGCGGCTTTGTGCTGGATCTGATTTTGGGAGATCCGGAGCTGCTTACGCCGGTTCATCCGGTGGTTCTGATGGGACACTGTATCACGGCGCTGGAAACATGGCTGAGAACGCTCATGCCGAAAAGCCCTCGGGGAGAGCGGCTGGGCGGAATTCTGCTTGCGATGATTCTGCCTCTGGGGACGCTGGTGAGCTGCGGACTCATGCTCATGCTGCTGAATCGACTCTGGCCTCCGCTGGCCTTTCTGCTTGAGTGCATCTGGAGCTGGCAGGCCCTTGCGGGGAAGAACCTCAAAGATGAGGCGATGCGCGTTACCCTTGCCATGAAAGACGGAACGACGGAGGATGCCAGAGCGGCGGTTTCGCGGATTGTCGGGCGGGATACCGAGGCACTGGACCGGAGCGGTGTGACGCGGGCCGCGGTTGAGACCGTGGCGGAGAACTTCTCCGACGGAGTCGCGGCGCCGATGCTGTATATGTTTCTCGGCGGAGCACCGCTGGCTCTGTGCTACAAAGCCGTCAACACCATGGACAGCATGGTGGGGTATCGGAATGAGCGCTATCTCCGGTTCGGGAGAGCGGCGGCCAGACTGGACGACGCGGCAAACTATCTTCCCTCCCGGCTGGCGGCGCTGATCCTGATTGCTGCCGCGGGAATTTGCGGGGAGGACAGAAAGGCCGCCGCGGAGATCTGGAAACGGGATCGTCGGAAGCATGCCAGCCCCAACTCCGGTCAGTGCGAGGCGGTGATGGCGGGCGCGCTGGGCCTGCGGCTCTGCGGGCCGGCAAGCTATTTCGGAAAGACTGTTGACAAGCCCTATATCGGGGATGCACGCCGGGAGGCGGAGGCGGAAGACATCTGCCGTGCCTGCCGGATGGAGCAGACCGGAAGCTGGCTGTGCCTGGTCCTGCTGGGCGTGATCAGACTGGGCATCGTTTTACTGGGGAAGGTATTATGACGGGGACACACGGCGGCGACTGGGCCGGATATGAAACAGAATACGGCTTCCTGCCGCTGGATTTCTCGGCAAATATCAGCCCGCTGGGCCTGCCGGACGGTGTACGGGAGGCGGCAGTACAGGCACTGCAGGATGCAGAGCGGTACCCTGATCCCCTCTGCCGTGGGCTTCGGACCCGGCTGGCCGAACGGCACGGCATCCCGGCGGTACAGATCGTCTGCGGAAACGGCGCCGCGGATCTGATCTTCCGAATCTGCCGGGTACTGCGGCCGAAGAAGGCGCTGCTTACGGCGCCGGATTTCGGAGAGTACGAACAGGCACTTCGGGAAGAGAATTGTGAGATCCGCACCGTGGCCAGGCAGGAGAGAGAGGGCTTTCTCCTGCACTGGGAAGACCTGGCGGAAAACATCCGGAACGCGGAACTGTTCTTCCTCTCCAATCCCAACAATCCGACAGGACTGCTGACTGGACGGGAAGAACTGCGAAAGATCCTGAAGCTCTGCAGAGATGAGCACTGTGTGCCTGTGATCGACGAATGCTTCCTGGATTTTACCGAAGTTTCGGAGACAGAGAGCCTGATCCCGGACCTGAGGCAGAGTCCGAATCTGGTGATCCTCCGGGCCTTCACCAAGACTTATGCCATGGCGGGGCTGCGCCTCGGCTATGCCATCTGCGGCAGCGCGGCTTTCGCGGAGCGCCTGCAAAGCGCGGGGCAGCCCTGGCCGGTGTCAAACGTGGCTCAGGCAGCCGGGGCAGCAGCATTGCAGGATGATAATTATGTAAACCGACTGCGAGCCCTGATTTCTGGGGAGCTACCGCGCATGATCCGGGCATTGACAGCTCTCGGACTGCGCGTTATCCCCGGCGAAGCCAATTATCTGCTGTTTTTCTGTGAGGATGGGGGACTCGGGGAAAAACTTCAAAAGCGGGGCATCCTGATCCGGGACTGCCGGAACTATGCAGGCCTCACGGAAGGCTGGTACCGGATCGCGATTCGGTCTAAAGATGAGAACGACAGGCTGATTCATATGCTGGGGGAGGTGCTGTAGGATGGCGAAATGCATCATGGTGCAGGGAACCATGTCCGGAGCGGGGAAAAGCCTGCTGGTGACGGCGCTCTGCCGGATCTTCATGCAGGACGGCTTCCGCGTGGCTCCCTTCAAGAGCCAGAACATGGCCCTCAACAGCTTTGTCACGGCGGACGGGCTGGAACTGGGACGGGCTCAGGCGGCCCAGGCCGAGGCGGCGGGAATCCCCTGTGATGTTCGGATGAACCCGATCCTGCTGAAGCCCTCCAGCGACACCGGCAGCCAGCTTATCGTGATGGGTGAGGTACGCGGCCAGTATGACGCAAAGGACTATTTCAGGATGAAACGAGGGCTGATCCCGGAGATCCTGAAGGCCTACAACAGTCTGGCCGAGGAGAACGACATCATCGTGATTGAAGGCGCGGGCTCTCCCGCGGAGATCAACCTCCGCCAGGACGACATCGTCAACATGGGCCTTGCGGAGCTGGTGAATGCACCGGTGATCCTGGCCGGGGACATCGACCGGGGCGGCGTCTTTGCCCAGCTCTACGGTACAGTGGCTCTGCTGCAGCCGGAGGAACGGAAGCGGGTGATCGGGACCGTGATCAACAAGTTCCGCGGAGACGTGGAACTGCTGCGGCCGGGCCTGAAGCAGCTGGAAGAGCTGACCGGGGTGCCGGTGCTCGGCGTGGTGCCCTGGATGAAGGTGGACATCGACGACGAAGACAGCCTCGCGCCCCGGCTGGAGAGAAGCGAAAACGCGGACAGACCGCTGGACATCGCGGTGATCCGGCTGCCGCATGTGTCGAATTTCACGGACTTCTCGCCGCTGGAGGAACATCCAGCAATTGGACTGCATTATGTAAACCAAACGGAACAGCTCGGACAGCCGGATCTCGTGATTCTCCCCGGAACCAAGAACACCATGGGGGATCTCCGCTGGCTTCGGGAGAGGGGACTGGACATGGAGATCCTTGCGCTTCATGAAACGGGAACGGCAATCCTCGGGGTCTGCGGCGGCTATCAGATGTTGGGCAGGCGTCTGTCGGATCCGGAGGGCGTGGAAGGCGGCGGAAGCGCTGAAGGCCTCGGACTTTTGCCCTGTGAGACGGTCTTCGCCGGAGTAAAGACCAGAACCAGGAGACGGGCGGTCTGCGCGGAAGGCCCCTTTGCCGGTGTACGGCTGGAGGGGTATGAGATCCACATGGGGAGAACTCATTCCGCAGCGGCTCCTTTCTGCCGTATGGAAGACGGCACGGAAGACGGCGCGGCGGAAGAAAGTGTGTTCGGAACTTATTTGCACGGCCTGTTCGACAGCGGGGAACTGGTGAACCGCCTGGCCGAATGGCTCGCGGCGAGAAAAGGAATCCGGATTCCGGAACAGAGAGCGGAAAACAGGGCGGCATACCGGAACCGGCAGTATGATCTGCTGGCGGATACTGTGCGGAGCAGTCTGGATATGGAAACAATCAAACAGGCGATGGAGGCCTTTCAGCATGATCAGAACACCGGGACAGATTGAGCGGGCAAGCATGGCGCTGATCCGGGCGGAACTTCGGGAACGGGGCATCGCGCTCCCGACAGAGAACGAGGCCGTAATCCTGCGCTGCATCCACGCGAGTGCCGACTTTGACTACGCCGCGAACCTGCGCTTTACCCAAGGGGCAGTGAAGAAAGCCACGGACGCGCTTCACAGCGGCACGGAACTCGTGACAGATACCAACATGGCGCTGGCCGGGATCAGCAGGCCGGGCCTGCAGAAGCTCGGTGTCTCGGCGTACTGCTACATGGCGGAGACGTTCATCGCAGATCGGGCAAAAGCAGAGGGAAGCACCCGCGCCGCGGCGGCAATGGACTGGGCTGCGGAGCAGAATCCCGGCGCAATCCTCGCCGTCGGAAACGCCCCGACAGCGCTGCTGCGGATCGCGGAGCAGATCCGGGACGGACTGCGCCCGGCGTTGGTGATCGCGGTGCCGGTGGGCTTTGTAAACGTCGTGGAGAGCAAAGAGCTGATCTTTGCGGTCTGCGAAGAAGCGGATGTCCCCTGCATTGCGGCCATGGGCCGCAAAGGCGGCAGCAGCATCGCCGCGGCGATCTGCAACGCGCTGATCTATTCCGCGGCGGATCTCCTGGAACCCGATGCGAGAGGCTGGACCTGACATGAGTGAAAAACACTACCGTTTTTTTCAGAACCGGGAATGCGAATTCTTCCCCTGCCATGAAGGCGTGGAGGAAACAGAATTCAACTGCCTGTTCTGCTACTGCCCGCTCTATGCCCTGGGCGAAAAATGCGGAGGCGGCTTTGTCTATACGGAGAGCGGTGTGAAGAGCTGCGAGCACTGCCCCTTTCCGCACCGGCGCGAGAACTACGAGGCCATTCTCCGGCGCTTTCCGGAGCTGGCCGTGCTGGCGGCCAAACGGGAGAAGGCACCATGAGCTTTGAACACTACATCCGCAGCGGCAGCAGGCGTCTGCGCTGCGGCTATACGACCGGGAGCTGTGCGGCCCTGGCGGCCGCAGGAGCAGCGGAACTGCTGCTCTCAGGGACTGCCCCGGAGACGCTGGCCCTGCTGACACCCGGCGGACTGCGGGTCGATACGGAACCGGTCTTCTGCCGCATGGAGGGGAAGCGGGCGCTCTGCGCCGTGCGCAAGGATGCCGGGGACGACCCGGATGTGACGAACGGAATCCTGATTGTCGCGGCGGTCAGCAAATGCGATGACGGGATCACCATTGACGGCGGAGAGGGGATCGGCCGGATAACGAGGCCGGGCCTGGACCGGGCGGTGGGGGAAGCGGCCATCAACTCCGTACCGCGCCGGATGATCCGCAGCGCGCTGGAGACCGTCTGCGACGAGCTTGGCTTTGCAGGCGGCCTGAAGGTGGTGATCTCCGCGCCGGAGGGGCGGGAGATCGCGAAAAAGACCTTCAATCCGATGCTCGGCATCGAGGGGGGCATCTCGATTCTGGGAACATCCGGGATCGTCGAGCCCATGAGCGAGCAGGCCATCGTCGAAACCATCGCCCTGGAAATCCGGCAGAAAGCGGCTTCCGGCAGCAAACGGCTGATCCTCTGCCCGGGTAACTACGGCCTGGACTTCCTGCGGGAGGGGCTGCCGGAACTGGAACCGATCCCGCGGGTCAAGTGCTCCAACTACATCGGGGACGCGCTGGATCTGGCTTTGCTGGAGGGAATGAAGGAAGTGCTGCTGATCGGTCATGTCGGCAAGCTGGTGAAGCTCGCCGGCGGGATCATGAACACACACTCCCGCATGGCCGACTGCCGAAGGGAGCTCTTCTGCGCACACGCGGCACTCTGCGGCGCGGACCGGGAAACCTGTGAAAGCCTGATGCGGCAGGTGACAAGCGACGGCTGCCTGGAAGTCCTGAATGATTCTGAATTATGTAAACCAGTGACGGAGAGCCTGCTGCGGGAGATCCAGAAGGTTCTGGAGCGGCGCAGCGGCGGAGCCTGCCGCATGGGAGCCGTGATGTTCTCCAACGTCTATGGCCTGCTGGGCAAAACCGCGGAGGCGGAAGCGCTGCTCCGGGAATGGAGAGAGCCGGCATGAGAGAAGGAATTGCCTTCCTGGCTTTCACCGACCGGGGAGAAGCTCTGGCAGAGGAGCTCGCCGAAGCGACCGGAGGTGAGACCGCACGGGCCGGGAGAGAGACGGATCTCGGAAGCTGGACGGAAGCGGCCTTCCGGGAAAAGCGGGCGCTGGTCTACGTCGGCGCGGTCGGGATCGCCGTCCGAGCCGTTGCGCCGTTTCTCAGGCACAAGGCGGAAGATCCGGCGGTTCTGGCGGTGGATGAAACCGGACATTATGTGATTCCGCTGCTCTCCGGACACCTGGGCGGAGCGAACGCGCTGGCCAGGGAACTGGCCGCCGTCACCGGCGGAGAGGCAGTCATCACGACGGCGACGGATCTGCACGGGGTGTTTGCCGTCGATCTCTGGGCGAAGAAACAGAACATGACCGTTCGGCAGCCGGAGCGGATCAAGACGGTTTCGGCGAAGCTTCTGGCGGGGCAGGTAATCCGGCTGGACTGCCGCTGGAAGATTCAGGGAACGGTGCCGGAGAACGTCCGGAGGCTGCAGGATGACAGTATTCGGGAGAGAGCTTCTTCGGACATGGAACGCACAGACATCGACGTGCTGGTGGACTTTCGCGATGCCGTGTGCACCGGGCTTCAGCTGGTTCCGCGAATTCTGCACCTCGGCATCGGCTGCCGGAGGGGAACGGGCGAAGAAGCGCTTGAAACAGGCCTGGAACACTTCTGCCGGGAAAGGAACATCCTGCCGGAGGCCATCCGCTCGGCTGCGAGCATCGACCTGAAGCGCGGGGAAGAGGGCCTTCTCCGTTTCTGCCGGGAGCATGATTGGCCGATCCGCTTCTATACGGCGGACGAACTGCGCCGCGCGGAAGGACACTTCTCGGGATCGGAGTTTGTACGGTCGGTCGCCGGCGTGGACAACGTCTGTGAGCGCGCCGCGGTTCTGAGGAGCGGCGGGAAGCTGACAGAGACGAAATATGCGCAGAACGGCATCACCTTTGCCCTGGCAGAAGAAATAGCATGCTTTGACTGGAGTTGGTAACATGGGGAAACTCTATGTGGTCGGGATCGGTCCGGGGGACGGACGATACCTGACCGAGGCCGCCCGCGCGGCGCTGGAAGAGGCGGATGTGCTCTGCGGATATACGCTGTATGTGGAGCTGCTGAAACCGTTCTGGCCGGAGAAGGCAACCTACAGTACCGGTATGACCGGGGAGATGGAGCGCTGCCGCTGGTGCCTGGAACAGGCAGCCGGCGGAAAAACCGTTGCCCTTATCTGCAGCGGAGACGCGGGAATCTACGGCATGGCGGCTCCGGTCCTGGAACTCAGGAAGGAGTACGGAGAGGCGGAAGTGGAGATTATCCCCGGCATTACCGCGGCGCTTTCCGGCGGCGCACTGCTGGGGGCGCCGCTGGGGCACGACTTCTGTGTGATCTCGCTGTCCGACCGCCTGACGGACTGGGCGCAGATCGAAGAGCGGCTGCGCTGTGCGGCGAGAGGGGATTTTGCGATCTGCCTGTATAATCCCGCATCCCGGCACCGGCGGGACTATCTGCAGCGGGCCTGCGACATCCTGCTCTCGGAAAAGAGCCCGGAAACCGTCTGCGGTCTGGCCCGGTCCATCGGCCGCGAAGGGGAGAGCATCCGGATCCTTCCGCTTTCCGAGCTGCGCGGTACGGAGGCGGATATGTTCACGACTGTGTTCATCGGTTCCTCCCAGACCAGAGAACTGGACGGACGGATGGTGACCCCGAGGGGGTACCGCACATGAAATTCGTCATTTTCAGCGGAACCACCGAGGGCAGGAAGCTCTCTGCCCTGTTGGCAGAGGCCGGGGCGGACGTGACGGTCTGTGTGGCAAGCGACTATGGCAGTGAAGAACAGGGCATCATTCCCGGCGTGAAAGTACGGACGGGGCCTCTGAGCGCGGAGGAAAAGCAGAAGCTGCTGCGAGGCTGTGCGCTCTGCGTGGATGCGACACACCCCTACGCGACCCATGTCACCGCCTCCGTTCGGGAGGCCTGCCGGGAGACAGGTGTGCCGTATGTCCGCCTGCTACGCCCGCCCAGCGAGACTGGGGACGCGAGATGCTTTGAGACCGCCGAAGACGCGGCCAACTGGCTCAGCGGGCAGGAAGGGAACATCCTCCTTACCACCGGGGTAAAGGAACTCTCCGCCTGTGCGGCCATCGACCCGGAGCGGCTTTATCCGCGAATCCTGCCGAGCCGCCAGAGCCTTGAAGCCTGTGAGCGCCTCGGCATCCCGCACCGGAACATCATCGCCATGCAGGGACCTTTTTCCGAAGAGCTGAACCGGGCCATCATCCGTCAGTATCGGATCCGGTACCTGGTCTCGAAGGACGGCGGAGTGCCGGGCGGTTTCCCGGAGAAGGCGGCGGCATGCCGGGAGACCGGAACGGCGATGATTCTGCTGCGCCGTCCGGAGGAAACCGGCATGAATTTTGAAACGGTATACCAAAGGTGCATAACGCTGCTCAATAGCGGCGATGCAATACAATAACGATTCTCACGAATCGGGAAAGAAAAGGAGAAACCATGAAAAAACTGTTTGCACTGATCCTGTCCCTGAGCCTGATGCTCAGCTTCTTTGCCGCCTGGGGCGGCAGCGGAACCCCGGCTTTCGCCGAAGAGGCGGAAGAAGAGGAAGAAAACTATGAAACCGGGGATGCCTCCCTGGATGACCCGCTGAATGCGGACGGGATCGGGGAGAAGGAACTGCTGGTCGTCTCCTTCGGTACCAGCTTCAATGACAGCCGCCGCCTGACCATCGGCGGGATCGAGCGTGCCCTGCAGAAAGCCTTCCCTGACTGGAGCGTACGCAGAGCCTTTACCAGCCAGATCATCATCGACCATGTGAAGAGCCGCGACGGTGAGGTCATTGACAACGTTTCCGAGGCGCTGGACCGCGCGGTCGAAAACGGCGTGAAGACCCTGGTCGTGCAGCCGACTCACCTGATGCACGGCTTCGAGTATACCGACCTGGTGAACGAGCTGGCCGAATATGCCGATGCCTTCGAGAGCATCACCGTAGGTGAGCCGCTGGTGAACAGTGAGGAAGACTTTGCCCTGACGGCTGCAGTTCTCGCCGATGTTACCGCATCCTATAACGACGGAAAAACCGCCATCGTCTACATGGGTCACGGCACGGAGGCCGAGTCCAACGAGATCTATGCCAAGATGCAGCAGCTCATGAAAGATTCCGGTTATGAGAACTATTTCATCGGCACCGTCGAAGCGGAGCCCTCTCTGGAGGATGTCCTGGCGCTGGTTCAGGCCGGCAGCTATGAGCGCGTCGTGCTGCGCCCGATGATGATCGTCGCGGGTGACCATGCCAACAACGACATGGCCGGAGACGAGGAAGACTCCTGGAAGTCCGTCTTCGAAGGCGCGGGTTACGATGTGGAATGCGTCCTGCAGGGCCTGGGGCAGAGCAGTGTTGTTCAGCAGATGTTTGTCCGGCACACCGCTGAAGCCATGGCGAAGCTCGGATGATGAAAGCCTTCAGAAAAGTTGCTTCCCTGTTCCTGAGCGCGGTGCTGCTGCTTGCACTCTGCGCTCAGGCAGGGGCGGAGAAGGCACCCGCCGCTTCCCGGGAGGTGGCGGATGCTTCCCAGATGACCACCGTAGAGGACGTGGTGGAAGAAGGAATGGTGCCCATAGCGGGTGAGATGCTTCTGGACGGGGATTACGCCGTTGCGGTGGACTGCAGCTCCTCCATGTTCCGCATCGTGGAAGCCGTGCTTCATGTTTCGGACGGGAAACTCACCGCGACGATCACCATGAGCGGGACGAGCTATCTTTATGTTTTCCCCGGAACCGCAGCGGAAGCGGCGGCAGCTGAGGAGAGCACATGGATCGGCTATACCGAGGACAGCGAGGGCAGATTCTGCTTCAACATTCCGGTGGATGCTCTGGATGCCGGCGTCCCCTGCGCCGCCTACAGCAGGAACAAGGAACTCTGGTATGACCGTACCCTGCTGTTCCGGGCGGATTCTCTTCCGACGGAGGCATTCCGGGAGGGATTCTTCGTCACGGCGGAGAGCCTGGGGCTTGCCGACGGAGACTATCTTGTCGACGTGAGTCTCTCCGGCGGCAGCGGAAAGGCAAAGCTTGCCTCACCTGCGACGCTGCATGTGGAAAACGGAAGCTGTACCGCGACCCTCGTCTGGGGCAGCAGAAACTATGACTATATGCGCCTGGGGGAGACAAAGTATCTCCCGCTCCCGGACAGGGAGACATCCACCTTTGAGATCCCGGTTGAGATCTTTGACCGCAACATGGCCGTGATCGCCGATACGGTTGCCATGAGCGAACCGCATGAAATCGAATACCGGCTTTTGTTTTCCTCAGCCAGCCTTCAGCTCTTAAACTCCGAGGCAGATTCTGCCTCGGAGGCGGAGCTCTGCGCCGCGGAGCAGTTCCGGGTTGACTTCCGGGAGGATGGTTCCGCGCTTCTGACTCTGGGGGAAAAGGAGCGGTATCTGCTCCTGGACCGCGAGGCGGAGATTCCGGCGGATGCGGAGGGACTCACGATCATCCGCACACCGGTGGAACGGGTCTACGCGGCCAGCTCCTCCGTTCCGGATCTGTTTCTGCGCTGCGGCGCGCTGGATCGGATCCGTTTTACCAGCACGGCGGAATTCTCCTGGCGTCTGCCGGAGCTGCAGGAGGCCCTGCAGAAGGGAAGCCTTCTCTATGCGGGAAAGTATAATGCGCCGAATTATGAGCTCCTGCTGGAAGAGAACTGTGACCTGGTGATCGAAAACACCATGATCTTCCACAAGCCTGAGGTCAGGGAGAAGCTGGAAGCCCTCGACCTGCCGGTGATCATCGAGTACTCCAGCTATGAACCGGAACCCCTCGGACGGGTGGAGTGGATCCGGCTTTACGGACTTCTGACCGGACATCAGGCGGAAGCGGACGCCTTCTTTCAGAAACAGAGAGAAGTGCTGGAGCACACCGCAGCGGAAGCGCCGACGGGAAAGACCGCCGCGTTCTTCCATATCGCCTCCAACGGCGCCGCGGTGGTGCGGCGCAGCAGCGACTATGTCACCAAAATGATTGAACTGGCGGGCGGCCGGTCACCCTTTACGGAGCTTCCGGAAGAGGACAACGCCCTATCGACCGTCACCATCCAGATGGAATCATTCTATGCACAGGCGCGGGACGCCGATGTGCTGATCTACAACAGCACCGTCTCCGGGGATCTGGAGCGGATGCAGGACCTGCTCGCCAAGAGCAGTCTGTTTGAAGACTTCAAAGCCGTACAAAGCGGCGAGGTCTGGTGCACGGAGCAGAGCATGTTCCAGCAGAGCTCCGCAACGGCGGGAATGATCGCGGACATCCATACAATCCTGAGCGGGGAAGCGGATGGACGGGATCAGCTGACCTGGCTGCACCGGATCCGATAAAATATTAAGAGAGAAAACAAGCGCCCGTCATGGGCGAAACGATAACACACCGCAATACAGCGACAGCCGTACCGGATTTTGAAAAAACACAGGAAGGAGGAAAGAGCATGAACCAACAGGAAGCGCTCGGCATATCCTGTGAAATGGCAGGAAAGCGCCGTATCAGATGCTGCTTTGGGATTCTTATCATTCTGCTGATGATCCTCCTGATCCTGAATCTCCTGTCAGGGAGCAGCCGTATCACGCCGGGAGAGGCCTTTTCCGCCCTGTTCCGGGGAGAGACGGGAGAAACCTCCGCCCGCATCATAAGGAGCATCCGCCTTCCGCGCCTGCTGGCCGCGGCCATTCTCGGAGGCGGGCTCTCGGTTTCCGGATACCTGCTGCAGACCTTCTTCGGAAACCCGATCGCCGGACCCTTTGTACTGGGCATCTCCTCCGGGGCCAAGCTCCTCGTCGCACTTGTGATGATCTTCTCCCTCGGAAAGGGAATTGTCCTGCATTCGGCGGCAATGGTTGCAGCGGCCTTCTGCGGCGCGATGCTCTCCATGGGCCTGGTTCTGCTGGCGAGCCGGAAGCTCAGAAGCATGGCGCTGCTGGTGGTCTGCGGCGTGATGATCGGCTATGTCTGTTCCGCTGTTACGGAGATCGCGGTGACCTTTGCCGATGACAGCAATATCGTGAACCTGCACAACTGGTCCATGGGCAGTTTCTCCGGAATCGACATGGGGGATGTGGCGGTTCTGAGCGGGATTGTGGTTCCGGCGGTTCTGCTGGCGTTCCTGCTCTCCAAACCGATGGCGGCGTATCAGCTCGGGGAAGCCTATGCCCGGAGCATGGGAGTCAATCTCCGGCGGTTCCGGGCGGCGCTGATCCTCCTGTCCAGCGTGCTGTCCGCCTGTGTGACCGCGTTTGCCGGGCCGATCTCCTTTGTGGGGATCGCGGTGCCGCATCTGATGCGCAGTTTCTTCCGCACGGCAAAGCCGATCCTGATGGTGCCCGCGTGCTTCCTGGGCGGCGGTGTCTTCTGCCTGTTCTGCGACTTGATTGCCCGGACGCTGTTTGCCCCGACGGAGCTCTCCATCAGCACCGTGACGGCGGTCTTCGGCGCGCCGGTGGTGATCTGGATGCTGCTCACGAGAAAGAGAGGCGATACCCGGTGAGCAATGCAGAAAGCTTCGTCATGGGTTCTGCTGCAGGTCAGGCTCCGACGCTGTCCACCGAAGGCCTGAGCGTCGGCTACGGCAGAACCGCCGTCGTGGACGGCATCCGGATCCGGGTGGAAGCGGGAGAGATCCTCTGTCTCATCGGCCCGAACGGCGCGGGCAAATCCACGATCCTGAAGACCCTGATCCGTCAGCTTCAGCCGATGGGCGGCACCGTCCTGCTGGAAAACACACCGCTGCCGGATATGAAGGAGCGGGAATTGGCCCGGAAGAGCGCGGCGGTCCTGACCGGTCGGATTGCACCGGAACTGATGACCTGCGAAGAGGTGGTCGCCATGGGGCGGTATCCCTATACCGGAATGCTGGGGATCCTCTCGGATGCGGACCGGGAAAAGGTGGATGAGACGATCCGCATTGTAGGGATGGAAGAAATCCGAAAGAAGGACTTCGACCGCATCAGCGACGGACAGCGCCAGCGGGTCATGCTGGCCAGAGCTCTCTGTCAGGAGCCGAAGCTGCTTGTTATGGACGAACCGACCTCCTTTCTGGATATCCGGAACAAGCTGGAGTTTCTGAGTATTCTGAGGCAGCTGGTCCGGAAGCGGGAGCTTGCGGTCATTATGTCGCTTCACGAGCTGGATCTGGCCCAGAAGTTCTGCGACCGGATCGTCTGCGTCGGAGACGGAACAATCCGGGCGGCCGGAATGCCGGAAGAGATTTTTTCCGGAGATGTAATCCGGGACCTCTATGGGGTGGAGCACGGAAGCTATGACTGCCTCTTTGGAACGGCGGAAGCGGAAAGAAACAGCGCTTCGCCCCGCGTTTTCGTCATCGGGGGAGGCGGGAGCGGGATTCCGCTCTACCGGAGACTCCAGCGGGAGGGGATTCCCTTTGCCTCAGGTGTCCTGCCGGAGAACGACCTGGACTTGTCGGTCGCGAAAGCGCTGGCTTCCGTGGTCATCACGGACCGGGCGAACGAGCCGGTCTCCGCAGAGCGGGCGGAGGAAGCGCTTGCCGTATTGAAAACCTGCGAAACGGTCATCTGCACGGTGGATCATTTCGGAACTGTCAACCGCGAGAACCAAAGATTGTTGGAATATGCGGAAGAACACGGCCTTCTGAAATGTGAAAAATTAATGAACGGTAAAGATTGACAAATATATGTTCAGAAAGTATAATCATTCATGTGATCTCCATAAACTTTTTTAACAGGAGGAAGAAACATGAAAAAGATCATCGCGCTTACCCTCATGCTGGTCATGGTGCTCGCACTCTGCGGTGTGGCACATGCCGACTTCGCCCCGAACGGCCCGGTCACCATGATCGTTGCCTATAAGGCCGGTTCCGGTACCGACAATACCGCCCGCGTCCTGGCAAAGTACGCAGAGAAGTATGTCGGTCAGACCATCGTCATCGAGAACGTCGAAGGCGGCTCCGGCTCCATCGGCTGGTCCCAGCTGGCGGACGCGGATCCTGACGGCCAGACCATCGGCTTCATCAACCTGCCGAACTTCTCCAGCTCCATCGTCAATGAGATGGGCACCTACACGGTCGAGTCCTTTGCCCCGATTGCAAACCACGTGACCGAGACCTCCATCGTCATCGTCCGCGCAAACGACGACCGTTTTCCCGACCTGGAAGCGCTGGTTGCCTACGGCAAGGAGAACGAGGGCACCAAGAATGAGCTGCTGGCTTCCACCAACGGCCCGCAGGCCTCCAACCACATCGGCGCACAGGCGTTTGCCAATTCCGCCGGCTTCATGTACACCGACATCCCCCAGGGCGGCACGGCTGACCAGCTCCTGTCCCTGCGCGGTGCCGAGGCTGACTTCAGCGTTGTGAAGCTCGCCGATATCGTCGGCCAGGAAGCCGAATACCGCATCCTCGGCGTGTTTGCCGATGAGCGTCTTCCCGAACTGCCCGATGTCCCGACTCTGGGTGAGCTGGGCTACTATGAAGGCTGGCTGGGATCCTCCCGGTGCATTGTTGCTCCAGCCGGTGTGAGCGAGGATGTTGTGAAGTTCTATGAGGATGCCTTCAAACAGGCCATGGAAGATCCTGACTATCTCGCAGCTGCCGAGCAGGCCGGTATGGCGACCGATTATAAGGATGCCGAAACCACCGGTGCGCTGATTCAGCAGCAGCAGGAGTTCGCCGAGAGCCTGGCCGAGGGCTTCTGGTACGATTATTGATCCGTCTTTGATCGCAGAGACTCCTGATTCTTAACAGTTATTTAGCGGCAAAAATCGAAAGGGCAGGCATAAACCTGCCCTTTTTTCAAAAAGAGAGAAAAAGGAGGAATCCTTCCTTGAAGATGAAAAAGACAGACATAGGCGTGGTCGTGTTCATGTACCTCGTCTGTGGCTATTTCTATTATCATATGACCAAGCTGAAGGCGTCCAGCCAGACCTATCCCCGCTTTACCATTATTCTTCTTTTCGGCCTGACAACACTCTACCTGGTCCAGATGATCATTGCCGCCAGAAAATACGGTGTGGAGAGCGGTGTGAACGAGGTCTTCAAAGACTTTCAGCCGGCGCAGTTTTTTGTGTGCCTGATTGCTTCTATCCTCTATCTCGTCTGCATCTACTTCTTCGGTTTCTATATCTCCACGGTGCTCTTTATGGCGGCTGTACTGCTGTACCTGAAGGTCCCGCCGCTGTTCACCGTGATTACGATTGTCGTGATTGTCGGCCTGATTTACTTTGCCTTCCAGCGCTTCCTCGGCGTGAAGCTGCCGGTGGGCACGGTGATGAAAGCACTCGGAAAGTAAAGGAGGATTGAGAATATGCTGGATACCTTATCTTTGATGGGCGCGGGCTTTCTCAATGCCCTGACCCCGATCAATCTCCTGATGATGGCGGCCGGTGTCGCCATGGGCATCATCATCGGCTGCATGCCGGGGCTTTCCGCCGCCATGGGCGTTGCCCTGATGCTTCCGATGACCTTCACGATGAAGCCGGAAACCGGACTGATCGTGCTCGGCGCCATCTACTGCGGCGCCATCTTCGGCGGGTCCATCTCCGCCATCCTGATCCATACGCCCGGTACGCCTGCCTCTGCGGCGACGGCGATTGAGGGATATCAGATGACCCTGCGGGGACAGGCCGGCAAGGCGCTGTTTACCGCCTGCTATGCGTCCTTCTGGGGCGGCCTGCTGAGCTGTATCTCGCTGTACTTCTTCTCTCCGCTGCTGGCGAAACTCACGCTGAAGTTCATGTCGGCAGAGTACTTCTGGCTCTCCATCTTCGGCCTGACCATCATCGCGGGCGTCTCGTCCAAGTCCATCGTCAAGGGCCTGATGTCCGGCGCGCTGGGCCTGCTGATCTCTACCATCGGTCTGGATCCCATTACCGGCGTGAAGCGCTTCATGCCGAGCAGCTACTTCGCCGAGGGCATCAACACCACCTGCGCCCTGATCGGTCTGTTCTCCATGTCCCAGGTCTTCATTCTGGCAGAGAAAAAGATCAAGGCGCGCGCGCAGGCGACCAAGTTCTCCGACAAGATGAGCCTCAGCCGCGAAGAGCGCAAGATCCTGCGCCCGACCATCCTGCGGTCCTGGATCATCGGCAACCTCATCGGCATCCTGCCCGGTGCGGGCGCCTCGATCGCCTGCTTCCTGGGCTATAACACCTCCCGCCAGTTCTCCAGGCATAAGGAGATGTTCGGCAAGGGCTCCATCGAAGGCGTGGCCGGATCCGAGGCGGCGAACAACGCCGTCACCGGCGGCTCCCTGATCCCGACGCTGACCCTCGGCATTCCGGGCGAGTCCGTCACGGCGGTCCTCATGGGCGGCCTGGTCATCCAGGGCCTGACCCCGGGGCCGGAGCTCTTCGGAAAATATGCGCCGATGACCTATACCTTCTTTGCCGGCTTCGTTCTGGTGCAGTTCTTCATGCTGGGCATCGGCCTGATCGGCTGCCGCGGCTTCGCTCAGATCTCCCGTCTGTCCGACGCGATCCTGATCCCCTGCGTCACGGTGCTCTGCTTCGTCGGTTCCTACGCCATCCACAAGAACATCATGGACATCGTGGTCATGCTGTCCTTCGGCGTTCTGGGCTATCTGATGCGGAAACTTGACCTGAACACCGCGGCCGTCGTGCTGGCGCTGATCCTCGGACCCATCGGCGAAAAGGGCCTGCGCAACGCGCTGCGTACCTCGCGCGGCAGCATCAGCGTGCTCTTCTCCTCGGTGGTGTGCTGGGTGCTGATCGCCCTCTGCATCTTCGGTATCCTCTCTCCGATCTTCATGAACAAGCTGGAAAAGAAGGCCGAAGCGGATGCGGCGGATACAGCCGGCGGCCTGGACGAGCTCGAGAAGCTTACGGAGGAAGACTCCGTCTGATCCCGAAAGCGAACTTCCATCAACGAAAAGAATCTCCCTCAAGGCTGAAAAGCCGAGAGGGAGATTCTTTTAACTGAGATCGGTTCCGGCAGAGGAGAAACCTGTCAGGGATTCACGTTCGCCAGTTCCATAAGCCGGATCAGAACCCGGATGCCCTGGGCATAGGAGCGGATGGGAAGGCGCTCATTGGTGCCGTGCATGCCGCGGCGTACATCTTCCGGCTCCGTCAGAAACGGGCTGCAGCGCAGACAGGTGTCACAAATCCGCTCATACTGATGCGCGTCCGTGGCGCCGACGGTCATGGACGGCACAAAAACGACCTCGGGGTAAAACTGTTTCATAGCTTCACAAAGCTTTTTGTAGCCGAAGCCGTCGCTCCGCGCGGTGGCGGAGGGATCGTTTGCCTGGAGATAACGAAGCTTCACCTTCGGATTGTTGATGGCGGCACGGCAGTGTTCCATCACCGCGTCGATGCTGTCGCCCTCGTTCAGGCGGAAGTTGATGACGGCGCGCATGTTCTGGGGAAGAACGTTGCAGGCGGCGCTGCCGCCCTCGATCATGGTGGGGGCGATAGTCGTCGTTACAAAGGAGAATGTCTCAGGCCGCTCTGCACAGGCAGAGGCGATCGCGTCGGCGTTCCTGCGCACATCCCGGACGAGTTCCCGGAACGGCTCTTCGGTGATATATGAGGAGAGCGCTTCAAAAGTCCCGATCATCGGCTCCGGCAGACGGCAGGGGAAGGGATGATCGGCGACGGCGGTGATGGCCCGGGCCAGGTGCTCAAGAGAGCTTCCGCCGAAGGGACGGTTGGAGTGGCCGCCCGGGCTCTCGATGGAGAGTTCCAGATCGGCATAGCCCTTTTCCATCAGTTCAATCAAACCGATGGGGAGACCGGGCGCCCCGAAGCAGGCGCCGTCTTCCAGTTTGCAGCTGCCCTCGTCCAGAACGAATTCCAGTCGTACGCCGCGGCTTTTCAGTGTTTCGGCAATATCGAGCGCTCCGAGGTTCAGGGTTTCCTCGTCATCACCGAAGGCAAGGTAGGCCGTGCGGCGAAAGCGCTGACCGCGGGAGAGCAGGTATTCGGCCGCTTCCAGAATGCCGAAGACCATCTCTTTGATGTCCAGGGTGCCGCGGCCCCAGATGTATCCGTCCTCCACGGCCCCGGAGAAGGCATCCCAGGTCCAGTCCTGCTCCGTCCCGGCGACCACCGGGACCACATCCTGATGAGACATGTACAGACAGGGGAGAAGGGAGGAGTCGGACCCCGGAATGGTAATCAGCACCGCGTGCCCGATGAGCTCAAACTGCCCGTGGGCCAGAACGGCCGGAAAGCTGCTGCGCATCAGCGCCTGCAGCCTGTCAAATTCCGAAAAATCCGTCCGGCTGTGATCTTCGTAGTTCACCGTCCTGCAGCGGATCGCATCCGAGAGATGGGAGACCGCAGCGTCCACATCCAGGTCCGGATAAAGGGTCTCATTGGCAAAATACGAAAAGACCTGATTCATTCCTGTTTATCCTCCAGATAGCGGCTGAGAAATTCTCTGGTGCGCTCGTTTTTCGGATTGCCGAAGATCTCCTTCGGGCTGCCCTGTTCAAGGATCACACCCTGGTCCATGAATACGACGCGGTCGCTGACCTCCTTGGCAAAGGCCATCTCGTGGGTCACGACCACCATGGTCATGCCCTCGGCGGCCAGCGCTTTCATGACATCCAGCACCTCGCCGACGATCTCGGGGTCCAGCGCGGAGGTGGGTTCGTCAAAGAGCATGATTTCGGGTTCCATGCATAGCGCACGCGCAATGGCGACACGCTGCTTCTGACCGCCGGACAGGCGGGTGGAATCGGCATAAATGAAGTCCGACAGACCGACCGTTTTCAGGTTTCGTACGGCGACTTCTTCCGCTTTGGCTTTCGGAACCTTTTTCACGGTCATTGGGGCCAGGGTGCAGTTGTCGATGACATTCTTGTTGTTGAAGAGATTAAAGCTCTGAAAGACCATGCCGATCTTCTGACGCAGGGCATTGAGGTTCACATTCAGATCCATCAGGTCCTGCCCGTCAAACCAGATGTGCCCGTCGTCGGCCTCTTCCAGAAGATTGATACAGCGGAGCAGGGTCGACTTGCCGGAGCCGGAGGCGCCGATGATGCAGACCACTTCGCCCTTGTGGATCTCCAGGTCGATGCCCTTGAGCACATGGAGGTCACCGAAGGACTTTTCCAGCTGTTCGATTTTCAGTACGCATTCGTCCATCTCGTACCTCCTCAGTTCGAACTGGGAATCCCCTTCACCGGGGTGTCAAGCTTTTTGCCTAAGTACTGGAGCAGCTTGGAGGACAGCCAGGTGAGGATCAGATAAAGGATCGCCGCCACGCAGTAGATCTCCAGGGAGCGGAAGTAGATGCCGCTGACGGATTTTGTGGCGTACATCAGGTCCATCACGCCGATGACCGAGAGAACGGAAGAGTCCTTGATGTTGATGATGAACTCATTGCCAATGGCGGGGATGGAATTCTTCACCGCCTGAGGGAAGACCACCTTGATCATGCTCTGCCAGTTGCTCATGCCGAGGGAGCGGGCGGCCTCGGTCTGACCGCGGTCGATGGCCTGGATGCCGCCGCGCAGGACCTCTGTCAGGTACGCGGTGGAGTTGAGCGAGACGGTGCAGAGACCGGAGATGAAGAAGCTCCAGATATGGTTGATTTCGGTAACGGACATATTGGTGCGCTTGAAGAGATTGAAGCCGAAATAATAGAAAATCAAAGCCTGAACCATCATCGGTGTGCCGCGGATGACGAAGATATAAAAGCGGGAGAAGTGACTCGCCAGCCATTTCAGCGCTTTGACAAAATCATTGTCCCGCTTGTCGGGCTCCTGAATCCGGAGGAAAACCATGAAGATCGAAAGCACAAAGGCAATGGTGGTGCCGAGCAGTGCGATGCGGACGGTGGTCCAGACGCCGGCCAGCAGGATATCCTTGCTCTTGACGCTCATGTAGATCATGGAGGAACCAAAGTCCTGAGGATTTTTCTCAAGCTGCATGCAGGTCTGCACGGTATAAACAAGCTGCAGCAGACCGCGGTCCAGCAGCGCAAGGAGACAGGCCAGCACCACGAAATACGAAAACCAGCGGGAGATCAGCCTCATGCGCGGCGTACACAGGAAGGTACTGCGGTAGTTCCTGCCGTTTGTCAGCTTGATTACCAGAGCCAGCGCGCTCAGCGCGAGAAAACCCCAGAAGATGATCCGGCAGAGTGTGCCGGGAAGGTTATCCGTCAGAAAACTGAGGGAATGGGGCTCGCCGGCCAGAAGACTCAGACCGAGCAGCGCGATGAGGCTGCCTCCAAGAAAGACATAGGGGTGGTCCCGTGTGATGAAATTGCCCTTGACGCTTCGATTCATGCTTGTACTTCCTTTTAGCTGGCTCCCCGGGATACCCGGGGAGCCGATTTCAGGTCAGATTGAATTCAGATCAGTTCGCGATGATACGATCAGGCGGGCTGGTTGTTCAGCGCGGTGTCCCAGAGCTCGTCGCGCTGGGCCTGATCGATGGTGGCCAGAACCGCATCCGCCAGTGAAAGCAGGGCCTCATCGCTCTTGCGCAGACCGACGCAGGCGCCCTTGAAGCCGGGATCCAGCCCTTCACCCTCGGGGAAGCTGATGACGACGAAGTCCGGGTTCGCGGCGAGGTAGCCGGGGGCGTTCTCAAGGTTGATGACGATGGCGTCGCAGGTGCCCTGCTGCAGACGGGCGATCATGTCGGGGACGCTGGCGACGGCCGTGAGGTGGTTGACGCCTTCGATCTGGTCGATGGTCCAGTCAAGCGCAGTGTCCTTCTGGCCGAGGACGCTGGCGCCGTTGAAGTCGGCGAGGCTGGTGGCGTTCTCATACGGGGTGCCGGCGTTCACCATCAGGGCGTAGACGGTCTCGTGATACGGAGAGGTAAAGTTGATGGCTTCCTTGCGGGATTCGGTGTCGGCCATGCCGGCGATGATGGCGTCGATCTGGCCCTGGTTCAGAGCTTCGATCAGGCCGTCCCAGTCCATCTTCACGACCACCAGCTCGAGACCGAGCTGATCGGCGATAATGCGGGCGATCTGAACGTCATAGCCTTCGGCATAGGCGCCGGGTACGTTCTCGATGGGGACGTTGGTATCGCTGGCTTCGGATTCCTGCCAGTTGTTGGGGGCGTAGGCGCATTCCATACCGACGCGGAGCTGGCCGTTGAGGTAAGAGAGGGAAGCGACGTCTTCGTCGGTCAGGGTTACGGCAGTTTCTGCTGAGGCGCTGCCTTCCGCAGAGGCGAAAGCGCCGAGGGCGACCAGCATGACGAGGGCAAGCAGCAGGGAAAGCGTTCTTCTCAGGTTGTTCATTTTGTTTCTCCTTTAAGTCAGATTCAGACGAGACGCAAAACAAAAAGCCGTAAACGCATGTGAGCGTTTACGGCAAGAAACCAATCACCGGGGCCCCGGCAGGCATCCGTAGTCGATAGCGCTCCACTTGCGTGACAGTCCGGCGGATCTTCTCCGACGGCCCAGCGAAACAAAGCGCAGCTGCTTCCTTTCACTTCGGCGATGTCCCCTTTCGGTTCCTGCGGAATGCTGCTCCTGTACAGAAACGTACTGATGAACCTCGCGCCTCTATCTTGTGCGTGATCATAGTCTCTCCACCGGGATTTGTCAAGAGAGGAAAAACAGATTCTACAAATCAGATCAAATTAGAGCGCATATTTATCCAAATTTAAGTGATTCTATACGAAAATACAGCCGCCTTCGACAGGAAGACAGCTGTATTGGAGCAGGATCGATCGGAAATCCGTTCAGGCCGGACGGTTTTTCCGCGGACTCCGACTGCGACCGCGGCGGCGGGCCTGAGAGAGCTTGGAGCGGTAGAAGTTCTGCATCTCCTCATCGGCCTCATAGACCAGACGATGCGCGGTCCAGAGTTCGTTGTCCATATCCTTCTTCAGCCGGATGCGGGAGAGAAAGTCTCCGTGCTCCGGACAGTTGAAGAGGTTCATATAGCGTCCGTCGCTCTGACTGATCCAGCGGTTGCCGGTTTGCACCACACCGCAGACGGGGCAGGAGAGACCGTGGACTTTTGCCTCGGCAAAGGCGTCGGCCTTGCTCTCAAAACCGGAGGAACTGTCGTGCACCAGCGCTTCCTGCGCAGGGTTCAGGTCCGGCTGAGGCGGTTTATAGTTCGGCATCCGGCGGGCGAGGATTTCCTCCGCCTCCGGATAGAGGCGCATGCCTTCTTCCATGTCGAGATGGGTGGTGACCAGCGCCGTGTTGTAGGCATCGCCCAGCGCGTCATGGGCCACGCGGGTCTGTTCGATCTCAAAATGCTCCATCGCGGCGGCGAGGGACTTCTGGTTCTTGTCTCCGCCGGTCTGGAGGTTATAGATCATCTGAAGATTGACCCAGCCGGCGATCCAGTCCCAGTCGAGATCATGGATGATGATGTTCTGTTCAAAGATCCCCTGATCGTCCCAGCCCCAGGTGAGAAAGGTGACATCGTCGCCGCACCAGGCCCGGAAGCGTTCCAAGGCTTCGGGAAACGTGACCCCGTGGGAGAGACGGTCCTTGTCAAAGCCGGTGATCTTTTTGACCTTATAGTGCATCCGGCGGAAATAAACCGGACGGACGTCCAGGGTGAATTCCTCGCCGAGGCTGAGGTCGGGATTGAGCTTGACGGCGCCGATCTCAATGATCTCGCCGCGGAGGTGGATGGGTAAATGGTTGAAAACGTCAGATTTGGAACTCATGGCCTGGTTCCATTCCAAATCCAAAACGACAAAATTCATAGGAGACAGCCTCCGGTCATAATTGCTGCGGAACACACCTGTTCAGTATACCACAGAGCGGAGAACAATGCACGAACAATTTTTAGTTTTTTCAGGGAAATAGGTTGCTGCCGTCTGAAACAGACAGGCACCGCAGAGCCGGAGACAGAAAACTCCCCCTGCCGCGTCTGCGGCAGGGGGAGAGCAGTATGCTGTGAATCAGCAGGGGCGGGAAAGAATCACACGACGCCCTGTGCCATCATGGCCTCGGCAACCTTCAGGAAGCCTGCGACATTCGCGCCGACCATCAGGTCGCCCGGCTTGCCGCATTCCACAGAGGCGGCATAGCAGGCCTGGTAGATGTTCTTCATGATGCCCTGCAGCTTCTCGTCGACTTCCTCGAAGCTCCAGCTCATGCGGATGGAGTTCTGGCTCATCTCGAGACCGGAGGTGGCGACGCCGCCGGCGTTGGAAGCCTTGCCCGGGCTGTAGAGCAAGCCGTTGTTCTGCACGACCGCGATGGCTTCCGGAGTCAGAGGCATATTCGCGCCCTCAAACACGGCCATGCAGCCGTTGTCGACCAGAGCCTGGGCGCCCTTCTCGTCCATCTCGTTCTGGGAGGCGCAGGGATGGGCAATGTCGCATTTGACGGTCCAGATGTCACGGCAGCCGGCATGATATTCGGAGCCGGGAACCTCGTCGGCATAGACGCTGATGCGGGCACGTCTCTTCTGCTTGATGTCAAAGAGCTTCTTGAGATCGATGCCGTTGGGATCATAGACATATCCCTGAGAGTCGCTCATGGCAACGACCTTGCCGCCGAACTGGGTAACCTTCTCGGCGCAGTACTGGGCGACGTTGCCGGAACCGGAGACCACAACGGTCTTGCCTTCATAGGAGTCGTTCTTCAGGTGCTTCAGCGCTTCGGCGGAGAAGTAGCACAGGCCGTAGCCGGTGGCCTGGGTACGGGCCAGGGAGCCGCCGTAGGTCAGACCCTTGCCGGTGAGCACGCCGCCGTCAAAACGGTCGACAATTCTCTTATACTGGCCGAACAGGAAGCCGATCTCACGGGCGCCAACGCCGATGTCGCCGGCCGGGGTGTCGGTGAACTGGCCGATGTGACGATAGAGCTCGGTCATAAAGCTCTGGCAGAAGCGCATGACCTCGGCGTCGGACTTGCCCTTCGGGTCAAAGTCGGAGCCGCCCTTGCCGCCGCCCATGGGGAGCGTGGTCAGGGAGTTTTTCAGGATCTGTTCAAAGCCGAGGAACTTGATCACGGAGAGGTTCACGCTGGGGTGGAAGCGAAGCCCACCCTTATAGGGGCCGATGGCCGAATTGTACTGGACGCGGTAGCCGCGGTTGACCTGGACATTGCCGTTGTCGTCCACCCAGGGAACGCGGAATTCCACCACGCGCTCAGGCTCGACAAAGCGCTCAAGAAGGGCCGCCTTTTCCCATTCAGGGTGCTTGTCAATGACCAGCTCAAGAGACTCGAAGACTTCTCTGACAGCCTGGAGGAATTCCGGCTCATGGGCGTCACGCTTTTCAACGTCGGCATAGACTTTCTTCAGATATTCGTTTGTAATCATAGGTTCCTCCTTGTGAATAATAGATAAATTTACGGATTGATACATCTGGCCTCTTTATTCAAGTATAACATAATCTGTTAAAAGGTCAAGAGTGAATCATGGAATAATCCGGGGACATTCATGAAACATTTTAATATATAAAGGTGTTAGTCGGAATTGTAGGACCTAAAGCTTAAAGTGCCAACAGACCTTCGGTCTGAGATGAGAGATAAGTTATGGGTTCTCTCACAGCGGATAACGACCGACGAAGGTCATCAGCAGATTCGGCAATTGTTGACTTTACGCAGAACGCCATGATGGTGAAGAGCGCCAGGTAGCGGTTAAGATACTTTGAGGCAACCCCACGCAACTGCCTGAACATTGCCTTGATTCTGCTATGTAAGCTATTCACCGTGTTCAGATGATAAAGTCGGTCATAGCTTTCGTGCCCCATGAGCTCGACTATCTTGCTGTCCAGAGTTTCAGCAAGCTTGTTATAGGAAGTTGCACCATCGCAGAGGAGTACAGACTGTGGGACGATATGAGATGCCAAAGCTCTGACAAGATCATCGCCGGAAGGCTTTGCTCTGTTTATACAAGTTGCAACGAGATTGTTGTTTCTATCTGTTGCAACGCAAACGCAATATAACTCATTGGACAAACCACGCTTTGTTGCCCCTTCTCCATGCTTCCTGGGCTTGCGGTCTACGCATCTGACACCCTTCTGCGATTCAAGGATATATGTTTCATCGGCTTCTACGAGTTCATCAAGAAGTGCAAAAGATTCCATCATGGACTCCATATAGGCGAGAAGCTTATGGCGCATGTTAAACGCGGTTTCATGACAGACGTTGATCTTTTCCGCAGTCTCATCTATCGGAGTCATAGACAATGTGTCTTCGATCACCGTAATCCATGAGTCGGCTGACTGATGTGAATTCGATGTAATCTGTCGGGTATCATAGGTAAACTTGCGTCCACAGCCCTTGCACTGATAACGCTGCTTGCCAGCCTGAAAGCCCTTTTTGATGAATCGCACATCTGCTTCTCCGCAGACAGGGCAAACAGTAGGGCGTGTATTCCTGAGCTCCTCGTTCAGCTTCATATATCTCGCAACCTGTGCAGATATCTGATCAATCTGGTATGGGCTGAGTTCCGGAATGGCGGCCTGAAGGTCCGTAAATGTCATCTGAATCGTCCTTTCGATCTCTGATGACACCATTATAGCAACGATGTTGTCCTAAAAATGTCTCTAGGTCCTAGGTTTCCGACTAACACGAAAGGAATACAAAGATGGAAACATGATAGATGTTGCGCATGCTTTCCCAATCGATATTTTCCTGTATCTGCTGTGTAACAGCAGGACTGAGATAGCTTTTCAGTCTATTTATGATTTTCATATGCCTCGATTTAATAAACTGGATTGTTCAGACTTTTTCGCCTTCGTTGAAGGCATTGGAAGACTGCTTATATTTATGATGACTGCCAAGGGACGAGAATCGTCACACTTGTTCCGTGTGTCTCCAACGGCGCGATCGTCAGCGTACCGTCGCACATGGAGCGCAGACGCTCCCGGATATTATCGAGGGTTGCGTGCGGTTCATTGTCAGCCGACGGGTCATAGCCGGGGCCGTTATCTTCCACTGTGATTCGGGCGCCCAGTTCCGTACTCTCCGTAAAAATGGAGATATATAGCGGCTCAAGGTTCGGATCCAGCCCGTGCTTGACAGCGTTTTCCACAATGGGCTGGAGCGTCAGGGGCGGGAGGCGGAAGGCGGTGAACGGCGTGTCAAATTCCACGTGAAGCTGCTCGCCAAACCGCGCCAGCTCCACCGCGAGGTAGGCTCTCGTGTGCTCTAACTCCTTCTCGAAGGGGATCGTACCCTCCTCGACGATCGCGTCGAAATTGCTTTGCAGATAGCGGGAAAACTCCCGTATGAGCTGCTGAGCCTTTTGGGGCTCCCTGTCACAGAGATAGTAAATGCTCAGCAGTGTATTATTGATAAAATGGGGACGCATCTGCAGGACGGCAACACGCGTCCTTTGCCGCGCAGCCTCGTCTTTCTGTTCCTGATAGCGGTGCACCAGATCGTTCAGCAGAAGGAACTCTACAAGAACGCTCTGAGTATAGGACGGAGTAAGGAAACAGAATAAAAAGATAATTCGTTGCATGCGGCTCAACTTTTTCCGTCTTTGAATCAAGGCGATCAGAGGTACCGCCGTCAGCGCGAAGACCATGCCCAAATAAAAAACGGGCCATGGGGGGCCAGCCACGACGTAGTCGGACGTGACGGTCATGGCGCCGGTCAGCAGATGGTAAAGCTCTACCGAAAGGGACAGACCAGTCAGTGCGTACAGGATAACCATGACCCTGCTCCTGCGCCAGTCCTCCCCGCAGCAATTAAGAAAAAATGCCGTCACAAGAAGAGGCAGAATCGGCGTGAGAAGCGTGCTGATCAGAAACAGCACGCGGCATAAGGTTAGGGGAGCTCGGTAAAAAAAGGCGGCGCTTTCCGTCAGATTAACCGCGGATAGGACAACCACAAATGACAGGATGACGATGCCCATGCGCCATGGCCATTTGTCGACACGGCGGGCGATGAAGAAGAACGCCAGCCCGAACAATCCAAATATAAGCGCAACGATTTCAGCCAGAGATGATAAGTTTATCCACGCCATTACAGCACCCCCATAACAGGATAACGCAGCCGGGAGAGTTCCCTGCGCACCTCATCTGCGTCGAGCGGCTTGAGCAGAAATCCGCTCGCGCCGACGTTCCACGCATCGATGGAATACTCCGGATAAGCGGTGAGGAAAACCACATTGGTATGGGGTCGGAGAGCAAGCATCTGGCGACACAGCTCCAGACCGCTGGAACGCGCCAGCTCAATATCCAGAAAAACCAATGCTACCGGGTTTTCCCGAAAAAAGGTCAGCGCCTCCAGGGACTTCGTAAAACCGATAACATTCGCTTTGGGCATCAGCTCACGCAAAACGAGAATTGAACCGTCAAGGATGATGGGTTCATCGTCCAGCAGCAGGACATTGGGGACTTCGCTGCGCTCGCCCGCAGCTGCCAGCAACGTTGCGGCGTCCACCTCCAAAGCCTCGGCAATTTGGAAAAGCATATCGATACTCGGGATACGGCGACCCGCCTCCCAGTTTGTGACACTGGCGCGCTCTACATGCAGACGGTCTGCCAGCTGCTGCTGAGACAGGCCCTTTTCAGTTCTCAAGTGACGCAGGGTTTCACCAAAAAGCAGAACCATGACTTATCTCGTCCCTTTCACCAGCCTAATTAATGAATATACAATCTTGGGAAAAATCGCAAGAGGAAAGAGAAAAAAGTTCGGGTTTCATTCTGAAACGTCTACTATTATTTTGAGCGACATTATGGTATATTTACATAAATCTGAGATGAATCAGATAACAGAATGAATCCTGAGATTCATTCACTATAATAATTATTTTAGGAGGAATAAGTCATGAGTCTTGAAAAGAGCCAGAAAGTCGTTAAGGTGCTGGGTATCCTCAGTGTTATCTCGGCTGTACTGGGATTAATCGCGGCAATCGGCATGTTTGGCCTAACCGGCCTTGGCGCTGCGTCTATAGATACTGCCGCGATCGACGACCAGACGGCCGCAGGCCTGGCCAGCCTGGGCATGGTCGGGATCATCCTTCTGGTGAGTGCGATCGTGGAACTGCTCCAGGGCATCTTCTCCCTGCGAGCCGCAAAGGACGCCTCCAAGGCGATGCCTCTCTGGATCATCTCGATCATCAGCGTTGCGTTCGGCGTGTTCTCTCTCATCAACAGCTTCGGCAAAGGCACCCAGGAAATCTTCTCTGCCATCTTCGGTCTCGCTATCAGCTGCGGCGTTTTCTATCTGGCCAACAACATCAAAAAGGCCGCGTGAACAGATTCGCGCTGACGCTCATTCCACAGAAATTGTGGTTGAGACTTTTCCTAAAGCCGAGAATATGGGTATCGGTTTAAGCCAGCTTTCTCCTTACATCCGGTGAAATGAACGCCTTCTTAAACTGGTACCCATATTTTACCACACAGTTTGATGGCAGACAACATCAAATATACCTTATCCCGTGAAGCAAGAAAAAACCACACACAGAACTTGAGAGAAACAGCGGTAATGAGGCGTGCGCTTATGGTGCAAAAAAGCAAAAGCTATGGTATAAAACCATATACTGTGCGCAGAGGCGGCGGGAGCAAGCGTGATTTTTTCAACGGGCATGACGGCATTTGCCCAAAAGGAGAAAGGACGTAACATGGAAAACAAAAAGGGCTTATTTGCGGGAATCCATCGGGACGGCTATACCTGGAAGGATTCGATGATCGTTTCGATTGTCCTTTTCTTCATGATGTTTTTTGTGGGATCGGGCATCGGCCTGGCCATAGGAACGATTCTCAAGCTGTTCTCAAACGAGGGGAACGCGGCGTTTCTGGAGATTCTGGGGGACAACTTCGGATTTCTGGGCTATTGGATCATTGCCGTCATCTACCTTCTCCTCGTCAAATCCGATAAGCCGATCCTGCACGCGTTCGGCAGGGAACCGCGGGGAAACACCGTGAAAATGGCGCTGTGGGGGCTTCTCATCGGTCTGAGCCTGAACGCCCTGTGCGTCGGCATCGCTGTTTTTCACGGGGATATTCAGCTCAGCTTTTCATCCCTCCCGGTGCTGAAGCTCCTGCTTGTCTTTTTGTCGGTGTTTGTGCAGTCCGGCGGAGAGGAACTTCTCTGCCGCGGCGTGCTGTACCAGCGGCTCAGAAAGGGGTACAGGAATCCGTGGGTCGCCATTCTGGTAAATCCCATTGTCTTTGTGCTCATGCATATCCTGCTCCCCGGGATTACGGTCTGGGCGGTGCTCAGTATCTATCTGGTGGGCGTGATGTTCAGCCTTATGGTCTATTACCTTGACTCGCTGTGGATGGCGATGGCGGCGCACGCGGCATGGAACTTCACGCAGAATTTCATCTTCGGATTGCCGAACAGCGGCACGGTTTATGACTTCTCCATCTTCAAGCTCAATTCCGCCACGGCCAGAACCAGTCTCTGCTATAACGTGGAATTCGGCGTGGAAGCCTCCGCGACCGCGGTCCTCGTAATTGCGTTGGCGGCGGCAGTTCTTCTCTGGCTGGGAAAAAAGAAGAACCTGAAATCCCTGGATGTCTGGGAAAGCTGATACAATCAGGACTCTGCTTTCACGCGATCTGCGCCCTTTCGTGGATAACTTGCATGGTCTTCCCCGTGTCTTCCCTGCGAGTTCTATTTAACAAGCAAGTTTCACGGATTCAGGCAATACATGTTTCAAATAAACATAAAGATGGAAGGAGATTATCATGAAAAAACTGTTCAGCATCCTGATTGCTCTGGCAATGTTGGCGTCGCTCACCGTACCCGCCTTTGCCGACGAGCCGGATTACACCACCGGCACCCCCTGGCCCTGCATCGACCTTGACGGCGTCGTGACTGAGGAAACGACTGCCGAATTGAAGGACAACTTTGCCCTTGCCGTAAACAAGGACAAAATCCTGGCCCTGGAGATCCCGGAGGGCTACTCCAGCGCCGGCACCACGGTGGACCTGGCCATTCAGGCGGCGGAGGATCTGAAGAATATGTTCCTCGGCGACGCGCCGGAGGGACACGACGCGCGCCTGGCTTATGATTACTTCCAGCTCCTGATGGACTGGGACAGCCGCAACGCTGTGGGCGTGGCCCCGCTGAAAGCACAGACGGAACAGGTGGAGGCCATCGGCTCTGTCGAAGAGCTGAGCGCCTACCTTTCCGCAACAGCCCCCGAGGATCAGTTGGGCACTGTCTGGAATAGCAGCTCAGGGCAGGATCTTATGGATTCCAACCGCCGCATCCTGATCGTTATGGACGCGGGTCTGCTGCTGGGCGATTCCGCTGAGTACGCGGCGCTTACCCCCTACGGCGAAACCGTCAAGCAGGCCGTTACGGAGCTTGCGGAAAAGATGCTCGTTAAGCTCGGCTATTCCGAGGAGGAGGCCGCGCAGAAGATCGACAACTGCTTTGCCTTTGAGACCATGCTTGCCCCCGCAATCTACACCAGTGAGGAAAAGCAGCGTCCCGACTATTATGGCCGCATTCTCAACTATGTGGGTCAGGACGATCTCAAGCAGATGCAGGGCAGCCTCCCCATCCTTGAGTCCCTTGCCAATATGGGCTATCCGGAGGCTGAGACGTATCTGGTCATGAATCCCGCCGGCCTTGAAAAGCTCAATGCGCTGTATACGGAGGAAAACCTGCCTCTGCTCAAGGATTACATCATTGTGCACGGCGCCATCTCCTCATCGTCCGGGCTGGACCGTGAATGCTATGAGTGGTCACATGACTGCAACAATGCCATTTCCGGCGCCACAGGCATGCTGGATGACGCGACTGTCTTCTCCTCCCAGGTTTCCCGGACGCTGAACTGGGCCACGGCGGAAATGTACGCGGCGACTTACCTCAAGCAGGAGGACAAAGACCGTATCGCCGACGTGATCGACGAAATCCTGGAAGCTTATCACGGGATCATCGAAGAGGCGGACTTCCTCTCCGACGAGACCCGCGCCCGGGCGATCGAAAAGCTTGACGCCATCAAGCCCTATGTCCTCTATCCGGACAGCTGGGAGAAATACAGCTGTGAAGAGCTGAACTATGCCGGTCCCGAGGACGGCGGCACGCTGTGGGAGGCCAATCGCCGGATCGCCAGATACACGCTTGCCGAGAGTGTAAAAGAATATTCCGAGCCGGTGGATAAGGAGAAATGGGGCGATACGCCTCAGACTGTCAACTGCTTCTACGATCCCACCAAGAACAGCATTTACATCCTCGGTGCTTTTGCGCAGGGCAATATCTACAACAGCGACATGAGCGACGAGGAACTGCTCGCCAAGCTCGGTTCTGTGATCGGGCATGAGATCTCCCACGCCTTTGACTCCTCCGGCGCGCAGTTCGACAAGGACGGCAATATGGCCAACTGGTGGACCGAGGAAGACCAGGCGGCCTTCCTGGAGCGCAACCAGAAGATGGCGGACTACTACAACGCCATGCATCCCTGGGAGGGCCAGGACTTCTACGGCAGCATCATGACCGGTGAGGCCGGGGCCGATATGGCGGGCGTGAAGGTGGTGCTGCGCATCGCCGCCGGGATGGAGGACTTTGACTATGACGCCTTCTTCCGCGCCTATGCCGATGCGTGGCTCGCCAAGGATACTCTCCAGATGGCCTACATCCGCATCAACGACGTGCACCCCATGCCGTACCTGCGCATCAACTGCACGCTCCAGCAGTTTGACGAGTTCCTGGACTTCTACGGCATCACCGAGGGCGACGGCATGTACCTTGCCCCGGCTGACCGCGTGATCATCTGGTAACGCACCTCATCAGCCGCACCCCGCGTTAAACCATATAACTATATCAGGAGGAACCGATATGAAGTACGATATTCAAGGCGACAACATGCCGGTGGTGATCTGCTCGCTCGACGATGGGGAGTCCATGATCTGCGAGGCCGGCGCCATGAGCTGGATGACACCGAACATGCAGATGGAGACCAAGAGCGGGGGAGCGGGAAAGCTCTTCGGCCGCGTCTTCTCCGGTGAGTCCGCGTTTCAAAACTACTATACCGCCCGCAACGGCAGCGGTCTTATTGCCTTTGCTTCCAACTTCCCCGGTGATATCCTGGCTGTGGAGGTCACGCCGGAAAAGCCTGTCATCATTCAAAAGAGGGCGTTTCTTGCCTGCACGACCGGCGTCCAGTCGGAGGTTTACTTCCAGAAGAAGCTGGGTACCGCGATCTTCGGCGGCGAAGGCTTCATCATGCAGAAGCTCTCCGGCAGGGGCACCGTCTTCCTTGAAATCGACGGCGGCACTATCAACTACAGCCTCAAGCCCGGACAGCAGATGCTGATTTCCACCGGCCATCTGGCAATGATGGACGAGACGGTCACAATGGACATCCAGCAGGTCAAGGGCGTGAAGAACGTCCTCTTCGGCGGTGAAAGCCTGTTCAACACCGTCGTCACCGGGCCTGGCGTCATCACCCTGCAGACCATGCCTATGACGAATCTGATCGCGGCAATTGTCTCGAGGCTTCCTGGAAAGAACACCTGACATACGTACAAAAAGAAGATAAATATGGGTTTTCTTGCTTCAATTATCGCATTTGCGCTCTGCGCGTTTGTCTACGTCAGAATGATTCGCCGGGAGGTTCCCGAACAGATCGGGAAAGCGCAGGCCTGGGTTCCAATCGCGGTCGGCATCGCCGCCCCGCTTCTTTCCACTGCAATCACCCTTCTGACCGGCCTGCTCATCTTCAAACTGCGCGGGGGTGACATCACGGGAATGAACGCGACCGCATCGGTACGGGCGGAAATGAATCCGCTCCTCACTTCCCTGCGCGCGGCATTCGTCACCGCCGGATTTCCGGAGGAGCTGGTCAAGCTCCTGCTGGCGCTCTTGCTGGTGAAGATCTTTAAGCCGAAGAATGTATATGAATATGCCCTGATCTTTACCGCTGTCGGCGCCGGATTTACCGTGCTGGAGGAAGCGCTCTACAGCGGCGGCGGGTTCATCTCTCTCGGCCGTCTGGTCACCTTTGCCATGCACATGGTTCTGGGCCTGGTGATGGGCGTTGCCCTCGGCCACGCGCGTTATGTCAGACAGCACGGCGGCAGCGCGGGGAAGTATATCCTCCTCGGCCTGCTCCTGCCGTTGCTGTGGCATACGATTTATGACGCGGGGACAGCGACCAACGCAGGCTTCAACGCGGCGGATGAGAACGTCCAGGGGACGGCGATCATAGCAGGAGCTGTCGTCCTGGTTGCTTCGGTGGTCCTGCAGATTGTCCTGCTGATCAGATTTAAGAAAAACGCTGTGGCATACAGCGAAATGATACTGGAATAAGCTGAATTCAAACTTGAAAAGAAAAAAACAAAAAATGCAGAAAACACTATGCTTCCTGCTTATCCTTGCACTGATGCTTTCCCTCAGCACGGCCGCATTCGCGGATCTCTCGACCGGTGAAAATGCCGGCGCACAGCTGAAAATGATCGCCAGCTACTTCAGCATGCTCCGTCAGCCGGACGGGGTAGACCCTTGGTATTACGCGGTCACCGACCTGGACCACAACGGACGCCTCGAGCTGCTTGCCTGCTCAGCCGACGCTGTGACCGGTCATGCTCACATGAGAGGCTGGGAGGTCAGCGCCGACGGCAAGCGTCTGGACGCGATCCATACCGAAAATGAGGAAGTCATGCTGGACGTGTTCATCAACATCATAACAGACAGCGCCGACACCTACTTTGATGCCGCAAGAAATGCGTGGTTTTACATTATTACATATCACAGCTTCGATAACCTTCCGGAATATAATCTTTCCCAGGTTTCTGACCAGATCTTTGGCATGTCCATGGTCAACGGAACCATTTATGACGGTTTGCTGGCATCGAGAATCAACACCAAGGTCGACGGCCAGACAAGCGTTACGATCACAGGTTCCCACCAAAACGAAATCACCGAGGATCAGTTCTGGAACATTGCCAGCACAACCTTTGCAGGCTATCCGCGCAGCAGCACCTCCTTTGACTGGTTCCTCGCATCGGAAGCAAACAATCTGAGCCGCTTTGCCGACAGCTACGCGGCCTTTTCCGGCGACAGGACAGGCGTTCAGGACACGCGGAATCTGACCGCCGTGAACACCGCCAATGCGAGCGTGCCTATCGTAACCAAGAACCCCACCAACGAAAACCGCGGCACGGGCGAGACTGCCTGGTTCGTCGCAAATGCTACCGGCTATACCTCGCTTTACTGGACATTTGTCTCTCCGCAGGGTCAGACGTACAGTGTGCAGGACATCCGGAATATGGTCGGCGGCACGAATATCAGCGGCGAGAATACCACGACCCTGACCATCGGAAACCTGTCCACGGCGATGAACGGCTGGGGGGCTTTCTGCACCTTCTCCAACGGCTCCCAGATTGCGCGCACCACGACGGCGTATATGAATGTCTATGTCCCCAGTGCCAATGTAAAAAACACTAACTCCAACAATTATTACAACTGGTATGGCCTGAGCGATGAAGATTTGTTCGGCCTTGCTCTTGTCGGTCTTGCCCTGAGCGATAACGACTGGGCGCTCGTGGGGGATACCAGCTATTACACCCCCTGGGATACAAGCTGGAATAATTACGAATGGAACAATTATCTGGATACGATTTGGGCGGCAGAGACGTACGGCGGGAGTTACGGCGGCTATGATGATTACAGCTGGATGAAGGATCTGTCAGACGAGGATCTTGCAGCACTGGCTATGCTCGCATGGTAATGCGGAAAAACATATAAGCGGGCGCAAGTAAATGGCGTCAAATTAAACAAATGGTGGACTCCTGAGGGGAGCCCACCATTTGTTTTAGTGCGCCCGGCGAGCGCATGTTCTAAAGGGTGAAAGTCCCAAGGCTGCCTGGCAGCGGGAAAGTCGATAAGGTAGAATAAGTTGCGCAAATTTGAAATGAAAATAAAAACATATCCCGCGCATTTTCAATCTTCTGCGCGGGATAGAACGCGAATGCTCAGTCGTCCAGGCCCGCGGTGAGGTGCTCCAGATCCTTGAGGAAGAGCGCGGCTTCCGCATCGGACGGAATCAGGAAACCGACACGCGGAGAGACCGTGAAAGCTTCCACCGCCGGGCCGTCCATCAGGCAGCTGCGCTTGAACTGCTGGCTGAAGAGGCGCCTGCAGTAGCTGGTGAGCCAGCGGATCAGCTCTTCATCCGTGAATTCCTTTGCATAGGCCTGTTTCGCCAGGCGGAAGGTCTTGGACGGCGTGAAGCCGCAGATGAGCATCTTATGGGTGAAGAAATCCTGCAGGCTGTAGGAGCCGACGGCATCTTCGCTCTTCTGCTCGATCTGGTCGTCATGGATCGGCAGCAGTTCGGGTGTGACCGGGCAGTCCAGCACGTCATACAGGGCGGCTTTCAGCACGCGGTCTTCGGTGGTGTCGGCGATATAGCGGACATTGGCACGCACCTGCGTCTTTGTGAGGCCGAGGTTCACGTCATACATGCTGGTGTGGTCGCCGTTGTAGGTGCACCAGCCGTCGATGAACTCGCTGAGATCCTCCGTGCCGACGTCCAGGCCGTTGACCTTGTTGGCAATATCCATGAGGACCTGGGTTCGTTCACGGGCCTGCGCATTTTCAAAGGCGATGGAATAATCGTCATGTGCGTGGCCGATGTCGTCAAAGTGCTGGTAGACGGCCTTGCCGATATCGATCACGCGGACCTCGGCGCCGATCTGCTCGGCGACAACGATGGCGTTGGACTTGGTCCGGGAAGAGGTGCCGAAGCAGGGGAGTGTGCAGGCGATGACATTGGTGGCCGGCAGGCCCATCTGCTTGACGGCCATGGCGCTGACCATGACGGCGAGGGTGGAATCCACGCCGCCGGAGATGCCGACGACACAATGATCGAGATGGGCATACTCCATGCGCTTGACAAGACCGGAAACCTGGATGTCCAGCATGCGGCGGCAATAGGCCGGAAGCTGCGCACTTGTTTCGGGGAGATGGGGATGCATGAGGTACGTCCGGGTGAGGGCGGTTTCTGAGAGGTCCTCCCCCCAGCTGAAACGGAGATAATCCGACGGGGCGTCGAAGCAGTCCAGAGAACGGCGGAGAGACATCATGTGCTCCACATCGATCTCGGAAACGGCAAAGCTGTCGGTCTTCTCTTCGGAGGCGAGGAGTTTCCCGTTTTCCGCCACCAAGCAGAGGCCCGAGAAGACACGGTCTGTGCTGCTCTCGCCTTTGCCTGGAGCGGCCAGCACCATGCCGCAGGCAAACTGTCGGGATTCATAGCGGGCGTTCAGCTCGGCCTCCTCGCGGGAGGTCACGGTTTCCGGGAAGGATCCCAGCTGGACGATCAGCGTGGCACCGGCTTCGGCGTGGCGGACAGCAGGCGTCAGGAAACGCTGCAGCCCCGCACCCACTTCCGCCGCGACACGCAGGTCGGAGAGTCCTTCATGCTCAAAAAGCACGCTGCAGGACATGGGCACCAGACCATAGCCGGGCAGGTTTACCTCATAGTCACTGTCGGGGTCCGGGACGGAGAAGTATCCGTCCGCGATGCCTTCGGCGGGAATGAAGGCGAGAATCTCACCGTGACAGAGCGCGGCGGCGACGTTATAGACCTTCGCGCCGACGGCGAGCGGCAGTCCGACGAAGGCCAGAAGATCATACTCGCTGCTTTTTTCGGCGACCTTGAGCAGGGCCTCTCTGGCACCGTCAAGGAGGACTCTGTGTGTGAAAAGATCGTAGCAGCTGCAGCCCGTAAGCGTAAGCTCGGGAAACACCAGGACTTTGACATCCTTTTTGGCCGCAGAGCTGATGACTTCGATCACCCGCTCCGCGTTATAGTCCGCGTCCGCAACCCGGATCACCGGTGACGCGGCTGCAACCTTTACAAATCCGTTCTTCATGCGGTGCCTCCCGATCAAAGCCGGATGCGTTCGGCGATGTAGCTCTTGACCTGGTCGATGGGAATACGTACCTGCTCCATGCTGTCACGCTCGCGGATGGTCACGCAGTGATCGGCGGGATCGGTCTCGGTACCCACGGTGTTGAAGTCAAAAGTGATGCAGAACGGCGTACCGATCTCGTCCTCGCGACGATAGCGCTTTCCGATGGAACCGGTCTCGTCATAATCGCACATGAAGTCCTTGGAGAGTTCCTGATACAGCTCCATGGCAGGACCGGTGAGAACGTCTTTCTTGGAGAGCGGAAGAATGGCGCACTTGAAGGGCGCCAGGGCCGGATGCAGACGGAGCACGACACGGACATCGTCCTTGCCCTTCTTGTCCTGACCGACGACTTCCTCATCATAGGCGTCGCAGAGCACGGACAGCACGGTGCGTTCCACACCGAGAGACGGCTCAATGACAAAGGGAATGTAGTGCTCATTCTTCTCCTGGTCATAGTAGGTGAGATCCTGACCGGAGGTCTCCTGGTGACGGGTCAGGTCATAGTTGGTACGGTCGGCGACGCCCCAGAGTTCGCCCCAGCCAAAGGGGAACAGAAACTCAAAGTCAGTGGTGGCCTTGGAGTAGAAGGACAGCTCTTCGGGGTCATGATCGCGCAGACGTAGGTTCTCTTCCTTCAGACCGATGGTCAAGAGGAACTGCTTGCAGAAGCTGCGCCAGTAATCGAACCACTCGAGGTCGGTATCCGGTTCACAGAAGAACTCCAGTTCCATCTGCTCAAACTCACGCACGCGGAAAATGAAGTTGCCCGGGGTGATCTCATTGCGGAAGCTCTTTCCGATCTGCGCAATGCCGAAGGGCAGCTTGCGGCGCGTGGTGCGCTGGACGTTCACGAAGTTGGTAAAAATGCCCTGGGCGGTCTCCGGACGGAGGTAAACGGTATTCTTGGCATCCTCGGTGACACCCTGGAAGGTCTTGAACATCAGATTGAACTGACGGATATCGGTGAAGTTGTGCTTGCCGCAGCTGGGGCAGGGAATGTTATGTTCCTCGACAAATTCCTTCATCTCGGCCTGAGAGAAGGCGTCGATTGGCCTCGGAAGTTCATAACCGACTTCCTGGCACCAGTCCTCGATGACCTTGTCGGCGCGAAAGCGCTCGTGGCACTCGCGGCAGTCCATCAGCGGATCGGAGAAGCCGCCGAGGTGACCGGAGGCAACCCAGGTCTGGGGATTCATCAGGATCGCGGCGTCAAGACCGACGTTGTAGCGGTTCTCCTGAACGAACTTCTGCCACCAGGCGTGCTTGACGTTGTTCTTCAGTTCCACGCCGAGAGGACCGTAGTCCCAGGTGTTGGCGAGGCCGCCGTAGATCTCGCTGCCGGCAAAGATGAAACCGCGGTTTTTGCAGAGGGCAACGATCTTGTCCATGGTTTTTTCGGAGTTTTTCATGTGAGTCCTTTCCCGCGGCTGGCTGCCGCGTAAAACGTAAAATTTGACTTGGATACTATAGCACAAATGTTCCGCTGCCGCAACAGTTGACAGAAAACTGACGCACAATTGAAAAGCGGAAAAAAATGTGTATAATGGATAAAAAGAACGATATCATACCCATTTCCTGCGCAGAAGGGGGAAGCGAGAAAATGCTGCTGGCCGTCGATGTCGGAAATACAAATATCATGCTCGGGACGATCGATAACGGGGAGATCGTGAACATCGTCCGGATCCATACGGAGCCGAGATACACCGCCGCCGAATACGGCATCCAGCTGCGGCAGCTGCTGGACTATTACGAAATTGATCCCGATTGTCTGGATGATGCGATTATCTGTTCGGTGGTGCCGCCGGTGACGGAGGCGCTGCGCGAGGCGATTTCCCACCAGACGGGACTGAAGTGCATGCTGGTCGGACCGGGGATCAAGACAGGAATGAACGTGCGGATTGACGATCCGTCAACACTGGCGGGGGACCTGGTGGTCGGCAGCGTTGCTGCGATTGCCTGCTATGGGGCGCCGGCGATCGTGCTCAACATGGGCACGGCCACCACGATGACCGTGGTCGATGAGAAGGAAACCTACCGGGGCGGAATCATCGTACCGGGCGTCGAGCTTGGCCTCCAGGCGCTTTCTGCGGGCACCAGTCTGCTGCCGGATATCTCCGTAACCCCGCCAAAGAAAGTGATCGCCACCAATACGGTGGATGCCATGCGCTCCGGCGCCGTCTTTGCGACGGCGGCGATGATCGACGGCGTGATTGAGCGGATGGAGCAGGAGCTGGGGCAGCGCTGTAAGGTCATTGCCACCGGAATCCTGTGTTCGGCTGTCATCCCGCACTGCCGTCATGCCGTCATCCAGGACGACAACCTGATCCTAAAGGGCCTCTGGACCCTGTATGAGAAGAACAGAAAACAGGCAGAAAGAAGCGAGGAAAGAACGTGATTTTCAGAACAGTCAAACCGGAAGATACCGAAGAAACGATCGAGATCGAACAGATCTGTTTTCCGCCGAATGAGGCCTGCTCACCCAAATCGATGCGGGAGAGAATTGCCGCTGCTCCGGAACTCTTCCTGATTGCGGAAGAAGACGGAATCATTGCCGGATTTCTGAACGGAATTTCAACGGAGGAAAAAGTATTCCGCGATGAATTCTTTACAGATGCCTCTCTGCATGACAGAGCCGGAACCAACGTGATGCTCCTTGGCCTGGATGTCCGGCCAGAATTTCGGAGAAGGGGACTTGCAACAGAGATTGTCCGGCGATATGCAGACATGGCCGCAAAGACAGGCAGGAAGCAGCTGGTCCTGACCTGCCTGGAAGACAAGGTCTGCATGTACCGGAAGATGGGCTTTCTTGACCGCGGTATGGCAAACTCGACCTGGGGCGGCGAAGCATGGCATGAGATGGCAATGAATTTAGGGCCACGCCCGGAAATGCATCGGTGAGATTCCGCTTGCGCATGAACAATGATTCTGCTATAGTAGAATAAAGAGGCAAAAACGATCCTGACTGGCTGCCTGACTGCCGGTTGAGAGAAAAGGAGTGCCTGCTCGGAAAGGGGATGCGAACAGGATGGGGTTTCAGATTGTACCGCTGGCAATGCTTGGGGCGTACCTGCTGTATGCTTCCTATTACTATGCGACCCCGATGTTTTTCCTGAAGGTCATGCTCTTCCTGGCACATATCCGGCACAGGGATATTGATATTCGCTTTGAAGAGAGAAGGATCATTGCCCGTTTCTCAAAAGGCGGTGAAGAGCATATCGTGGTGCGCGCAGTCGACGAAGAACTGGAATCCCGTTTCTGGCCGATGACGGCCTGCGCTGCGTTCCGGCGCCTTCTCGGAGACATCAGGAAAGGCAGACTGTACGAAGCCGGGACAGCATCAGAAGAGGACGGAGAGAGCGGCGTTATCCATGATCATTCGGACAGCTGAACCTTCGGTCTGAAGGGGAGCGGGACATCAAAGCGTCATAAAACAAAATGGGAAGCAGCCTTCCATCTGCGGAGGGCTGCTTCCCGCTCTATGCTGCGGCCTTTTAAGCGCCGCGGCGACGGCTTTTCAGGCGTTTGATTTCCGTTCTGATCCGGGCGCGAAATGTCAGCAGCACTTCGACGACTGCGATGATGCTCACAATCACGCCCCAGACGGTCATCGGACCTGTCTGGTAGATATCGCCGCTGCTGCGCAGCAACGCGGCGCTCAAGTCGACGAAGACAGCGTAGCACGAGACAATTGCACAGACGATAAGCTGTTCCATCTTACACCTCTGCGATTTCGTCCAGGCTTCTCGGCGTATAGCCCATCGCCGGGATCATCGCCCCGACGTTGTACATCCGGCACACATCATCGCGTACGTACAGCCTCTGCAGCAGGCGCTTTGCGTTCTCCGTCACGTTCCACTCATACGACGCGTGTACATGGCCGTAAAGGTGGTACCAGCCGAAGTAATGATCCCGGAAGGCCAGAATCGGATAATGGCACAGTACCACATGCCGTCCCTGATCCGTGATCTCCCGGTATTCCGCCACATCTTCCAGCTGCGCCCGGACAGCTTCCGCGTTCAGCACGGAAGGATCGTCATGATTCCCCAGAATCAGAGCCTTCCGACCGTTCAGCCTGGAAAGCAGCTCACACCAGCGCTCCGCGTCCCCGGAACAGAAATCTCCGAGAATCCATGTCAGGTCCTCCGGGTCGGTCACAACACAGTTCCAGTTCGCGATCAGCGCCTCGTTCATCTCTTCCACGCTGTCGAAAGGACGATTGTCATAGGCGATGATGCTGTCATAGTCAAAGTGCATGTCGGCAATATACCGGATGGTCATAATGGATCACGCTCCTAATGATGCTTACAGTCCCGCTTCCAGCAGCCTTCTGGTGTACTCTTCCTTCGGATGATCATAGACCTCGTCCACGGTACCCTGCTCCACGATGCGCCCCTGTTTCATGACCAGCACCCGGTCACAGAGCTGATACACCACATTCAGGTCGTGAGAGATGAACAGGTAGCTCAGATCCAGATCGTCCCGGAGCTGACGGAGCAGCTTCAGAATCTGTGCCTGGATCGTCACATCCAGCGCGCTTACCGGTTCGTCCGCAATCAAAAACCGCGGCCGCTGAATGAGGGCGACGGCGATGCAGACGCGCTGACGCTGGCCGCCGGAAAGCTCGTCCGGCTTCGCGCTCCAGAACTCCCTGGGCAGCTCCACCCGTTCCAGCATCTCATGTACGCGGCGCTTCCGCTCGGCCGTATCGTATTTCCCGAATATACGAAGAGGTTCCTCCACGGCCCATTCCACCGAATAGGCCGGATTCAGCGAGCTGTACGGATCCTGAAAGATGATCTGCGGCCGCTTGGTGTAGTGGACAATCTCCCCCTGCTCCGGCTCCAGCAGCCCGAGAATCATCCGCGTCAGAGTAGTTTTTCCCGTTCCGCTCTCGCCGACCAGCCCGAGAATCTCGCCGTGACGTACCACAAAATCCACGTCGTGCAGGACTTCCTGGTATTGGTCTCTGCCGGAAAGGAAACCTCCGTCCCGGTATCCGCCGGAGACATGCCGGACCTCAAGCACCAGGCGGTTTTGAGCATCCATGGTTCCTGCCGGATTCTCTGACGTAGGCGCACTGCTTGATCCGAGCGTATTCCCGGTGCCTGATTCTGTTGTTTTTGTTTTGTTTTCCACGCTTTGCTCCAACTTCCGTGTTTGCTTCGTACCCGCTTACAGGGCACGATAAATAACATTATACAGGATGAAAGGATAAAGTGCAAGACACGGGAAAGAGTCATCGTGAGGCAAAACAGAAGCATAAAGAAATTGGATCATGGCCCGGACTCCTTGAACCGCGGTCCATCATTTGCTATAATGAAAAAAATCGGGAGAAGGCGAGGTATGATTGTTTATGTCTGATCTGTTCGACTATCTGAAATGGCGTTCGGATGTCCCGTTTTCCATTGCACCGTTCAATGATGTAGACAATCTTATTCTCGCCGAACTGGCGTACTCGGATTTCTCTGGTCTTGTTCCATCTGACGGCAAGCCGGTTCCCGTATCTGAAATCTATGAACGTTTTTTTCAGATACACAGCAGGGAAGATATTCTGAATGACACGTCGTTTACAGCCAGAGCACCGCTTTTGATGGAGTCTATGGTCACAGGCGGGAGATTCGGAAACATGCAGCTGTGCCGGTACGTGGATGACCTGGATGAAGAAAAGACTGCGCAGATGTCTGCGGTTACCTATCTGCTTGATGACGGTACCATCTATGTGGCCTTCCGCGGGACAGACAGCACGCTGGTCGGTTGGAAAGAAGATTTTGATATCGGCTGCCTGACAGAAACCAGAGGACAGCTGCTGGCAGTTTCGTATCTGAATCTGATTGCGGAGACGTTCGATGTTCCAATTCGTATCGGCGGACATTCCAAAGGAGGCAATTTCGCCGTATATGCCGCTTCCTTCTGCAGACCTGAGATTCAAGCTCGTATTCTGAGCGTATACTCAAACGACGGCCCCGGCTTCCGGGAGGAAGTGACCGAAATGTCGGGGTATCTGAGAATTCTTCCGAAAGTATGTAAAATCATTCCCGATACTTCCATGATCGGTATGCTGCTCACAGACAAAGCAACTCGCCGTGTTGTCAAAAGCAATGCTTTCGGAATCCTGCAGCACGACGCGTTCAGCTGGTCGACCGAGCGGGACCGTTTTGAACCTGCCGAGCCATCCGATCTTGGAGAGCTGTTGAACAACATCCTTGCTTCATGGATTGACGGGATGGATGATGGTTTTCGCAATTCCGTTACAGACACCATTTTTGACGCGTTTGAAGCAACCGGCGCAGATACATTCCGTGAGATTGCGCAGCAGAAATGGAAATCTGCAGAGGCCGTGCTAGGCTATCTTTTTAAGATACCCAGAGAGAAGCAGGGAGAGCTGTTTCAACTGGCAGGAAGTCTGCTCAAAAACGGCGGGCATGCAGCCCTGGCACAGCTTCCCGAGCTGCTTTTCCCGAAGGACGGCGCCTCCGGGGAGCACAAAGAACCAGAACCGACAGGCTCTGCCCCTGACCATATTACCTGATCTCCTTGTGCCTTTCCTCATTTTTGATGATTGGACACATGCAGTATCCTGTGGTACAATAAGAGCCGACACAGAACAAAATGACGGTTCTTCACCGTATCGGAGTAACAGGATGAAAACAACAAATCTCCCGGACCAGCCTGTTTCGGACTACCATCTTCTCGCGAGACTGTTTTTCCGGCTGCTGCCCTATCAGATCCTCCTGATCGTCATCAACGCCGTCAACGGCATCGTTGACGGCCTGGTTGCCAGCAACGTCGTCGGCACCGAGGCCATGAGCGCCATCGGCCTCTATACCCCCCTGACGCACTTCCTCTATGCCCTCAGCATCATGATGGTGAGCGGTTCCCAGCTGCTCTACGGCGCCTGCCTCGGAAAACGGCCGGAGTCAGTTCACAGTGTCTTTTCCGTTGACCTGCTGGTTTCCCTGGGAATCTCCCTGGTTACGTCGCTGGCGATGGTCCTTGCCGCGGTCACCAATGTGGTGTCGCTGTCGGTGAGCGATGCCTCCCAGTGTACCATGTTCAACCGCTATCTCCTCGCCCAGGCGATCGGCATTCCGGCGCTGGTGCTCGGGCAGCAGCTCTTCGCCTTCCTCTCCCTGGAGAACCGGACGCGACGGACCATGGCGGCCGGCATCGTCTGCTTTGCCGTCAACGCGGTCGGGGATCTGCTCTTCACCGCGGTGATTCCGCTCGGAACCTTCGGCCTGGGCCTTGCCTCTTCGATCAGCGTCTGGATGTTCTTTTTCGTACAGCTCCTCTACTACACCTCCGGCAGATCCTTCCTGAAGTTCTCCCGGAAGGCCTGCAGCTGGAAGGATGCGCCCGAGATCATGCGCCGCGGCTATTCCGGGGCCCTGTCGCGCTTTGTGGAGATGTTCCGCTGCCTCCTGGTCAACGCCCTGATTCTGAAGTTCGTGGGCACGGAGGGGCTGTCCTCGTTCTCTGCGTCCAACTCCTTCCTCGGCGTCGTCTGGGCCGTGCCATTCGGCATGATCGCCGTGGAACGCATGCTCATGAGCATTGCCCTTGGCGAGGAGGATCGCGAATCCCTGCTCAATGCCATGCGCGTGATGTTCCGAAGGTGCCTGCCGATCATGGCGGGCATCGCGGCGCTGATCATTGTCTCGGCGGTGCCGCTGACGCGGATGTTCTACCGCAACCCGGCGGAGCCGGTGTATCAGATGACGGTGATGGGCTTCCGACTGCTTCCGCTCTGCATGCCGCTGGCGGTTGTGAGCCTCGGGTTTGCCTGCTATGCCCAGGCCGCTCAGAAAAAGCTCATGTCCGTGGTGCTCCCGGTAGTGGACGGCTTTGCCGGTGTTTCGCTGACCAGCCTTTTCCTGATCCCGGCCATGAAAATGAACGGCCTGTATGTGGCGAATATCCTCAACGGCGTCATCTGCCTTGGCGTCATCCTGGCCTTCTCCGTCGCCGGCGTCAGACGCTTCCCGAAGAGTCTCGACGACCTGATGGTCATCCCGGAGGACTTCGGGCCCTCCGCGGACGACCGGATCGACATCACGGTCCGCAGCATGAAGGATGTGGAGACCGTCTCCCGGCAGGTGATCGACTTCTGCAGGCGGCGCGGAACGGACGAACGGCGTGCGTTTCTGTCCGGGCTTGCGCTGGAAGAGATGGCCGGCAATGTCGTCAAGCACGGCTTTGCCCTGGGCCGGAAGCGGCCGCATTCGCTTGATATCCGCGTGATCCGCCGGGGTGACGACATCATCCTGCGCCTTCGGGACGACTGCCTTCCCTTTGACCCAGCCATGGGCGTGCAGATCCAGGAGCCACAGAGCCCGGAGCACAACATCGGCACCCGCATTGTATTTCGCATCTCCCGTAGGGTGGAGTATCAGAACCTCCTGGGCTGCAACGTTCTGACCATAACCGTCTGAGATGCGCGCTGCATGGGCAGCGGTTACCCGGTTTCGAACGGTTTGAAAAGCCGCTGTGACAGTCCTGTGAAGGTTACGCTCCGTATCTGACTTTCCTGTGCGTACGGGACGACTGTGACCAGAGTGTTCTGAACGATCCGGAGCTTACCGCCATGATTCCGGGCGGCGAGGTCTATGAGGTGACGACGGTCGGAGCCTATACCCATTACGTAGCCGTCGGAACGGATGTTCTGCCGGACAGTTTCACCGCGGATCAAGTCAGCCTGTACAACCGGCTCCTCGAGTATACGGATGACATCATCAACGGCGCGGACTACTATGAACCCCAGGATCCCTATGCCGACCTTGCCGGAACCGGCATCAGTTTCCAGACCACCGACTTTGACGGCAATCCCGTCAGCAGCGAGGAGCTCTTTGCCGCCAACCGGATCACCATGCTGAACATCTGGGAGACCGGATGCGGCCCCTGCAAGGGTGAACTCGGTGAACTTGCGCAGATCCATGAACGTTTCCAGCAAATGGGCTGCGGCATCGTCGGCCTGCTCTTTGACAGTGACTCCCAGGAGAACATAAACACGGCCAGACAGCTTCTTCAGAATGCAGGGGCAGACTATCCGAGCATCACCTGCCCGTCCAATTTCGATGACCTCTTTGACCTGCAGGGATTCCCGACGAGCTATTTTATCGACAGCCAGGGCAGAATCCTCGGCAGCCCCGTGGTGGGCGCGCAGGTCGACAAGTATGAAGCGGCGCTTCAGGAACTGCTCAACGGAGGGGAGGAGAGTGACGCTTCCGCCTATGCACAGCCCTCATTCCTTGGGAATGTCGGCGCACTGAACCTTACCGGCAAAGGTGCCCCGGCTGATGTCGCCGGCACCCCGTACCGCATCATCTGTGTGGATGAGGACGGAAACCCCGTCCAGGGCGCAACGATCCAGTTCTGCTCTGATATCCAGTGCATGATGGGCAAGACGGACGCGGACGGCGTCGCCGAGTTTGACGAGGCGCCGGGCAGCTACATCGTGCATCTGCTGAAGGTTCCCGAAGGCTTCGCCAAGGATTCGACAGAGTATGAAGCACCCTCGGTTCCGGGCGATTTGACAATTGTCGTAAAAGCTGCATAATCAGTAGAAAACAGAGCAATGGACAGCCGTCAGGACTGTCAGCAGCTTAGAAAAGGACCTGCCCAAACGGACAGGTCCTTTTCCTGACATTATGCCTCAAAATATCCGGATTCACCTTCAACGGCCGGTTTGCTCCGGGTTCAACGGCTGGTCTTTACCTCGACCATGGCGTCGATCTCGGCCGCGATGGCTTCTCCGTTGAAGGTGTTGATCATATAGATGCGGCTCTTGATATCGTCGGAGAGCAGACAGAGTTCACTCTTCGCGAGCTCTTCCGGCAGGTATTCTACAGCCGCCGTGTTGAAGCAGACATAGGGGAACTCCGTCGTCAGCTTGGCGGAGACGTCTCCACGCAGCAGATAGTTGATAAAGAGCTCGGCCTCGGTCTTGTGCTTGGTTCCCTTCAGGATGACCAGGTTGTCGATGGAGAGGGAGACCTGCTCCTCTTTCAGGGCCAGCTGAAGATTCGGGTTTGCCTGCATGGCCTGCATGATGTTGCCGCTGTACATGTAGGCGACCGCCGCTTCGTTCTTGATCATGCTGTCCCGGACATCCGCGGGCAGGGAGTAGGCCTTGACATTCTTGTTGATGGAGAGCAGATACTGCTTTGCCTGTTCAATGTCTTCCAGGTTGTTGGAGGTTGGATCCAGATCCATGGCGCTCAGCCCGCAGCAGATGTTGCCCTGGGCGTCATCGGACATGAGAATGTTGCCCTCAAAGCGCGGGTCTTTCAGATCCTCATAGTTGTCCGCCTTTACGCCGAGCTCTTCCAGCTTCTGGGGGTTTCCGAGCCAGAGGGAAGCGGTGCCCATATATGGTACGGTATACTTGCCTTCCGGATCAACCTGAGAGGTGCGGAACTGGGGATCGATGTTATCAATGTTCGTGATGACGCTGAAGTCGAGCTCCTCCAGAAGGTCGTTGGCCAGCATGGCATCGATGTAGAAGTTGGACGGGACGGCGATGTCATACTGTCCCTTGCTGCCGGCCAGGAGCTTGGCCAGCATCTCGTCATTGGACTCAAAGGTGGTCTCGATGACCTTGATGCCGTATTCCTTTTCAAAGCCGTCCAGGACTTCCTGCGTCATATACTCCGACCAGTTGTAAAGATAGATCTCTTTGGCGTATTGAGGGGCTGCACTTTCTGCGGGAGCCGCGCTTTCCTGAGCGGTTTCCGCGGGGGCGGCTGTCGGCTGCGCGGCGGGCTTTTCTGCACCGCAGGCCGAGAGAAGCATGACACAGAGTGCCGCGAGAACGAGTGCCAGAATGGTTTTCTTCATGTTTTTTCTCCTTTGCTTTATTGTCGCTGAGTGCTGAGGTATATCAATCGATGCTTACGCTCGGTGATAACGAAGAATTCCGTCCGTCCAGGTCTCCAGAACTTCAATAAGATGGAGATCTTCCTTCGGGACGGTAAAGGGATCGGCCGAGAGCACGCAGAAGTCGGCGTCCTTCCCCGGCTCCAGAGAGCCTTTTTGCTGCTCCAGACGGAGCTGATACGCACCGTTGCGGGTGAGAACATCCAGCGCCTCCCGCACGGAGAGACACTCCTGCGGCCCAAGCACATCGTCCTCCGGATGTTTCGGATCCCGGCGGTTGACCATGAGATGCAGGGCGTCCATGGTACGGGGCGGATTCGTGACGGGATAGTCGCTGGCCTGACTCACCGGAATGCGGCTCTCCACAAGGCTTTTCATGGGATATTGCGCTTTTGCCCGTCGGGCACCGAGATACGGCAGCTCCAGGGCTTCGTAGTAGACCGGACTGGAGTAGTGCCAGTAGGGGTTTGTCACGGCGATGACCCCGAGCTTCTTGATCCGGGCAATCTGATCCGGCCATGCGAGCTGCAGATGCGTCACCGCGTTCCGGAAGCCGCCGGTCTCTCCGCGGACCGAACGGACGCGGTTTTGGCCCTCTTCCAGAGCATCCAGCGCCATGTCCAGGGCGGCATCGCCGATCACGTGGATGTGTACGTCGAACCCGTCTTCCAGTGCGGTGGAAACCTCCGCACGAAAGGCTTCCGGTGAAAATGTCAGTTCCCCTCGGTTCCCGGGAGTGTCGGCATAATCCTCGCGGAGAAAGGCGGTGTGGCATTCGACAACCCCGTCTGCGAAAAACTTGGCCGTGTTCAGGCATACCTTCCGGCAGCCTGAGAGGCGTTCGCGCGTCTTCCGGAGCTTTTCCCGCGAGACAGCGAGATTGTCATCCGCCTCCAGGCTCCAGCCGAGGGAAAAGGTGACACGGAGCTCATCGCGCAGATCCAGCAGGCGGTACGCCTCCGCCCGCAGGTCATAGTCCCGCATGCAGTCATACATGGGTTCAAAGGCTGACGTCACCCCGTTGGAGAGCGCGATCTGCTGGTAGAACAGCACCGCCTTCGCATAATCCTCCGGACTCATCGGCGGCAGAACCTGTCTGGTGAACAGCTGTGCCGTCTCCTTGAGCCAGCCCGTGGCACGGCCGAGGGCGTCCCGGACGATTTCCCCGTTCAGGGGATCCGGGGTCCGGTCTGTGATGCCGGTTTTCTGCAGGGCCGCCGTGTTGAGCCAGCGGGAGTGATGGTCGGAGGCGATCATCACCACAGGAACATCCGAAACGGCTTTGTCCATCAGCGCGGCAGTCGGCCCTGCTCGGTCGAAGACGCCGTTGTCATAGCCGCTGCCGACGATATAATCGGCATCCGGGTGCGCGTCCCGAAAGGTACGGATCTTCTCCAGATATTCCTCCGGGGAATCGGCCGCACCGAGTGCGAGACCGAAGACCATCTCCGAGGCGCAGGTTACGTGGGCATGCCCTTCCGTGATGCCGGGGATGATCAGGCCGGGTTTCTCTTCCATTGCGGTCTCACTGCCTGCCCAGGGGAGCAGGTCCTCCAGGCTTCCCACGGCGAGGATTTTTCCGTCCCCGATCGCCATGGCCTCGGCAAATGAACCTGTCCCGTCTGCCGGATAGATCCGGCCGCGTATGATCCTGTCAGCTTTCATTCAGGATGCCTCCTGCGATGCCCGGCACGGATGACCATTCCGGCCGGCCAGATAAGGACGACCGCGAAGATCAGAATAGAGGAAATCACGTATACCTGGGTGGAGATCTTTCCGCGGACCATGCCGTAGATCTTGATGGGGAAGGTCAGCTGATCGGCCCCGGAGACAAAATAACTGATGATGACGTCGTCAATGGACAGCGTGATGGACATGAAGGCCCCGGCCAGAATCCCGGGGGCCAGAATCGGCAGCGTGACGCGCCTCAGCGTGCGCCACTCATTGGCGCCGAGGTCCATGGCGGCCTCTTCCAGAGAGCGGTCGAAGTCGGCGATCCGCGCCCGCAGCGTGATGATCACGAAGGGGAGACAGAATGTCACGTGAGCGAACACCAGCGTCCCGAAGCCCATCTTCATGCCCATACGGCTGAAGGCAGCAAGGGAGGCAAGCCCGATCACGAGTTCCGGGATTACCAGGGGGATATACAGCATGGCGTTCAGATACTTTTTCAGACGGAACTCGTAGCGGTAGGTGCCGATGGTGGCAAGGGTGCCGAGCACGACGGAGATGATCGTGGCTACCAGGGCCAGCTTCAGCGAGAGAAACAGGTTTGCCCACAGGTTGCTCCCGTGGAGCACTTCGCTGTACCAGCGCAGGGTAAAGCCCTGGAAGGTCATGTTGCTGGCGTTCCGATTGAAGGAATACACCACCACAACCAGAATCGGCATGTACAGAAACAGATAGACCAGCAGCATGAAGACGATGGGCCAGACGCCCTGCCGGTGTATTTTGGATCGTTCAGACATTGTTTTACCTCATTAGGCCAGGTCGTCCAGACTGCCGATGCGTGTATACAGCCTCAGCATCACCAGTGTGAACACTATCAGCAGCACGGAGAAGGCGGCTCCGAGCGGCCAGTTTCGAGCGACCAGAAACTGGTTTTGAATCAGGTTCCCGAGATAAACCGAATTGCCGCCGCCCATGACGTCCGCGACGAAAAAGGCGCCGAGACTCGGAATAAACACCTGGATGGTGCCGGCAAAGATACCGGGAAGCGTCGCCGGAAGAATCACCCGGATAAAAGTGCGGAAGCGGTTTGCGCCAAGGTCCATCGCCGCCTCGATCAGGCTGTGGTCCAGCTTGGAGATGCTGGTATGCAGCGGGAGAATCATAAACGGAACCATACAGTACACCATGCCGAAAAGAACGGCGCCGTCGGTGTACATCATGGTGATGGGCTTCTTGATGATTCCGGTTTTGATGAGCAGAGTGTTGACGATGCCGCTGTCTCTCAGGATGTTGCTCCAGCCGTTCAGGCGCAGCAGCGCGCTGACCCAGAAGGGGAGGATGACCAGCAGCATCAGGATCCCGTGGTGCCGCTTCGGAACCCGGCTCAGGAACCAGGAGAAGGGATAGGAGATCAGCAGACAGATGACGCAGGTTTCAAAAGCCATCAGCAGAGATTTCCACGTGACCTTCAGGTACAGCGAAGAGAAGATGCTCCTGTAGCTTGCGAAGGAAAGCTGATACTGGATACCCCCGTAGAGTCCGCGGGTGCAGAAGCTCATTACGACGACGTAGACCAGCGGCACGGCGAGAAACAGGAGCAGCCAGAGGGCCGACGGCCCAACCATCACCAGAATGCGCAGAAAGTTCGGATTAAGGGATCTCTTCTTCATTCGTTGATCCTCCGCTTCACTTTCCGAGCACCGCGAATTCGATGGCGTCGTATACATAGTCTTCCCGGGTATGCATGACGACCGCGTCCTTCGGATCCCAGAAGAGATTCACCAGCATGCCCGGTGTGATCAGCTCGCCGTGCGGATTCCGGTTTACCTGAACGGTTTTCCCGTTCGGCAGCTCTACGACGGTTTTGACGATGTTGCCGACATAGACGTGATCCCGGACAAAGCCCTTGAGCGTGAACCCCTCGCGGGAAACTGTCGAAATTTCAATATTTTCCGGACGGAGGCAGAGATAGACGATTTCATCATACTTGAATCCCTCGCCTTCGGCCAGAACATGCCCGTTCTCCATCATCAGGGTCAGGGTGCCCTTCGCTCCGGTCTCGCTGACGACGCTGGCTTCAAAAATATTCGATTCTCCAATGAAGTTTGCGACAAACTTGTTCTGCGGATGCTCATAGATCTCCCGCGGTGTGCCGATCTGCTCGAACCTGCCGTTGTTCATGACGATGATCCGGTCGCTCATGGTCAGCGCTTCTTCCTGATCGTGGGTCACGTAGACGAAGGTAATGCCGAGGTTCTTCTGAAGCGTCTTGAGCTCAAGCTGCATCTGCTTGCGCAGCTTCAGATCCAGCGCGCCCAGCGGCTCATCCAGCAGGAGAAGCTTCGGGTCGTTGGCGAGCGCTCTTGCGATGGCGACGCGTTGCTTCTGGCCGCCGGAGAGCTGGTTCGGCTTCCGCTTTCCCATCTTTCCGAGCTGGACCAGCTGCAGCATGGCATCCACCTTTTCACGGATCTCCGCCTTGCCGAGACGTTTTTCGACCAGACCGAAGGCCACGTTGTCGAAGACGTTCATGTTCGGGAAGAGGGCATAGTTCTGAAAGACCGTGTTGACGTTCCGCTTATACGGCGGCAGATTCGTCACGTCCCGGCCCTCCAGCTTCACGGTTCCTTCCGTCGGCGTCTCGAGCCCGGCGATGATGCGCAGGGTGGTCGTCTTTCCGCAGCCGGAAGGCCCCAGGAAGGTCAGAAACTCTCCCTCATAGATCGACAGGTTGGTCGGCTTGAGAATCTGTACGCCGTCAAAATCCTTTGTGATGTTTTCAAGCTGTGCGATGACCTTGCCATTGCTCATGACATGTGGCCTCCTTATGGATTATAGGACGTTTTTCCCGTGCTCTCCGGTGCGGATGCGTACCACATCCTCCACATTGGAAATGAAGATCTTGCCGTCGCCCACGGTACCGGTGGAGAGTTTGGCGATGATCTCCGCCAGAATCTCATCGAGATCCTCGTCCCAGACCACCGTCATGACATAGAGGCGGGGGAGAAGGTTGATTTCGATCCCAAGCTTCTCAAACTCCTCGCTGTTGCCCTTCTGGTGGCCGCAGCCCATCGCGGACATGACGGTCAGACCGCTGTATTCATACTTGGTCAGGATGCCCTTGAGAAGCGCAAGCTTTTCGGTGCGAATGATCAGTTCGATTTTTTTCATGTTGATTGATTCCTCCTTGAAAATAAAGAAAATGCAGGTAGGTGCAAACACTACCTGCATTGTTCCATCGTATAGATCTTATGACGAACAGGTCAAGACCATTGCCAATCAGATTATTGATCGTTTCACAAGTTAGGCGTGTCTGTTTGTTCTGGACACTGGTTTATAGTAACCAACTTATAAAATTTGAGCTCTTAACTCAATCAATAATGCAGCAGCGCTGCGCGTCGGCATTGGACCCGGCTGTCCGTATGGCCTCAAACCCCGAAGGGTGGTCCGATATTATTTTCTGATCTCAGATTTCGATCGATTTTATCCTTTCTGCGTGAAAATGTCAAGCCTTTTTTGTTCGGGTCTTTCCCCGGAACCGGGAAGATGATTCCGTGACGGAATCGCGTCGATGAGATGCTGCGTGTATGGATGCTGCGGATTCGTGTACACCTGTTCGGTATCGCCGTTTTCCACCAGCACACCGCGCTGCATGACCGCGACCCTGCCGCAGAGTTTTCGCACCACTTTGAGGTTGTGGGAGATGAAGAGCATCGAGATCCCAAGCTCCCTGTTGAGCCGTTTGAGCAGTTCCAGGATCTGTGCCTGTATCGTGACGTCCAACGCAGTCGTCGGCTCGTCAAGCAGCAGCAGACTCGGCTCGATGACGATGGCCGACGCGATCATGACCCTCTGCAGCATGCCGCCGGAGAGCTCGTGAGGATAGGAGCGGTAAACCTTTTCCACGTCGTTCAGCTCTACCGATTCCATGGCCTGCAGCGCTTTCTCTCTTCGTTCTTTCGCGCTCAGGTTTGTGTGGATGCGCAGTACTTCTCCGACCTGTTCACCGATTTTCATCAGCGGGTCCATGGAACTCATTGGCTCCTGAAACACCACGCCGATCTCCCGTCCGTGCAGCTTTCGGAGCAGGCTGCGGTCTGCGTGCAGAAGATCCTGCCCGTTCAGCAGAATATCTCCGGAATAGGTGCACTGTTTTCGGGGCAGAAGACCGGCGATGCTCATGGCGGTGACGGTCTTGCCGCTGCCGGATTCCCCGACCAGGCCGAGAATCTCGCCGTCTGCAATGCGGAAGCTGATGCCGCCGACGGCATCCCGGTCCCGGTTATGGAAGCGTACGTGCAGATCTTTTACTTCCAGCATTGTCAGGCCACCTCCCGATCCTGCGCCTGCAGGCCTTCGCCGATCAGCCCGACGCCGAAGACCAGGAGCACGATGGTGAGTCCTGTACTGAGTGCGTACCAGGGCCCGGCCTTCAGCATGCTCTGTGCCTCTGAGAGCATATAACCGAGGGACGCGTCGGGCGGTGTGACGCCGATGCCGAGAAAGCTCATGCTCGCCTCGGCCAGCACCGCGTTGTTAAAACCGATGGTAAACGCCGGCAACAGCGTACGTACGGTGTTGGGCAACAGATGCACAAAGAGAATGCGCGCATTCCCGGCACCCATGAGCCTTGCCTCGGTGACAAAGTTCCTCCCGCGCAGGGAAGCAAATTCCGCCCGCATGACACGGGCAAAACTCGGAATGAACACCAGCCCCAGCGCCAGAATCACGCTGTATTTTTTCCCCGGTCCCACAAGGCTCACGATAAGCAGCGCCAGCAGAAAGCTGGGAAACGCCGTCAATGCGTCGTTGAGCCGCATCAGCGCCTCGTCGACCCAGCCACCGAAATAACCCGTGACAGCTCCGACAAGGGTTCCGACCACGGCGCCGATGGATACGGTGGACAGGGCGATGGCAAGGGTGGTCCCGGAGCCTTTGAGGACGCGGCTGAAGATGTCGCGGCCGAAGTTGTCCGTGCCGAAGAGATGTGCCGCGCTGGGTGGCTGAAACCGGCCGTACTTCATGTCGGTGGGGGAATAGGGGGTCCAGAAGATCCCGACCAGGATAACGGCCAGCATGAGACCGGTGATCACGAGGCCGGCTGTCAGATACGGGTTCATCCGACGCTTCTTCATGCCGCACCCCCGATCCGGCGACGGCCCGTGCTCAGGCGAAGTCTCGGGTCAATCCCCTGACTGATGAGATCTGCGGCGGTCCCGGCAAGCACAACCCAGAACGCCAGAATCACCACGATTGCCGACACCACCGGATAATCCCGATGCGAGATGCTGGTTACGAGGAAACGTCCCAGTCCCGGAATGCCCAGCACCTGCTCGACCACGATCCCCGCGCCGACCAGCTCAGCCAGTGTCTGACCGAGGAAGGTGACGACAGAGACCAGGGAATTCTTGAGGACGTGCCGGGTCAGAACAGCGGCCCGGTCGTTGCCGCGGCTGATGGCGGTGCGGACATATGCCTTGTTCATCTCCGAGATTACCGTCGCGCGCATCATGCGCACCGTCATGGCGATCCGTGGAATGCTGAGGCAGACCGCACCGAAGAACAGGTGCCGCAGCGACCCCGAAAAGTCATTCCGCAGCCCGGGAAAATCTCCCGGAGTAAATACTTTTAACACGATCCCGAAGCCCCAGGATACCAGAATTCCGGTGAAGAAGGGCGGCAGCGCCATGCACAGCTGGTTCAGCACGGTTCGCGGCCAGCCCGCAAAAGTGCCCGTGAACCGGTAGGAGAATACTCCGAGAGGGATTGAGATGACAGTGATCAGCACAAAGCTTATCAGGCTCAGTAAGAGTGTGAGCTCCAGCTTCCCGCTGATCAGGCCCCACACAGGCTGCCGGTAGCTGTACGAGATCCCCAGATCTCCGGAAAAGAACCCGCCCAGCCACCGGAAATACCGCTCTGTGAAAGGCCTGTCCAGCCTCATCTCGTGCCGCAGCGCCTGCACCTGTTCCTCCGTGGCCTCGGTCCCCAGCATGGTCCGGGCCGGGTCGCCGCTAACGAGCTCAAACGCCAGATACGTCAGCAGCGACACCAGCAGCATCGTGACCAGAAGCAGAAACACGCGCCGCAGAATGTAACGCAGCGCAGCCGTCATGCGGTCCAGCCGAGCGTAGACACGTCCAGCACGTACAGCGGATAGAAGGTGAGCCCGTCAAGACCCTTCCGTACCGCTACCAGGTCTGCCATATCCTGCAGATACACGTTGGCCGCGTTCTCGGTGAGGTTCCGCTCAAGCTGCCGGTAGAGTTCGGTCTGCTCCGCGTCATCCGCCGTGCGCAGCGCCTTTGCGAGAATCTCGTCGTACTCCTCATTGGAGTAGTTGGTAAAGTTGTTGCTCACCTCTGTGCCAAAACGCTCCAGGAGCTTACGTGCGGTCAGGTTGTCGCTGGTCAGGCCCGTCACCGTGCTCTGGAACTTCCGGTTGGAGTAAACCTCCTCAAGCCAGGTGCCCCAGTCCACGGGCTGAACCGTGGCCTTGACTCCCACTTCCCGAAGCAGCTCCACAAGCACTGTGGCAGTGTTCACATGCGGCGTATAGTTTGACGGCACCGTAATCGTCATCTCAAACCCATCCGGATATCCCGCCTCTGCAAGCAGCGCTTTGGCCTTTTCCGGGTCCGGGGTATAATAGTCCGTCAGGGACTCATCATAGTACTTGCTGAAGGATGGGAACATGCTGGTCCCCAGGGGAATCCCATATCCGTCGAATGCCAGGTCAATGACCGCCTGCTTATCCACGGCCCAGCAGAGTGCCTGCCGCACCCGGACATCGTCGAACGGCTTCTCCGCGTTGTTGAGATAGAGCGCCTGTACCAGGTTCATGCTGCCCTCGGCGATGTTGAACTCATCCTGGTCCAGCTGTACGGTCTGGTCGCTGCTGAGATGCGCCACCAGATCCAGCGCGCCGCTCTGCAGCCCAAGCACCAGACCGTCCGCGCTCTCGAGAATTTTAAAAGTGACCTTATCCAACCTGCCCGGCGTGCCCCAGTAGTCCGGAAAACGTTCCAGCACCAGGCTGTCCTGTACGGTCCTGGAGACAAAGCGGTAAGGCCCCGTGCCGACCGGCGAGGTTTCCTGTTTGTCATAATCCGCCGGAAGAATGTACGCGTTCATCACCGCCGCGAGGAACTCATTGCTGGGCTCGGAAAGCGTGATGGTGAGTACGTTCCCGTCTGCGCTGAGGCTGTCTATGACGCTGAGTGCCGCCAGCTGAGCCGCGGTGTCCTCGCCCTTCCATCTGCGTTCCACGGAGTAGAGAACATCTTCCATCTCCACCGGATCGCCGTTATGGAACTTTACGCCGTCGCGCAGGGTAAACATATAATTCAGCCCATCCTCGGACTTGACCACTTCCGATGCTACCGCGGGCACAATATCTCCATCCGAGTTCGGCTTGACCAGTCCCTCAAATACGTTGAACAGAACTTCCTTGGTTCCTGCCGCGGTCATATAATCGGGGTCAAGACTGTCAAAATCCTGCGCGATGCCGATGCTGATCTCATTGGCTGCCGCCCGGGGACTTGCTGCTGCCGTGGCCTCATCCGCTTCCGGCGCGGTCTCAGCGGCGTTTCCCGCGGGAGCTTCCGAAGGCGCCGCGGAGGGTGCGGGTGTTGCGGAAGGTGCGGGCGTTGCGGCGGGTGCGCCTCCGCAGCCTGCCAGAAGCAGGGCGAGCACAAGGGTGAGTGCCAGAATCGTTTTCTTCATTGTTTTCTCCTTTCATCACTGCCCGGAATTCCCGGGTCAATGTGCGGTGTCGTTACCGGACACCTTGGACCTGAACTGCCTTTGGAACACCGCATTTGATCGGCGGCGCCAAACCGGAGGTATTATACACGAATCCTGATGATATCGCAAGCTGTTTGCGTATGGATTTTTCATCCGCGGAATCACTGTTTTGACCGCTGCGCATCCAACCATGCTCCCGGCTGTCCCCTGCGGTATTACCCGGCTTTCCCATTGCACATTGTCTGTCCTCTGTGTTACAATATCTTTCATCAGGAAAGAAGAAAGGTGGTGTTCCCTCTGAGCGGGAAGGAACCCTGTCCGGTTTATAAAAAGTGCGGCGGCTGTCAGCTTCAGAGAATGACGTATGAAGAGCAGCTTCACCATAAGCAGCTTCGTGAGATCCGCCTTCTGGGCCGCTTCGGTCATGTGGAGGAGATCATCGGCATGCAGAACCCGACCCATTACCGGAACAAGGTCACGGCGGCTTTTGCCCTGGATGCGAGGCGGAAGATCGTCTCCGGCGTGTATCAGTCCAGCAGTCACCGGGTGGTTCCGGTCGACAGCTGCATGATTGAGGATGCAACGGCAGATGCGATCATCGTGGATATTCGGCGGATGCTGCCGGAATTTAAGATCCCCGTCTATGACGAGAGGAATTCCACCGGCTGGCTGCGCCATGTCCTGATACGCCGTGGTTTCGCGACGGGCCAGGTGATGGTGGTCCTGGTGGCTGCGTCCCCGATCTTCCCGACGCAGAAGCCATTTGCACGAAAGCTGAAGGAACTTCACCCGGAGATCACCACTCTTGTGCTGAACATCAATGACCGCTTCGGTCCGGTGGTGCTCGGCCAGAAACAGAAGGTACTGCTGGGGGACGGGTATATCGAGGATGTGCTCTGCGGCAAACGGTTCCGAATCTCCCCGAGCTCCTTTTATCAGATCAATCCCGTCCAGACCGAACGCCTCTACCGGATTGCGGTGGACTTTGCGGACCTGCAGGGTGACGAAACCGTCCTTGACGCCTACTCCGGCATCGGCACCATCGGCATTACCGCGAGCGACCGGGCAAAGCAGGTGATCGGGGTGGAGCTGAACCGGGACGCGGTGGCCGACGCCATCGTGAACGCCCGTCTAAACGGCCTGAAGAACTGCTGGTTCACCGCCGGAGACGCGGGGGAATACATGCAGCGGATGGCGGAAGACGGCATGCGCCCGGACGTGGTCTTTATGGATCCGCCGAGGGCAGGGAGTGACCGGAAGTTTCTGGCCTCTCTCCTGAAGACGGAACCGAAGCGGATTGTCTACATCTCCTGCGATCCGGAGACAATGGCCCGTGATCTCGGTATCCTGACGGAGCAGAAACACTATGAGGTGAGAAAGATCCAGCCCGTGGACATGTTCCCATTTACAGAGCACGTTGAGACAGTCGTGTTGATGTCAAAGGTAAAATAGGGATAGCCGTCAAAAGGCTTGAAATAAAGGGTTTTAAGACCAAAGGTAGCATTTTTGAGTGCTGCTTTTGGTCTTTCTTTTTCTTGTCGGTGGAAACCTATCGAAAGGCTGAAAATGGTAGGGTTGTGGCTACACTTTTGATATAGGGGTAGGTTGTGAATACACTATTGTTAAAGGGGTAGGTTGTAGAAACACTATGGTTAAAGGCATAGGTTGTGGAAACACTATGGATAAAACTATAACGGCGGCTTTTCAATGCTTATCGGCTATAATGTATAAGTACAAACAGCCAGTTTGCTTGTATCTGAATACCCTATGCTCTTGAGTCCAGCTTTTTCTATGTCAAGACGTCCACCACCGATACCAGAGCATAAATCTAAAAAAGTCTTAATTTGCATTGTCTCAATCCTTTATTGTTTCCATGATGTCTTCTAACCTACAATCCATAGCTTCGCAGATTTTGAGAAGAACATCTGTTGTGATGTTGGCACCTTTACCGAGTTTGGCAATGGAAGCTGCACTAATTCCGGCAGCCTCCTTAAGGTCATTTCTGTTCATTTCTTTGTCTATTAACATTTTCCATAATTTATTGTAACTGATTCGCATAATCAACCTCCTTGCTTTACAACCAAAAATCAAAAGATTCTTCTTGCTGTTTTTCTGTGAGATAGTTTTTCAAGAGTTCTACATCTTTACTGATATCTCGTGGTCTGATTCGATTGATAACCTTTTCTTCAACCTCTGGAGTCCAGTAGATTTTCAATCTTTCCCTGGCTCTCGTGATAGCAGTGTAGAAGATATTGTGTGTCACAAGTTCCTCAACTTCGTCAGTAATAACTATCTTTACAGAGTCGTATTCAAGACCTTGTGCTTTATGAATGGATACTGCGTAAGCAATCTGGAATGGTACAACAGTGAGTGAAATACTTTCATCTCCATCTTCATCAGCACTCTTTAATTTGTGTACGCAAAATCTGACTAACGATTTTTCTTCGCTTTCCCAACATTCAAGTAGTTCGAGATTAATACGCCAGAGATCACTTTCATCCACCACCTTGGGTATCTCAACATCAAACTGAATGCGTTCTTCATGAGTATCTGGATTTAGGATTTCAATTCCTTTTATGATTCCCTTCATGTTGTTGTGTATGATAGGGAAGAACCTATCTGAATCAAGGAAGAGAATCGGATCTCCGACTTTGTATTGTTGAATGTCCCATTGAACTGCGGGGTTAGGATTACTTTCCTGTAAGAATCGATTGATGTTGTTAATTCCGTATAAACCGTCATAATTCAGACAGAGGATAGCCTCGCCAGGGTCAAGTGAAGAGAGTAGGGTTTCATCCACTTTTAAGGAATAACTTTCTCGCTCGATGACTTCCTTTGCAGTATCATCCATTTGTCTAACCTTATCCCATAGTTCAAGTAGTCGTTCATCCTTGGTTCGATGAGGCTGGGTAAGTTCAAATACGTAAGCGTAAAAGCTACCGGCGCATTGAGTGCCGGGCAATGATCTGAGATAATACTCCCAAACATGCAGCAAGTATCGTCCACTCTCATGGAGTTGCAGCAACTTTCAGCAACTTCCATCCACTTGATGATGCTTGCAGC
>JAFTFT010000017.1 GCA_017458335.1 Oscillospiraceae bacterium
CACCGCGGCAGAAATGGGCTTTGAGTGCCTGGAAGTCGCCTGCTGGCCCGCGGGCAAGGCCGAGCGCCGCTACGCCGGTGTCAGCCACATCGACGCCGAGCGTGTGCTGGAAGACGATGATTATGCCGTCTATGTGAAAAAGTACATCGCCGACAAGGGCATGCACATCTCCTCTCTGGCCTATTATCCCAACACCATGGACCCGGATCTTGCGAAACGTGCCGCGGCGGTTGCACATCTTGAAGCGCTGATTAAGGCATCGGCGAAACTGGGTGTGGGCATGGTCACCACTTTCATCGGCCGGGACCAGTACAAGACGGAGGACGAGAACATTGAGCTCTTTAAGGAAATCTGGCCGCCTATCATCAAGCTGGCAAAAGACTGCGGCGTGAAGGTTGCCATCGAGAACTGCCCCATGCTCTTCGGGGCGGACCAGTGGCCGGGCGGACAGAACCTGATGTGCACCCCGGTGATTTATCGGAAGCTCTTTGAGATTATCGCCTCTCCAAACTTCGGCCTGAACTTTGACCCCAGCCACTATGTGTGGCAGCAGCTGGACTATCTTCAGACCATCTACGAGTTTAAGGACAGAATCTTCCACATCCACTTTAAGGATATCAAGCTCTATCCCGAGAAACTGAAGCAGTGCGGCGTGCTGGCCTATCCGCTGGACTATATGAGCCCGAAAATCCCGGGCCTGGGCGATGTGGACTGGGGCGCCTTCGTCTCGGCGCTGAATGACATCCGCTACAACGGCGACGCGGTGATCGAGGTGGAGGACAAGGCCTTCGAGAGCTGCAGGGAAGACATCCTGAAGTCCATCCGTCTGAGCAAGCGGTATCTGGACAACTTCATCATGTAACGCTTACACGAATAAACAGCCAAAAGGAGAACACCGTCGGTATTTTCACCTGACAGTGTTCTCCTTTTTGCTCTTTTATAACGGTTTGGCCGGGGTTATGATGCGATCACATACTGATCATACCCGGCCGCGACCAGCCTCTCATAGGCAGCCCAGATTTCATCCGGGACTTCCACGGGGGCCTGAAAGCCCTTTTCGGCATAGACCCGCAGCCGCTGAAGATCGCCCACCATGAGCGAGACGCTGGTGTCGTCGGCACCGTATTCTTCCAGTGACAGGGGCTGGGTCATTACGCTCCAGGTGACTTCCGGCCACTGCCTGGTCCCCGTTGCCCAGGCGCGCTTTGCCATATAGGGCTTGCAGACGGCAATTCCCGTCCGGGGAAAGATTCCGCGCTCGGACAGAAGGTCACGGGAAAAGCGGAAGTTTTCACCGGTGTTGGTCGATGCGGCTTCGATCAGGATGTTTTCTGACGGAACCCCCAGGCCGCGGCAACGCTCGGCGAAGAGCTCCGCCTCCGGGGTTGTGAAGAGGGACGAAGTGAGCTTCCCGAGACCGCCGCTGCAGATGAGGAGCGGCGCACGCCCGGAGAGAAACACTTCCGCAGCGTAGTCCGCCACCCGGAGGTCATAGGTTCCCAGCGCGATGATGACATCGGCCCGATCGGGAACCGGCCCCGGGGAGGATAAAAAGTTGTAGATCAGTTCCGCATCTGAGATCATGGTTAAATTCCTTTCGTTGGCCCTGTGAACGAGGCGCGGTTTCAAATGTGGAAAAAGTCAGCGGTGGGCCAGGGTGGCGTGGGCGGCCTTGAGTCCTTCGCAGAGGGCGTCGATATCTTCCTGCGTGGTATAGCGGCAGAGACCGATGCGCAGGGCCCCGTCAATCGTTTTGGAATCGAGACCCATGGCCTCCAGCACGTGGCTGCGGGCGCCCTTCTTGCAGGCCGAGCTCTTGGAGACATAGACCTCGCGGGCTTCGAGGAAGTTCATCAGAACCTCGCTGCGCCAGCCGGGCAGAGAGATGGAGAGAATATGCGGCGCACCGCCGCCAATGACCCGCAGCTCCGGGATATCCGCCTGCAGGCGGCGGATGATCTCCTCCCGCTGGCCGCGCATTCTGTCGCCGTTCTCCCGGAGCTTCGGCGCGGCGACCTCGCAGGCGGCGGCAAAGGCGGCGATTTGCGCGGTGGCTTCGGTCCCGGCACGGCGGCCGTCCTCCTGGCTGCCGCCGACGATCATGGGCTTCAGGCGCAGCCCCTTGCGGACATACAGGGCTCCGATGCCCTTGGGCGCGTGAATCTTATGCCCGCTGATGCTGATCATGTCGACGCCCAGCGCCTTCGGCGTGAAGGGAATCTTCATGAAAGCCTGAACGGCGTCCGTGTGCAGCAGCGCCTGGGAGCCTTCTTCTCTCAGCATGGCCGAGATGCCGGCGATGTCCGTGACGGCGCCGGTCTCGTTGTTGACCAGCATGAGAGAGACGAGAATCGTATCCTCCCGCAGCGCCTCCCGGACCGCGTCCGCCGAAACCGCCCCGGAGGGGCCGGGCTTCAGGCGGGTGATTTCAAAGCCGCGCTCCTCCAGCAGGTCGAGACTGCGGCGGATGGCGTCGTGCTCGGCCACCGAGCTGATGATATGATTCCCCTTACGCTTCATGTTCTCGGCACCGGAGAGCAGGGCCCAGTTGTCGCTCTCAGAACCGCAGGAGGTGAAGATCAGCTCTGCCGGACTGCAGCCCAGCGCCGATGCCACCGAAGCGCGGGAGCGGTCGAGGAGCTTTTTGGCTTCCCGGCCGGCGGTGTGAGTGGAGCTCGGGTTCCCGAACTCCCGGGTCATGGCGAAAAGCGCAGCCTGCGCGGCTTCCGGGCAGACCTGCGTGGTGGCGGAATTATCCAGATAGTGCATTGCGCTCTGCCTTATTCTGCCCGGAAAGCGCTGCGCGCTTTCGGTGCTTTGATTACTTCGTTCATTTTTCTTGCTCCTTCGTTATTATATCGTTGATTTCTTGCAGAGTGTATTCATGTAATTCTACCACAGAATCGGCGGTGTCACAATCCTGCAAAACGCAAAAAGCCGATCCCATTTCAGGACTCCGGCGCTCGTCGTAAAAACTTCAGGCTGATCATCATGACAGGTCACTTCTTCTTAACCCATTCCTGGAAATCCAGTACGTTCTGCAGCAGAGCAGGCGGAAGGTACCGCTCTGCTTTGATCTGATCTTCTTCCGGCACGCCATAGTAAGCTTCCGCGATACCGCCGGCGATGGCCGCAATCGTGTCGCTGTCACCGCCGATGGAGATGCAATTGCGTATGCAGTCCTCATAACTCTCACCTTCGGAGAAGCATGCGAGCGACTGCGGCAGGCTTACCTGGCAGATCTCCTTGCCGTGTCCCTGCCATTCATTTCTGTACTGATCTACCGTTGTGCTGAGATCATAATACTCTTCCATCGCCGTTCTGATTTCTTCTTTGCTCTTCCCCTGCCGCGCCATCACAATGGCAACTGCCGTAGCTTCTGCTCCCTTCATCCCTTCGGGGTGATTGTGTGAGATGCAGGTCACAGCGGCGGAGAGCTTTTTCGCCTCTTCCACATCGCGGGCTGTGAAGCCGACCGGGCTGATCCTCATGGCGGATCCGTTACCGCAGCTGTTGTACGGCTGCGGATTGTCAGAAAACATCCAATTGATGAATCTTGCGCCGTAGCCGCAGTTCGGAAACTGTCGGCCGATCCTCTGCATGGCGGCGATGGTCTTCTCGGACAGGTCCGAATAATCCTCCTTGCTGTCCATGAGAGCCTGAGCCACCGCGCAGGTCATGACGGTATCATCCGTGAATTCACAGTTCGGATGAAAGAAATCAAACTCCTTGTTTAGATGGTTATTGAATTCAAAACGGCTTCCAACAATATCTCCGATTATTGCTCCGATCATGTTTTTTCTCCTTTCTGCGCCTCAGCGCGTACCGAGCATCTCTTTTACGGTCATATCATACCACAGTTCCGCCCGGCTGAGGTCAATCACCACTTGACATGTCATCCAGCGCTGTTTGGCGTCCGGCTGCAGGCGCGTATGATAAAAGAATGTGCCGGAAAGAGTTGAGAGGCTCATTCCGGCACATTTTCTTAATTGAGAATCAAACTGATCCGGCGCTGTACGCAGAAAAAGGAGAACACCGCCGGGTGCTCACCTGACAGTGTTCTCCTTTTTGGGCTTTTGTAACGGCTTGGCCTGGTTTATGATGTGATCACATACCGATCATACCCGGCCGGAAAATCTTTATTCTGCCCAGAAAGCTCTGTTTTCTTTTCTCGGAGCGGCTTTCGGCATCTCACCGGCCATATATCCGACTGCACAGTGACCGATGCCTTCCCATTCTCCTTCAATGCCAAGGCTTTTCAGCCAGGACTGCCACTCTTCCTGTTCAAACTCTTGCTTTGCACGATGAATCCAGATGCTGCCGAGGCCCAGAGAATGCGCCGCCAGCATCATGTTGCCCAGCGCAAGGCTGCCGTCATATACGCGGTTGGGCCAGTCCTTCCGGGCAAGGACAATCAGAATGGCGGGCGCGCCGTAAAAGGGGTCCACGCCTTCCTTTCCCCAGATTTTGGCGTTCTCTTTGGAGAGCCTGTCGCGGATCTCCGGATCTGTGACGGCGACGATAATGGCATCCTGCTCTCCCCTCGCGCTTGCGGCATACAGTCCTGCTTCGATGATCTGCTCCAGATCTGCCTTCTTTGGCATCTCCGGTGTGAACTTCCGAATGCTTCTGCGCTCTTTCAGTGCTTTGATTACTTCGTTCATTTTCTTGTTCCTTTCTTTCCTTTATCGTTGCAAAACAACGCCTGATCAGCGCCTTTTTCTGCGGTCCTGTAATAGCGTTCATCAAACTTCTTCAGCGCTGTATCTAGGGTTTCTTTTGCCATGGTATTTCACCCAAGATGCCTTGCCAATGTCATGATGGAATACGGTTAGTATAGCAAATTAACCCGGTTTCTTCAATGGTTTTCCCGAACATCTGAAAACTTACATCCGCATAGAGAAAATGAACCGCATATATGAAAAAACCGCCCTGACGGACGGCAATTCATTCAGCTTCTTCTGTTTTCCGGTTTCATCCAGCAATGCCACTTCGGAGCTTTCGGCATCGGCTCGCCGGTGATCAGGGCTTTGAGTACACGGCGGTGTGTGTACAGGCAGCATCCGCAAAGCAGGCATACAATGATTTTAATGAGTAATTTCTTCATTCTGGTTTCCTCCATAGAATTTGACAGTAGACAATCTAAGCCTCTCAGAGAAAAAAAGAAAGATATAAACTGTGAACAATAAAAAGGCTCCCGCAGGAGCCTCATCTTTTATCGGTCTGCCTGAAAAGTTATCACAACGCTTGAGCTGACGGTCAGCTTTGCCGCCTGCACTATCGTGTCTGCCGCAGCAGCTTCCACATCGAAGTTATTCATGACGCCCTTATCATAGCTGTAAGTGTTCTGCTCGGCGATATCCGCGATTCCCCGGATCTGGAGTCCCGCCGCATCGGCAAGCACCTCCGCTTTTGACTGGGCATCCGCCACGGCAAGCCTCATGGCTTTTTCCTTTGCTGCGGTCGTATCTGTGGCCGAGAAGTTGATGCCGTTCAGGGTGTTGGCTCCGGCTCCGAATGCCAGGTCAATCACTTCACCGACCCGGTCAATATCCTTCACACGGATGGCAAGCGTGGAATTGGCGTTGTACCCTGTAATCTGCTCGGAGCCGGCAGAGTAGTCGTACATGGCGTAGATATTGATGTAGTCCGTGTTGATATCCTCTTCCGCAATGTCGCCTTCGATCAGGGCTGACCGGATGGCTGCAATCGCCTCGTTTGCCATACTCTGGGCCGTTCGCACATCCTTGTCTGCGGCGCTTACGCCAAGCGAGACGACGGCGGTATCCGCCGGAACCAAAACCTCTCCGGTTCCTGTTACGCTGATTTCCGAATCAGCAAAGGCAAAAGAGGGAATGAGCGATAGAATGAGTATTGCCAGGAGCAGTGATACTGTCTTTTTCATGGTCGGAGTCCTCCTTGTTTTTTCCACATTCTACTCTCTGCCTGATTGGGAATGCAATAAAGGATCTGTGAATTCAGAATTCTTCAGATTTCCGCTTGCGTCCTCACATGGTTTTGCGGAGGCATCGGTCTTGCCAGTCCGGAACACCTCTGCTATAATCGCTTTAGGACGAATAGTCCGCAATCCATGGGACTCTTGAAGGAGGTGCGAACGATGGAAGGATCCTGGGGGAAGACCCCGCCCATGAATCAGAACTGGCCAAAATCGCCGTCCGGTGAGCCGGAAAAAGCAGTTTTCCTCTGCAACAGCAGGGCGCTGGATTTTGGAGACGAGCTCAAGATCAGCATGCTGGAATCTTACGGAATCCCCTGCCTCCGTGACTATCCGGGCAACGGCAGCTTTGGCAAAGTAGTCCTCGGTATGAGCGGACAGGGAACAGACATCTATGTCCCTGAGAGCATGCTGGAGGAAGCTCGGAACCTGCTGGCTGCCGAGCCGGAGGAACAGGAATAAGCGATGTAATTGCGTTATTCTCCAACCAGCCCAATCACACAGTAGATTACCAGTGCAAGCCCGACGGCGGCTACGCAGCCGGCAACCTCACGGGCAAGTTTACGAGCCTGCTCTTTGCTCATTTTCTCAATGCCGACAACTCTGCCCAGCAGCGGCGACTGTCGCGGATCCTTCGAGAAGGCCAGACTGGCTGCGGTGAGAAAGAGAAGAACTCCAAAAATCAGGAGAAAAATGAATGCGTTTTCCATGGAAACAGCTCCTCTGCATGTTGCTGCTGACAGTATATCAGACAAAATGAAAGCTGTACACACCATTTATCATAAACTGCCATCCAAACCGGCGCGCTGATCAAGGTCAGGAGAGGATGAAAAGCAGGCCCCGAAAGGGGCCTTTTTTACATCCATTCCTGTCATCACCTGTCATCATTTGCAGAGAAAGACAGACTGGGGACTGAAAAAGGAAGAGCAGGGACTGACCCTGCTCCTGCCTCAGATGCATTTTTTAACCAAATCCTCATCATCCAAAGCAGCGTCGATCAGCCTGCTGAGAAATGATGTGTAGCCCTTACCGTATGACCTTGAAAAGCGCTGTGCTTTCGGAGACAAGCGGATTGATGCGGTCTGTTTTGTCCGATTTATCCGTTTAAACTGCTTCAGCATCTCCAGCGTCATCTCCGGACTGTCATCATCAAACACGGGCTGCAGACCCGCTGCAGTTTCAATCTCGCGCAGCTCTTCGGCTGTGAGTTCTGTCCCAATTTCATTCATAGTCATCTTCGCCATGTTCATACCTCCACTTCTCAGCTGTTGATGCAATTCTCGCTGAAATCAGCCAAGATGTTCGACAAGGTTGCTATCCCAGCTCAGCGAGATAAACACTGACTTTGGCCTGGATTGCCGCAATTGTCTCGTCGATATTGGATGCTCCTGAGAAATACTTTGATGTCTCCTGCTCCATGATCTGATAAATCACGGGATCGTATGCATATCTTGTCGTCGTACGTTCCAGAAGATCTCGGAACAATTGCTCCTGGTGTTCATTGATCATCGGCGACGGATCATATGCTGCATCCATCAGGATCCCGTCTACGGTAAAGGTCCCATCCTGATTCACGACGATCGATTTCCCCTCATATTCGGCATAAGGGTTCCTCAGATGCTGCAGCAGTTCCTCTGTAAAATCCTTTTTCAGAGGAATTGTGCCGCTCCAATTGAGTTCTCCATGATAGCGTCCTCCGGAAACCATATACTTCAGATAGTCCCAGGCCAGCTCCGGCTTCTGCGTGAAAGCATTGATTCCTGTCAGGGAATGAAAATAGAGATAACTTCCGCAGCTGCCGTCTGCGGTCGGGTATCCGATCATGCAGACTGGACCGCCTTCCTGTTTTTCAATATCTCTGATATCGAAAGGGCTTCCAATGTCAGCTTCCCGGTAAAGCAGTCGGCCGTTTCCTACCTGCAGCTCTGCGCTGTATTGGAGGCTGTCCGGCATTTTCGCGGCCAGCTCCAGAAGTGCTCTGAATTCATCCCGATGATAAGAACAGACCTTTTGATCCCAGTCCACACACCGGGGAATCATGCTGACATATGCAAACTGCAAAAAATCCCGGTTGGTCTGCGACCAGGCGTATTGTTGCGGAGACGTCTGCAGAATTTCAGAATAATCCTCAAAACTCCAGCCTGCTTTCTCCCCAAAAACAGCAGGCAGCCCATAGCAGGTCATCACGCTGAATCCGGAGGGAAGCGCAAATAAGCCATCTTCAGACAGAATATCCAGCGCATAAAAATCATCCGGGGAAAGATCCCGGTTCAAATACTCGGACAGTTCAAGCAGAAGACCCTGGCGGGAATAGATCTCAAGCACCGGAAAAGTCTCCAGATCGATCAGATCCGGCCCGGCGCCGGAAGACAGCTCCATGTTCAGCCGCCGGAGTGCCTGCTCCGTTGTGGTACCTTGTGCATAATTCTCTATTGTGATGTGGATTCCCTGTGTATTCTCCTGATTGAATTTCAGTACGTCCTGTTCGTGGTTCGACAGTCCGCAGACCGCAAGAATAAGGTCCCTGTTATCACGGTTCTCCGCCGCGGGACGGATTGGGGTTTCATCTGCGGGCGTATTCTTTCCGCAGGCGCATAGCAGCAGAAAAATGAGGAGAAATGGGATAAGCAATCGTCGTGTCATACTGATTCGTCTCCCCTTGTGATGTGAATCCATGTTTTCCTCCATTATAACGGCTAAGCAAGCTGGATGATCTGAAGAATTCTTAATTGTGCTGTGCTTTCATATTAAAGCGGCTTTGGTTCAAAATTGCACTTCAGCACTTCCCGGCATCTGATAAAACGAAATCGTGTATCTGATTCTTGACCTCGGGGCGGCGGAGTAGTAAGATGACAGTCGGATTTTTGTTGTTATTCAGAGCTTATTTCGGAAACGAGGAGCAAATTATATGCAATTCTATATGCCGACGGAACTGATCACGGGTGAGCACTGCGTCGTGGAGAACGCGGCGAAGCTGGCCCGTTACGGAAAGCGATGCCTGATTGTCACCGGCGGAAGTGCGGCGGCGCGCTCCGGCGCCCTGCAGGATGCCGAAGAAGCGCTTCGCTCACAGGGAATCTCCTTTACCCATTATGCCGGGATCGAACCGAACCCGACCCTTGCCTCCTGCCAGGAAGGGGGCCGTCTGGCCCAGGAAGCGGGAGCGGAGTTCGTGCTCGGGATCGGCGGGGGCTCCCCGCTGGACGCGGCGAAGGCCGTCAGCGTTTTCGCGGCGAATCCCGGGATGACGGAGGAGATCTTCTATTCCGCAAAATGGGACCATGCGCCGCTGCCCATCGTGCTGATCGGTACGACGGCCGGAACCGGCAGCGAGGTCACGTCTGTCTCGGTCCTGACCGACTCCGCCGGAAAGAAGCACAGCATCCATGACCGGCGGGTCTATGCAGCGCTCGCGATGGGAGATGCGCGCTATACGATGACGCTGCCGCGGGCGGCGACGCTCTCCACCGGGATCGACGCAATCTGCCACTGCATCGAAAGCTATTTCAGCAAAAAGGCGGATCCATTCTCACGCCTGTTTTCCGTGCAGGGCGTCCGGCTCGGACTCCCGGTGCTCAGGCAGGTGGCAGAGATGGGAGCGGAGGAGCAGCCGACCCTGCAGCAGAGAGAAGCCCTTTATCAGGCGTCCATTCTGGGCGGCATGGCCATCAATCCCACCGGAACGGTGTTTCCGCACAATGTGGGCTACTATCTGACGGAGCACTACGGCATTCCCCACGGCTTTGCCTCCGCGACGTTCCTGCCGGAGCTGCTGAAGCATGTGCGCCAGCAGGCGCCGGAGCTCTGCGAGCGCTTTTACAAAGCCTGCGGGACCGGAGAAGAAGAACTGACGGCCCTGGCCAAGCGCGTGGTTCCGGTCCGGGGAATCCGGCTGAGTGAAGATGAAATTCGGGCCGCTCTCCCGCGCTGGGAGAACAACGGCACCGTTCGCAACACCGTCGGCACGGTGACCATGGAAGAGATCGCCGATATGCTGCGCAAGGAATTCTGAGGAGGAGATCACAATGATTCGTTTATATGACGGCGGTGTCTATCTGGTCAACGGAACGGAACTTGTTCCGGAGCAGGAGACGGAACAAGTCCGTTCTATCTGCGGTCAGGCCCCGGACAAGGCGGAAGCCAGAAAGGGAACCATCGCCTGGTCGATTTTGAAGGATCACAACACCAGCGAGGACATGGAGCATCTGCGGCTGCGCTTTGACGCGATGGCATCCCACGACATCACCTTTGTGGGGATTATCCAGACGGCGAAGGCTTCCGGGATGAAGGAATTCCCGCTTCCCTATGTGCTGACCAACTGCCACAACTCCCTCTGCGCCGTGGGCGGCACCATCAACGAGGACGACCACATGTTCGGCCTCTCCGCCGCGAAGAAATACGGCGGAATCTATGTTCCGCCGCATATGGCGGTGATTCATCAGTACATGCGTGAGATGCACGCCGGCTGCGGCAGAATGATTCTCGGCTCGGACTCGCATACACGCTACGGCGCGCTGGGCACCATGGCCATCGGCGAAGGCGGCGGCGAGCTGGTGAAGCAGCTGCTGCGTGACACCTATGACGTGGCGTATCCGGGCGTTGTCGCGGTGTATCTCACCGGAAAACCGCAGCCCTTTGTCGGCCCGCAGGACATCGCCCTTGCCATCATCGGCGCGGTCTTCAAAAACGGCTATGTCAAGAACAAGGTCATGGAATTCGTGGGACCGGGTGTGTCTTCCATGACGGCCGATTACCGCAACGGCGTGGACGTCATGACCACCGAGACCACCTGCCTGAGTTCCGTCTGGCGCACCGACGGAGAGACGAAGGCCTTCCTGGAGGCCCACGGAAGAGGGGCGGACTATCGCGAACTGAATCCGGCGGCGCTGGCTTACTACGACGGCTGCGTCGAAGTGGATTTGTCCGCGGTAAAGCCGATGATTGCCCTGCCCTTCCATCCTTCCAACGTGTACGAGATTGACGAGCTGAACGCGAATCTCGGCGATATCCTCTCCGAGGTGGAGAAGGAGGCAGAGAAGGTCGCGGGCGGCCGGGCGGACTACACGCTGCTGGACAAGGTCCGGGACGGGAAGCTGCATGTACAGCAGGGCGTCATCGCCGGCTGTGCGGGCGGAACCTACTCCAACATCATCGAGGCGGCCAATCTCCTGCGGGGGAAGAGCTGCGGCGCAGGGGAGTTCTCTCTGGCGGTCTATCCGTCGTCGCAGCCGGTGTTCCTCAACCTCACCCGGCAGGGTTATATCGCGGACCTCGCGGAAGCCGGAGCCGTCATCCGGACGGCGTTCTGCGGCCCCTGCTTCGGCGCCGGCGACACGCCCTGCAACAACGGACTCTCGGTGCGTCACGCAACCCGCAACTTCCCGAACCGTGAGGGATCCAAGCCCGGCAGCGGACAGATGTCTGCCGTGGCGCTGATGGACGCGCGGTCCATTGCGGCCACGGCGGCAAACGGCGGGGTGCTGACCTCTGCCGAAGCGTATGACGGCTGGGGACAGGTCCCGGCCTACACCTTCGACCGGGGCGTCTATGACCGGCGTGTGTACTTCGGCTATGGGAAAGCGACGGGCGAGGATCTGGTTTACGGCCCGAACATCAAGGACTGGCCGCAGATGAGTACGCTTTCGGAGAACATCCTGCTGAAGGTCTGCTCGAAGATCATGGATCCGGTGACCACCACGGACGAGCTGATCCCCTCCGGGGAGACCTCTTCCTATCGCTCCAACCCGCTGGGCCTGGCGGAGTTCACCCTCTCCCGGCGCGACCCGGATTATGTCGGGCGCTCGAAAGCGGTGGACCGGCTGGAGAAGGCCCGCGTCGCCGGAGAGAACGTCTGTGAGGCAGAGCCGGAGCTGAAGGACGTGTTCCGGATCATCCGTTCCATTCCCGGACAGGAGAAGACAGAGCCGAAGGAGACGGAGATCGGTTCGATGATCTATGCCGTGAAGCCGGGCGACGGTTCCGCGCGGGAGCAGGCGGCCTCCTGCCAGCGTGTGATCGGCGGCCTCGCCAACATCACAAAGGAGTATGCCACCAAACGCTATCGTTCCAACGTCATGAACTGGGGCATGGTCCCCTTCCAGATGAAGGAAGAGCCGGAGTTTGAAATCGGCGACTATATCTACGTCCCGGGAATCCGCACTGCCCTGGACGGTGATCTCACAGACATCCGGGCTTACTGGATCCGAAACGGAGAAGCGAAGGAACTCTCCCTCTATGTGGCGGACATGACCGCGGAGGAGCGAGAAATCGTCAAGGCAGGCTGCCTCATCAACTATAACCGCGCCCGCAAGGGTCTGTGAGCGGAAACGCGGAAAAAAGTTCCGAATCGAAACAGGATCATCATATTGCTGGCGGCAGGGCGATGTGCCCTGCCGCCGCTGTGTTCCTGATTAGAATTTGTAGAAAACGAAAATAATGCCTCCGTTATTCCGCCCGCGCAGCGGGCGGAATAACGGAAGATCCATTTCGCAAAACGCAAAAAACAGATGCGTCTACTATAAATAAACATGACATGAAACTTTTGGGCATGCTGATTCGTTTTATCAGTGAAAGCAGCTTTCAAAGAAATATCCTTGCATACGGACGGGAGGAAGCTATGAACGACGTGCAGCAGCGCGAAGAGAGATCGGTCCTGAGAGCCTATGACGAACATGCGCCGATGCTCTACCGCATTGCCTTTACCTATCTGAAAAACCAGTATGACAGCGAGGACGCCCTGCAGGAGTGTTTCCTTCGCTATCTGCGCAGCAGCCCCTCATTTTCGGATCCGCAGCATGAGAAGGCCTGGCTGATTGTCACCGTCGGCAACATCTGCAAAGACATGCTGAAAAGCAGAAGCCGGAAGCATGAATCCCTGGAGGACCACGGAGAGCTGACCGCAGCGCCTCCGGAGGCGGACGACCTGATGGGGGCGATCCTTCGGCTGCCGGACCGGTACAAAACGGCGATTTATCTCTACTACTACGAAGGGTATTCGGTGGATGAGATCGCGCACATGCTGCACAAGCCGTCCAACACGATCAAGACCCGGCTTGCCCGGGCCAGAAAACTGTTGAAAAACGAATTGGGAGGAGATCTTGATGCCTGACAAACGCATTGTCGACTCGTACAACAAAATCACGCTGGATCCCAAAGCATCTGCCCGGATCCGGGCGCGGCTTGAGCAGGAGCTTCTCCCCGGAAAGGAGAACGAAGAAAACATGAAAACAAGAAAACCGCTGAGAATCGCACTGATTGCCGCCGTGATTTCGGTCCTGTTCATCACGTCCGCCTATGCCATTTCCGGCGTGGTCCGCGGGACCGTGACGCACCTGATGAAGGATACCGGCACATACGAAACGCTTGATGAACTCCCCAGGGCGGAAAAAATCGCCGGATATCCCATCACGGCTCCGGCGAGGTTTACAAACGGATATGAATTCAAGACCCTGAATGTTGTGGGAGAGGCCGCCTACGGCGATGACAATGAGATCCTGAAGGAATACTACACGGTTTATGTCGAATATGAGCGGGATGGAACGCAGGATCTTTCCCTGCGTCTGGCCCCGGTGCTGGAGCTGCCCACGGAACGGGAGCAGCCGGAGGCGAATGAGACGAAGGAAATCGACGGAGTCGAGGTCCGCTTCAGCCGGGATCACTTCAAGTTTGTCCCTCCGGACTACGAAAAGACCGAAGAAGACCTCAAGGCGGAGGAGGCGGGGCACTACTATGTCTCTTTCGGGGCCGACGAAATCACGGAAGTTGATTACACCTTTGCGCTTTTTACACTGGGAGATGTGGAATATACCCTCTTTGACCGGGGCGGGAGAGACGCGGACTTCCTTTACGAGATGGCGTCGGACATCCTCGCAGCGAGCCAGGGAACGTGAGGAACTGATACGACGCGAGAGGCAATGCGCTGCGTTAAGCGGTTTTGAGCAGGTTTTTGCCATGATCTGCATCAATGATTTTTGCAGCGGCAAATCAGACCGCGAAAAATATGCGCCTTTTGGGCAAAAAGATTATCCCAAAAGGCCCGTTCCGGCGCTGTACATCTCCATATAGTCAAGCTGCATCTTTCCGCAAACGGAAAAATATCAATCTGTTTTGACATTTTTCCGTTTGCGGCTATAATAGATACAGATGTTCATCCATAAACTCAGTGAGGTCATCCCACAATCTATATCCCTATCCCTCCAGAAGGCGATCTATTCCGGCGACGCCGCTTCTTTGCAAAGACAAATGCGACAGCTCCTGCTGCAATCGGTCAGTTCCTTCGATACCTCTCACGAGGATTTTTATCATGGATTGCTGCTCGGACTTTGCGCCATGATGGACAACCGCTACTATATCACTTCAAACCGGGAGTCCGGCGAAGGCCGCTTTGATATCCAGCTCATGCCGAAAACAGATCACCTGCCCGGTATCCTGATCGAAGTAAAATGGACAGAAGGCGCAGACCATCAGGCCTTGGAGAAGCTGGCGCAGATCGCAATCCGGCAAATCAATGAAAAGCACTATGAGACCGAACTTAGCACCCATGGCGTGAAGCAGATCCTCAAATACGGAGTGGCTTTCAGCGGCAAGAATGTTGAGATTTGCATGGAGTAAAGGGGGGATCAGAACATGACAGAACTGGAAATCATGCAGCATGCGAAGGATTATCTGGACAAGCTGGCGAAGGGAATTGACCCGCTCACGGATCAAGAGGTGCCCGAGGGTGATATTATCCACAATGTTCGGATTTCCCGCTGCCTCTTCTATGTATCAGATGTGCTCAGACAGGTAATCAAAAACGGCGGGATTCAGATCAGGACGGTAAAGAATGGTGAGAAGCTTCCATTTGCTCTAACTATAGAGGAGAGGAGACAATATCCCTTCGGTGATTGGCCGGCTACAGTGAGTGTGATTGCACAGCGTCTCAATGAACTGGTTGATCTGAACAACATGCAGAAACTGAAAACCACCAGCATCACGGCATTCCTGATGCAGTCCGAGCTGCTGTTTGAGGAAGAAAGTCCAAACGGTAGTCGAAACAAGCGCCCGACAGAGGCGGGCCGACAGCTCGGCATCTCGACCACTGTGCGGAGCGGCCAGAATGGGGAATACACTGCGGTGATTTACAGCAGGGAAGCACAGCAATTCATTCTGGACAATCTTGTTGCCATCATGGTTATCAACGCAACACCGCTTCATGAAAACCAGGGTAAGCCCTGGACCCAAGAGGAAGATGCTTATCTGAGACAGGCTGCTCAGACGAATGTTGACGTCAAGGAGATGTCTGCGAAACTCAAGCGTACCCGCGCCGCGATCCGGGCAAGGCTTGAAAAACTGGGGCTGACGGAGGAAAAAGAAAGAACATGAAGAGAGAAAACGGAGCGATACTGTCAGCAGATGCACGAAGAACCTTCTTCTTCCTTTTTATTCCGCTTCTGGACTTCGTGAACCAGAAATATGGGATCAGCGATGTTCTGTCCGACCAGATCAGAAGAGCAAAACCGGACCTAAAGGAACTCAAAAAAGCAGCGGATGCCCTGTGGAAAGATCCAACGATCATTGATGAATACATAATTGAACGCAAAGAGGAAGTTGGTCTGGGAAATGAGCATCGTCATATCCTGGAAAGCTGGCGGTATCCAATAAATGGAGTATTTGTGCTGGAAAGACATCTCTCACGTGGTTCTGTCTTCATTGATACAGAAACAAAGAAAGTATATCAGGTGAAGGGCTTAACACAAAGCTGGGAGGAAATGATACCGAATATAAAGCCGCCATTTCCGATCGATGCAACACTGCTCCCTTATAACGAATGCATTATATCTGATGGCCTTGTTGCGGCACACCATATTTCTTTCGGACCAGATTACAGGGAAGAGTTTAAACACATATATGATACGGCGAACTATGAAGGAAAAGTACTGACAACTTTATCTTCCGGACGGTGAATCAAAGACCAGTATTGTCAACTGACAAATGAGCTGCCAAGATTCTCTCCTTGCCATCCTGGGGGCTTTGTACTAAACTGTCGGGGTGAAAACAGAAAAGAGGTCATACCATGCAGATCAGCAAGGAAAAATTATCCGAATACGCACGCCTGATTGTGCGCACCGGCGCAAACGTGCAGCCGGGACAGGTGGTACAGCTCAGCATCGCCGTCGAGCAGCATGAGTTCGCCGCCATGATTACAGAGGAAGCCTATCTCGCAGGGGCGAAAAAGGTCAATCTGAACTGGCTTTCCGACGGACAGAATCGGCTGCATTACCGCTATGCGGAGGAGTCCGTCCTCTCCGAGACTCTGCCCTGGGAAAAAGAAAAGCTCCGCCAGATGACGGAGGATCTGCCTGTGCGGATCTTCATTGAGTCGGAGGACCCGGACGCACTGGCCGGCCTGGACCCGGAAAAGCTCTCCCGCGTCATGCAGAGCCGCGCCGCCGTGGCAAAGCCCTATCGCGACGAGATCGACGGGCGGCATCAGTGGTGCATCGCCGCGCTGCCGTCAGAGGCCTGGGCGAGAAAGTGCTTCCCGGGGAAGTCTGACGAAGAGGCGATGGAACTGCTCTATGACGCCGTGTTCCGTACGGTCCGGATCTCGGACGGGGGCGACGCGGTGGAGGCCTGGAGGGCGCATATCGGGCTGATCGAAAAGAAGAGCGCCTGGCTTAACGCCCAGGGCTTTACCAGCCTTCACTATGAGAGCGGCAACGGGACCGACTTCACGGTGGAGCTAATCCCGGAGGCCCACTGGGAAGGCGCCGGTTCCACCAACCGCGAGAACGGGGCCTATTACATCCCGAATATGCCGACAGAAGAAATCTTCACCTCTCCAAGAGCTGGGAAGTGCGAGGGAACGCTGGTCGCGGTAAAGCCGCTGAGCTGGAACGGACAGCTGATCGAGGACTTCTCCATCACGTTCTCGAAGGGGAAAGCCGTTTCATGCAGAGCCGCAAAGGGGCAGGAGCTTCTGGAGAAGATGCTTCACATGGACGAGGGCGCCTGCATGCTGGGCGAGGTGGCGCTGGTTCCGAAGGAGTCACCGGTCAACCGGTGCGGGTTCCTGTTCTACAGTACCCTCTTCGATGAGAACGCCTGCTGCCATTTCGCGGTGGGACAGGGCTTCAAGGAGGTCCTGCCGGACGGAGAGCACCTCAACACGGAAGAGGCGACGGCCGCCGGAATCAACGACTCGATCATCCATGTGGACTTCATGGTGGGCGCGGAGGACCTGAGCATCACGGGCTTCCGTCCGGACGGCAGCAGCACCGCCATCTTCCGCAACGGAACCTGGGCGGAGTGAAAGAGAGAAACAGCGCTTACAGAGCCAAATGACAGGCAGTCCGGAAACGGGCTGCCTGTTGTGCCGCCTGCGCTGCCCGGCAGGAGTGAAAACAGGGGCGAGAAAAACTTGTTCCAGTTTACAGCCATTTTTTGAAATTTCCCGTCTACTGTAGTGTAAGGACCTTACGAAATCAAGGAGGAACCACCGTGGACGACAGCGGAATCATCGAGCTGTATTTCCGGAGGGCGGAGACCGCCATTGAGGAAACCGCCCGGAAATACGGTACTTATCTGAACAGCGTGGCTTACCGGATCCTGAACAGCCGGGAGGATGCGGAGGAAATCGTCGAAGACACCTACCTGAAGACCTGGAACGCGATCCCGCCGACGAGACCTCGGGTGCTGAAGCATTTCCTGACCCGCATCACGCGCAACCTCTCCTTTGACCGGGTGGAATACTACGCGGCGGCGAAACGGAGCGCCGAGACGGTTGCGCTTCTGGAGGAACTGGAAGCCTGTCTTCCGGACCCGAAGGGCAGCGCGGAGCAGGCGGTCGAGGAAAAGGAAGTGACGGAGATCCTGAACCGTTTTCTCGGAGAACTGGACGAACTGAGCTGCTGTGTCTTTCTCTCGCGATACTACTACGCACATACCATCAAAGAAGTCGCGGCGCAGTATGATCTCCCGGAGGGAAGGGTCCGGTACCTGCTGACAAAGACGCGGGAGCGGTTAAAAAGGAAGCTCACAGAGGAGGGGATCACCGTATGAACCGAAATCTGCTCAACCGGGCTCTGACCGGAATCGACGATCGCTATCTCACCATGGTGGACCGAAAAACAGAGGAGGTCCAGACCATGAGACAGAAAAAACTCAGAAGGAAGAAACTTTTCAGAAGCATCCTGATCGCAGCGGCGATCATGGCCCTGATGGGCATCACCGCCTATGCCGTCAGCAGCATTCACACCGCCCGTCAGCAGGCGCTCCGTGCGGATCTTCAGATCGACGAAAACAGCGTCAGCGGCTATACGGAATACGCCGAGAGCGACCGTGACGCGGCTCCGGCGCCGGACCCGACAGAAGAGGCCCGGCAGACCGAGCCGAAGATCCAGCTGATTTCTTCCCTGCAGCAGGGAGACTTTCAGACTGTTTACTTCAGCATCTCTCCGGTATCGGAGGAGAGGGCAAGGAGCTTTTTCTTCGACAACATGGTCACCGAATTCAGCTATATCGCTTCGAATGAAGAGATCCCGGAGGACTGCTGGTACACCGCGGGAAGAATAGAAGAAGGCATTGAAAAGAGCTTTGCGCACCCGGTCCCGTTTACGGAAGGGCACGAGGCGGAGCATATGGTGGAACGGAGCTCGCCCACCGGCCTGCCGGATGAAAGCGGCGTGCAGCAGACCGTGACTTTTGAGGTGGTGGACCCGGACTGGTACAGGCCTCTGCTGATGGAGCACTCCTATGACCCGGAGACACAGAGCCTGATGCTGACGGCGATGATCTACCGGCAGACGGTGGATTTTTCCCGGCCGGTATACTTCTCGGTCCGCTGCCTGGACGGGCCTTCGGTCTGGACGGATATGGACACGTCCACGGAAGACTATATCGAAAACTACGCACCGGTCTATCTGGCGGATTACGGGACGGTGATCCTGGAAGCTTCGGACACGATGTTTGTCTCGCCGATCCTGACGGAGCCCGTCTGCCTGGTAAATCCGGAGAACGGAGGAAATCTGGAGATTCGGGACATCCGCCTCTCGGCCAACTGTGTGGAATGGAAGATGACCCATGACGACGCGGAGCGGATCCACAATCTGGACGCGGAATCCCCGACTTTCCACGAGGACTTTGAAAAGCAGCTTCAGTGGATCCGCTTCCAGGATGAGATTCTGTCTTCCGCCTTTCTCACCTTCGCGGACGGAAGCACCATGCCGCTGAATGCCTCGCCCTCGGCTCCCTATGCGGACGGCATCACGACGCTGACCTCATCCTGGAGCGGCACGATCGATATCAGCCAGGTGAAGAGCATCACCGTGATGGGGACGGAATACAGCTTCCCGGAACTGACGCCGCAGGCGTGATTCGATTGGACTGAGAATACGGAAAACCCTTTGCGCCCGGCTTGCAGCACTTCAAGCCGGGCTCAAATGCTGTCCCGGGCCGGGATACGGCGAAAGAAATAACATTCCGGTCCAAAACGAGGGCCGGAAAACGCTATTTTTGTGCACTTCTGCATTTGACAGTCCGCATAAGTTCATATATAATTTCCCGGTACAAATGTAAGAAAGAAAAGATCTGGTGAAACATCATGACAGAAGACAGAGTCTATAATTTTTCCGCCGGCCCGTCCATTTTGCCGGAGGAAGTCCTGCGGCGGGCAAAAGCGGAGATTATGAACTACCACGGCAGCGGCATGTCCGTCATGGAGATGAGCCACCGCAGCCCGGTATTTTCCGAAATCTTCCAGGATACCAAGGCAAAGCTGCGCAGCCTCCTACGGGTGCCGGAGACCCATGAGATTCTCTTCCTGCAGGGCGGGGCCACGCTGCAGTTCGCGGCGATCCCGATGAACCTGATGGAGGGCGGCACGGCGGACTATGCCGTCACGGGAAACTTCTCCAAAAAGGCGGCCAAGGAAGCCGAGAAGTACGGGACGGTCCATATCGCCTATGACACCGGCGACACCGGGCATGACCGGATCCCGACGCAGGAGGAGCTTCAGCTCAGCCCGGAGGCAAAGTATTTCTACTATTGTGCCAACAACACGATCTACGGAACCGAATGGCAGTATGTGCCGGAGACAAAGGCACCGCTGGTCTGCGACATGTCCTCGGACATTCTTTCACGTCCGGTGGAGGTCTCCCGCTTTGGACTGATTTACGCCGGCGCCCAGAAGAACATGGCCCCGGCAGGACTCACGGTCGTGATTGTGGATAAAGCCCTCGCCGGACGGGAGCTGCCCTTTACGCCGCAGATCATGAGTTATGAAACCATGATTCAGAATGACTCGCTGCTGAATACCCCGCCGTGCTGGTGCATCTACATGCTCTCGCTGGTTCTGGACTGGCTGAAGGAGCAGGGCGGCGTGGAAGGCATGGAACAGCTCAAGCGCGAGCGCGCGAAACGCCTGTACGACTGCCTGGAGGAAAGCAGGCTCTTCCGCCTGCATGCGCAGCCCGGATCCCGCAGCGACATGAACGTCACCTTCCGCACGGGAGACGCGGATCTGGACGCGGCGTTTATCCGCTATGCCGCGGAAAAGGGCCTGGTGAACCTGAAGGGGCACAAGGTGGCGGGAGGCATGCGGGCCTCGCTGTATAACGCCATGCCCATGGAGGGCGTGGACGCGCTGGTGAACACGATAAAGGAGTTTGAACGGAAGCATGTTTAAGATACAGACCATGAACAAGATCGCGGCCGCCGGGATTGAAGCCCTGGAAAAGAACGGCTGCCAGGTCGGCGAAAACATCAAATATCCAACAGGACTGCTGCTGCGCAGCGCGGACCTGCACGAAATGGAATTCCCGGAGAGCCTGCTGGCGATCGCCCGGGCTGGCGCCGGGTACAACAACATCCCGGTGGACCGCTGTACGGAAGAGGGAATCGTGGTGTTCAACGCCCCCGGAGCCAACGCGCAGGCGGTGAAGGAACAGGAGATCTGCTCTCTCGTCATGGCGTCCCGCGACATCCTCGGAAGTATCGCCTGGGTACAGTCCATCGCCGGGGAAGGAGATAAAATCCCCGAACTGGTCGAGAAGAAAAAATCTTCCTTTGCCGGCCCGGAACTGCTGGGCAAGACTCTGGGTGTCATCGGCCTGGGCGCGGTGGGCGCCCTGGTGGCAAACGTGGGCGTGGACCTGAACATGAAGGTCCTGGGCTATGACCCGTTCCTGTCGGTCGACGCGGCCTGGCGGCTCTCCCGCAAGGTTATCCACACGGAGAACCTGGAAGAGCTGTATGAAAACTGCGACTATATCAGCATCAACGTCCCCTTCACCGACAGCACCCATCACATGCTGAACGCAGAGGCCTTTGCCAAGATGAAGGACGGCGTGCGCATCATCAACGAGTCCCGCGCCGAAGTGGTGAATGACGAGGACATGACGGAAGCACTCCGCAGCGGGAAGGTCGCGAAGTATGTGACGGACTTCCCCAACGAGACCATCCTCAAGGCGCCGAACGTGATCGCCATGCCGCATCTGGGAGCCTGCACGCCGGAGAGCGAGGACCGCTGCGCCGAGATGGCGGCCAATGAGATGTATGACTATCTGCTGAACGGGAACATCCGCAACTCCGTGAATCTGCCGGATATCTATCTGAACCGGGCGGGGACCTGCCGCCTCTGTGTCATTCACCGGAACGTGCCGCGCATGATCACGAGAATCCTTGATTTTATCAGCGACAAGAACATCAATGTCGAGCACATGATCAACAAGAACCGCGGCAAATACGCCGTCACCATTGTGGATCTGGGCAGCGCGATCTATGAAGAGACCGTCAACGGAATCCGCGAGATGGACGAAGTCGTCCGGGTGAGAGTCATATGACCATGCAGGGAAAGAAGAAAATCGGGCTTCTGGTCGCGGTGGAGATGGACAGCGTCTTCGCACGCTACGGCACACCCGGAAAGACCGAGCGCCGCGGCGGTTTTGACGTGTTCCATTATGAAAATGAGCAGTATATTCTCTACGTGATCCACAGCGGCATCGGCGAGATCGCCGCGGCCGCGGCGGCCCAGCTGCTGATCGACCGCTATGAGGTCGAGATGATCGTGAACTTCGGCGTCGTCGGCGGCCTCACGGAGGAAATGGCGCAGACCAAGACCTGCGTGGTTACCCGGGTGGTACATTACGATTTTGACCTCTCGGGGATCGACCCGGTTTCACCGGCCCAGTATCCCGGGTTTTCAGGCATCTATCTCCCTGCGGACGCGGCCCTGGTGGAGAAAGCCCTGGCGGTCTGCCCGGAGCTGAAGCCGGTGACCTGCGCCTCGGCGGACAAGTTTGTCGGCAATCAGGAGGATAAGGAACGCCTGCACCGCCTGTACGGCGCGGACATCTGTGAGATGGAGAGCGCGGCGGTGCTGCTGACCTGCCTGCGCTGTGAGGTCCCCTGCCTGATGATCAAGGCGGTCTCCGACGGCCTGACCGGCGGCGGAGAAGAGTACTATGAGGCGCTGCAGAAGAGCGCGGCGCTCTGCCTCGCGGTGACCGACCGGATCATCCGGGAACTGTGACATGACAAAGAAGCTTTATTATACCGACGGCCATCTCTTTGACTTCACGGCGAAGGTGCTTCGCTGCGAAGAAAACAAAGGCCGCTGGGAGATCGTGCTGGACGAGACCGCCTTCTTCCCGGAGGGCGGCGGTCAGGCTGCCGACCGGGGAAACCTTGGCGGCGTGAAGGTGCTGGACGCGCACGAGAAGGGCGGAGAAATCGTCCACTATTGCGACGGACCGCTGCCGGCGGGGGCATCCGTGGCCGGACAGGTCGACCGGGAGCTTCGGCTCTGCCGGATGCAGAACCACTCGGGCGAGCATATCTTCTCCGGCACGGCGCATCGGCTCTACGGCTGTGAAAACGTCGGCTTTCACATGGGCGAGGGTGACCTCACCATTGACTTTGACCGGGAACTGAGCGAGGACGAGATCCGAAGCATTGAAACGCAGGCAAACGAGGCCGTCCGGGCCGATCTGCCGATTGAAATCACGTTCCCCTCCCCGGAGGAGCTTACCGCGCTGGAATATCGCAGCAAGAAGGAACTGACGGGGGAAGTGCGGATCGTCACGATTCCGGGCGTGGACTGCTGCGCCTGCTGCGCGCCGCATGTGAACCGAACCGGTGAGGTCGGCGTGATCAAGGTCCTGAATGCCGAACGCCATCGCGGCGGTGTACGCCTGGTTCTGAGCTGCGGCATGTGGGCCCTGGAGGATTACCGGAGAAAGCAGCAGAGCGCGGCGGAAATCTCCGCTTTGCTGAGCGCCAAACGGGATGAAATCACACCGGCGGTACAGAGACTTCTCCATGAGCGGGACGCGCTGAAGGAAAAGAACGCGCTGCTCGCCATGGAACTGATCCGGTTCAAAGCGGCACAGCAGCCGGAGACGGAGGGAAACCTCTGCCTGTTTGAGGCGATCCCGGACGAAATCGCGGTGCGTGAACTGGTAAACCTCCTGGTGAAAAAAGCCGGAGGGCTGGCAGCCGTCTTCTTCCCGGGCGAGACGGGCGGGTACCGCTATATCATCGGCAGCCGCAGCGTCGACCTGCGGAAGGCGGCGAAGGCCATCAACGCCGGGATCGGCGGCCGCGGCGGCGGAAGACCGGAAATGATCCAGGGCAGCGCCGCGGCTTCGGAAGACGAGATCCGGGGCTTTATCCTTGCGTTCCCGAAAGCATAGAGAGAAAATGACAGCGCGGACGGCCTTTCAGCAGGTGCCCGCGCTGTATCTGATTCAAAACCAGGCGTTGTACCGAAAGGAGAAAAAAGCCATGATGAAACAAGCGGGAAAAATTGCCGCGCTCTGCCTGTCGCTTCTCCTCCTGCTTCCGATCGCTGCTTCTGCAGAGGAAGGAGACGTCTTTTCAAAGAGCGACTACAACAACGTGGCGGAGGAAGCGGAAGATGCCGTCATTACCCTGGAGGGAGATCACGGCACGCTTTCGGATGAGACCAGAGGCCGTTCCGGAAACCCCGTGGTCATCGAGCGCAAAGGGGTTTACCGCATCACCGGACGGTCGGACGGCGTCACCATCCGGATCAAAGAGCCGAAGAAATCCGGCAACATCTATCTGATTCTGGACCATGCATCCATGACCAATCAAAAGGGCCCCTGCATCGAGGCAGAGGCGGCAGAGAAGGTGATCCTGCAGTGTGTGGGGGAAAACAGCCTCGTCAGCATGTCGGATTCCGGCTCTCCGCTGTATTCGGAGGATGACCTTACCGTCAACGGCCCCGGCCGCCTGCATATTGAATCCGGGAAAAACGGGATCCACTGCAAGTCCGCTCTGCGGATTACGGGCGCGACGATCTCCATCCGGGCGGCGAACGACGGACTCAAGGGAAAACAGGGCATCTATGTGGACGGCGGAAGCGTCACGATCGACGAGAGCTATGAGGGGATGGAAGGCGCCTGCGTGCTGATCCGGAGCGGAGAACTCCGGGTGACGGCAAGTGATGACGGAATCAACGCCGCGGGAGAGGACGGGATCCAGGGCGACGTGGTCATTGAAGGCGGCAGCCTCTACCTCAACGCCGCCGGCGACGCCATCGACAGCAACCGCTCCATTCTCATTTCGGGCGGCGTCACCCTGGTGGAAGGGCCGGAAAACAGCCGCAACAGCATCTTCGACAAGGGAGACGGAAGCGACGCGCAGCTGAGCATCAGCGGTGGAACGGTGCTCGCGATCGGCAGCATCGAAAAGGCGAAGAATTTCAAATCAGGGACGCAGTATTCCCGGCTCGAGCCGGTCTCCGGACAGGCCGGCGATGTGATCGGCACGGACGACGGGAGCGGGATTGCCCTGACGGCAACGAAATCCTTCAGCTGTGTGATCTACTCCAGTCCGAGCTTCACCGGGGAGAGCCGTATTCAAGTCTCCGCCCCGACAGGGGAGGAGAACCCGGACCGGCGCGGCTGGGACAGCACCGGCCCGACGGAGCTTACGGAGGAGATCCGCACGCTGTTCCGCGGGGCAGCCGGGACGCTGGTTGGCGTGGATTATGAGCCGGTTGCGGTGCTGGGGAGACGGGGAGAAGAAACCTTCTGCCTCCTGTGCCGTGCAACAGCGGCCGGCGCCGGAGAGCCGTACTATCTCCTGATGGAACTTACGGCCGGGGACGGGACGCCGATTCTCCGTGCCCTCCGGGAAGTCCGGCTTGACCGGAACTGAAAGCGCAGAAGAGCAGGCACGGGAGTGCAGCTGCGGTCAAAGCAGAATAAAAAACAGGAGGGAAGTCCCGATTCATCACGGGACTTCCCTCCGATGTTCTGCAGAGCGGTTACAGCAGGGTGTTCTGGAGTACGTCGAAAAATTCCACATCACTCTGCTTCAGACGGAGGCCGAGATTCTTATCCGTCCCGTCGGGATAGTGGACGAGAATTTCAACCTGAACGTCCTCTTTGATGCCTTTCTGGAGGACGTCCTTCAGAAAGGGGAGAACATTCGGATGGTTGGAGCGGAAGCTGCTCCAGGCGCTTTTGGCTTTCAGCAGGTTTTTCGGATTCAGATTCATGAGATGATTTCCTTTCAGTTTGTTACGGTATAGACGTCTTCCCGCAGGTGCAGGAAGGTGGGGAGCTGGGCACGGACCTCGGCGATCCGTTTCAGGTCAATCTCGGCGAGGAGCGTCTGCTCGGTTTCGTCCGCGGCGGCCAGAGGGGTTCCGTAGGGGTCAATGATCATGGAATGTCCCCAGCACTCGTAGGAGAACCCCTCATAGCGCGCGGCGGAAGCGGCAACGAAGAACAGCTCATTGTCGATGGCGCGGGCCCTCAGGGTCGTTTCCCAGTGAGCGGGGCCCGTCGTCATGTTGAACTGGGCGGGGAGGCAGATGAGCTCCGCGCTGCGCCTGGCCATGGCCCGGAAGAGCTCGGGAAAGCGGACATCAAAGCAGATCGCCACGCCCATCCGGCCGAATTCCGTGTCAAAAACGGTGATCTCGGACCCGGGCGTAAAGGTGTGGGACTCGTGAAACCGCATCCCGGGCAGATCCACGTCAAAGAGGTGGACCTTGCGGTGACGGGCAAGCAGAGTCCCGTCCGGGTCATACACAAAACTGGTGTTGTACAGAAGACCGCCTTCGGCCTCCGGCACGGACCCGCCGACCAGGAGGAGATGGTACTTCCGGGCCCACTCGGCCATGCGGCGGCAGCTTTCCTCGTGCCCTTTCGCGGTAAACCTGTGGAAGTACTCCCTGCTGTAGGGACAGGAGAACATCTCGGGCAGCACGGCGACGTCTGCGCCGGAACCGGCGGCGTCCCGAAGCATGGATTCTGCCTTGCTCATGGTCTCTTCATACTCCAGCTCAGTCCGGAGCTGGCAGACCGCGAGGGTAAATTTATCTTTTTTCATCGGGCAAACAGGCTTAAAAAAGGAGAAGCGCTCAGGCCTCGGCCTTCCAGAGACCGTGGAGGTTGCAGTACTCATAGGCGGCAACGACGGTCTCGCCGCCCGCCAGGGCAAAGACCGCCTCGGGCTTGTCACCGGGCTTCAGGTCCTTCTTCTGATAGCCCTGGCTGGTCTCCAGAACGATAAACGTGATGTAGTGGGCATCCAGCATGGGATGCGCGACGGCGCCGACTTCGACCTTGACAGAATTGCCGTCCGCCCTGATGACGGGAACATGCTTCTCACCGGCGGCGTCGGTGGTGTTGGGAACGAGCTCCACCAGCTTCTTCGGCTCAAAGTCCTCGGAGCGGTCGGGGATCAGAATTTTCCCGCAGTCAGGACACTGGAAAAACTTCATAAGATTACCTCCCGTTTGTTTGATGAATTCAGTATACCACGAAAGGGCTCTTTTTTGAAGCCCTTTATACCTTGCGGCAGCGTTTGGCGTTCAGCCCGGGACTGCCCGGGGGGGCGGACGGCCGTTCGGACACGGCCGGAGTTCCGCACAGAAAAGGCCCCGCTGCCGCAGCAGACGGGGCCCAAAGGGGGAAAGGAAAACTGGAAGAAGGAGAAATCAGATGATCAGATCAGGTTCTTTTCCTTCAGCTCGGCGATCTTGGCATCGTCGTAACCCAGAATCGTCTTCAGAATATTCTCGGTATCCTGACCCATGGAGGGAGCGCCGCGCCAGATCTGGCCCGGAGTCTCGCTCATCTTCGGGGCAATGCCGAAGGCCTCAATCTCGGCGCCGGTGGTCTGATCCTCATACTTGACCCAGTCGCCGCGGGAACGGAAATGCTCGTTCTCGTAGGCGGACTTGGCGGTGTTGACGGTTGCGCACGGAACGCGGGCGGCTTCCATGACGCTCTCGATCTCCTGTGCATCGTGGGCGGCGCACCACTCGATGACCTTCCGGTTCAGCTCCTGACCCTTTTCGGAGGCGACGGCCGCCGGGCCGGAGGAGCAGTCCTTGTAGTTATAATACTCCACATCGAGACCCATGGCCGGGATGCAGCGTTTGTAGACGCCGGGGCCGAAGGCGCCCAGCGCGACCAGGAAGCCATCTTTGGACTTGAAGAGGTTGTACGGCTGGAAGGCGGGGTTGAAGTTGCCGGAGCGTTCGGCGACCTTGCCGGTCATGGTGTAGGCGGTGTAGGTGCCGCACATGTACTGCGCCATCGCTTCAAACTGAGCGACGTCGACGACCTGGCCCTTGCCGGTCTTCTGGGCGTAGGTGTAGCCGGCGAGTGCGGCGAACAGGGTGGCAAAGGCGGAGACATAGTCGTTGGTGTAGGGCTTGGCGATGGCCGGATCGCGGTCGGCGTCACCCTGCAGGTACAGCCAGCCGGAGAAGGCCTGACCGATCATGTCGTAGGAGGCGCGGTTGCAGACATTGGGCAGACCGCCGAATTCCTTGTGGCCCATGCCGGAAACGTGGACGATGACCAGCTTCGGGTTGACCTTGAGCAGCTCCTCGTCATAGACGCCCAGCTTGTCCATCCAGACCATGTTCTCCATGAAGATGTCGGCTTCCTTGATGAGTCCGTAGAAGATTTCCTTGACTTCTTCGTGCTTGAGGTTCAGCTCGAGGCTCATGGCCAGCTTGTTGCGGGCGTTCTGTGCCCAGGCCGTGGAGACCTTCGTACCATTGACATCGGCAAAGGGAGCCAGCATACGGAGCGTATCGCCGACACCGGGGCGCTCGATCTGGATGACTTCGGCGCCGAAGTCGGCCAGCATGGTGGCGGCAAAGGGCATGGCTACCAGAGAGCCGGAGCAGACGACGCGCATGCCTGCAAAGGGACCGAACTCGGGGATGATGAATTTACGATCGCTCATAATGAATCTCCTTTTCAATTATTTTTATGATCAGACTTTCCTGTTTTTGATTTCCGCTACCAGAGCGGGAATGACCGTCTTGTAATCGCCGACCACACCGTAGTGCGAAATGTCGAAGATCGGCGCGCCCTTGGTATGGTTGACGGAGATGACGCAGCCGGCGTTCTGCATGCCGACCTGATACTGGACCGAGCCGGAAATCGCGATGTTGAAAATGAACTTCGGCTTGACGGTGGTACCGCTCTGACCGATCTGCTTCTCATGCGGCAGCCAGCCGTTGTCGACCAGCGGACGGGAGGCGGCGAGCTTTCCGTCCAGCAGAGAAGCCAGCTCCTTCAGCGGCTCGAGATCCGCCTGGTCCTTGATGCCCCGACCGCCGGCGATGATCACCTGCGCGCCTTCGATGGCATCGCCGGTATCCTGCTTGGGGGCTGTCTCCAGCACCTCATAGTCAGGGTCCGCGCTGACATCGACGGTCTCGGCAATGAGCTTGCCGGCAGCACCCGTCCGGGGCTCAATGGGCTCGAACATCATCGGCCGTACCGTCGCCATCTGGGGACGGGCTTCCAGGATGACAATGTGGGCCAGAATGCTGCCGCCGTAGGCGGGGGTCGTCTGATAGAACACCTCATCCCGGTCGAAGCCGAGGTCGATCGCATCGGCGGTTAGACCGGTCTTCAGGGAGACCATCATACGCGGCGCGAGATCGCGCCCGAGAGAAGTGGCCGCATACAGGATAATGGAAGGCTTGTACTTTTCGGCAAGCTGGGTCAGCGCGGCCTCATAGGGGCGGGCACTGTAGGAGGCCAGGGCCCTGTCCTCGGCGAGGATGACGCTGTCGGCGCCGTAAGCAAAGAGTGTTTCGGCCAGCGAGGAGACTCCGTCACCCAGCAGAACCGCGGTGAGCTCCTCTCCGGTGTGTGCCTTGAGCTCCAGCGCTTTGGCAAGAATTTCCAGCACAGCGGGGTTGAGAACGCCGTTCTGCTGTTCGGCAAACACCCATATTCCCTTATAATCTTCTTTTGCCATATCAGTGTTCGCCTCCTTAAATCAGGTGCTCGTCATGCAGCATGTCTGCAAGCTGAGCAGCGATCTCTTCGGTGGAGCCGGAGAAATATTTTGTATCGGCGTTGCGCTTGGGCGGTTCCAGAACCTCCTTGGTAGAGGAGGGAGAACCGGGGATTCCCGTCTGGGTTTTGTCTGCGCCGAGATCTTCGGCGTTCCAGACAAAGCGGGGCTTCTTCAGCGCCTTCATGATGTTGATGGGCTTGGGATAGCGCGGGGTATTGATCTCACCGGTGACGGTAACCAGCGCGGGAAGCCTGGCCCGGACCTTCTGGGTACAGGTTTCGAGTACACGGTCGCAGATCACATAGCCGTCCTGCACATCGATGGACGAGGCCAGCGTAATCTGCGGGATGCCGAGCTGGGCCGCGGTGGCAGGACCGGTCTGGGCGGTATCGCCGTCGACGGCATGCCGGCCGAAGAGCAGAAGATCGTAATCTCCGATCTTCCTGGCGGCCATGGCCAGCGTGTAGGAAGTCGCGAGGGTATCGGCTCCGCCGAAAGCACGGTCGGAGAGAAGATAGGCCTCGTCGCAGCCGAGCGCCAGCGCCTTCTTCAGGACGTCTTCCGCCTGGGGCGGCCCCATGCTGATGGCGCAGACCTGAGCGCCATACTTCTCTTTCAGCCGGATGGCAGCTTCCACGGCATTGGCGTCCAGCGGATTGAGCTTGCTGGCGACGCCTTCGCGCATGATGTTGCCGGTTTTGGGATCCAGCTTGACATCATCCGTGTCAGGAACCTGTTTGACATATACCAAAATCTTCATGGATGGAAGAAACTCCTTTGAGAAAAATGTACCTGGATTTATCTGCCGATCACGGCGCCGCTGATGACCATGCGGAGAATCTCGCTGGTGCCTTCGCCGATCTCCAGAAGCTTGGCGTCACGATAAAAGCGCTCGACATCAAACTCACGGCTGTAGCCGTTGCCGCCGTGGATCTGGATGCAGTCGTCGCAGACCTCGCAGGCCCAGCGGGAGGAGAGCAGCTTCAGCTCTGCCGCCTCGACGGAGATGCGCTTGCCTTCGTCCTTCATCTGGCAGGTATCCCAGATCATGAGGTCGGTGGCGCGGATCTTGGCTGCCATATCGGCAAACTTGAAGCCCACGGCCTGATACTTGTAGATGGGCTTGCCGAAGGTGGTGCGCTCCTTGGCATACTTGACGGCCTTGTCCATGGCGTGCTGCATGAGACCGTTGGCGATGGCACCGATGGACACGCGGGCACCGTCCAGGGCCTGCATGGCAATCATGAAGCCTCTGCCCTCGGGGCCGACGCGGTCTTCTGCCGGAATGTGAATGTTGTCAAAGCTGAGCTCGCAGGTGCCGGTGCCGCGCATGCCCATCTTCTTTTCAAACTTGCCGACGGTGAGGCCTTCGGCATCCTTCGGGACGACAAAAACCGAGATGCCCTTGTTCCCTGCTTCGGGATCGGTCTTGGCCATGATCAGGTAGTAATCGGCGATTCCGGAGTTGGTGATCCAGGCCTTGCCGCCGTTGAGAATGTAACTGCCGTCCGGCTGCTTCTCGGCGACGGACTTGATGGCGCCTGCGTCAGAACCCGCGTTGGATTCGGTCAGACCGAAAGCGAAGACCTTGCCTTCGGCGACCAGCGGAAGGTACTTGGCCTTCTGCTCATCGGTGCCGTGATACAGAATCATGTCGGCTGCCAGCCAATGGGCGTCCAGGAACAGGGCGATCGAAGCGCTGCCCTTTGCGATCTCGTTGATGACGATCTCGCTGGTGATGGTATCGCCGCCGCCACCGCCGTACTGTTCGGGGAGATGAATCGCCATGAGCCCGGCGTCAACCAGTTTCGGAATCAGATCGAAGTCAAATCCGTTTTCATCCATGTCGCGGTCCCGCAGCTCGACCTCGTTGGCGGTAAACTCTCTGACCATATCGCGGATCATGAGCTGCTCTTCGGTAAACTTGAACATTTGTAAGACCTCCATTAAAAATTTTGTTATTTTTAGTACAGATTAAAAAAGATCTTGCAATTCTACCCATATCTGTTATAATACAGATGAAGCAAAAATGAACAAAAGATCTTTCCATTTCTGTCTCAGACCGGTTAAATCATAAACAAGAATAAAACAGAAGTCAACAGAAAAACGAATCCACTTGTTAAATTCGGAACTTTTGACAAATTGGCAAAATATGTCTACTACAGGCAAGGCTTTTTTATAATACAATTTCAGGAAAAAACAGACGTCAAAATTGAGCTGTTTTGTTCTGTGCTAGTTTTGAAAGCGGGTGTCAAAGATTTCCATCAAAAACGATCTGGTGCTGAACTATATCGAATCGCTCACAGACGGGACGAGGGTGTCGGTGCGGGAACTCTCGGCGAAGCTGCAGGTCAGCGAGGGGACAGCGTATAAGGCCGTCAAGGAAGCCGAGCAGCGCGGTCTGGTTGTGGTCAAACCAAAGGCCGGGACGGTGCGGGTTGTAACAGAACAGCCGGTCTTTGAAAACGCGATCCTCGCGACCGATGTGGTCCGGCTGCTGGGCCTCGGAATTCTGGCGGGAAGGGATCAGCTGAACCGGCAGATCCGGAAGCTGATCATCTGTGACGGCTCAGAGGAGAACATGCAAAGCCAGCTGAAGGGACAGCAGGCCGGAAATTGTCTCTGCCTCTGCGGCGACCGGCCGGAGCTGCAGACGGCGATTCTGGAGGCGGGGGCCAACCTGCTGCTGACCTCCGGGAGCAAGGCGAGCTGGATGCAGATGAATCAGGCCGAGCGCAGCGGCCTGCTGATTCTCTCCTCCCCGCAGAGCGCCTATTCCCTGGTGCGCCTGTTCGACGCGGAGTTTGCGGACCGGTCTGACTTTTCCGGCAGCGGGCATGTGGCGGCCTGGATGCAGACGCCGGATTATCTCTATTACAATGACATCATCGCAGACTGGCAAAGACTCTATCTGGAGAGCAGCATGGTCAAGCAGTACCCTGTCGTAGACGATGAGCTGGCCCTGTACGGAGGGCTGGATGTCTGGAAGGCGGCTTCCGCCATCCCCTCGCAGAAGGTCCGGTCGATGGTGGCGGAGGAGAGCCGGATGATGGTGGTCCGGGCGGAAGACAGCCTGACAGAGGTGGCAAAGCAGTTTATTCTGAACAACGAGTCGATGGCGGCGGTTGTAAATGAAAAGCAGGTTCAGGGTATCATCACTTCCAACGATCTGCTGCGTTATTATATGTATACGGAGCCGAACACCTATGAATACGCGGCGGATTCGTTCCTGAGCCGGGATGTGACGGTGTCGGACGCGGATACGGCGGTCTATCACATCCGCATCCCCGATGCGGAACTGAAGAACATCGGCCATATCGAGATGGATCTGCTGCTTTCCGCAGCCGGAAGCCTGCTTCGCCAGGCGGGATGTGAAAGCTTTAAACTGGAGAGCGGGACTTTCTTCGCACCGAAACACATTGTCTCTTCGGAGGGCCTGATCCTGACCTGCCGGATTCAAAACAGCAGCCGGAACAACTTCGCCATCGAGGCGGAAATCAATGACGATACGGCAACCTATGCCAAGGCGATCCTGATCGCATCAGCACTGGACCGCGGGGAGGACTGAAGCATGTTTCAAATCACAGAAGAACAACGGGCACTGAGAAAGACGCTGCGTGAATTTGTCGATCGCGAGATTCTGCCCCTGGCGGCATCCTTTGAACATAGTGCGGCCTTCCCGAACGCGCTGTTCATCCGCCTGGGAGAGCTGGGGTTTCTGGATCTGACCTTCTATCACCAGCGCGAGGGAGCGCTGCATAACGGCGTGGACAGCATGATCGTGATGGAGGAGCTGGCGCGCGGTCTGCCTTCCGCAGCACTGAGCATGAGCCCGCATGTCCAGTGCATGAATCTGATCGAAGCGGAAGGGAGCACAAGCCTGCGGGAGCGGGTGGTTTCAAAAGCCCTCCGCGGAGAGCATGTACTTGCTTTTGCCATCACCGAGGCCAGCGGAGGCTCGGATGCGCTGGGAATCGATACCACGGCGACCTTTGACGGCGACGGCTGGATCCTGAACGGCGAGAAGTGCTGGATCACCAGCGCCGGGGCGGCGGACGGATATATCGTGAGTGCCAAGAGTGCGACCTCAGGACGCTATCGGGATGTCAGTCTGTTCTATGTGGATGCCAAAACACCAGGCCTGGATGACAGCCGGCGCACACCGCTGATCGGCATGAAGAATTCCCCCACCGGAGTCGTCCGGATGAAAAACTGCAAGGTTCCGCGCGACTGCCTGATCGGGCAGGAGAACAGCGCCTACGGCCAGATGAAGATCCTGCTGAACGAAGGCCGCCTGGACATGGCGGCGCTGGCCGTCGGGATCGCGCAGGGTGCGATGGAGTGCAGCGTAAAACATACCAGCCAAAGCGGGCACTTCGGCAGGAGTCTCTCCTCCTATCAAGGGGTATCTTTCCAGGTTGCGAGGATGTATGAGAAGATTTTCATGGCACGAAACTCGCTCTATACCGTGGCGGAAATGTTCCGGCGGCAGGAGCGCGCGACAATGGAAGTTGCGGCGCTGAAGCTGTTCGCGACGGAGATGTGCCTGGAGGTCTGTCGGTCTGCCGTGCAGCTGCACGGGGCGAAGGGCCTCAGCCAGTACACGGACGTGGACCGCTATTTCCGGGATGCGCAGATGCTGACCATCGGCGAGGGGAGCAGCGAAGTCTGCCAGATCGTCATCTCCGGAAAGCTGTATCATACAGCGCTGGATCAGTATTGACGCCTGAGCGGATGAAAACGATTGTAAACCAAAAATAAAAATAATAAGTTGACAATCTGCGCCTGAAATGCTATACTCCCTTCGCGCCTCGAAAATGGGGTGCAGGAAGGGAGCATTTTGAGATGAGCAAGCAATTCCGGGTTGTCGATCTGGCCTATATGGCGGTCTGTGCCGCGCTGATCGCAATCTGTTCCTGGATCAGCATTCCGGCGGCGGTTCCCTTTACGATGCAGACCTTTGCGGTGTTCTGTGTGCTCGGCCTGCTGGGCGGGAAGCGGGGAACGGTTTCCATCCTGGTGTATATCCTGCTGGGAGCGGTCGGTCTTCCCGTATTTTCGGGTTTCAGAGGAGGCATCGGCATCCTGTTCGGAACGACCGGCGGCTATATCATCGGCTTTATTTTCGTTGGCCTGATCTATTGGGGAGCGGAGAAGCTCTTCGGGACGAAGCTGCCCGTACGGATCGCGGCCATGGTGCTGGGACTTGCGGTCTGCTATGCGTTCGGCACCGCATGGTTTATGCTTGTGTATACCCGCAGCAGCGGCGCGATTGCCCTTGCGACCGCGCTCGGCTGGTGCGTGATTCCGTTCATTGTTCCGGATCTGATCAAGATGGGCCTTGCGGTCCTGCTCTCCGAGCGGCTGAGAAAATACCTGCATTGACAAAAACAGAGCGCGAAAATCGAATCTATAGGGAGCGACCGGCCCCCGGAGCCGCATAGAAAAGCGGATTTCCGGGGACCGGTCGCTTTGCCTGTGATCAGATTTCTCTGAGAGACAGAGCGGAGAGGGATGGAGAGAATTTCGGACCGCCAGGGATTGTGAGAGCGGGCGAATTGTGATAGAATTCGAAACAGAAGCAGATCCTTCAGGAAAAACCAAAGGAGATGAGACCGGCGACGGGGAAAGAGAAAAACAAGGCAAAACGGAGCCGCTGGTGGCTTGTACCGGCGCTTCTGCTCGCAGCGGTGATTCTGGCCTGGTATCTCTACACCGCGGACTGCTACCGGGCAAACGGAACCGCGCTGCAGGCCATGAAATCAGACGAGATCCGGATTGAAAGAACGGACTACGGCTGGTACTTTGACGGCCCCTCCGAAACCGATGCGCTGGTCTTTTATCCGGGTGCGAAAGTAGAGGAGACTGCCTATGCGCCGCTGCTCAGCAGCCTGGCAGAGAACGGGATTGACGTATGCCTGGTAAAGATGCCGTTCCGCCTGGCAATTTTCGGGCTGAACGCGGCAGAGCGGGTGATGAAGGAACATGCCTCTGACCGGTGGTACATCGGCGGGCATTCGCTGGGCGGCGCGATGTCTGCGGTTTTCGCGGAGAAGCATGATCTGGACGGCGTTATTTTGCTGGCGGCCTACCCGACCGGACCGGTGGAGGAGCCGATTCTGCTGCTCCGCGGCTCCGAGGACGGTGTTCTCAACCTGGACCGCGTTTCCAGTGCTTCGGAGTTCGGGGACGTGAAGGAATATGTCCTGGACGGCGGAAATCACGCGCAGTTCGGAAACTACGGGCCCCAGAAGGGAGACGGCGTTCCGGCGATCACGGCGGAGGAACAGCAGGATGAGACGGTCCGGCTGATCCTGGAATGGATGGCTAATACAGAAAAAGAAACAGGAGGAAATAAAAATGGCATTCAAGAGACTGATCATTGAATTTGGACAGGGCGTGGACATGCACGGCGGCGATCAGAACAACGCCGTTCTGAAGGCAACGAAGGACGCGATCCATCACTGCTGCATGGCAGGAATTTCGGAGGTCTTTGGGATCACGGATCGGAAGACGCAGGCCAGGATCCACGCGGACATCTATGTCCCGCATCCGGAGCAGGCAGACCCGGCGGTGGTGACCGACTGCCTGAACAGATGGACCGTGGACGTACAGGTCCATCAGGGCGGCGCCAATCCGAGAGGAATCGCGCTGGACGGAGATCCGGAGACGGAAATCACCATCGCCATCGTTGTTCTGACGGTCTACGTGGATGTCTGAGCAGAGCATGCCGCGGGACGGTTCCGTGCTCTGCTGTCCGGTCTGCGGCGCGCCGCTGACCCGGGAAGTCCGCACTCTGCGCTGCCCGGCCGGCCACAGCTATGACCTTGCAAAGGAGGGCTATGTGAATCTCCTGCCGGCCAATTACCGGCATTCCGCCTCGCCGGGCGACGACCGGGAGATGGTGGCGGCGCGGACGAGGTTCCTGGACGGCGGCTGGTACGCGCCGCTGCGGGAAAAGCTCTGCGCGCTGGCGGAGAAGGTCTGCGGCCCCGACCCGGTCCTGCTGGACGCGGGCTGCGGCGAGGGTTATTATACTGCCGCCCTGTGCGAGACGCTGCGGCGCCACGGCGGACGGACAGCCGGAGCGGACCTCTCGAAGGCGGCGGCCAGAAAGGCCGCGAAGCGCTGCGCCGATGCGGAGATTGCCGTGAGTTCGGTGTACCGCCTGCCGGTACCGACTGCGTCTGTGGATCTTCTGGTCAACTGCTTCTCTCCGCTGGCGGCGGAGGAATTCGCCCGGGTTCTGAAACCGGGCGGGCATTTCCTCTATGTCGTTCCGGGACCGAAGCACCTGTGGGAGCTGAAAAGCGTGCTCTATGACGCGCCGTATGAGAATGAGGAGAAGCGGGAGGAGTATCCCGGATTCCATCTCGTGGGAGTGGAGCCGGTGGAGACCTCGTTTACACTATACGACGCGGAGAGCATTCAGGCGCTGTTCCACATGACGCCGTATACCTGGAAGACGCCGAAGAACGGCGCCGGGCGTCTGGCGCAGCTGCAGGAACTGGCCGTTACGGCTCAGTTTCGGATTCACGAATATCGAAGGGAGTAATGCATCGTGTTTGAGCAGATCAAAGAGCAGGCGGAGCGCGCCGTGCGGGAACTGCTGGAGGTTTCAAAACTGCAGCCGGGGGATCTGCTGGTCATCGGCTGTTCATCCAGCGAGATCATGGGCGAGCGGATTGGAAAAGGCTCGAGCATGGAAGCGGCACAGGCTGTCTATGAGGGGATTGCCCCGGTGCTGGAGGAGAAGGGGATTCTTCTCGCGGTGCAGTGCTGCGAGCATCTGAACCGGGCGCTGATCGTGGAGAGGAGCACGGCGGAGAAGTTCGGATACGAACCGGTGAACGTCCGGCCCTGGGCGCATGCGGGCGGCTCCTTCGCCACGACGGTCTGGGAGCATATGGAGCAGCCGGCGGCGGTGGAACACGTCCGGGCGCATGCGGGCATGGACATCGGCGACACATTGATCGGCATGCATCTGCGCGAAGTTGCGGTGCCGGTGAGACTGAGCATCCGGAAGATCGGCGCGGCCAGCCTGGTCTGCGCCAGAACCCGCCCGAAGTTCATCGGCGGGGAGCGCGCCAGGTATGTGAACGAACTGAAGTAATAACAGTGAAGCGGGAGGCCAAACGGAAGGCCTCCTGCTTGACAGTGAAATAGTCCCCCTACACCTGTGGCACATCATACCATACGGCAAAAGAGAAGCAGCCTGCTGTGCATTAAGCACAGCAGGCTGCAAATCATTCAGGGCTGACCGATTCTTACAGGTTCCAGATCCGGTCGGCGTATTCGCGGATGGCGCGGTCTGCGGCGAAGAAGCCGCTTTCGGCGGTGTTCACGAGGGCGAGGCGGGCGCGCTCGGTATCGTCGGCGAGACGGGCGTAAAGACGGTCGCGGCACTCAACATAGGCACGGTAGTCGGCAATCAGCATGTAGGGATCGCCGCCGTAGAGGAGGCCGGAAACCAGGTCGGAATAGCTCTTGCCGTCCGAGAAGCCCTGGCTGAAGCGCTGCATGACGCGATTGATCTCCGGGTCATTGTTGGCGATGGAAGCGGGATCGTAGCCGTTGCGACGCCAGGACTCGATCTCATCGGTGTGGAGACCGAAGAGGAACATGTTCTCGTCACCGAGGCGCTCATACATCTCGACGTTTGCGCCGTCCAGGGTGCCGATGGTCACGGCGCCGTTCATCATCAGCTTCATGCAGCCGGTACCGGAAGCTTCCTTGCCGGCGGTGGAGATCTGCTCGGAGATATCGGCGGCAGGGACAATGGCCTCGGCGGCGGAGACGCGGTAGTTCTCCACAAAGCAGATCTGGAGACGGTCCTTGCAGATGGGATCGTTGTTGATGTCGTTCTGCATGGAGAGCAGGAGCTCAATAATGCGCTTGGCGGTCTTGTAGCCGGCGGCGGACTTGGCGCCGAAGACGAAGCTGCGCGGCTGGAAGTCACGGTTGGGGTTATCGTGCAGCTGCATCTGGAGGCTTGCAATGCTCATGGCACAGAGGAGTTGGCGCTTGTACTCGTGCAGACGCTTGATCTGGACATCCATGAGGGCGTCCGGATTCAGGATGACGTCACTGCCGTTGCGATGCAGAAACTGGGTGAAGCGTTCGCGGTTGCCGCGCTTGATGGCGTTGATGCGGCTGAGAACGTCAGGATCTTTCTCAAAGGCACGCAGACCGGACAGAGCGTCGGCGTTCAGGAGATACTCATCTCCGCCCAGAAGCTCGGTGATCAGTTTGTGCAGCTCGGGATTGATCTGGGCAAGCCAGCGGCGATGGTCGATGCCGTTGGTGACGTAGGTGAAGCGCTCGGGACGCAGGGAGCAGACATCTTTGAAGAGGTCGTTGCGGAGAATCTCGCCGTGCAGGCGGGAGACGCCGTTTACCATCCGGCAGGCGGAGAGACAGAGATTGGCCATGTGGACCTGGCCGTCGCGGATGATCAGGTTGCGGCCGACGCGCTCGTCCCAGCCGAAGGACTGGACCAGATAGTCGCACCAGCGGCGGTTGATCTCGCACATGATTTCCCAGAGACGCGGCAGCAGCTGCTGAATCAGATCCTGCGGCCACTTCTCCAGCGCCTCGGACATGACGGTGTGGTTGGTGTAGGCGACGCTGTTGCGCACCAGCTCCCAGGCGTCGTCCCAGCCGAGACCGTGCTCGTCCATGAAGATGCGCATGAGCTCGGGGATGATCATCGTGGGATGGGTGTCGTTGATCTGAATCACATGATGCCGGGAGAAGCTGCGGATGTCGCCCCACTTCTTCAGGTGCTTGCGGACGATGTCCTGGGCACTGGCGGAGACAAAGAAATACTGCTGCTTCAGACGGAGGGTTTTGCCCTCAATATGGTCGTCGGCGGGGTAGAGAACCTTGGTGATCACTTCGGCCATGGTGCGCTGCTCCATGCTCTTGACATACTCGCCCTCGGAGAAGAGGTACATGTCCAGAGAGTTCGGACTCTTGGCGTCCCAGAGACGTAGGGTGTTGACCGTGTTCTCCCCGTAACCGGCGATCAGCATGTCGCGGGGGACCGCGATGACGGAGGTGTAGCCGGTGTGTTCGGCAAAATAGTGCCCCTGGTTGTCCCAGTGCGGGGAGATCTGACCGCCGAAGCGGACCTCGACCGTGTCCTCGTAGCGGGGAATCAGCCAGCTTTCGGCGGCGGTACGCCAGTTGTCTGCCACTTCGGTCTGCTTTCCGTCCCGGAACTGCTGCTTGAAAATACCGAGTTCATAGCAGATGGAGTAGCCGGTTCCCTCCAGACCGAGGGAGGCCATGCTGTCCATATAGCAGGCGGCAAGACGGCCGAGACCGCCGTTGCCGAGACCGGCGTCAGGCTCTGCCTCAAAAATATCCGAAGCGTTGAAACCCAGATCCTCCAGGGCTCCGGACAAAGCTTCACCGATGCCGAGGTTGTAGGCGTTCTTCATCAGACTGCGTCCCATCAGGAACTCCATGGACATATAGTGAACTTCTTTCTCGACGCGGTGCGGATCCTCAATGGCGAGGAAACGGCTCATAAGTTCACGGATGACAATGGCCGAGGCCTGAAAAACCTGCTCTTCCGTCGCGTTGTCAGGGGAGACGCTGAAGTGGGCGCAGAGTTTGTCTGCAATGGCGCTGCGGATTTCATCACGGGAAATCTGACCAATCATATAGAGACCTCCAAAAGAGAATAGAATGTATCGAAAACCACCATTCAGGCAACGTGACAAGTATAGCGAATCGAAACTTGTGCGTCAATCGTTAAATACAACAAAATTCGGGATAAATCCCGGAAAATTCATGATTCGCGACTTGACTCAGACCCTTATCGCACGTAGAATAATCCTGTTTCAACCAAAAAAGAAAGAAATACGATCGCGGAAACGACGCGAGAAAGAAAGGCGGCGATCCTGTGCCACCTCCGACACGCGGCCTGGGGCCGAGAGGCTTCCTCACCGACGAGGAAAAACAGAATATGCCCGAGGTAAACGGCGCTCTGATCCGGCGGATCCTGTCCTACCTGCTGCTTTACCGGCTGCAGTTTCTCCTGGTGTTTGTGACGATCCTGGTGTCGGCGGTGCTCGGGCTGCTCCCGAGCATCATCACGGGCCGGATCGTGGATGAGGCGCTGGTGGGGAAGAACATGGCGCTGCTGATCCGGCTGCTGATCCTGGCGTTTGTGACGCTCTCGGCCTCCCAGGTGATCTCGGTCCTTGAAAGCTATATCAACTCCTGGATCTCCCAGCGGATCATCTTCGACATGAAGAACCAGATGTATGACCATCTGCAGCATATGCCGCATGCCTTCTTTACCTCGGAGAAGCAGGGCGACATCATCACCCGCATGAACACCGACATCAGCGGCGTCAGCACCGTGATCTCGGGGACGCTCTCCAACGTGGTCTCCAACATCGCGACCGTCGTCACAAGCCTGGTGGCGCTGTTTACCATGAGCTGGCAGCTGGCGCTGGTGGGGATCGTGGTGATTCCGCTGCTGATCCTGCCGACGAAAAAGGTCGGGAAAAAGCGCTATGCGCTGCTCACCGACAGCCAGGCGAAGAATGACGAGATGAACCAGCTCATCAACGAGACGCTTTCCGTCTCCGGGTCGCTGCTGGTGAAGCTCTTTACCCGGGAAAAGCGGGAGTATGAGCGCTTCGTGGAGGTCAATGAGGAAGTCACACGGCTGAGCCTGAAGGAACAGCAGAGCGGCCGTTGGTTCCGCGTGGTGATGGGGCTGTTTACCCAGCTTGGCCCGCTGCTCATTTACTTTGCGGGCGGATACTTCATCATCACCCGCGCCGATCCTGCTCTCACGGTCGGTACCATCACGGCCACGGTGTCCCTGGTGAACCGGCTGTACCGCCCGGTGGAGTCGCTGCTGAACATCCATGTGGACTTCACGCGGTCGCTGGCCCTGTTTACCAGGATCTTTGACTATTTTGACATGGAAAACCCCATCCGCTCCCCGGAAAACGGCGCGACACCCGATGTGACGGATGGGGACATCGTCTATGATCATGTGGCCTTCTCCTATGACCCGGAAAAGCCGCTGCTCACGGATATCAGCTTTACGGTGCCGGCCGGGAAGATGTATGCGATTGTGGGGCCCAGCGGATCCGGTAAATCCACGATCGTGAATCTGATCCCGCGGCTTTACGATGTGCTGGGCGGCAGCGTGAAGATCGCCGGTGTGGACGTGCGGGACTTTGATCTGACGTATCTGCGCTCCCAGATCGGCGTCGTAACCCAGGACAGCTACCTGTTCAACGGAACGATCCGGGAGAACCTGCTCTATGCAAAGGAGAATGCCACCCAGGAAGAGCTGGACGCGGCCTGCTATATCGCGAATCTCAATGACTTTATCAGCAGCCAGCCGGACGGCTATGAAACCGTGGTCGGAAACCGGGGCCTGAAGCTCTCCGGCGGGGAGAAGCAGCGTCTGAGCATCGCCCGCGTGATCCTGAAGGATCCGAAGATCCTGATTCTGGATGAGGCGACATCGGCGCTGGACTCCATCACCGAAAACGCGATCCAGGAAGCCCTGGAGGCCCTGATGGAGGGACGGACCAGCATCGTCATTGCGCACCGGCTTTCCACCATCCTGAAAGCGGATCAGATCCTCGTGGTCAAAGACGGAACCATCACCGAGCAGGGCAGTCATGAGGAACTGCTGGCGCAGGGCGGAACCTACCGGGAGCTCTATGAGACCCAGTTCCGGAAGATTCTGGAAATCGAGGGAGAGAAAGACGCTGACGGCCGGAACTGAGGCCGATCAGACAAGAAAAGATGGAGTACCGAACGTTTCGGTACTCCATCTGATTATTTCTGCCGAATGTTTCGGCCGTGGTGAAGCATTGCCGGGAGAGTTTTAGGCCTTCATCATCTCCGCGCAGGCCTCGCCGAGAATCTTGACGCCCTTCTCGATGGCCTCGTCGGTGGAGTTGGAATAGTTGACGCGGAAGCTCGAGACATTGCGCTGGTACTCATAGAACGGATCGCCCGGGCAGATCGCAACGCCCTTCTCCAGAGCCTTGTAATAAAGCTGCAGCGAGGAGAGACCATTGGGAAGCGTGACCCAGAGGAACATGCCGCCCTCGGTGGGGGTCATCTCACAGCCTTCCGGCAGATACTTCTTCAGGCATTCGACCATGAGGTCGGACTTGGCCTTGTAGAGGGCCTTGATCTTGGAGATATGCTCGTCAACGTCGTTGTCGGCGAGGTACTGGGCCAGGACCATCTGGCTGAAGATGTTGGTGTGCAGGTCGGCAGTGGACTTGTAGTTGAGAAGCTTGGCCTTCAGCTCCTTGTTGCGCACGCAGATCCAGCCGATGCGCATGCCCGGCGTGACGATCTTGGAGAAGGTGCCCAGCATGCAGCACTGCTCGCCCAGCTCTTTGCCGAAGCTGTCGGTGGCGGTGCCGGCGAAGCGGATCTCACGGTAGGGGTTGTCCTCAAGGAGGAGAACATTGCTGTTTTTGATGATCTCGACAACCTTGTCGTGGACTTCCTGAGAATAGCTCAGGCCGGTGGGGTTCTGGAAGTTGGGGATGACATAGATGAACTTGGCGTCCGGATGGTTCTTGATCGTCTCGGCAAGCTCGCCGCAGTCGATGCCGTCGGGGTTCATGGTGACGGTAAGGACCTTCGGGTCAAACACATGGAAGGACTGCAGCGCCACCAGATAGGTCGGGTCTTCCACGATGACCTCGTCACCGGGGTTGATCATCGCAGCGCCGATCATGGCGAGGGCCTGCTGAGAGCCGTTGGTGACGATGATATCGTCAGGGCTCACATCATTCACGCCCATGGTCTCATAACGCTTGGCAATCCACTGACGCAGCGCGGGCCAGCCCTGGGTGGAGCTGTACTGCAGAGCAGTGACGCCGCTCTGTTCCAGAACCTTCTTTGTGGCAGCTTCCATTTCCGGAATGGGGAAGGAAACGGGGTTGGGAAGACCGCCGGCAAAGGAGATAATGTCGGGGGAAGCCGCTGCGGCCAGGATGGAGGCCGTAAACTCGCCCTGGAAATCGGGTTTCATAATTCTGTCAGAAAGTTTCAGCTGCATAATCCTATCTCCTTATTGATTGTACGTTTTCTCCTGCACTTCGCTGTGGTAGCGAAGGAAAGAAGTGATTGTTATCATAGCAAAAAAGCGGAAAAAAATCCATTGACAGATTGGAAATAATCGAAGTGGCAAATGGCATCCGAATATGGTATAATTCATAAAAATTCATTCAACACCACGGAATACAGGCAAAAGAATACGGGAGGACGAAACCATGACAGTACGGGAAAAGGCACTCAGCCTGCATGCACAGGGATATAACTGCGCCCAGTCGGTCCTGATGGCAGAAGAGGCTTTCAGCGGCCTGGAGGAGAAGCGGGCGGCGGATGTGGCGGTCGGCTTCGGGGGCGGAGCGCGGTGCGGAGAGCTCTGCGGCGCGATCTCTGGGGCAATCATGACAGCGGGGATGCATTATGGGGCGGAGAACCGCCCGAAGGCGGATGCATTTGACCGCGCGCTGACGGCGGCGTTCCGGGAAAAATTCGGTGCGCTGCGCTGTGCCGATCTGAAGGCGGCAAGAATTCCCTGCGACGATCTGATCGCTTTCGCAGCGGAAAAGACGGAGGAACTGCTGACGGAATAAGCCAAAACGCCCGAAGGGGGTATGGCATCGCCGTGCGGAGACCGGGCGGCCGGATGTGCCGGTTGAACCGTCAGAAAAACGCAGCAGGGCTGCCCATCACGGGGCAGCCCTGCTGCATTTCCGAACCCGGTTCACAAGGAGCGGTCACAGCTCCAGCTTTCCCAGCAGCTCCCAGGCGAAGTCATCTTTTTTCTTCTCCGCTGCGGAGAGTTCCTCGAAGGGGACCAGAAGCGGGTGAAGGCGCAGGGCGTTGTCGCGAACCAGGGCGTAGCTCCAGTTGCACATCTGGGAAAAGCGCATCCAGCGCCGATGCTCCATCTCCTGAAACAGCGTCTCCCGTTCGGGATAGAGCTCCCGGTAGCGGGCGTAGGCCCGGCGGCAGTCAGCTTCGGTGAGTGCGGTGAGACTGTCGTCGTCCAGCAGATAGCGGACTTTCACCAGCAGGTGGTCCGCCGCGGCGATGTTGGACTGGCGGTGGAAGGCACTCAGGTCGCTCCAGGCTGTCGGGTGTTCGGACCCGGCGTTATAGAGATCGTTCATCAGAACGGCCTGCCGGTTGACGGCGTCTTTGAGGACAAATTCCGGCGTCAGGATCTCCTCCCGGCCGCCAAAGGACTTCACACCCGGGACCGGCTCCGAGAGACGGACGTGGACCCGGCCGGGATGGACGTACCAGCGCTTCAGCAGCTCAAGCTGGGAGAGATTCTCCGCATCACTGTCGGCGCAGAGAATGATCCGATCCGCCTGCCGGATGAGTTCGGGAGCGGCTATCCAGTCTTCCGCGTGAAAGAGAATCCGGTCGTCAGGGACTTCCTCCTTGGACAGGGCACTGCAAAGCTCATGGTGCAGTATCTGAAACTGCGCCGTGTCCCGGAAGACATGGTACCGGACATAGCGGCCGGGCTGAAAGACGTTGGTCAGCAGCGCCCGTTCGAGCAGCGCGCTGCCAAAGCTTCCGCAGCCGATCAGGACAACCTCCGATTCCTCCCGGGTCAGCGGATGCGTCTGCCAGTAGAAGCGGCTCAGCGCGTCCTCCCGCTGAAAGAGGTGCAGGTTCCGCGGGATGCCCTCCGCGTCCGCTTCGGACAGACAGTAGACAGGGAAGCCGGTCTGCGCCGCTTTCAGCGCCGCAGAATAATTTCGCCAGGGATCTTTGCCCATGAAGAAGCAGGTAATGCTCTCCTGCCCGCAGAACTTGTCGAGGAACAGCTCCGGCGGGATCTGCATCCGGACGGCCTCGACGCCGCTCTCCTCACCGGACAGAAAGAGAATGACGCCGTTGGGGACCTCCTGCCGGATCGCGGCTGCCAGCGCTGCGGAATCCGCGTTCTCTTCATCGAAGATGTACCAGGGCCTGCGCCGCCGGCTCACAAGGCGGAGCTGGGGGATCAGGCGGCTTCCGATGACGCGCAGCCCGATCCCGATCAGGGCGGTCAGAATCCCGATGCTGCAGAGGGCGAAGACAATGCCGATCAGCTTGCCGCCTGCCGTGACGGGCGTGACGTCGCCGTAGCCGACCGTGGTCATCGTGACAAGAGAATACCAGACCGTGTCCCAGATGCTGCCGAAACCGGCATTTCCGGCTGCCTTCTCCATATGGTACAGCAGACCGAGCAGCATCGCGTAGAGCGCAGCTGCGCCGATCAGGATTTTGGTGTTTTTCTTCATGGCATCACCTTGTGAATCTCTGTTCCGCCCGGGACGACGGCCGCCGCGGAGGAAGACACTTGAAGACGGGAGCACATATCACGGACTAAAGTGTCTTCACTATACTTCATCCCCGGGACAAAGTCAATTGTCGGTGCGTAAGCGTCGCGCGGAGAGATTGCAAAATGCAAGAAAAGCCTCCCCCAGGTCAAGAAAACGTCCCGGAGGAGGCAAGATAGAACAGGCTTTATTTTTTGTAGCCGGTGGCAAAATCCACGACGTTTCTGAGCTCTTTTCCGCTCAGATAGGCCGAGAGGTTCTGCGCACAGATTTCGACGATCCGCTCGAAGGTTTCCGGAAGATGATGGCCGCCCGAGATGTGCGGTGTTATCATTAGGTTCTCAAGCTCCCAGAGGGGACTGTCGGAAGGAAGGGGTTCAAATTCGGTCACATCGATGCCCGCTGCAGCGATCTTCCGATCATGAAGCACCTGATACAGCACATCGGAAGCAACGGCGTTGCCGCGGCCGCAGTTGATGAAGATGGCGCTGTCCTTCATCCGGTCGAAGATTTCCACAGTATAGATAGGGCCTACTGAAAAACGAAATTTAGAACGAAATAGTTCTAAATAATGTGTAAATGTTTCACTTTTTGACAGGAAATGCACACAAATTGTTCTATATATGGTATAATGAAATCAGCCAAAATCTCTGCAGTCATCCAAGACTCAGTCACTATGGGATGGTTTCATGTATCGGAAGATCAATCAAGAACAGCAGACAATAGAAGATTTCTTTCTTCCCTTCGGCGGGAAGCTTGATGCCAAAACAGATGGGTCAAGCTTGCAGCGATTACACCGTGGGATCGGATAGAAGAATACTACCTTCAAACCATGTCACAGGAAACATGAAGAGGGGAAATTTCAGCCAGGATAGCCTTTGGAGCAATCAGTTTGAGGCAGTCTGAGCGATTAAGCGACGAAGACACTGTCCGGTACATCCAGGAGAACCCATACGTTCAGTACTATCTGGGTTTGCATGAATTTCACATGGAGCCTCTCTTTGATCCCTCCATGATGGTACATTTCCGAAAACGCTTCCCAATTGAGTTCATTGCGAAGGTGAATGAGTACATCTGCACCGGCAAATGGCCAGAGGACATACGGAAAGTAGATCGGAATGATGATGAACCAGGTAAAGGAAGTGGAGGCAGCGGCTCCGAAACGAGTTCGGTAGAAGCAAACACAGCTCCAAACAGTGGAACCTTAATCATGGATGCAACCGTAGCGGGTGCAGATATCAAGTATCCAACAGATATTGACCTGCTCAATCAGTGCCGAGAGCACCTGGAAACTGCTATTGATCTCTTATGGCCATATGTTTTTCACGAGCAGCACAAGTATCCGTATAACAGGAAGAAAGCTCGACAGTCGTTTCTCAACATCTCGAAATCCAAAAAGTGGACCGCGAAAAAGCTTCATACTGGAATTGGACAGCAGCTTTTGTATGATTTCTTTGAAAATGTCTGGCGCAGCTACCGTGAAAACCGGAATATCATATGAAAGATCGTGGAAGGGCACCGGCAAACGACGGTGCCCTTCCACGATTACTTAATACAGAATCAATGACTCAAGCCGATCAGCGCTGTACTCTTCCGGAGGCGTTGCCGCCGACCAGTGCCAGTACTTCCTTCTCAGAGCACAGGTTGAAGTCGTACTCTGTCGCCTGCTTCAGGCAGCTTGCAGCCACCGCAAACTCGATCTGCTGCTGAGGATCGTCCGGCCACTTGCGCATGGCATGGATCAGACCGCCGCCGAAGGAGTCGCCGCCGCCCACGCGGTCAACGAGATGGATCAGGTAGTTTCTGGCAAAGTAGGCCTGGCCGTCCACATACAGCATGCCGCTCCAGTTGTTCTCGGAGGCGGAAATGCTGCCGCGCAGGGTGATGGCAACGGCCTTAAACTGGAAACGATCGGTCAACTGCTTTGCAACAGAGACATAGCCGTCCCGGTCCAACTTTCCGGAGTTGATATCCGTGTTCTCCGCCTCGATGCCGAACACATCCTTTGCATCCTCTTCGTTGGCAATGCAGACATCCACATAGGGCATCAGCTTGCCCATGACTTCACCGGCCTTTTCGCGGCTCCAGAGCTTCCCGCGGTAGTTGAGATCGCAGGAGACCGTAATGCCTTTGGCCTTGGCCGCCTTGCAGGCGTCCAGGCAGACTTCGGGCATCTCGCCGCCAAGCGCAGGTGTAATGCCGGTGAAGTGGAACCAGTCGACGTCTGTGAAGATCTCATCCCAGTTGAACTCATCCCGCTTTGCCAGCGCGATGGAGGAGCCCGCGCGGTCATAGATTACCTTGCTGCCGCGCTGGGAGGCGCCCTTCTCGCAGAAGTAGATGCCCAGACGGGGACCGCCGACCTGCATAAGGGAAGTGTCCACACCGTAACGGCGAAGTGCGTTGATGGCATTCTGACCGATCTCGTTGTCGGGCACTTTGGAGACATAGGCGACGTCGTTTTTGTAGTTGGCCAGGGAGACCGCGACGTTTGCCTCACCGCCGGCGTAGGTGGCCTCAAAAACCGTGGTCTGAACAAAGCGCTGATATCCGGGGGGATTCAGACGCATCATGATTTCACCGAACGTAATTACTTTTTTCATACAATCCATCCTCCCTGATCACTTTCCAAACTCTTCGACGACCTGGACCAGCTGCTTTGCCACTTCGGTGATCTTATCGAATTCGCCGTTCTCGATCCACTTCTTGTTTGCGAGATTGCCGCCGATGCCGGCACCGCAGGCGCCTGCTTCCAGGTATTCCTTCAGATTCTTCTCATTGATGCCGCCCACGGCAGTCATTTTGATATGACTGAGCGGTGCACGGATGGCTTTCAGATAGCCGGGACCCATGGAGCCGAGGGGGAATACTTTCACATAGTCCGCACCGGCATTATGGGCGGTTTTGATCTCGCTGGGCGTGAGTGCACCCGGCATGGAAACCAGACCCAGTTCTCTGGTGCGTTTGATGACGGCGACATCCGTGTCCGGGGAAATGATGAAGGCGCCGCCTGCCTTTGCAGTAAGTTCGACCAGTTCCGGCGAAGTGACAGTGCCTGCCCCGACGAACATTCTGCCTTCATACTCCTTTGCCAGAGCACCGATGGTGTCGGCGGTAGCCTGCCAGGTCTCCGGCTTTTTCTGGTCATAGGTAACTTCCATCAGTCTGATCCCGCCGGCATACAGCGCCTCGGCAACCGCAAAGCACTGTTTGGGATCCGCACCGCGGACAATCGCTATGATCTTATACTGGTCAACGTACTGCAGAACCTGTTCTCTCATAATGATCTCCTCCTTTACCACTCGGCTATAACGCCGTCGCTGTCGCGCCAGATGGGGTTGTGCCAGTCATGGCCTTTGGCCGCCATCTCGCGCACGTACGCTTCGTTGATATCAACTCCGAGGCCGGGCAGGGTCATCAGGTCACAATAACCGTCTTTCCACTGGAAGACTTCGGGATTGTTCAGATAGTTAAGAATGTCATAGCCGGCGTTATAGTGAATGCCGGCACTCTGCTCCTGAATAAAGGCATTCGGCGAGCAGAAGTCGACCTGCAGGCAGGAGGCCAGCGCAATCGGACCGAGCGGGCAGTGCAGAGCGACAGAGACGTCAAAGGCTTCCGCCATGGCCGCAATCTTGCGCGCCTCGAGAATGCCGCCGCAATGGCTGACATCCGGCTGGACAATATCAACACCGCCGCGGGTGAGCATGTGCTTAAATCCCCAACGGGTGAAATTCCGCTCGCCGGTGGCAATCGGCGTGTAGCTGCCGCGGGCAAACTCCAGGAATTCATCCTCATTTTCACACAGGACCGGTTCCTCGATGAACATGAGGTGATAAGGCTCGAGCATGTGGATCAGCTGCTTGGCCATGGTCTTGTGGACGCGGCCGTGAAAGTCGACCGCAATACGCATGCCGGGGACAGCCTCCTGAATCGCAGCCACGCGTTCCACCGTGGCCTCCAGCTTGTCATAGGTGTCAATCCAGCGCAGCTCGTCCGTTCCGTTCATCTTGACGGCCTTGTAGCCCTGGGAAGCGGCGACTTTGGCTTCGTTCCCGGTATCCCGGGGATGATCTCCGCCGATCCAGCGATAGACTTCGATCCGGTCGCGGCACTTGCCCCCGAGCAGATCATAAACCGGCACGCCCAGCGCTTTGCCCTTGATGTCCCACATCGCCTGTTCAATCCCGGAGATTGCGCTGGTCAGGATCGGACCGCCGCGGTAGAAGCTGGTACGATACATCTGCTGGAACGCATCCTCAACATCTGTGGCGCTGTGCCCGATCAGCTGGTCGCCGAGTTCTTTCACGGCAGCGGCGACACTGTCTGCCTTGCCCTCACAGACCGGCTCGCCCCAGCCGACCAGACCGTCATCCGTGGTCATCTTAAGGAACAGCCAGCGGGGCGGGACTTTAAATAGTTCGAGTTTCGCAATTTTCATGGTATTGAGTCCTTTCAGTCTTATTCTGCAGAGTTTGATGTTTCCAGGGCCTCCTGCTCAGCCTGTGCTTTGGCTTCACGCTTCAGAAGACGCGGGGCCAGAATAAGCGACAGGACAGAAAGGGAAATCAGAATGATGGAAGGAGTATTGGAGATGAGGGGAAGAAAAGCACCCTTGCTTACCATCAGTGCACGGCGCAGGTTGGTTTCTGCCAGGGGACCAAGAATAAAGCCAAGGATAATGGGGGTAATAGGGAATTCCAATTTATTCATGACAATACCGACAATACCGAAAATCAACACGATCCATGCGTCGAAGATCCGGTTATTGACAGCGATCGCACCGACAAGGGACAGGACCATGATAATAGGCAGAAGGATATGCTTGGGAACCGCGAGCATGCGAACGAACAGCTTGATGCCAAAATACTGAAGAATCACGCAGAAAATATTCGCCAGCATCAGCGCAACGAAAATGCCGTAGATGAAATCCGCATTCTTGGTCATGACCAGGGGACCCGGCTGGAGGCCGTGAACCATCATGACGCCCAGCATAACCGCGGTGAAGGTATCTCCCGGAATACCAAGGGCAAACAGTGGGATCATCGCACCGCCGACACAGGCATTATTGGCAGTCTCAGATGCAACCAGACCACCCATGTACCCTTTGCCGTATTTTTCCGGATGCTTGGAGGTGGATTTGGAAACAGAGTAGGCCACAAGGTTGGCTGTCATGCCGCCGATACCGGGCAGAATACCAATGAAAGCGCCCACTACGCCGGATGTGAGCATATTCACAAACTGCTCTTTGAATTCCAGCCAGGAAAAGCCGAAACCCTTAATCTTGTAGTTGGTTTCAATCTTGACTTTCTTATCGAAAGACTTGGAAGCATTGATCAGCTCGCCGACGGCATAGATACCGATCAGCGCCGGAATCAGGTTTATGCCGGCATCCAGAGCATGAATCCCCAAGGTCATGCGGGTGGTGCCGTCAACTTCTGACGCGCCGATAAAGGAACAAAGTAAACCCAGGCAGGCCACGGCGAGGCCTTTCCAAAGGTTCTTGCTGGAGAGAGAGATCACCATCGTCAGGGCAAAGAAAGCCATCCAGAAGTAGTCGGCCTTCCCAAAGTTGATGGCAATGCTGGCAACGGGGCCGGACAGGAAGAACAGTGCAATAAAACCGATGATGGATCCTAAAAATGAGTAGAAGATACCGGTTCCAAGGGCCTTCCCGGCTTCTCCTTTCCGTGCCATGGGAGCACCGTCAAACTGAGTCGCCACGTTTGAAGCAGCACCGGGGATGTTCAAAAGAATGGCAGAGATCAGACCGCCGGAGCAGGAGCCTATATAGATGCCCATGATCAAAGCAAAGGCCGCCATGCGGGGCAGTTTGTAAGAGAGAGGAAGAACCAGAACCAGAGCAGTATTCCCGTTGAGACCGGGCACACAGCCGAAAACAACGCCCAAAAATACACCGAACGCGACCATGGCTATGTTCAGCCAACTGGCCATCTGTTGGAAACCTTGGGCAAATAATTGCAGCATACCAATTTCTCCTTTCTAATGACACAGATCAGCCGAAAACAGACCGATAGAGATTACCCAGCCCGAGATCTACAGGCGATACTTTCGGAACGGCAAGACCAAAGGCGCAGCCAAAAATAATGTAGATCACCAAAGTGGCAATCAAGGCAATCAGAAGGTTTTTCAGCCAGCTTTTTGCGGAGAGGTCTGCAGAAAGCAGCGTAATCTGTAAGGTCAGAAAGCAGAAAGTGGAAATGGTAAAACCGATACGGGGCATTGCGATGAGATACAGAAGAATCAACAGCAGTGTAAGGGGCATGGTGATTTTCTGGAAAAGATGACGATTGCGGATCTGTGCCTCTGTCATGCCAACACAGTCTTCGCTGTCATCGACGATTTCCAGAGGGGGGACTTTCCCACGGGAAGAGCTGATGATCCACTTAACGATGATGATGATGCCAAGAACAAACATGGCGATGGCCACGGCTTTTGGAATGGCATCGGGTGCAAGGCGGCCACGACCAGCCTTCATGAAGGATTTTGTACCAATGGTCGTCCAATAGAAAAAGGCAGCGAGAGCCATGACGACCAGCCCCGAGATGAGATCAGTATAATTCTTTCTTTGTTTGTTGTCCATCTTAAACTTGCCTCCCATGTATTGAAATGCGGCAGGTAACGCGATGGATACCTGCCGCGTGCTCAGGGGCCAGAAATCAGACCGCAAGGGCCTGATCTGCTTAGCCCATCAGAGCTTCTGCCATGGGGGCATAAACCTCCTGGATGCCCTTCATGAATGCAACGCCATCCTCACCGGGCTGGAAGTTGGCATGGAAGTTGTAGAGGTCCAGAGCATTGGAGTAAGGCTCCATTGTGACAGCCTCTTTCACTGCCGCAGTGAAAGCGTCAACGATTGCAGGATCGGTGCCCTTCTTGAATCCAAAGTAGTAGAACCACTCTGCGCCAAAGGGGAAGCCAAGCTCGTCAGAGCAGGGGATGTCGGGGAAGTTTTCGTTGCGCTCATTGCCGAGGACGCACAGAGGAATGAAATCACCGGTCTCGATGTATTCCTTGCCCTGGCTGTAGAGACCTTCCAGAATGTCGCACTGACCACCGAGGAAAGCGACAGTGCGGTCACTGGCAGCGCCAAGGTCGATGCAGTCAACTTCAATATCAAGGGCCTGCATAAGGGCAAGTGCGTGCATGTGGAGAGTTCCGCCCATTTCGACAGCATAGGTCAGCTCATAGGGATTCTCGCGGGCGTAGTTCACGACATCTTCAAAGGTCTTCAGGCCTTTGTCGTTGTCCTTACGGACAAAGAGGCAATACGTGTTGCCGCCACCGGTTACTGCGGAGATGTCAAGTGCATCTTCCCACTTCCAGTCTTCATCCATGCGGCCCAGCAGCTCAAGCAGCAGGGTATCGACATGGTGATAGAACACCGTGTAGCCATCGGCATCCCGATTCTGCAGTTCGGTCATGGCGACCGTACCGGCACCACCAGGCATGTTGGTCACAACAACAGGCTGACCAAGCAGCTCTGTCAGGGAGGCAGTGATGGCACGGACAGTAGTATCAGTGTCGCCACCGGGACCCGCGGGGATCAGGACTTCGATTGCCTTCTCGGGATAATCGGCGAAGGCAACTGCGGAGGTGCCGAGCATCAGCACGACAAGGACCATTGCGACGAGGATCTTGAGATTTTTCATGGGTACGCTCCTTCTGAAAAATATTTCAATGACCTTTTCAGGTCTATTGATCACAACAACCACATAACATATAACATATAACATGTCATACAAGCAACCCTTAAGAGAAAGCGTTCCTTACAAACAGGGACGCGCTTTCATCTATGTATTTTTAAAGAAATGATGGAGTCTTCTTGAGAGTGAAAAGTTTGCCTGAAGTCACAAGCTGAAAAAAGCGCGCACGAAGCCAAAGGCATATCATCCAAATTTGTGAGAATCCGGATCAAACACCCAACAAAGTGCTGTATTCTGGAACATAGGGATAGCTACGGA
>JAFTFT010000018.1 GCA_017458335.1 Oscillospiraceae bacterium
CGGCAAGGTCGCGGGCAGCGTCTCGAAGAAGACAAATTACCTTGTGAATAACGATGTGACCTCGACCTCCTCCAAGAACACGAAGGCCAGAGAGCTGGGAATCCCGATCCTCTCGGAGGCCGACTTCATCGCCCGGTTCGGACGGTAAGAAAAGCCGGACTGACACAGGATAAACAGGACAGAACCCTGCTCTCTTTCGGGAAACTGACGAAAGAGACTCTTTCGATCCGGACCGGAGCAATTGAAACGGACTTATGGCACTGTGTCCTCATCATGCCATAAGTCCGTATGCTTTTGCAAAGTGTTATAAAGCCTGACTGATCAGAATTATGTAAACTAAGGAGGGCTCTTCAACCAGAGAGTTCCCACACCGCCACCAGGGAGAGAAGCAGGATCAGCGCCACATTGACCGCGAGGAATTCCGCGAGGAAGCGGCCGGGGCTTGCGTGCTCGGAGTGAGAATAGAGCTTCAGGCTGATGAGACTGGCAAGGCTCGCGATCGGGGTGCCGAGGCCGCCCACATTGACGCCCAGCAGAAGCGCATGGGACTTCGAGGTGAAGCCGGAGAGCAGAAGGGCGGCGGGCACGTTGCTGATCACCTGGCTCGTGAGCAGGGAAGCGAGATACTCCCGCCCTTCCATCAGCCTGCGGATTGCGGAAGAGACCGACTCAATCCGGGCGAGGTTTCCGGAGAAAACAAAGAACGCGACAAAGGTCAGAAGCAGCATGAAGTCCGCTTTCAGGAGCAGCTTCCGGTCAAAGATCAGCAGGACCGCGACGATAAGCAGAAGCATGACGTACCACGGAATCACGCGCAGCACGACGAGAAGACAGAGCATAAAGAGCGCACTGTGCAGCAGAATGGGCCCGCGCTCCATCCCCGGCGCTTCGCCGAGAAAGACGTCCAGATGCTCGGCCTTGAAGAGCAGGCAGAGCAGGAACAGGAGAACCAGCGAGAGCCCCCAGACCGGCGCGGTCACCCGGAGGAACTCGCCGAATCCCATGTCATAGAAGGAATACAGATACAGATTCTGCGGATTGCCGACGGGGGTGAGCATGCTCCCGAGATTGGCCGCGACCGTCTGCAGGACCACAACGTGGATCAGTTCCTTCTGGTGATGGGCCAACCCCATGACGACGACGGCGAAGGGGACGAAGGTCAGCAGCGCCACATCGTTGGTGATCAGCATGGAGGTAAAGAAACAGAGTCCGACCAGGAGCAGCGCGATGGTCCGGAGATTTGCCGCGGTGACACAGAGCGAATGGGCCAGGTGCGAGAAGAGACCGGCCTGCCGCAGCCCGTTGACCACGGTCATGAGGCAGTAGAGCAGAGAGAGGGTTCGAAGGTCGAGGTAGGAGAGATACCGGCTGTCGGGCAGAACGAAAAAACAGGTGAGCAGGGCCGCCAGCGCGGCGATGATGAGAACAGGTTCCCGGCGGACGAAAGAACGGATAGCGGACATGAGTGTATCTCCAGTTTTTTTTCAATATCTGATGCATTATGCCACAACGGGGGAGAGAATTCAACGAGGAAACGAAAAAGCGGAAGAGAAATCGGAAAAGAACCATCTGGGTCAAAACCGGAAGCACAGACTTCCGACCGAGGGGAAGATGACCCGACATAGGACACGGACAAGCGGAGCTCTCAAAATCCGGATTCTCTGCTTGTCTTTCGACTGCAGAACTGGTATACTAAAAAAAACAGTAAAAAGAGGGAACAGCATGAAAGGAATCATTCTCGCCGGGGGCTCCGGTACAAGACTCTATCCGCTGACCCGTGTGACATCGAAACAGCTTCTGCCGGTCTATGACAAGCCGATGATCTATTATCCCATGTCCACCCTGATGCTGGCGGGGATCCGGGATGTACTGATTATATCGACGCCGGACGACACGCCCCGCTTTGAAACGCTTCTGGGCGATGGTAACCAGTTTGGCATGCGGCTTTCCTACTGTGTTCAGCCTTCTCCGGACGGTCTGGCTCAGGCGTTTATCTTGGGAGAGAGCTTCTTAGGCGGTGAGCCGGGCGCCATGATCCTCGGGGATAACATCTTCTACGGAAACGGGTTCAGCCGGATCCTGCGGGAAGCTGTGAACGATGCCGAAGTAAAGGGCAGGGCAACGGTGTTCGGGTACTACGTGACCGATCCGGCGCGTTTCGGCGTGGTGGCCTTTGACGAAACCGGGAGGGCAACAAGCATCGAAGAGAAGCCAAAAGTGCCGAAAAGCAACTATGCCGTGACGGGACTCTACTTCTATCCCGGGGATGTGAGCAGGCGAGCCAATCAGGTCAAACCAAGTGCGAGAGGCGAGCTGGAAATCACGACGCTGAACGAGATGTACCTGCAGGACGGTCTGCTGGATGTCCAGATTCTGGGCCGTGGTTTTGCCTGGCTGGATACCGGGACGTTTGAATCGCTTCTGGATGCGTCCAATTTTGTCGAGACCATTGAGAACCGGCAGGGCATCACCATTTCGGCACCGGAAGAGATTGCTTATTACAACAAGTGGATCAGCCGGGAACAGCTGATGGAGGCGGCGGGCCGTTACGGAAAGAGCCCATACGGAGCACATCTGAAAGCTGTTGCTGAAGGTCGGGTGCGTTTCTGATCCGCTGCACCTTTCCAATTCATCTTCCACGATAGTAATTCCACGATAAGATTTCCCCCGCCGATTTGTTCGGCGGGGGATTTTCAGTCATGTAAGGCCGATTAGCCGGGGATGATTCGTTTCCGGATTATTGCTCGGCGGGTTCAAAGTCGTCCCGGCCATGCTTGCAGAGCGGGCAGGTATAATCTGCCGGGAGCTCACCGTCACAGGGCTCAAAGTGTCCGCAGATGGTGCAGACATAGCCCTTCTGTTTTTTCTTGGTGACGGGCACGACGTGCTCAAAGTCTTCCTTTCCGTGCTTGCAGAGCGGGCAGACAAAGTCATCCGGCAGCTCCGCGCCCTCATAGACATAGCCGCAGACCCGGCAGACCCAGCTTTCTTTCTGTTCAGGGGCGGGGTTCTTCTTCGGCTTGATGTGGGCATGGTAGTAGGCATAGGTGCAGGACGGCGCCTTGGAAAGCACCTTCGCTTCGACGACGTTGGCGACGAACAGAACAGAGGTGTCGAGGTCTTCCACAGAAATCACTTCGCAGGCAAGGACGGCGTTCGTGTATTCCGGGATGTATCGGATGCCGTTTGCGGTGCGCTCGGTCCAGGTGACACCGGCAAACTTGTCTGTATCGCGGCCGCTCTGGAAACCGAAGCGCTTGAAAAGATCAAAGGGCGCATCCTCGGTCAGAATGGAGATGTTGAACCTTCCGGACTTTGCGATCATGTCGGCAGTGTGGTTCTTCTTGATGACCGAGATGGTCACCTTTTTGGGATCTCCGGAGGCCGCCTGACCGGCGGAGTTGATGATGCAGCCGTAGTCCTTCCCGTCGACACAGGTGGTGAGAACCTCGACGCCGTATGTGAACTTGTGGAAAGCGCCGCCGTCCACATCCAAAACAGCAGGGGCGGCGGAAGCGGCTTCGGCCGCCGCAGGGGCAGCTGCGCTCACAACAGGCGCGGGATTGATCTCCGCGGCAATCGCGTCGGCAAGCGCATCCAGGGCGGCCTCCTGGTCGGCGGCCAGGGCGGACTTGAGCGTGATGTTGTCGGCGATGAACTCGATGTTCTTCATCGGTGCAATGAGCTCGCGCATGACCTTGCCGCTGGTGGGGGCCCAGCTGCCGTTTTCGATGACAGCGACCTTGCGCTTCTGCAGATTGTGCGCAGCGAGGTCGTGGAGCAGGTTCTCCATCGTGACGAAAACGCCGGCGTTATAGGTTGTTGCGGCGAAGACGAGATGGCTGCAGCGGAAGGCATCTGAGACGATATAGCTTGCGGGGGTGACGGACGTGTCATACATCCGGACCCGGACACCACGCTCCACCAGCTTGGCGGCAAGGATATTGGCAGCGTTTTCGGTGTGACCGTAGACCGAGGCGTAGGCGAGCATGACGCTCTGCTCCTCGGGGGTATAGCTGCTCCAGAGCAGGTACTTCTCCAGAAAATCACCGAAGTGGCTGCGCCAGACAAAGCCGTGCAGGGGGCAGACCGTGGCGATATCAAGGGCGGCAGCCTTTTTCAGGACGGCCTGTACCTGGGGACCGTACTTGCCCACGATATTGGTGTAGTAGCGGCGGGCTTCGCTGAGGTTCTCGGTGAAGAAATCCGTTTCGTCGTTGAACAGGCGGCCGTTCAGTGCACCGAAGGTGCCGAAGGCATCGGCGGTGAACAGAATCTTATCCGTCTTGTCATAGGTCATCATCACTTCAGGCCAGTGAACCATCGGGGCCATGACAAAGGTCAGTTCGTGCCGCCCGGTGGAGAAGATGTCGCCTTCCTTGACCAGATCGATGCGGTCGGAATAATCCGCCTGGAAGAACTGGGCCAGCATGGTCTTGACCTTGGCGTTGCAGAGAATGCGGGCTTCGGGATAGCGCAGGAGAAGGCTTCCAATGGTAGCGGCATGATCCGGCTCCATGTGGGAGATGAGCAGATAATCCAGCTTCCGGCCGCCCAGCGCATAGGCGACATTTTCGAAGAAAACTTCATAAACTGCCTTGTCGCAGGTATCGAACAGAACGGTTTTTTCATCGAGAAGAAGATAGGAGTTATAACTGACCCCGTCCGGGACACCGTAAACGCCCTCAAAGAAGGGAAGGCGGCGGTCATCGGCACCGACCCAGATCAGGTCGTCTTGAACTTTACGTGTGCAATGCATGGAAGCTCCTTTCCGTCCGCAGAAGAGCGGACCGTTCAATTAAGCAACTTATTATATCATCGATCAGAAAGACAATCAACAAGCAGATTTGGGATGTGGCTATATCAGGAATCCGGATGTATCCTTTTGAGTGCGGCCCCGGTTCCCGCTTGCTTTTTCCGACAGTTCCATGTATTATAGAAAAGATATTTTTCCCAAAGGAGGCAGACACCATGGCAGAAAAGAAATTTGCAGGGGTGAACGGCGCGGTGGAGTCACCGGAGGTCAATGCGGACTTTGAAAGCGCAAAGGTCTTTGACAAGCTCCGGGTCGGTGAGCTGGGCGTCTATTTCCGCGACGGCCTGAAGACGAGATATATCCCCTTTGACTATATCGACCGGGCCTTCATCCGGGTCCAGGAGACCAGAGGCCGGATGTGCTGCGGACAGGCAAACTGGTACTATTACCGCATCGTGTTTGTCCACGGCGGCAAGGAGTTTGCCGACTATATGAGCGAGAAAGAGAAGGAGATGGACGACGCTCTCGCGGCGATTGCGGCTCATGGCGTGACCACGGGCTTTGTAAAGCCGGAAGCGACGGCCTGAATCGGAGGAAGCAAGACAGTGAAGCTGATTATCGCGAGCAACAACACCCACAAGCTGATTGAGATCAAGGCGATTCTGGGGGACCACTTCGGAGAGATCCTCTCCATGCGGGAAGCCGGAATCGATCACGAGACCGTGGAAGACGGAGAGACCTTCCTGCAAAATGCGCTCAAGAAGGCGCGGGAGATCGCGGAGATCTCCGGCTGCTGTGCCCTGGCGGATGACAGCGGGCTCTGCGTGGACGCGCTGGGCGGCGCACCGGGGATCTATTCCGCACGCTTTGCGGGCGTCCACGGGGACGACGAGGCGAACAACGACCTGCTGCTGGAAAAGCTCTCAGGCGCTGCGGACCGGCGTGCGCACTATACCTGCGCCATGGCCCTGGTTTACCCGGACGGCAGAGAGCTGACGGCCGAAGGATATTTATACGGAGAGATCGGAACGGAGCGGAAGGGAAGCAACGGCTTCGGTTATGACCCGCTGTTTATCCTGCCGGAGCGCGGCTGCACCACGGCGGAACTGTCTCCGGAGGAAAAGAACGCCATCAGCCATCGGGCCAACGCCCTGCATGAGCTGGTGAGAAAACTGGAGGCAGACTGACATGCTCCAGTGGCAGCATCTCTTCTCAGCTGCGATTCTTCAGCGCGGACGGGAGTATTACAAAAAGAATAAAGTGCGCTCCCTGATCCAGGACGGAGACCTCTATTATGCCTCCGTGGAGGGTACAGAAGAGTACGAGGTGCAGATCCGGATCCAGGGCGACAGAGTTGACTTCATGAGCTGTGAGTGTCCCTATGCCCAGGACGGAAACCGCTGCAAGCATATGGCGGCGACCCTCTATGAGATCGTCGCGAGGGAGATCCCGGGTACGAGAAGCGAGAAGAAAGCCGCTTCGATCAAGCCGGGGCATGTGAAGATCAATCCTTTTGCCGAAACGGCGAATCCGGGCGAATACCGCTACTATATGCCTGAGCGCTTCACACGGAACATCGACATCTATGCCGATACCTACCGGAAGGCACAGAAGCTGCTGGAGGACGGAACGCTGCGTGATGTCGAAGTGCAAAACTGCTACAGCAGTGACCGCGGAAGCAGCGGGAAAGTGCTGGTCGCCAGAGGCTATCTTAAGAGCAGCAGCTATTATCCGGTGCGGATCACCGTCACCCGTGACAGAGTGACCGGAATGAACTGCCCGGTATACGGGTGCAAAGGCTACTACAACAACTATGTGGGCAGAGAGGGCACGGAGATCTGTGAGCACTGCCTCGCCCTGCTGCTGCAGACCATTGAAGAACTCAAAGACAAGAGTTTCTGGGATGCGACCGATCAGCAGGCCAGAAGACTCCTGGACAGCTTCTGGAGCCGCTACCGGAACACCTCGGTTGCGGCCTCTGTCCAGGAGGAGGCCGAAGAAATCCGGAAGCCGGGGCGTGTGCTCCGCCTGGAACCGAGAATCGAGGACGTGGACGACGAGCTGACGCTGGGCTTTCGCATCGGGACGGACGAGAAGCTCTATGTCCTGCGCAATCCCGAGAGCCTGGTGGAAGCGGTTCAGAACGAAGGAGAGTTCCCGCTTGGGAGCAAGGGAGGACTGGACTTCTCCTCAGACGCCTTCGGAGAGACGGACCGGAAGTGGTATGACCTGATCCGCCAGGCGGTTCTGGAGAAACAGCACCATGAGGAAGAGAGCTACGGCCGGCAGAAAAAAATGCAGGGAATCACCCTGTACGGCGCGCTGCTGGACGATTTCTACGAACTGGCGCTGGGCGGCCGCGTGGAGCGGAAAACCGGCGGTACAGGGAAAGCCTGGCTGGAAGTCAGTGACGAAGCGCCGCGGATGGAGCTGGAACTTCGCAAGGATGAGACCGAAGACGGCACGTTTCACGGTGTGATCCTGAGAGGAAGGCTGCCGAACGTGCTCGAGGGGGTACATGCCCACTACTGCCTGGACAACGATCATCTTACCCGGATCGACGGAGAGCGCTCCCGCATGCTGGAGCCGCTGCTGGCGGCGGCGGATCACGGCTGGGTGGATATGCACGTCGGAAGGAACTTCCTCACCGACTTCTACTACCACATCGTGCCGGAACTGGCGGAGAGCGTGGCGCTCTCGGAACCGGACCGGGACGAGATCCTCCGATACCTTCCGCCGGAGGTCAGCTTCCGGTTCTTCCTGGATGTCGAAGACGGAACGCCGGTCTGCAGAGCCACGGCGGATTACGGCGACCGGGCGAGCTTTGCCCTGACGGACTGGCGGACGCAGAAGATGACGTCGACAGACTTCCGCGACCAGATTCGGGAGAGCACCGTGCTGCTCCGGGTGGAGGAGTTCTTCCCGGAACTGCAGGAAGACGGCAGTCTCGCCTGCACTCCGGATGAGGACAGCGTCTACCGCGTCCTGACGGAGGGCGTGGAAGCCCTCTGGCGGCTGGGCGAGGTGATGAGCACCGACCGTTTTGACGGACTGACGGTTCGAAAGAGCATCCGCGTTCAGGTGGGGGTATCCGTCGAGAGCGAGCTGATGGATCTGAAGATCTCCTCCGAGGATGTTTCCCTGGCGGAGCTGGCCGAGATTCTGAACAGCTATAAACTGAAAAAGAAATATCACAGGCTGAAAAACGGTGACTTTATCCGCATGGACGAGAGCATCGGAGAGCTGGCGGCCCTTACGGATACGCTGCAGCTGAGCCGGAAAGACCTGCTGAGCGGCGATGTGAGCGTGCCGTCCTACCGGGCGCTCTATCTGGAGCAGATGCTGGAAAACGCCCAGGAGATCTACACCACGAGAGACCGGCATTACCGCCGGCTCATCAAGGATTTCAACGCGGTCAAAGACTCGGACTATGAAGTCCCGGAGGGGCTTCGTCAGGTGCTGCGCGGCTATCAGGTGTACGGCTACAAGTGGCTGCGGACCCTGGCGGGCTGCGGCTTCGGCGGAATCCTCGCCGATGAGATGGGCCTCGGAAAAACCCTGCAGATCATCGCGGTGCTCCTGGCGGAAAAGCAGGAGGGCAGCATCGGAACATCCCTGATCATCTGTCCGGCGTCTCTGGTATACAACTGGGCGGAGGAAGTCCACCGGTTCGCGCCGGAGCTCACGGTCTGTCCGGTGGAAGGAAACCAGGCCGAGCGCGGCGAAATCATCGAGCGCAGCGGCAAGTGGGATGTCCTCATCAGTTCCTATGACCATCTCAAGCGCGATGTGCAGGCCTATGAGGGGAAGATGTTCCTCTATGAGGTGCTGGACGAGGCGCAGTTTATCAAGAACCAGTCTACCGCGTCGGCAAAGGCCGTGAAGGTCATCCGATCCAAACACCGCTTTGCCCTCACCGGAACACCCATCGAAAACCGGCTCAGCGAGCTGTGGAGCATCTTTGACTTCCTGATGCCGGGCTTCCTCTACCGCTATGAGACCTTCCGCAAGGAGATGGAAAAACCCATCGCGAAAGAGGGAAACGAAGAGGCATCGCTCCGCCTGAAGCGGATGGTATCGCCGTTTATCCTGCGCAGGCTGAAGACCGAGGTGCTGAAGGATCTGCCGGAGAAGGTGGAGGAATCACACATCGTCCGCTTCGGGGAGGAACAGCAGAAGCTCTATGACGCCCAGGTGCTGCGGATGAAGAATCTGCTGGAAAAGGAGAACGAGGAGAGCTTCCGTAAGAGCAAGATCCAGATCCTCGCGGAGCTCACACGGATCCGCCAGATCTGCTGCGATCCGGCGCTGCTGTTTGAAAACTACGGCGGCGGCTCGGCCAAGATGGAGGCCTGTATGGACCTGGTCCGCAGCGCCATGGAGGGCGAGCATCGGATCCTGCTGTTCTCGCAGTTTACCAGCATGCTCGACCTGCTGAAGGAGCGGCTGGGACAGGAGGGAATCGCCTATTATGAGATCACCGGGGCCACGCCGAAGAAGGAGCGGATACGTCTGGTTTCGGAGTTCAACAACGGAGATGTCCCGCTGTTCCTCATCTCTCTGCGGGCAGGCGGAACCGGCCTGAACCTCACGGGTGCGGACATCGTGATTCACTATGATCCGTGGTGGAACGCCGCGGCACAGAACCAGGCGACGGACCGGGCGCACCGCATCGGCCAGCAGAAGCCGGTCACGGTATTCAAACTGATCGCAAAGGACTCGATCGAAGAGAAGATCCAGCAGCTCCAGGAGAAGAAACTGAACCTGGCCGACGAAATCATCGGCGGGGAACAGGTCGCGTTCTCGTCCCTCACGAGAGAGGATCTGCTGGAAATGATCCAATAGGAAAGAAAATGTTATCCCCCGCCGAAGGCGGGGGATAACGAAGGGGAAAAAGAATCTGCCGGAAATGATCCGGCAGGAAGGAAGAAGCAGAGACCCTGCCTGCGGCGGGGAATACAAAAAGAGATAAAAGGATATGCCGGAAATGATCCGGCAGGAAAGAAAAAACTGTATCCCGGCCTTCGGAGGGAATACAGAAAGAAAGAATCAGGGGTCCCGCCGAAGGCGGGGCCCCTGAACATATTCAGATTTCGGTGATGTGGTGCTTCTCGCATAGCCGGTGAGGAAGAGCGTCAGGGCGCCGTCGCCGGTGACGTTGCAGGCGGTGCCGAAGCTGTCCTGCAGGGCAAAGATCGCAAGCATCAGCGCCGTGCCGGCATCGTCGAATCCCAGCACGCTGATGATGAGTCCCAGAGAAGCCATGACTGTGCCGCCCGGAACCCCGGGAGCCCCGATGGCGAAGACCGCGAGCAGCGCGCAGAAGAGAATCATTGTTCCGACAGAAGGAATCTCGCCGTAGAGCATCTTGGAAATGGTCATGCAGAAGAAAACTTCGGTGAGAACAGAGCCGCAGAGATGGATGTTGGCGAAGAGCGGAATGCCGAAGTCAACCATGTCACGCCGAAGCACCTTGCTCTTGCGGGCGCCTTCCAGCGCAACCGAGAGTGTCGCGGCACTGGACATGGTGCCGACGGCGGTGAGATAGGCCGGACCGTAATGACGGAGCACTTCCCAGGGCTTCCGGCCGGAATAGACCCCGGCAATCAGGTACAGCACCGCAAGCCAGATGTAGTGGCCGAGCATGACGATCAGGATGATCTCGACAAAGGCAGGAAGCTGATGGGTGATCATGCCCTCATAGCTGAGGTTGCAGAACGTAGAGCAGATATAGAAGGGAAGAATGGGGATGATGACGCGCTCCACGATTTTCAGCACGATGTTCTGAAATTCCTCCAGCAGGCTGCAGGTGACTTTGCTTTTGGTCCAGACCGCCGCGAGGCCGATCAGCAGAGCAAAGGCCAGTGCGCTCATGACGGACATGATCTGCGGGATGTTGAGCTGGAAAATAACCGGAGGCAGATCTCGAAGCCCTTCCACATCCGTCACGATGGAGAGATGCGGGATCAGGGCATAACCGGCTGCGGTGCTCATGAACGCCGCGCAGATGGAGCTGATATAGGCGAGCACGACCGCCACGCCCAGCATACGGGAAGCGTTATTGCCCATGCGGGTGATGGACGGGGCAATAAAGCCGATGACGATCAGCGGAACACAGAACATGATGAGCTGGCCGAGAATAAACTGAAGGGAAACAACGACCTTCATTGCGCTCTCGCCGAAGACCTGACCAAGCAGAATGCCGACGGCCAGAGCAACAAGCAGGCGGAAGGGAAGACTGGTAAAGAACTTTTTCATGATTTCCTCCTGTGCGGTAAAAAAGACATCTGCCTCAGATGAATGCAGATGCTTTAATTTTCAGCGGTATTATAATGAGAAACAGGTATGCTGTCAACCTTAAAAGAAGAAAAAAGGCAGGTAAAACCAGGCTGGCTTATAACCGGCCGGATGCCTGATCAGAATCCGGCTTCAGCAGCCCGGCCTGCAGACTGACGGAGATGCTGAGCTTCTTCCGGCCTGCGCGGTCAAAGTCAACCGTGAGGATATCACCGGAAATCTCATACACCGTGCCGGAACCGAAGGTTTTATGGACAAGGCGGGATCCGGCCCTGACCTGCGAGAGAAAACGGGCAGAATCCACATTCTTCCCTGGAACGGGAGCCAGCCGGCGGAGCGGCAGCGGCAGACGGAGAAAGCCGAAGAGCTTCCGGAGAGCCGGCCCGGAGAGCGGCAGGGCCTTCGCAATCTCCCGGGGAAAACTTGCCCCGTCCCGCGGGAGAAAGATGCACAGCTCGTCCCGCGCACGGGTCATGCCGACATAGAAGAGCCTGCGCTCTTCCTCGTACACGCGGATCTCGTCGTCTGAATTTGCACGAGAGGCCGGAAGAGAGGGCAGGATTCCGTCCAGCATGTCCAGCAGCACCACCCGGTCATATTCCAGACCCTTGCTGGAATGAATGGTGGAGAGAACAAGACCGCCGCGGTTTTCATGGGTTGAAACGATCTCCCGGAGCCGGTCCAGCTTCTCCAGCAAATCGGCGGCAGAGGGAAGGTCCTGGGCTAACATCCGAAGAATGAAGTATTTCCCGCTGTCCATCCCGCGATGCTCCACGTATTTCCCGTAGCGCAGATCCTCCCAGATCCGGCGGATCGCCTGCAGGGCGGAATCGATGGGAAGCCTGCGAAAGCACTGGAGAATCCGATAGACGGAGTCCCGGGAAGATTCTTTCAGATCGGGACAGGAGAGCAGCACCTCGAAGAGATTCTTTCCGCTGCCCGCTCCCGTGCGGACGGCCTGACGGGCGGCACTGCCGCTGATGCCGGCGCCGAATTTGAAGTACAGACGGAGAAAGAGCTCCGCGTTGTCGGGAGCGGAGGCAAAGCAGATGGTGTCGATGATGTCACGGACAATGCGATGGGTGAAAAAGCTGTCTTCGTAATTCCGGCAGCGATACGGGATCCCGGCCTGCTCAAAGCGGTCGATCAGCGGGAGAACGATATCGTTGTTCCGGAAGAGGATTGCAGTCTCATCGCTCCAGATCTCCCGGTGAGAGAAAATATGATCGTACTGCGCCTTTCGGTCCGCCACCGGAATCATCCGAACGGGCAGCCCGCTCTCCCGGGTGGCCCGCATGGCCTTCGGATGCCGGAACCGGTTCTTCACGACAAAACCGTTTGCGGCTTCCACAATCTCCGGCGTGGAGCGGTAATTTTCTTCGATCAGAAGCTCTCTGGCTCCGGGGTGATCGGCGGAGAAGGACATCAGTGCATCCGGAAACGCAGCCCGGAAGGCATAGATACTTTGATCCTCATCCCCGACCATGAAGAGGTTTTCATATCTGGAGGAGAGCAGGCGGATGATCTCGTGCTGGACTTTGGAGGTGTCCTGGGCCTCATCCACGCAGAGGTAACGATACTGTTCCTGAAAACTTTCCAGAACATCGGGAAAGCGGCGCAGCAGCGTGAGCGCATAGACCATCTGGTCGTCGTAGTCCATCTGACGCCGGTTCCGCAGCTCCGCCTGATAGCGGCGGTAAAGCTCCGGAAGATTGGGGACGGACCATTTTCGCGCTTCGATTTCCTCCTCGGTGAGCATCATGTTCTTGATGAAGGTGACGGCGGTGCCGACTTCGCGCAGGGTGGTCTCTTCAGCGTATTCATTGTTGACGGCCTGATACAGCGCGCCCAGAATCCGGCTGCGTTCCCCGTCTTCTCCGAGAAGGGAGAAGGGCTCCCGACCGAGGCGGGCGGCGGAATAGGAGACGAGTTTGGAAGAGACGCCGTTGATGGTGCGAAACTGCAGCCGGCCTGCCAGCTCTTCGCCGAAGAAGGAGGCAAAACGGCTGCGCATGTCCCGGGCGGCGGCCCGGGTATAGGTCATGGTCAGAATCCGGCGCGGGTCGATCCCGCGGCAGAGCACCATATAACCCAGGCGGATCACCAGAACGGTGGTTTTTCCGCTGCCGGGGGTGGCAAGCAGCAGCACCGGCCCCTCCACCGAGAGCACCGCTTCCCGCTGCTGGGGATTCAGGCGGGACAGATATCGGGCTTCGAACTCAGAATAATCCATAAGACCTCAAAGAAACCCTCCCGCCTCTCGGCGGGAGGGTTTCGGAAAAACAGAATCAAAAGGCGGATGATCAGAACTCGAGGTTCTTCTCAGTCTCCTTGCTGAAGACATGAACGACATTGCCCTGGAACGCAAAGTGGAGGGTGTCGCCTATGGCGTAGTTGCCCTTCATGTCAATGGTCGGGACGATGATGATGACATCGCGGCCCTCGGCGGAGACGTGCAGGTGCACGCTGGAGCCCATCATTTCGGAGACGTCAACCTTCGCGGTGACACCCTTGTCAGCGAGGTCGGTGTGCTCGGGGCGGACACCGAGGATGACATCCTGGGTCTGGACATTGTTCTTCAGGAGGCGGGCTTCCTTCTCGGGAGAGAGCTCGACCTTATAGTCGGCCAGCTGTGCGAAGTACTTGTCGCCCTCGCGGATGAGCTTGGCATCGAACATGTTCATGACGGGCATGCCGATGAAGCCGGCGACGAAGAGGTTGGCCGGATGATCGAAGACTTCCTGAGGAGTGCCGATCTGCTGGATGTAGCCGTCGCGCATGATGACGATACGGTCGCCAAGGGTCATGGCTTCGGTCTGGTCATGGGTAACATAAATGAAGGTGGTGTTGATACGCTCACGGAGCTTGATGATCTCGGCACGCATCTCGTTACGCAGCTTGGCGTCGAGGTTGGAGAGCGGCTCGTCCATCAGCATGACCTTCGGGTCACGGACGATGGCACGACCGATGGCGACACGCTGTCTCTGACCGCCGGACAGAGCCTTGGGCTTACGCTCGAGGTACTGGGTGATGTCAAGAATCTCAGCGGCTTCACGGACCTTTTTGTCGATGACATCCTTCGGCTCCTTGCGAAGCTTCAGGGAGAAGGCCATGTTGTCGTACACGGTCATGTGGGGGTACAGAGCGTAGTTCTGGAAGACCATGGCGATATCGCGGTCTTTCGGCGCGACGTCGTTCACGAGCTTGCCGTCAATGATCAGCTCACCGCTGCTGATCTCTTCAAGGCCGGCGACCATACGAAGGGTGGTGGACTTGCCGCAGCCGGAAGGTCCGACCAGAACGATGAATTCCTTATCGGCGATATCCAGGTTGAATTCCTGAACAGCGACAACGCCTTCATCCGTGATCTGGAGATTGACTTTCTTCTTCTCCGGTTCGTCTGCTTTCTTTTTCTTTTTCTTCTGCTCGCCGCTTACGAAGGGGTAGACTTTCTTGATGTTTTTCAGCTGAACAGTTGCCATGCTTCCGACTCCGGACATCCGGCCTCCGCCAGAGATGCCCTCACGGCCGCCCGCAGAGGGACGCGCCGCATTACGACAGGTCTCCACACTGCCGCACCCCGAGCCTGGGGATGAACACTTCCTCCTTATTAAAGCTGTATGCGACTTAGAAATGGAGAGCCGCATACGCAGTCAGAATAACGGGCATAAAAACCCGCTGATTATTATAACGGAAAGCGGAACGCTTGGCAAGTAAAATTTCCAATCACTTTTTTATGAAAGATGCACAAAGAAGGAATTGGGCGGCGGAACGAAAAAGCGCTTGCAAAACTGCCGGAGATAAGATAGAATAGGCAAGACAATAGTGTCCCACAGATTGATTCAACTATTCGGAGGTTTTTTTATGATCACAGCAGGCGATTTCAGAAACGGCGTAACTTTTGAGATGGACGGCCAGGTTATGCAGGTCGTGGAGTTCCAGCACGTAAAGCCCGGCAAGGGCGCGGCGTTTGTCCGTACGAAGATGAAGAATGTCATCACCGGTGCCGTGACAGAAACTTCCTTTAACCCGACGGCCAAGTTCGAGAACGCGACGGTTGACCGCGTCAGCATGGAATACAGCTATCAGGACGGCAACCTCTACTACTTCATGAACCCAGAGACCTATGAGCTCGAGCCAGTTGATGAGAGCGTTCTGGGCGACAACTTCAAGTTTGTGAAGGAAAACATGGAATGCACGATCTATTCCTACAAGGGAAAGGTCTTCAACGTCGAGCCGCCGTTCTTTGTGGAGCTTGAGGTCACCGAGACGGATCCGGGCTTTGCCGGCAACACCGCCACGAACGCCACCAAGCCCGCTACGCTTGAGACCGGCGCAGAGATCAAGGTCCCGCTCTTTATCGAGCCGGGCGAGAAGATCAAGGTCGACACCCGTACGGGAGAGTATCTCTCCAGAGCATAAGGCCGGAATCGACCGGCACGAGAACGATGCCGCAGAGGAGGTATGCTGAAGATGACCATTACGGAGAAAGCCGCCTACCTGAAAGGGCTGGTGGAAGGAAAGGGACTTGACCCGGAAGCCGGAGAAGGAAAGCTTTGGCACGTGCTGGCGGAACTGGTCGGAGATATGGCCGCGGAGCTGTCTGCGCTGCGGAATGACCATGAGCAGCTGTCGGATTCCCTGGAAGAGGTCGAAGTAAGCCTGGATTACCTGGAGGAACTGCTTCAGGAGGACTACGAGGACTTCGACGACGAGGAAGAAGACGACGGCGATGAGGACTATTATCCCTTCGGCAGAGGAAACTTCCGCATTGTGGACGATGAGGAAGAGAAAGATGACGAAGAGGTGCCGGATGATTCCGACGACGGCGTTTTCTATGAGGTGGAATGCCCCAACTGCGGGGAAGAGATCAGCTTTGATGATGAGACGCTGGACGAGGGGTCGATCCAGTGTCCGAACTGCGGCGCCACGCTGGAATTCGACATGAGAAGCGGCGAAGAAAAGCCGGACCTCCCGGAAGAGATCACTCCGGAGGACGGGGACGAAAAAGACTGAACGCCGCAAAGGGATACAGAGTTTATTTGTGAGGAAAGAGCTGCCTCTCCTGAGAGGGCAGCTCTTTCCATGAAAGCGGGAGCAATATGACAGACAGTACGTATAAACCGCTTGCGGACGAGATCCGCCCGAAAAGCCTGGACGACGTGGTCGGGCAGCAGCATATTCTGGGCAGAGACGGCCTGCTGCGCCGGATTGTGGAGAACGGAAGCACCCCGAATATGATCTTTTACGGACCTTCCGGCACCGGGAAAACCACCGTGGCACGCATCATCGCCGAGAAGACACAGAGAAGCCTGCGGAAACTCAACGCCACGACCGCAGGAATTTCGGACATCAAGCATATCATTGATGAGCTGGACACCTTCCTCACACCGGGCGGCGTGCTGCTATATCTTGACGAGATCCAGTATTTCAATAAAAAGCAGCAGCAGAGTCTGCTGGAGTTCATTGAGGACGGAAGGATCACGCTGATCGCCTCCACGACGGAAAACCCGTACTTCTGCGTGTTCGGCGCGATCCTGAGCCGGTCGACGGTGTTTGAGTTCAAGCCCGTCTCTGCCCGTGATGCCGAGGCCGCGGTCCGGAGGGCGATGGAAATCCTCAACGGACGCCGGGAAAAGCCGCTCACGGCAGAGGACGGCGTTGTGCAGCGGATTGCCCAGGCCTGCGGGGGAGATGTGCGCAAGGCGATCAACGCGGTGGAGCTTTTCTTCTCCGCGTCAGCCGGCCGGGACATGATCACGCTGGAGGATGCCCTCCTCATCTCGCAGAAGAGCGCGATGCGCTATGACCGGGACGGAGATGAGCACTTTGATATCCTGTCCGCGATGATGAAGTCGCTCCGGGGCTCGGATCCCGATGCGGCGCTGCACTATCTGGCGAGAGCCATCGAAGTGGGAGACCTGACCGGAATCTGCAGACGGATTCTCTGCTCGGCGAGCGAGGATATCGGCCTGGCCTACCCGCAGGCGGTCCCGATTGTCAAGGCCTGTGTCGACAGCGCGCTGCAGCTCGGCCTGCCGGAGGCGAGACTGCCGCTGGCGGAGGCCTGCATTCTGCTGGCTACCGCGCCGAAGTCCAACAGCGTCGTCATGGCGATCGATGAGGCGGTCGCGGATGTGAAGGCGGGACGCATCGGTTCTGTCCCTCGCGAATTGCAGAATGTCCATGCCGACGGTACCGGCTTTGAGCGGGAACAGGGCTATCTCTATCCCCACGACTATCCCGGCCACTGGGTGAGGCAGCAGTATCTGCCCGACGGACTCAGAGACCGGCGGTACTACGAATACGGAGACAACAAGACCGAGCAGGCGGCAAAGAAATACTGGGACAGCATCAAGGGAAAGTAGTCATGGATATTCGGGAATACGACGTGCTCACCATGAAAAAACCGCACCCCTGCGGCGGACTGCGCTGGCAGGTGCTGCGAAGCGGGGCAGATTTCCGCCTGCGCTGTCTCGGCTGCGGCCGCTGTGTCGAAGGACCGAGAGGAAAGTTCGAAAAGAATATCCGGCGGATCGAGCGGGACGGAGCTGAAATTGCCGTCTCACGGACGACACGGAGACAGAAAACAGACGAGGGAGACGGATGAACCGTTTCCCTCGTCTGTTTGCAGGATCAGCCGATCGCCGAGAAATAGAGGTCGCGAACTTCCTGGCTGAGATGCAGTTCCTTACAAAGAAAATCTACGTTATGCTTTGCCCAGTCGTTCTTGATTACGAAGGTCCGCAGCGCTTCGACAGCCGCCTTCCAGCTGTCGTAACTGCGGTGAACAAAGGACTGATTCCGCGCTACTTCCGGATCGATCTGATCCGCAAGGCGGTTGATCTCATCCAGAATGGCCTGGTCGGTCAGAGGACCGCTGAGCAGCTCCGCAGCCCGGCTGAGAAAGCGATCCTGAAACTCTTCGTTTTTCCAGAGATCGGCAAACATTCCGGACACCTGTACGCACTGGACGTTGTTGCGGTGAAGAAGAATCGCGTGATTGAGATAGGGATCGGAGAGGGTGGCATCCAGATCATAGAACATGAAGCGCCAGCGGCCGTCGTCCTCGGAAGAGCGGCAGAAGCGGAGGTTTCCGTAGGTGAGATCCTGGTTCGCGAAATACCCCTCAAGAAAGACCCAGTCGATCAGACTGTCGAGATCCACCAGAGACTCGATGTGCGCGTAATTTTCGGGATCCGACATGTCGTTCTTCGTACAGAAGTCAAAAACATCCAGAAAGAGATCGCCGTCCCGCGGCGCTTCGGATTCGACCGTGACGACACTGTTCCTGCTTACCCCGGCAAGGTTGGCATAGTGCTGCTCATTCATCTTCTCGGAGAGTGCGTAAATGCCGGAGTATTTGCCGTCCAGGAACAGAACACAGTAACGGTTTCGTGAACCGATGATATTGTCGGAGGCGGCCAGGGCCAGATTCTCACAGAGTTCGTTGCGGATGATGCTGGCATTCTGGTCCTGACCCGCGCGGATCACCAGATTCGTAAAACTCGTGACACCGCCGCCAAACAGGTCATAGTTCAGTTCTTCCAGTCCGTAACAGCCGCGAAACCGGATGCTCATGTTCTTTTTGGCGAGAATCAGACTGGTATCGCCGTGCATGCTGATGCCGCAGGGAGCTGAGAAACTGCCGCTCTCGTCGTACCAGGCAATGTTTCCGCCCCATTCCAGGTCTTTCCAGCCGGTGTTGTACATGCCGTAAAACGCAACCTTGTCATCGGAGACCAAACTGAGTACCGGCAGAGCAAAGGTCTCGCCGATAAAGTAGTTCAGGGTAAGCGGGCGGCTGGGCAGCGCGTTGGACTCACAGGCAATGGCGCGGATGACACAGGTGGCGGGAACCTCCGTGGGGCCGACCCAGGGAAGAGAATCCTGCGTCGGCATCGTCGCGTCGAAGGTGTAATAGATCTGCCCCGGCGCCTGCAGATCCAGGACGACCTTTTCGGAGCCGTCGAAGAATCCCTCGGGAGTTGTGGCAACCGGCGTGGCGGAGACCCGGCGCCTGCCGTCCTGATTCTCCGCGTTCGGCGTGGCCTTCGCAAAGAAGAAAGAGCCGTTCCGACCGGGCATACGTCCGTAGCTGCCGCCGTACGGAATATCACGCAGCGAGAGCCAGTCGATCAGTCCGTTCCCGTCCTGCCAGAGGAAAAGGGACTCGTTTCCCGAGCCGAGGGAAAGACCGAGCTGGTCACAGCGGACCACTGTTACGGCCCCCGGCTCCAGAACTGCCGTCGGGAGCCAGGCCTTCCGGTAATTGTCGTCATCGTCGGAGAGAAACCAGCCCTCGAGGGTGACGGTTTCGGAGGAAATGTTTTTCAGCTCGACCCAGTCGCTGCCGTCGTAAGGAGAAAAGCGGGCATTGGGATCGGAAACCATCACTTCGTTGATCTGGATGGGGCCGGGAACTTCCATCTGTTCCTGAAGCGCATCGTAGGAGGAAGTGGTGTTCTCATACCAGGGAGTGGGATAAAGACACTCAGAGAAACTGCCGTCAGAACCCATCGCATAGCTGATATTGGCAGGGAGATCGGGGCAGATGAGATGGGAGACGACCTCTCCCTCCGGATTCTTGAGATAGAGGTCTTCCCCGGCAGAAAGCGAGAAGGGAGCGTGAAGATCGGCGGGACGGTCTTTCCCGGAAGCGAACGCGACAAAGCAGGCATCCGCGGGCAGAAGGTAGGAGGGAAAGACAAGACCGTCTTTTCCCTGACGGTCCGTCAGACTCCAGCCGGTGAGATCCAGGTCCGCTCCGGAATTGTTGCAGAGCTCGATCCAGTCGGGAAAGTCCCCCTCCTGATCCTGCACGACGGCATGATTCTTGACCATTACTTCGGTGATGATGAGGTCTCCGGTGTTGCCGTCAGGCACAGACATACTGTCGGCAGAGGCAGGGACCGGCAGACAGAGACAGAAGAGGCATATCGCGACCGCGGGAAGCAATCTGCTCAAAAAACCGTGAATTCGTTTCAACAAAGTCATACTCCAGAATGTAATCACAATCAGTTCCAAGCTTACAAAACAATTTATTATAGCGCGGGAAGGGAATTTTGTCCATCCTGATTCCGAAACTTGTTTTTCGGCGAAGAATCCTGTATAATCGAGGCAGAATAGAAAAAGTTCGACGGAAAGCGAGGGAGCATACCGGGGATTCCCGCACTGGCGGGAGTCCGGGCGTGTGACACTTGTGTGACAGTGAACCTGATACAATGAACATGAAACAAGAGAAGCGGTCAGCGCCGATCATGATTGCTCTTTTGCCCAATTTAAAAAGGAGGAACATAAAATGGATAAGAATATGCTCAACGATGAACAGCTGAATGAAGTCAGCGGCGGAACCAAGATTCCTTATGTTGTGGTAGCGGGCGATACGCTCACCGCGATTGCGCAGAAGAACAACGTCTCCCTGTCGGATCTGATGCGCTGGAACAACATCCAGAATCCCAACCTCATCAGAGTCGGACAGCAGCTGATCCTGAAGTACTGATTTTCAGCTTCAAAGGAAAACAACAGAAGCAGCCAGCCGGAATCAAATCACGGCTGGCTGCTTCGCTGCTTTCTGCGGCCTGTGATCCGGATTATTCCTCTTCTTCATCCTCAGGCTCTTCCGGGGCCGAGGATCCGCTTTCCAGTCTCCGGCGCGGGGCGGGCAGATGAGGCCTGAGCCGCGGATGGCGGGAAGGCGCCGGAATGCTGAAGCCGAAGACCTGATTGATGATCCAGAGAGAAAAGAACAGGACCAGAAGCGGGATCACGCAGGACGTGACGATCATGACCGCAAGGCTCTCAATGAAGCGGTTGAGAATCTCTGCGCCGCGCTCTGCGAAATTACTTGCGCTCTCAGAGAGATATCCCCAGATCCGCTGGATGGCGTTCTGATCCTCTGCAGAGCTGCCCGCCAGCGTTGCGTCCTCTGCCAGATCTTCCGCGGCCGAGATGGTATTGTCGATCGAGGCCTGATAGGTGTCATAGATCCGGTCGGAGATGTGGACGCTCAGAGGGATGACAAAATACAGGGCCAGACTGACAATGGCGATTTTCTTCAGAATCGGCTTGATTCCCTCCAGATCGCGGAAGAATCCGAGCGGATACAGAATACAGGCGATGGGGATAATGAACCGGAAGACGCCGGAGCCAAGGATGGACAGAAGGTACTTCTCGGCATAGAGGACACAGAGAATCAGAATTCCGTATTCCGAGAAGTCGGCGAGCTTCTCCGCAATAGGCGTTCCGGCATCGCCCGGGATGGCAGTGATTCCGGCGGAGGCGGCCGTGGAGGAAGCGGTCAGTTTCAGAACGGTTTCCACCTTGTCGTCGATGGAGCGGATGATCCCCGCATAGGTCTCCGGGGAGGACAGAATCCCCGCCAGGAAAAAGAAGGACAAGGCAGCAATCAGAATGCACGCAACCGTGATCAGGACGATTTTCAGACTGGAATTGGATTTCATAGACTGCCTCCTCTTGGATTGTACTTTGTGTGCGCATCGAAGCCGCGCAGATCGGGCCGGATCATATGTCTGTGAAGAAAACTATATCATAAATCGGCAAAAATGAGAAGAATAAAATGATCGCCCGGACTGCCGAAAACAAAAACAGACGCCTCGGAGAGGCGTCTGTAAAGAAGCGATTGCGGAATCAGCGCTTGCTGAACTGAGGAGCGCGGCGGGCTGCTTTGAGACCGTACTTCTTACGCTCTTTCATTCTCGGGTCACGGGTCAGGAGACCGGCGGCCTTGAGTGCGGGACGATAGCTCTCATCGAGGACGACGAGGGCACGGGCGATGCCGTGGCGGATGGCGCCGGCCTGGCCGGACACGCCGCCGCCCTTGACGGTGGCTTCGACGTCAACCTTGCTCACGGTGTTGGTGGTGACCAGGGGCTGACGAACGATGAGCTTCAGGGTCTCGAGACCGAAGTAATCGTCGATCTCACGGCCGTTGACGGTGATAACGCCGCTGCCGTTGGGAATGAGGTGAACGCGGGCCACGGAGGACTTCCGACGGCCGGTGCCGTACATATAGGGCTTCTTGGTCTTATAGGTTGCCATATTCGTTTACCTCCTTAGAAATCCCAGACTTCGGGCTTCTGGGCGGCGTGGGTGTGCTCAGAGCCGGCGAAGATACGAAGACGCTTGAGCTGCCACTGGGCGATGGTGTTCTTCTGCAGCATGCCGCGGACGGCAAGACGCATGGCCAGGTCGGGCTTCTTCTCCATCAGGGTCTTGTACTGGATTTCCTTCAGTCCGCCGGGATAACCGGAGTGGGTACGATAGTACTTCTGCTCCAGCTTCTTGCCGGTGAGGACGGCGTCCTTGGCGTTGATGATGATGACGTAGTCGCCGCAGTCAACATGCGGGGTGTAGTCGGTCTTGAGCTTGCCGCGAAGCAGATCAGCGGCAAGGGCAGCCGTCTTGCCCATGGGCTTGCCGGCGGCATCAAGAACGTACCACTTGCGGGCCGCAGCGGCCTGCTCCTTGGTTACCAGGGTAGTAGACATGTTCTTCCTCCGAAAATAACATAATGTTTTGACAATTTCAGGGTGACGGGGAACGGGGCGTCCCCGAACGCGCTCCATCTTTATACCACAAGGCAGCAGGCTTGTCAACGGAAAACTTTTCAAACAAATTGAAATCTCTCGAATTCTCCTGAAATCTCCCAAAAACTCAAAAATACGAAAAATGGATTTTCAAAAATCGGGTATCTCAGGTCAGAGATGCCCGATCAGTTCAGCCGACGCCTCCGTCGATGAAGAGGTATTTGTTCTGGAAATCCGCCTGGGTCAGCGTGTTGCCGGTCTCACGGATCTCCAGATTCTCCGCGACCCTGCGGACGGTGTCCATGCCGAGCTGTCCGCAGACCTCGATGATCCAGCCCTGTTCTGCGTTGGAGAGAAGAGCATAATCGTACTCAAGGTCATAGGCGTCGATATGCAGATCCATTTCCGGAATATCCCGCTCTTCGAAATGCTGTTTTCCATGGAAGCTCAGCACATCCACACCCGGCTCATCCCAGTGTTCTTCCGTGACATTCTCCGGCGTCTGATAGAGCATCAGCATGGCGCCGCCGTCATGGAACTGGGCCATGGAATAGGCCTCGATCAGGATCGGCTGATCAATCTTCCTGTATTCTTCCGGATACTTGCCTTCGTTCTCTGACCAGCACAGAGACTCAGAAGCAAAGCGCCGAAACCAGGTGTCCTTATCGATCCCGTTCCAGGGCGCACTGCCGGGGAGCTCTTTGGGAAGGTCGAAGGGAAGCCAGCCGGGCCGGAACTCGATCTCCCGGCTCTCCGCAACCGCCGGGAAGGTCAGGACGAGCTTGGCGTCGGACCATTCCAGATAGCCGTTTTCACTGTCGTCCCAATGGATCTGAAAGGTCTCTTTCGCGTCCGGGACGCGGGTGGAGATGGAAAAAAGACCGGCGGCAAATGCCGTGACGGTGAACAGGCAGACGAGAACTGCCGCGATCAGAAGAATCCTGCCGGCCTTGCGCGCGCCGGCCTGGTTACGGGATGAATCAAAATGCATGAGATTGTCCTCCTTCGTATCACCGAGGAGGTCCGCCGCGGATGCAAGATAATCATCCGAGATTCCGCTCATGGCATCGAAAAGAGAATCGTGGTTCAGCATAGGCCCTCCTCCTTCAGGTAAGTCTGCAGCTTCAGCCGGGCCCGGCGAAGCACGGTTTTGGTTTTCCCGACGGTCCATCCGGTGCGGGCGCTCAGCTCCGCGAGGGACGCGGCATAGAAATACCTTGCAACGAAGGCATCCCGCTCCAAAGGCTTCAGCGTTGCAAGAAAGCGGTTTACCGCCTCTGCGAGTTCGTTGGCTTCCAGAACTCGCTGCGGATCGGTGCCTCCCGGGATGCACTCGGCCAGTTCGTCCAGCACAAGGTCAACTTCCGACCCGCCGCGCTTGGCGGCATGAGTTTCACGCAGGCGGGAGAGCGCAAGATTTCTCGTCACGCGGGAGAGCCAGGCGGAAAACAGCTTCGGCTTCTCCGGCGGGATGGCATTCCAGGCGTGCAGCCAGGTGTCGTTGACACATTCCTCCGCGTCTTCGCGGCTGTTCAGAATGCGGTCCGCGACACAGAAACAGAGCCGCCCGTACTTTGCCTCGGTCTCGGTCAGCGCCGCCGTCTGCCGCAGCCGGTACAGATTCAGGATTGCTTCGTCGTCCATCGGTATCCTCCATCGGGTTGAAGAACGTTCTCACCTCTATAGACGCAGAAAAAGGAAAAGCGTTTCACGGTTTGCAGAAAAAATCTGCTGCCGGGTTTCCCGACAGCAGAAGATGCTTTTGAAAGGGACGGTAAAATAGGCTCATCCGCCGATCTGGTTCATGTTTCGGGCCGCATGGCTGCGCTCGGTATAAGACAGCTCGCCGTGCCATTTCGGCTTGGAGAGGATGGCCGAACGAAGCGTCTCCACCATGCCGTCATAATCCAGACCCTTCAGGGAAATCTCATCCGAAGAATGGAGGCAGGGCTTGATCTTCCCGTCGGCCGTGAGCCGGATGCGGTTGCAGTCGGCGCAGAAGTGTGCGCTTACCGGGCTGATGAGGCCGACATTTCCCAGGGCGCCGGGAAGCCGGTAGAGCTTGGCAACGCCGCCGTCCGCCGGAACGGGACACAGCTCCGGGAGCCGGTCGGTTACGACGGTGTAGGGGATGAAGGCTTCCGGTCCGAAATCTCCGCTGTCGTACATGGGCATGAGCTCAATAAAGCGGACGTCCACCGGGTACCGCTGTGTAAGGGCGGCAAGGGCGGGAATCTCGTCGTCGTTGAAGCCGCCGATCAGCACCGAATTGATCTTGATCTTTTCAAACCCCGCGGCAAGGGCGGCTTCGATGCCGGCCACGGCGTCTTCGAGCTTGCCGATCCGGGTGATGTAACGGAACTTCTCCGCATCCAGTGTGTCCAGGCTGATGTTGAGCCGGCGGACACCGGCTTCACGCAGGGGAGCAGCAAGCTTCGGGAGCAATGTCCCGTTGGTGGTGAGACAGACGTCTTCAATTCCCTCCACCGCTGCGGCGGCACGGCAGAGCTCCACGATGTTGCTCTTGACCAGAGGCTCTCCGCCGGTGATGCGCAGCTTGCGGATCCCGAGCGCGGCCGCGGCCCGGATGGCCATAATCATCTCTTCCTGGGTGAGCATGTCCTCATGACGCTTCTTGCAGACGCCGTCCTCCGGCATGCAGTAGCGGCAGCGCAGATTGCAGAGTTCCGTGACGGAAAGACGGAGATAGGTGATCTGCCGTCCATAGGTGTCGATCATAGCTCGTTTCATCTCACTTCACGGACCGGTGAGCCGGCCCGCAGATTGGTTTATCGCTTGGATTATTCCACAAGCCTGAGATTCTGTCAAGAGGGTGACAAGTTTCTGTGGCGGAGGAGAATAAAATATGTTATACTGGCTTTGGTGATGAAAATGACGAAAAACGCAATTCTGGAACTGCTTCGGCAGCATACGGATGTCTATGTGTCGGGCACGGAGCTGGCGAAAGCGCTTTCGGTCAGCCGCACGGCGATCTGGAAGGGAATCGAGCAGCTTCGGGAAGAAGGCTATGAAATTGACTCCGTAACCAACAAGGGTTACCGGCTCTCATCCGGGAGCGATGTGCTGCGGGAAGAAGACGTCAGAAAATATCTCACGGCGGAGGGCCTGGATGTGCGGGTTTACCGCAGCATCACGTCTACCAATACGGTTCTGAAGACGATGGCAGAGGAGGGAGCCCCGGAGGGGCGCTGCCTGATCGCCGGAGAGCAGACGGCCGGCCGCGGCCGCCGCGGGAGAAGCTTCTATTCTCCGCCGGACAGCGGGATCTATCTGAGCGTGCTGCTGCGCCCTGCCCTGCAGGCGGTGGACGCCACAAGCATCACGGCCTGTGCCGCTGTCGCGGTGGCGGAGGCCATCGAGAGCCTTGCTCCGGTGAAGGCAGAGATCAAATGGGTCAACGACATCTACGTGGACGGAAGAAAGGTCTGCGGGATCCTGACAGAAGCCTCCCTGGACTGTGAGAGCGGACAGGTGAACTATCTGATCGTCGGGATCGGGATCAACACCCGGGTTCCTGAGTCGGACTTCCCGGAAGAGCTGAGAAGCATCGCTGGCTCCGCGTTCGGAGAAAAGCCGATCCCGGAACTGCGCTGCCGCCTGGCAGCCGGCGTGCTGAACCGGCTGATGTACTACTATGGCAGCCTCACGGACAAGGCCTGGTTTGACGAGTATCGGAGGCGCTCGCTGGTGCTCGGCAGGGAGATCAACATCCTCGCCCCCGGGAAGGAGCCGGAACCCGCCGTGGCGCTGGATCTCGATGGGGACTTTGCCCTGATTGTGCGGACAGAGAGCGGGGAACTTCGGCGGCTGAACTCGGGCGAGGTCAGTGTAAGGCGGCGGACGGAATAAGAAAGCTCATCCCGCGGGATGAGGAAAACGGAGATGAACCCAAAAGAAAACAGAGATCAGGAGTGATAAACATGCTGTATAAACAATTTCAGAATCTTCAGCTCTCGGAGCTCGGTTTCGGCGCAATGCGCCTGCCCCTGCTCCCGGACGGATCCGGCACCATCGATCAGGCGGAACTGGACCGGATGGTGGACGCGGCGATGGAGGCCGGCGTCAACTACTATGACACCGCCCATCCCTATCACGACGGGAAATCCGAAGGCGCCATCGGCAGATCCCTGGCGAGATACCCAAGGGAGACTTGGCACCTGGCGGATAAATTCCCCGGCCACCAGAACGTCCACGGCGTGAAGGAACTGCAGCCTGCCGAGGTATTTGAAGAGCAGCTGCAGCGCTGCGGCGTTGAGTACTTTGACTTCTACCTGCTGCACAATGTCAACGAACAGTCCATGGCCTATTACTGTAATCCCGAGAAGCACTGCCTGGACTACTTCCTGGAACAGAAGGCAAAGGGACGCATCCGGCATCTCGGCTTTTCCTGTCACGCCGGTCCGGAAGCGCTGCAGGAATTTGTGGATGGGTATGGAAAAGATCTGGAATTCTGCCAGATCCAGCTGAACTATGTGGACTGGAAGCTGCAGAACGCGCAGAAGAAGGTGGAGATTCTGCGAAAAGCGGGACTCCCGATCTGGGTGATGGAGCCGGTTCGCGGCGGAAAGCTCGCCTCCTTTGCGGAAGAAACCGAAGCCGAGATGCACGCCCTGCGCCCGGATGAGAGCTGCGCGGCATGGGCCTTCCGCTGGCTGCAGTCGGTCCCGAAACCGACCATGGTCCTCAGCGGCATGTCGAACCTGCAGCAGATGGAGGACAACCTCAAAACCTTCTCCGCGGAAAAGCCCCTGAACGCCGCGGAACTGGCAGTCCTGGAGAAGATTGCCGCAGACATGCAAGGGAAAATTCCGTGTACCGGCTGCCGTTACTGCTGCGCCGGCTGCCCAGTGGGCCTGAATATTCCGATGATTCTGAGCATGGCCAACGAGCTGCAGGTGTCCAGCTCCATGAACCTGATGATGCGCTATTCCGCTCTGGGGGACGGAAAACGCGCGGCCGACTGCATCGCCTGCGGCCAGTGCCGGGAGGCATGCCCCCAGAAGATCGACGTTCCTGCCGAGATGGCGAAGTTCGCCGAGGCGATCTCCACCCAGAAGACCTGGGAAGAAATCTGCCGCGAACGGGCAGCGGCCGCGGCAAAAGCCTGACATCAAACAAAATGAACACCCGCCCGATTCGGGCGGGTGTTTATTTATGCCGCGACGGCGTTGGCATTGACCTGCTCAATGATCTTGCGGATGCCCATCCAGACGGTGAGATCGGTAAAGACCTCCACGATGCTGCCCTGGTCGGTGAAGGGCGTCTCCTGCAGGACAGATAGATCCTTCATCATACCGTTATGAACGATGTACTCCACGATCTGGTTGACGAAATAAATCTGGCGGCTGTCGAGATTCGTGTCGTTCAGGTACTCGGCAAAGGCGGCCTTGGCCGCATTCATATCCAGCCCCACGATCTCACGTACAAACTCGCCCAGCGGTTTCGCCTGATACCGGGCTTCGTAGTCCTCCTTGGTCCCGACTTCGCTCCAGAGAATCTTTTCCAGCGCGGCGACATCTTCTTCCGTCAGCGGGATGTTCCCTCTCAGTTTGGCAATCACGCCTTCGTCCTGATGCTGGCGGATATAGTATTCGGCTCTCGCACGGTAATCTTTCAGATAATCGCTCTCCGGTTCGGACATGTGCCATTCGGTAGAAAGCACCTCATCGTCAAAATTGGTTTCATAGATCACTTTGTTGTTCGGAATATACTTGATGAGATCCCGCAAGTTCTCTCGGATATACTCAAATTCATGAATACCCGCATTGTCCAGATAGTCCGTGTGCAGAAGCTGGTTCAACAGCTCCGCCTGCATCATGATCTCCGGAATGTTCGCCACGCTTGCAACAGCCTGTGCTTTTTTCAGAAGATCATGCCGCGCACGGCTATACTTCTCCCCGGCCAGATAAGCCAGCTCAATTCCATACAGAAGCGCGTCAAAACGCAGGGCCTTGGCATCGTCCTTCTCCGGCTCAATCAGCGGAGCCAGCTCTTGCCCCATGAGCAGAGTGTCCTCATAAGTGAGGGCGTTGTAGTTGTCGGGATTGGAATACAGTTCTACGTATTTCAGGTGCTGTTTGACAGCGAAGTTGTCGCGATTCAGTTCCCGTACCTTCTCCACCATGTCGTCCACCAGCGACTTGCGGAAGGCAATCAGATCCGGTGTCTGAAACGCCAGATCCTGCAGCCGGAAGACAATCTGTGCTTTCAGCCGGAAGATGGCTCCCTGCAGGGCGATCATGTTGGCGCTGGGTTTCCCTTTGTTCATACGGAAGAACTCAAAGTTGCCGCAGAAGTCGAAGATATAGAACCTGGTCTTGTCCTTCCCGTCGATCAGGCCGGGGCAGAGCCGTGTCCCGCGGCCGATCATCTGCCAGAACTTTGCCTTGCTCATGACCTTCTTGAAGAAGACCAGGTTGAGCACTTCGGGCACGTCGATTCCGGTATCCAGCATGTCCACCGAGATCGCCACCTGCGGCAGTTTATCCGCTTCAGAGAACTCATCGATGGCGCTCTGGGCATAGGTCATATAGTTGTCGATAACCTTGGCATATCCGACCAGATGCGGGTACTCCTTCCCGAACACCTCCAGGATCTTTTCCGCGTGCCGGTGGCTCTTGGCAAAGATGATGGTCTTGCCGAGCTTGCTTCCATAGTCAATCTTCAAACCTTCCGTCATCAGAATATTGAGCACTTCACGGATGGTGTCCTCGTTGAAAATCCATTCGTTCAGCGCGGAGGAGGCGATGCTCTCCGGCAGTTCGCCGTTTTCATCCTCAAAGGTGTCCTCATAGGCAGCTTTGTCTTCCTCCGAGAGCTCATCATACACGATGCCCTGCTGGATGAACTTGAGCGTGGTCTCCACAGAAAGGAAATCCACCAGGTATCCGTCCTGCACCGCTTGAGCCAGCTCATAGCCGTAGGTAGGCACACCGCTTTCCAGCTCGAACACTTCATAGGTGTTCTTGTCGATCTCGTCCTTGGGCGTGGCGGTCAGGCCCACCAGCGGTGCGTCGAAGTAGTTGAAAATATCCCGGTATTTGTTATAGATGGAGCGGTGGGCCTCGTCGCAGATCACCAGATCGAAGTGCCCGACGGAGAAAAGCTTGCCCTCTTCGTCCCGTATCGCGTCGATGCAGTTCATCATGGTCTGATACGTGGAGAACACCCCGTGCGCCTGATAGTTGTCCTTTTCCTCACAGAGATTCGTCACTGAGAGATCGGGCAGCAGGTTCACAAAGTTGCGCTTGGCCTGTGTCACCAGGGAGTTGCGGTCGGCCAGGAAGAGGATATTTTTCACCCAGCCCTGTTCCAGCAGTACCTTGCACAGCGCAATGACCGTTCTCGTTTTGCCGGAACCGGTCGCCATGACCAGCAGAGCCTTGCGGCGGTTTTTCTGCCCGAAGCTGTCGCAGACCGCCTTGATGGCAGCCTCCTGGTAGTAGCGCCCGGCGATCTTTTTATCCACCACGATGTGCTTCAGGCTGCTCCGCATACGCAGGAGGTTAAACCACTTTTCCAGGTCCCGCTTGGACCAGATGGACGCCACCTTCCGTTCGGGGTATTGGGTGTCGACGATCCGGGTCTCAAATCCGTTGGTCAGGAACACCACCGGATATCGTCCCTGCTTCTGCTCGATGAGATCCGCATAGAGCTTGGCCTGCTGGCGGCCTTTGGCCACATCCACACAGGTGCGTTTGGCTTCAATCACGGCGAGAACACGGCCATCGTCCCCCAGCAGGACATAATCGGCATAGCCGACCTCGGACTTGTTCGGCATGCCCGGGATCTGATACTCGTTGATCCAGTTTTTTCCCTCGATCCAGCCCGCGTCCTCCAGCATGGCGTCGATATAGAGCTTGCGGGTCTTGTACTCGGAGAGCTCCAGGGGCTTGGGCACATAGGTCTGCTGCTGCTCCTCACGCCGGGCGGTGAGCTCGGCCTTGAGGGCGGCGTTCTCCGCCATGAGTGCCGCGAGGTCGATTTCCTCTACTCCCTTAGCAGGGGAGTCCCTTCCGTCTGTCTCTTGAATGCCATTCAAGAGCTCCGGATCAAACGCCCGCTCTTCGTAATTATCCCCGTAGCAGTAGGCCATGAAGTCCAGGAAGAGATAGAGGTTTTCAAGGCAAAGCATCGCCTGCTCGCGGCTGATCTTCTTCCCGGCATGGGCGGCGGTGTTTCCGGTCTTGCGGATGAAGTCCATCCGGCGCAGAAGATTCTGGTCCACCACATCCCGGAACTCGTCCGTGCTCATGAGAGAAACCAGCTTGTCGTCCCAGGGCATCACGAGACCGCTGTCCACGGAATACATCCACTTGACGGCAAACTCCATCGCCCTGCGGCAGTTGAGCACGCAGGACGCGGTGTCGATATTCAGGATCTTCTCCGCCGAAACCGCCACCTCCGCAAAAGAGGTAAAATTCGGTTCGGAGAGGAATATGTCAAAGTTGGTCATGATACGTCACCTTTTGACCTTATGATCTGCTCTAGTCTGTTAAAAGATATTGATAAGTTAAGTCTCAGTTCTCTTTTACAACAGCCAATTTTAAAGTCGCTTCCGGAAAATAGAACACATTATTAGGCTTCGGTTCGTTTATACTCTTTGTCGGGACAATTGGAGATTGAAGCTCCATCCCCAAAACACTGGCTAATTTGACAAGTGTGGACAGTGTAAAATTAGTCTCCGCTCTTTCCCATCTTGAAACCAGTCCCTGTGTCACTCCAAGTTTTTTTGCCAATTCCTTCTGACTCCATCCAAGATTCTGCCTTTTCATGGAAATTTCTGCGGCAATAGTTCCTTGTAAACCGGCCAGAACAATATCTTCGGGCGCAATACCCTCTGTCACACGATCCAGGAATTCGTTCATATTGTCTTGTGTTTTCATCTTTGAAGCTCCCTTTTCATTTGGTTGAAGCGTTCCTTTGCGATAGGAATGTGTGTTGAATAGGGGCGATCAGTTCGTGCGCCAGAAGTGGGTGTACGTAAAATGAGCTGGGTATTGACAGTAAAAACTGTAATGCATCCTGCTTATTCATTTTCCACCTCATTATATTACTTTTAAGTAATTCTTGTCAATGCTATCCGAAATATTGCTGCATCAGGCTGTCAAAGAGAAGCTGCGTTTCATCCAGGGACTTCTGAATAGCAGATTTGGATTTGTCGATCTGATGAACAAAATCTGAAAAAACGTTCTGAAGTTCTAACGGAGGAATAAAAATTGGCATCTCAGCGATTTGCCCTGAAGAAACTCTTGATCTTGTTTGTCCATGTATCATTCCATGCGCTAATAACAGAGTTTCTGGACAGTTGACGTATTGGCAGGCAAACTCTGTGTTCAATAAGCTGGGGTTAGGAATATAGTGAACGCAATCTGCTTTATTAACAGCAATTCCTATTTCTTTTGGAATAATACAGGCGCGCAAATTGGGGTCGCCTAAAGTCCCTATAACAATCTCGCCCGCATGACAGGTGTATTTTTTCAGATTCTCATAGTGCTCTGGAGGGATAAAGGATTTGTCTTCGTCGATAAACCTCCCCACTCCAATGTTTCCTAGTCTTATTACTCTCACACCGGTTTCAGAATAATGCTCTGACTTGAGATTTGAGCCAAAAGGCCCATCGCTTAAACGCAGGCTTGACTCTTTGAATGATATACACTCCCAATTCAATGGGTTTGAAAATGGGTCCCCAAACATCTCGACAAATCGGACTTTGATGAGGTTGTCAAGTTTCTGCAGTTCCTGTTGTCGAAGAGCAATTATGCCCTCAATTTTCCCTAGATTGCCTGAAATATATTCTTGCTTTTCTTGACTGGGAATATTAATAACCGCATTCTTTAGTTCGCTTTTGTTAAAACCAGGTATGGTTGCACGAGCACCAACATTATCAAGTAGATGATGCTGAAAATAACCAGATTTAAAATAGTACAGCAAATACGGATTATGGACTGGCTTTTTCTTTATAACTTTAACCAAAGCAACGTTATATGCTCCCGCAAGTCCAGTAAAAGCTTGACCAATATATCCGTATCGAGAAAGCATAATGTCTTCTTGCGTACATTTGTGGAGTTTGCCATTATCAAGAACATACTCTATGAACTTCTCGTCTCCCTGAGTATAATCCCTGATCTGAAGCATCCGAATATATCCATCTTTTGGCTCAGACACCCATTCATCCTTGGGCGGTTGGGTTCCTCCTTGGAAGTCACATACATCCAATAATTTTTCAACCATAATTCATCCCCACAAATGTCAATTTGATTCGTAAAGCATTCGCTCCAGCTCGGCTAGTTCCTTGCCAATCTCCGCCTCAAGCGCCTTGATGTTTGCCATAATCTCACTCGTGGGCGGGTACTCCACGGGCTTGTATTCCGTCTGCTTGTACTTGTTGATGGAGAGGTCATAATCATTTTGAACGATCTCGTCCTTCGGCACGAAGAAGCTCTGCTCCGTGCGGGCGCGGCCTTCCTCGGCATCCAAAGCGCGGAAACGGGCGATGATATCGGGGATATCGTTCTCCCTGGTCTCGCTGCGCTTGTCGTCGAGAGAGAAGCCGTCGGCCTTCATGTCATAGAACCAGACCTTGTCCGTGCCGCCGTGGCCGGTCTTGGTGAAGATCAGGATGGCGGTGGACACACCCGCGTAGGGCTTGAACACGCCGGAGGGCATGGAGATCACGGCTTCAAGTCGGTTGCCCTCGATGAGCTCCTTGCGGATGGCTTTGTGCGCGGTGGACGAGCCGAAGAGCACGCCGTCCGGCACGATGCAGGCGCAGCGGCCGCCGACTTTGAGCATCCGAAGGAACAGTGCCAGAAACAGGAGCTCGGTTTTCTTGGTCTTGCAGACCTTCAAGAGATCGGTAGAGACGATATCCGCGTCCAGGCTGCCCTTGAAGGGCGGATTGGCCAGGATCAGGCTGTACATCTCCCGGTCCGGGTTCTGGTCGGAGAGACTGTCCCGGTACTCGATATAAGGATTGTCCACCCCATGGGTCATCATGTTCATCGCACCGATGCGCAGCATGGTGCGGTCCATGTCGTAACCGTGGAACATGTGGTTCATATAGTGATCCTTGTTCTGGCGGTTGAAGAAAACCTCCTGCTTGCGGTTTTCCTTGAGATAGTCGCTGACCGCCACAAGAAAGCCCGAAGTACCGCAGGCCGGGTCACAGACGATCTCATCTGCTTTGGGGTCCATCAGGGCCACCATCATTTTGATGATGTGCCGGGGTGTGCGGAACTGGCCGTTGACGCCGGCTGTGGCGATCTTGGAAAGCAGATATTCGTACACGTCGCCGCGGGTATCCGCAGATTTCAGCTGTGCCATCTGCTCATAGATGCCGTCCATGGCCGTGACGATCTTATCCAGCATCAAGGGCGTGGGGATCTTGAAGATGGCGTCGCCCATGTATTTGGAATAAGCGCTTTCCTTGTCGCCGTGCAGGTTCTTGATGAACGGGAAGACCCACTCCTGCACGGTGCTGTACATCTTCGCAGCGGGGAAGTCATGGAACACGCTCCACTTGAGCTGGTTTCCATCAACTGTGCGCTCACCGATCTGTACCTCTTTGGCAAAAATGCTCTCGTAGGGCAGGCCGAGCATGGCGGCCTCCTTGGCGCGGAGATTGTCGGAGTCGTCCAGATCGTGAATGAACATCAGGTAGGTCATCTGCTCAATCACATCTAGGGGGTTGGTCAGCCCGCCGGTCCAGAAGATCTCCCAAAGGCTGTCTATTTTGCTTCTCAATTCACCTGTAACCATGTTCTTGCTCCTTTTCCCAATTCCATGTGTAAGAGGTATAGCGGCCGCCGCCGATTTTGAGGATGTCGCCCTTGTCGGTCAGTTCTTTCAAAGCCCGCTGGATTGTGACCTGGCTGATATCCGGGCATTGCGCCATAAGTTCTGCTTTGGTAACCCTCCCGGTCGTGCTGCGGATCAGGCTCCGGGTGCGGCTGATTTTGGAGTTCCCGGCTTCCATCATGATCTCCGCACGCTCCGTGAATTCCCGATACGCCGCGATTATTACGCCTAATAGATAACGGACAAAGGGAAGATAATCGTTGCCGCCCTCGTGCCAGTTTTCGGAACTGGCCTGCAGAGTCTCATAATAGCTGTCCTTGCTGTCGGCGATCAGCCGTTCGATGCTGATATATTTTCCGATCGGATAGCCCGTGCGGTACAGAAGCAGCAGGGTCAACAGGCGGCTCATGCGTCCGTTTCCGTCGTTGAAGGGGTGGATGCAGAGAAAGTCCAAAATGAACATGGGGAGCAGAAGAAGATCGTCCAGTTCGGGATCGGCGATCGCTTCGTTAATCGCCGCGCAGAGAGAATCCATGGCCTCTGCCGTCTCCCAGGCTGGTACAGGCTGAAAGCGGAGCCTCTTCGTGCTGTCCGGGAGCGTCTCGGCAATCACATTGTCGGAGTTCTTAAAGCTCCCGCCGATGGACATGCCGCTGAATTTATACAGATCCCGGTGAAGCTGCAGAATCATGCCGGGGCGAATCGGGATAAAGTCATGATTCTCATGAATCGTGTTCAGCACGTCCCGATACCCCGCGATCTCGCGCTCGCTGCGGCTGCGCGGTGTGGTTTTATTCCGCACGATCAGTTTCAGGCGATCGTCTGTTGTGATGATGCCTTCGATCCGGTTTGATGCCTCGGTACTCTGGATCTTCGCGATCTCCAGCAGTTCCCCCAGCACATCCTCCTGCGCATCGGAAAACCGGGTTTGTTTGCCCTTCTGCTCGTGGATCTGGGTGAGATACGAAACAATCTCCGGGGTCAACAGCTTTTGATATTCTGCTTTGTAGGCAAATGGGCGCATTTTATTTCCTCGCTAAAAAGGCATTTTGATTATTCTGTCTCTTCTGATGCCATTATATTTTACCGATAATGATGCCATACGTCAAGTTAATTTGATCAATATTCCGAAAAATGATCAAATTAAACTGTTGCTTTATAAAATGAAAGCTGTCCGGACCGGCTGAATGCTCAGCTCATCCGGACAGCTTTTCTGAAATTTGTATTGGGCTCAGGAACGGAAAGGACCGCCGGAGTGTCAGCTTTTGCTGTGATTATGTTACAGCAGTTTTTTTACCTCTCGGAGAGACAGATTCTGTTCCTCTGCGATTTTTTTCAGGTCCTCGTACTCGGCCTTTTCGTGAGTCGAGCCGTAACCGGAGGCGCGTTTCACGCGGACGGATCCATAGGGAGTTTCCCGCGTCTCAATCTCCCGGGAGAGCTTGTACCGATTGCAGGTATATTCCCGGACACCGAGGCTGGTGGTGTGGCGGAAGAGACAGGCAAGAAGCGCATCCCGCTGTTCCGCGCGGCACATACAGGTCAGCATGACACCGGGGCGGCTTTTCTTCATGCCGATGTTGGTGAAATAAACATCCAGTGCGCCCGCAGTGAAGAGACGCTCCTGGGCGAAGGCCAGCTCCTCGGCGGTCATGTCGTCGATGTTGCAGGCAAGCTCGATGACCTGCTCTGCCTCTTCTTCACGCTCTCCGAGCAAAGCCCGGATCACGTTGGCGCGGGGGAAGTCCTTAAACCCGGTGCCGTAGCCGATCCTGGAGACGCGCATGGGGGGCATGCTGCCGAAGTGCGTGACAAAGTGTTTCAGCAGCGCGGCCCCGGTGGGGGTGCAGAGTTCTCCGAGAATGTCCCCGGTATAGATGGGGATCCCCTTGAGCAGTTCCTGTGTCGCCGGCGCCGGGACCGGAAGCACGCCGTGGGCACAGCGCACGGTTCCGCTGCCGACATGAACCGGTGAGGCGAAGACCTTCTCGGGTGCCAGTTCATGCATCAGGTAACAGACCGAGACCACATCCGCCATGGCATCCAGGGAGCCGACCTCATGGAAGTGGATGTTTTCCATGGGGTGGCCGTGGACATGGGCCTCCGCCGCGGCGATCAGGTCATAGACCGCGAGCGCGTTCTGAATGACATCCGCGGGGAGGTCGAGCCCGCCGATGAACGCCCGGACCTCGGTGATGGAAGTCTGGTGATGGTGATGATGGTGCTCCTGCTCACTGGCACTCTCCACGGCGGCATCGGCGGGCGGAGTATGACCGTGCTCGTGGTTGTGATGATGCTCATGCTCATGATGATGTCCACCGTCATGGCAGTGACCGCCCTCGTCTTCATGTGCCTGTGTGGGTTCTTCACCTTCCACCTGCCCGTCAATGGTGACGGTGACGTGACTGCCGGAGATGCCGCACTTCTGATCCTTTCGGACGGACAGAACGGCTTTTCCGTCAAACGCACGGTTCAGAGTGGCCAGCACCGCTTCGGGCTGTTCATGCAGCTCCAGCAGAGCGGCGGTCAGCATATCGCCGGCGGCGCCCATGCTGCAATCCAAATAAATCGTTTTCATATCTTCAATACCTCGTTCATACTGCCGGTGCGGTAGCCGGAGAGATCCAGCGTGACATACGAAAAGCCGTATTCCTTCAGCGCCGCCGTGATCTGCCCCCGGACTGTAGGCAGCATGATCCGGTCAAAGTCATCCGGAAGAATCTCGATCCGGGCCAGGTCACCGTGGATGCGGACGCGGAACTGCCGAAAGCCGAGATCCAGCAGAAGCTGCTCCGCCCGGTCCACCATGGCGAGCCGATCATCGGTGATGGCCTCGCCGTAGACAAAACGGGAGGCCAGACAGGCGAAGGAGGGTTTATCCCAGGTGGGGAGAGCCAGCTCCTTTGAGAGGACGCGGATGTCCGCCTTGCTGAGCCCGGCATCCAGCAGGGGACTCAGAACCTCCAGCTCCCGGATGGCGCGCATGCCTGGGCGATAGTCCCCGGTGTCGTCGGTGTTGGAACCTTCCGCGACATGGGAAATCCCGGCTTCTTTGGCCGCTTCGATGATCCGGCCGAAGATCATGCGCTTGCAGTGGTAACAGCGGTCCGGCGGATTTTGACGGATGCTGTCAATCTCCAGCGCTTCCGCCGGAATGACGATCTGCCGGATGCCGGACTCGCGGCAGAAATCAGCGGCCTCCTTCTGCTCCCTGCCTGGGACAAAAGGAGGCGCGGCCGTCACGGCGAGGGCGCGGTCGCCAAGAACATCATGCGCGACCTGCAGCAGAAAGGTCGAGTCCACGCCGCCGGAAAAGGCGACCGCGAGGCTGCCCAGCTCCTGAAGACGGCCGCGGAGCGCGTCATATTTAGTATGTAGCGTATCCATAGACGATTGAGTTTATGTCAGGTGGTTGATCATGCTGGCCATGTAGCCGGCACCGAAGCCGTTGTCGATGTTCACGACGGAGACGCCGCTGGCACAGGAGTTCAGCATCGACAGCAGCGCCGCAATCCCGCCCAGAGAGGCGCCGTAGCCGATACTAGTGGGGACGGCGATCACCGGGCAGTCGGCCAGACCGCCGATCACCGAGGGGAGGGCGCCCTCCATGCCGGCGACGGCGACGATGCAGCGGGCACTCATTATGGCGTCCATGTGGGAGAGCAGACGGTGAATCCCGGACACCCCGACGTCATAGAGCCGGACGACCTCATTGCCCAGCACTTCGGCGGTGATGGCGGCTTCTTCGGCCACGGGAATGTCGCTGGTACCGCCGGTGGCGACGACGACTTTCCCCACACCGGTGGGCGCCGGCATCACGCCGATGACGCCGGTGCGTGACAACTCGTTATAATCCAAGGGAGCGATCCCGCTCAGACCCTCCCGGACAAAATCCGCGGTCTCCTTTGAGATCCGGGTGACCAGAACGGTCTTCTGCCCGTTCTGGAGCATGGTCTTTGCAATCCCGAGGATGTGTTCCTGGGTTTTCCCGGCGCCGTAGATGACTTCCGGCACGCCCTGACGGATGCCGCGGTGCATGTCCACCTTGGCGTATTCGCCGACTTCCTTGATCGGCTCCATCTTCAGCTTCAGGGCGGCCTCATCGGGAGAGACCTCGCCGGCGGCCACCTGCTGAAGCAATTCATTCAGTTCCACTTTATCCATGATGATTCTCCTGTCTGTTCGGTAGGAAAGTTATTGCAGGAAGTATAACATAAATGAAGCGTTTCGTGCAACACGAATCATTCCTCCTTTTGGACGGACTCCGGCAACCGGTCGTTTAGTTCTGCATAATCGCTTAACAGGTCGTAGACCCCGTCTTCGGACAAGACGCCGCGTTTCAGGTCCGGCGGCAGCAGGCCGGCCTCATCGGCTTCGAAGTCTTTCCGCCAGAGAGAACCCTCGTAATACGCAGAGAGAGCCTGTATGTCACCGCGGACGGAATCAAGGCGGCCCGGGCAGACTCCGGCTGCGTGCAGGGTGAGGCGGATCCGGTCATAACGGCTTTCCATCTCGGTGATGCGCCGGATCCGCTCTGTTATTTCCATACTGTCAGAATCTTTCATGAAAGTTGTTCCTTTCTTCCCGGGGCGAATGTCAGATCGGCTCCCGCTTCATGCCGGGGCGGACGGTTGCTCCCAGGTTTTCATGTATCGCCAGAGATAGAAGTAGGAGATGACGACGGTCAGCAGGTCTGAGACAAACTGGGACCAGACGAGGCCGTACATTCCGAGAAAGCGCGGCAGAATGAAGAGCATCGGAATGTTCAGCACGGCCCAGCGGAGAATCGCCAGCCAGAAGGAGACCCGGCCGTTTCCGAAGCCCTGGAACAGAAATACCACGAAGAAACAGAAGAACATGATGACCGCGGCCAGAGAGCGAACGCGCAGAAACCCGGTCCCGATCGCCAGCGTTTCCGGTTCGGCGATGAAGAAGCGGATGATCTGAGCGGGGAAGAGCTCGTAGAGAGTGATGCTGACGGCCGCGACGACAAGCCCGGCTTTCAGGATACAGACCATGATCTCCTTTACACGACGATAGTCTTTCAGAGCCCAGCTGTAGGCGATCAGCGGAACCATGCTCTGGCACAGGCCGATGCCGACCTGCTGCGGGAGCCGCTCGGCCTTCAGGACGATCCCGATGGCGGCGAGGGCGATGTCGCCGTAGCCGGAGGCCAGCTTATCCAGCACCATGTAATCCACGTCGAAGAGCAGCGCGCCGACGGTACCGGGGATGCCGACGGTGAAGACGGACTTCCGGTTCTCCTTCTCCGGAGCCGGGGCGAGGAAATTCACGGCGATTTCCTTCTGCCGGCGGCAGAAGATCAGCAGGCAGTAGAGACAGGAGATCAGGTTGGAGAGCAGGGTGGCGATCCCGACGCCGAGAACTTCGTTCCCCGGCGGCAGCAGCACGAACATGAAGAGCGGGTCCAGAAAAATGTTGAGAATGCCGCCCAGCGCGACGCCGATGCCGGCTTCCCGGGCGAGACTGAGACTGCGGAGCAGATTGGAGAACACGTTGGAGACGATGGTCGGGATGCCGCCGATGACCAGCACCGTGAGCACGTAGGTGCGTGAATAGGCATACGTGTTGGGACCGGCGCCGAGAAGCGTCAGGAGCGGACGCATGAACAGCATCGTCAGAACCGAGAAGCCGACCGCCGTGAGCAGGCCGAGACGGAGACAGTAGGCCGCGACCCGGGCGCCTTCCTCCCGCTGCTCCGTGGCGAGCAGCTTCGGCAGAAGCGCGCCGCCGCCAGTTCCGAACATGGACCCGATGGCGAGGCAGACGTTGAACAGCGGGAGAATCAGGGAGACCCCCGCCACCATATAGGGGTTGTTGGTCCGGCCGATAAAGAAGGTATCGGCCAGATTGTAGATCAGGACGATGATCTGGCTCATGACGGCGGGAACCGCCATGGTGCGCACCGCCTGGGGGACCGTCATGGTCCGGAAAATCTCTTCGCTGGTAAGCTGTTTTTGAGCCATTCTGACAGAACAGGACCTTTCTCAGAGTGAACACAGAAGTGGAATTCAAAAAGTGATTGATTTATTTCCAAAATATGATAAAGTGATTTTTGGCAAATATCAAGCGTTTTTTGCAATATCGCTATGATCAGACAACCTCGCGATACCGTGAGGAGCGTTATTGAAAAAAGGGAGGAAACCGCCATGGAAAAATCAGTGACTCTGGAGATGATCCGAGATGCAAGAGAGGCGCTCAGGGGCGTTGCGGAAGTGACGCCGGTCGTCACGTCGAAGCGGCTCGGGACGAATCTGTTCATCAAGTCGGAGAACCTTCAGAAAACCGGATCCTTCAAGATCCGCGGCGCCTACAACAAGATCCGCCACCTCACCCCCGAAGAGGCCAGCCGCGGCGTCATCGCCTGCAGCGCCGGCAACCACGCCCAGGGGGTCGCTCTGTCCGCCACCCGTCTGGGAATCAAGTCAGTCATCTGCATGCCGGAGGGCGCACCCATTCTGAAGGTGGAGGCGACGCGGGGCTACGGCGCCGAAGTCGTCCTGGTCCCGGGAGTTTATGACGACGCCGCCAGGGAAGCGGAGCGTCTTGCCAGAGAAGAGGGCTATACCTTTGCCCATCCCTTCAACGATCCCTATGTGATCGCGGGTCAGGGAACCATCGGCCTGGAGATCCTGGACCAAGTGCCCGATGTGGAACAGATCATCGTCCCCATCGGCGGCGGCGGACTGATCAGCGGTGTGGCCACGGCGGTCAAGTCCATGCGCCCGAACGTCAAGGTCATCGGGGTTCAGGCGGCAACGGTGCCCTCCATGTTTGTCTCGTTCCGCAGCGGGATGATCACGACCGTCAAGGACGGCCCGACGATCGCCGATGGCATTCACGTGCTGACGCCGGGGGATCTGACCTTCCGCCTGGTCCAGGAATATGTCGACGACATCGTGACCGTGAGCGAAGATGAGATCGCAGCGGCGATCGTCGCCCTGCTGGAGGGAAGAAAGACCCTGGCCGAGGGCGCGGGCGCGACCACGGTGGCGGCCTATCTTTTTGAGAAGGTGGACACATCCCTGAAAACGGCGGTGGTTGTCTCCGGCGGCAACGTGGACATCACAACCCTCTCGCGCATCATCACCAAGGGTCTGCAGAAGACCGGACGCATTGTCCAGCTCAAGACCAAGCTGACCGACAAGGCGGGCAACCTGGCCCAGCTGCTGTCCTGCGTCGCAAATACCGGAGCAAACGTCCTGGATATCGCGCACGAGCGTGAGGATGCCAAGACCGAGGTCAACTCCTGCGTCGTGACGATGACGCTGGAGACACGTGACCAGCTGCATGTCCAGGAGATCCGGAAGACCCTGATGAGCCACGGATACCATCTGTTCGACTGAGCATCCATGGGCTTTGCTGTATCGGCCGGCTCATGCATGACCGGCCGGCACTTTCCTCTGTGGCCATGTTTTCAGTTTTTTTAATTGAAAATAAAAGCATAATTGCATATAATATAACGAATGGCAAAGGCCAAATAACAATCTGACAATAAGGAGAGAAGAATGAGTACGAAAAAAGTCATGAAGACCATGGACGGCAACGAAGCCGCCGCGTACGTCGCGTATGCGTTTACCGAAGTTTCCACGATCTACCCGATCACGCCGTCGAGCCCGATGGCGGACCACGTGGATGACTGGGCCGCCCATGGGAGAAAGAACCTCTTTGGTCAGCCGGTGCAGCTGGTAGAGCTGCAGAGCGAAGCCGGCGCCTGCGGCGCCATGCACGGCGCGCTGGAGACCGGATCTCTGGCCACCACCTTCACCGCCTCTCAGGGCCTGATGCTGATGATCCCGCCGATGTTCCGCATTGCGGGCTCCATGCTTCCGGGCGTCATGCATGTCTCGGCCCGTACGGTCGGCACGCACTCCATCTCCATCTTCGGCGATCAGAGCGACGTGATGGCATGTCGTCAGACGGGCTTTGCCCAGCTGGCCTCCTCCAGCGTCCAGGAGTGTATGGACATGGCGGCCGTGGCCCATCTGTCGGCCATCAAGGGCTCCATCCCGTTCCAGCACTTCTTTGACGGTTTCCGCACCTCCCACGAGCTGCAGAAGATCGAAGTCCTGGACTATGAGGATCTCGGCAAGCTTCTCGACTGGGATGCCGTGAAGCGCTTCAAGGATCACGCCCTGAACTCTGAGCATCCGACCATCCGCTCCACCCTGCAGAACCCGGACACCTTCTTCCAGTCCCGTGAGGCCTGCAACACCGCGTACAACGCCCTGCCCGCTATCGTGCAGGAGAAGATGGACGCCATCAACGCCCTCACCGGCCGGAACTATAAGCTCTTCAACTACTACGGCGCGCCCGATGCCGAACGCGTTGTGATCGCGATGGGCTCGGTCTGCGAGACCATGATGGAAGTGGTGGATTACCTGACCGCAAAGGGCGAAAAGGTCGGCATGGTGCAGGTCCATCTGTACCGTCCCTTCTCCGCCTGCCACCTGCTCGGCGCGATCCCCGAGACCGTGAAGACCATCACCGTTCTCGACCGCACCAAGGAGCCCGGCAGCGCCGGCGAGCCGCTCTTTGAAGACGTCTGCACCGCCTTCTCCGAGAGCGACCGCAAGGTAAAGATCCTCGGCGGGCGCTACGGCCTCTCCTCCAAGGATACCATTCCCGCGCATGTCAAGGCCGTGTACGACAACATGAGCGGCGAGCAGAAGAACCACTTCACCGTCGGCATCAACGACGACGTCACCTTCACCTCGCTCCCGGTGGGCGAGAACATCGTCACCTCCGGCAAGAGCATCATCTCCTGCAAGTTCTGGGGCCTCGGCTCGGACGGAACCGTCGGCGCCAACAAGAACTCCATCAAGATCATCGGCGACAACACCGACCAGTATGCCCAGGCCTACTTCGAGTATGACTCGAAGAAGTCCGGCGGCGTGACCAAGAGCCACCTGCGCTTCGGCCATGAACCCATCCGCTCCACCTACTACGTCACGATGGCGGACTTCGTGGCATGTCATAAGCAGAGCTACATGAAGAGCTTTGACATCGTGAGCGAGATCAAGGAAGGCGGCACCTTCCTGCTGAACACCGACTGGGATATGGCGGGCCTTGAAGAGCATCTGCCCAACCGGGCCAAGCGCATCATCGCCCAGCGCGGCCTGAAGTTCTACACCATCGACGCCACCGATATCGCCGCGAGAATCGGCCTCGGCAACCGCACGAACACCGTGCTGCAGGCGGCCTTCTTCAAGCTCTCCGGCGTCATGCCCATCGACGAGGCCGTGGAGTATATGAAGCAGGCCATCGTGAAGACCTATTCCAAGAAGGGCGAGAAGATCGTCAACATGAACTGTGCCGCGGTGGATGCCGGTCTCGACTATGTCCATGAGGTTCAGGTGCCCGCGGCCTGGGCGGATCTGAAGGATGAAGAGATCGTCATCGATCCGAGCCTGCCCAAGTACATCCGCGAGATCCAGATCCCGGTGAACAACCAGTACGGCGACAAGATCCCCGTCTCCAGCTTCATGGACTATGCCGACGGCGTCTCCCCGGTGGAGACCTCCAAGTATGAGCGCCGCGGCATTGCCACGAACGTGCCGAAGTGGATCCCCGAGAACTGCATCGGCTGCAACATGTGCTCCTTTGTCTGCCCGCACGCCGCCATCCGTCCCTTCCTGCTGACCGAAGAAGAGAAAGCCGCCGCCCCCGAGGGCATGGTGACCAACAAGGCGGTCGGCAAGGGCTTCGAAGGCTACACCTACCGCATCCAGGTCGACCCGGTGGACTGCCAGGGCTGCTCCTCCTGCGCCAATGTCTGCATGGCGAAGAACAAGGCCCTCGTCATGGAGCCGCTGGAGAGCCAGATGCACGAACAGCCCAACTGGGACTACCTCATCAGCCTGCCCGAGAAAAAGAACCCCATGAACAAGTTCACCGTCAAGGGCAGCCAGTTCGAGCGGCCGCTCTACGAGTTCAACGGCTCCTGCGCCGGCTGCGGCGAGGCCCCGTACATGAAGCTCATGACCCAGCTCTTCGGCGAGAGAATGTACATCGCGGACGCCACCGGCTGCACCTATGTCGTCGGCTCGTCCACGCCGGCCTTCCCGTACGCCAAGACGGCCAAGGGCTACGGCCCCGCCCCCTCCAACTCGCTGTTTGAGAACAACGCCGAGTACGGCATGGGCATGTATCTGTCGGTTGCGCAGATGCGCCGCCAGGCAAAGATGCACGCCGAGGCCGCACTGAAAGCCACCGAGGACGAGGCCCTGAAGGCGGCCCTCGTCGCCTGGCTCGAGAAGGGCGACGACCCGGATCAGACCAGAGAGGTCTCCGACGCCCTGAAGGACGTGCTCGCCGCGACCCGGGACGAGAGCGCGGATGTTCAGTTCCTGAAGGACCGCACCGATGCGCTCGTGAAGAAGGCCATCTGGATGTACGGCGGCGACGGCTGGGCCTATGACATCGGCTACGGCGGACTGGATCACGTTCTGGCCTCCGGCATCGACGTGAACATCCTGGTCGTGGATACCGAAGTCTACTCCAACACCGGCGGACAGGCCTCCAAGGCCACGGCCATCGGCGCCACGGCGCAGTTTGCCAACGCCGGCAAGGAGACCGCGAAGAAGGACCTCGGTAGAATCGCGATGGCCTATGACAACGTCTATGTGGCGAAGGTCGCCATGGGCGCGAACCCGGCACAGCTGGTCACCGCGCTGAAGGAAGCCGAAGCGCACAAGGGCCCGTCCCTGATCATCGCCTACGCACCCTGCATCAACCACGGCATCACCAACGGCATGGGCAAGGCCCAGCTCGAGGAGAAGCTGGCGGTGGAGTGCGGATACTGGCCTCTGTTCCGTTACATCCCGGAGAACATCGACGCAGGCAAGAACCCGTTTGTCCTCGACAGCCGCGAGCCCAACGGCAAGCTGCGTGAGTTCATGATGGGTGAGGTCCGTTTCGCGGCCCTGACCAGAACCTTCCCCGAGCGCGCCGAGGTTCTCTTCAAGGCGGCCGAGGAGCAGTGCGCCAAGCGCTACGCCACCTACAAGGCCATGGCGGACTGATCCGGAACTCCGGAGCCGAAAGCGCTGTCAGACAGAATTATCATGGTTAACCGGGACGGCATGACCTTCGGGTCATGCCGTTTCCCCGTCCCGATGCTGCCGGATCCCGGGGCCTGAGAACAAAAAGCCTCAGGGATGCCAGACCGGCATCAGACCTGCAGCGCCTATTGACAAAACGCGGCGGGTCGTGTATCTTCGGGCTGATGCCTCACGGCGATGTGCAGGGTTTTCTGCCGCGAATGACAGAGAAAGCCCGGTTCGGAACTGCTCTGCGGGCATCGAGAACAACAGAGGAGAATCTGAGTCATGAAAAGTACGAAAAAAAGCGGGATCGCGCTGATCCCGTTCCTGGTCTTCATCGTGGTCTACCTCGGCGCCGGCCTGATCTATCAGGCCAGGGGAGAGGCGATGGCCTTCTACATGTTCCCGTCGGTCACGGCCATGTTCCTTGCGGTTCTGGTCGCGTTCTGCATGGGGAAAGAATCGATCAGCGAGAAGTTTGAGACCTTCGCAAAGGGCGCGGGCAACGTGGATGTCCTGACCATGCTGGTGATCTACATGCTGGCAGGGGCCTTTGCCAATGTCGCCGGTACGATGGGGGCCAAGGATGCCACCGTCAACCTCGGTCTCGCCCTGGTACCGCCCGCTCTGCTGGCAGCCGGCCTCTTTGTGATCGCGGCCTTCTTCGGCACGGCCACCGGCACCTCCATGGGCACCATCTCGGCGCTGATCCCCATCGCCATCGGCGTGGCGGAGAAGGGCAACCTGTCCACTACCATCGTCATTGCCGCGGTAGTCGGCGGGGGAATGTTCGGCGACAACCTCTCGATGATCTCCGACACCACCATCGCCGCCACCCGCTCCCAGCGTGTTGAGATGCGGGATAAATTCCGGGTGAATTTCCTCATCGCGCTGCCCGCTGCCGTGATTACGCTCATTCTTCTGCTGGTTTTCGGCCGGCCGGAGAGCGCCGCTCCCCTCGGCGATCTGTCCTACAACATCCTGAAGATCGTTCCGTATCTGGCGGTTCTGGGTCTGGCCCTGTGCGGCATGAATGCGTTCGCCGTTCTCGTGATCGGCATCTTTGCCGCCGGCATCATCGGCATTCTGACCGGCTCCATGGACATCGCGGGCTTTGCCCAGGCCATTTACGACGGCTTCTGCGGCATGAACGAGGTCTTCTTCCTGACGCTCCTGTGCGGCGGCATGTCCGCGATGATCGCAAAGAACGGCGGCATCAACTGGATCATCGAAAAACTGCGCGGCGTCATGAAGGGCAACAAGTCCGCCCAGGTCGGAATCTCCGCTCTGGTCTCCGCCTGCGACTGCGCCACGGCCAACAACACGGTGGCCATCATCGTCGCCGGCGACATGGCGCGCGAAGTCTCCCATACCTATAAGGTCGACCCGCGGCGTACGGCGTCCCTGCTGGACATCTTCTCCTGCGTCTTCCAGGGTGTCATTCCCTACGGAGCCCAGCTCGTCGTGGCGGCGAGCCTGGCGACCCAGGCGTCCACGACCGGCCAGACCTTCTCGGCCGCCGGCCTGGTCGGAAGCATGTGGTACTGCTGGATCCTCGCGGCCTTCGGCCTTCTGTCCATCTTCGTCCCCTTTGCCGACGGCGTCACCCGGAAAAATCCCTGGAACTGGGAGTATGACTGCCCGGAATCCGAGGTCGCAGCAAAGAAGGCCGCACAGGCCGCGGAAGCGGACGCGTAAAGCGGCACAAAACAGAACGAATGTGCATCCATCCGGAGTGCGGCTCCGGACAAAAGAACGAGGTCCATGTGCAGAACGCACATGGGCCTCATTGTACACCTGTCAGCGGAACGATGCAGGTCGGTGAATCCGATCCGATCTGTCCAAACCGGAACAAAATCAGGCGGCGGCGGTCACAGCAGTGATGTGGGGGTTCGGTCCCTCGTACCAGTAGAGGAAGCCTTCCAGATCGACGGTGTCGCCGACCTTCAGGTTCTCAACTGCCTTATAGACCTCGGTCTCTTCGTTGCAGAGGTAGTACTCCACGCAGAAGTCATAGGTCTGGCCGTCCTTGGAGACCTTGAAGTACAGGTCGTCCGTCTTGTCGGCCTCGTTCTTGTAGGCGAAGGCGGCGCCGCTCTCGTCATAGGCCTCGACGGTCATGCCCTTGAAGGAGACCAGCTGGTTCTGATGCGCGACGAGTTCGTCCTTGCCCAGCAGCTCGGTGACATCCACCGGTGTTGCGGTGAAGCTGTCGCCGTCCAGCAGCTCGAAGCTGGCATCGACGATCTCAACCTCGCCGGACCACTCGGCCTTATAGCCGGTGACGCGGATCTTCTGACCCGCGACGAGCTTGGCATAGTCGGCCTCGGAGCAGGTCATGTTGTACAGGAAGTAGGCGCCGTCCTGGTCCTGGGTGTAGACCGTGGCCTTGTCCTCCCACCAGCTCTGCTTGGCCTGGACATAGGTCTCGACGCAGACAGGATCGTCCACCGCGGCGGCGGTGAAGTCGGCATAGCTCATGACGGCGACTTCGGCGGGCTCTTCGGCGGCTTCTTCGGCAGGGGCGGCTTCCTCCGCGGCCGGCTCTTCAGCAGCAGGGGCCTCAGAGGCGGCGGGCTCTTCCGTGGCGGCAGGGGCCTCAGAAGCAGCAGGCGCCTCGGTGGCGGCGGGCTTTGCGCTCTGTCCGCAGGCGGCCAGGGCGAATACCATGACCAGCGCGAGAATCAGTGCAAGATACTTTTTCATGTTCTTCCTCCTTGTCTCAGATGAAGGTAATAATCCTGTTCCCGAAGGAACAGGATTATTATAGACCAAATCGGATGAAAATCAAGGGAATGTTGCCCCAAAATTCAGCGGGACAAACCGGATCATCCCTTCCGCTTTTTCCTGCGTGCCAGGTCGAAGAGAAGATACAGCAGGATCAGCAGCCAGACGGCGCCCAGCGTCGTGAGCAGCGCAACAGACGTGTACGGCAGCGGACCGAGATCCGCCCTACCGCCGGAGGCGGCGATGCTGACCTGATCGAGGCGGTAGAGGGCGTTGACATCGTTAAAGAGCTTGTCCATGTAGGCGTCGTCCACGGTCTGCCTGCGGCGCACGGACTTGGTGACCTCTTCAATCATCTGGCCTGCGGCGTCGCGCAGCGAGGTGGATCCGTTGAACACGGGCGTGGTGAAGGTGTACGCGGTGTTTTCCATCAGGAGCTTCGAAGCGGCGATCTTCACGTCATAGTGCAGATCGTTGTCCTCGCCGGCACGGCGGAGGTAGTCCTGATACTCATTGCTGTTCTGTGCCTTGGAGGTGACGGGGACATAGCCCTCAGTCTCGGCATAGGCGATCTGCACGTCATTGGTCAGAAGATATTGGGCAAAGAGCCAGGAGGCCAGGACTTCCTGCGGATCGGCCTTGTTGAACACGCAGACGGAGGGACCCTGGGAGATCATGGCGGGGTGCTCGGGATCAAACTGGGGAACGGGCAGGACCGCCGTCTCAAAGTCCACCACCTTGTCGGCGCTGATATCCAGCAGGGGGGCGTCCGAGCCCATCCAGGTTGCGCCGGCGGTGGAGTCCACCGCGAAGACACACTGGCCGGCGTTGAGGAAGTTTGCGGGGTAGCTTGAAATCTTAAAGGTGGAGAAAGCGCCGTTTTTCACATGCCCGGCGATGTCATAGAGCAGCTCGCGGGTCGTGTCGTTGAAGATCAGAATCTCGCCGGCCGGGGTGGAGTAGCCCGCGTCCTTCTGGCGGAGCATCTGGATCATCATGTTGTCGGTGGACTTGTAGAGGAAGGGAATCATGACCTTCTGCCCGTTGAGCAGATAATTCCCGTCGGCATCCTTCTTCGCGGCCGCTTCGGAGACCTCCCACACAAAGTCCCAGGTCAGGGTTTCCGGAAGCGTATAGCCGAGCTTTTCCAGGAGGGTCTTGTTTACATAGCAGGCTTCGGTAGAGCGCATGTACGGAACGGCGTAGTGAACGCCGCCGATGGTGCACTCGCTGAGAAACTGGGGGATGATCTCCTCCTGCGTCGGGGAATCGAAGAGAAGCTCCGACCCGCCGAGACCGTAGCGCGCATCGGCAAACAGATCGTCCAGCGGCACCACCACGTCGGAGCCGGTCATATAGGTCGCGATATGGTCGGGATAGGTGATGCAGACGTTGGGGGTGGTGTTGGTGGCGATGTTTGTGATGACGTCGTTGTAGATGCGGCCGTAGTCGGTGTAGAGCCGCATGTTCACCGTGATGTTCGGGTACAGGGCCTGAAAGTCCGAAATGGCCTTCTGGTAGATGGCTGTCTGGGTCTTGTTGGTGTCGTTCTTGGCCCAGAAGGTGATTTCATGCTGCTTCGAAGTGTCAAAGCTATCCGGCACCGTAAAAGCCGCGCGGCCCCGGGAGCCATGACAGGCGCTCAGCGGCAGCACGCACAGGAACATCAGCAGCGCAAGGAGCAGGGAAGAGAGTCTGCGAAACCGGATCATCCCTTGGTCCCTCCTCTCGAAACCCCGGCCATGACCTTCTTGCGGAAGATCAGAAACAGCACGATCAGCGGTACGGAGATTACCACGACCGCCGCCATCATGGCGGGGATGTTCTCCCGGCCGAAGCCGTTTTCGCGGATCTCCTGAATGCCGTTGGAGACTAGGAAGTAGGCCTCGTCGTCGGTGATGAGCCGTGGCCAGACGTAGGCGTTCCAGCATTCAATGATCTTCAGAATGGTGATCGTCACCATGGTGGGCTGGCAGATGGGGAGCATGACCTTGAAGAGGTACTTGAGGTCCGAGGTTCCGTCCACCTTGGCGGCCTTGTAGAGCTCGTCCGGGATCTGCTCAAAGTTCTCCTTCAGCAGATAGATGTAGAACACCGAGGTGACCGAGGGAAGAATCAGGCCCGTAAAGGTGTTGCGCAGGCCCCAGTCGGTGATGGTGACGAAGTTCGTGATGATGACCAGCTCGTTCGGAATCATCATCAGCGCGAGAAACAGGGCGAAAACCACGTTCTTTCCCGGAAAGTCCAGCCGCGCGAAGGCGAAGGCCGCAAAGAGAATTACCACCAGCATGAGGGCGGTCGTCACCAGGGTGAAGATCAGCGTGTTCAGGAAGTAGCGGGAGAGCGGGACGGCGGTGAAGGCATCCTTGTAGTTCTGAAGCGTGGGCGCGAGGGTATAGAACTTCGGGATATACTCGGAGTTATAGGCGCTGTAGCTCTTGAGGGAGCTCAGAATCATCCAGTAGAAGGGGAAGAGCACGATCAGCGCCCAGATGCTCAGGAAGAAGTAGGTGAGGGTCTTGCGCAGCGTCTCCCGGCGGCGGGTGCGCTGTTCGATCACGTCATAATCCATGTGCGCACCTCCCTCAGTAGTGGACGTTCTTCCTGCTGATGAGCAGGTTGATGACCGTGATGGTAAAGACGATGGCGAAGAGAATCAGCGCGGCCGCCGAGGCATAGGACGGATAGCCGCCGCTGTCGCCGTAGAGCATGTCGTAGACGTAGCCGACGATGGTGTTCATGCCGGCTGCGTTCAGATCTGTGCCGAAGAGGGCAACCTCGTCGCTGTAGGCCTTGAAGGCGCCGATGAAGCCGGTGATGATAAGGTAGAAGATCATGGGCGAGATCATCGGGAGCGTGATGCGGGTGAAAATGCGCCACTTCGAGGTGCCGTCGATCTTCGCCGCGTTGTAGTAGTCCTGCCGCACCGAAGCCAGGGCGGAGGTCAGGATGAGAATCTTGAAGGGCATGACCACCCAGACCGTATAGAAGCACATGACGAACATCTTCGCCCAGTAGGGCCCGTCGATGAAGTCGACGCTCTCTCCGCCGAACCAGTTGATCAGAAGGTTCACCATGCCGTCGGAATAGGGGGTCTTCTTGAAGAGAATCATGAACACCAGCCCGACGGCCAGGGTGTTGGTGACATAGGGGAGAAAGAAAACGGTCTGGTAAAGCTCACGAAGGCGGCGGATGGAGTTGAGCCCCAGCGAGATCAGAAGCGCGATGCCCGTGGAGACCGGAACCGTGATGATCACCAGAATGAAGGTGTTCTTCACCGCCTGGAGAAAATAGGGATCGTGGAGAACATAGGAGTAGTTATAGAGGCCGGTGCCGAAAAAGGTCTGGGACGCGGAGTTGTAGCCCTCTTCAAAGGAATAGACCAGCACGTCCGCGAGGGGATAGACCATGAACACGCCGAGAAACGCGATGGCCGGCAGCAGATACAGCCAGGCCTTCCAGTTCTTGTTTTCCATGCTGCGCTCCTCGCCGCTCAGACGGCCTCGAAGGGAATCCTCTCCTCGCTGTCACGGCGGAAGAGAAAGACCTTGTTGGGCTTGAGCGCAAAACGCACGGTTTCGGCATCTTTGTCGATGCGGTGCTCGGCGGTGATGATGGAGCGGATGCTGACGTTCTCGGCCGCCGGATGGGAGGAGACCACGCTGGTGTCCCGGCCCATGACCTCTACCCCCGCGAGACTGCAGCAGAGGGGACCCGCCTCCTGAGGGATAAAGCCCTCGGGGCGAACGCCGGCCCAGACAGGCTGGTCGTCGACCCCGGCGACGCGGAGAACCTCGTCCTCGCCGAGAAACAGCTTCCCGCCGGCGACACGGCCTTCAAAGACGTTGATGGGCGGCGTGCCGAGAAACTTCGCCACAAAGAGATTGGCGGGGTCGTCGTAGACCTCCTGGGGCCTGCCGATCTGCTGGACGACGCCGGCCTTCATGACGACGATCAGGTCGGAGATGCTCATGGCCTCCTCCTGGTCGTGGGTGACAAAAATGGTGGTGATGCCGGTGTCCCGCTGAATCCGCCGGATCTCCTCCCGGGTCTGCAGGCGAAGCCGGGCGTCCAGGTTGGAGAGCGGCTCGTCCAGCAGAAGCACACGGGGGAGCTTCACCAGGGCGCGGGCGATGGCGACGCGCTGCTGCTGGCCGCCGGACATCTCGCTGGGCTTGCGGTCCATGAGCTGCTCGATCTGGACGAGCTTTGCCGCCTCGTCGGCCTTCTTCAGCATCTCGGCCTTGGAAAGGCGGTCTTTGCCCTTGAGGTTCTGGAGCGGGAAGAGAATGTTCTGACGGACGGTGAGGTGGGGATAGAGGGCATAGTTCTGAAACACCAGTCCGACGCCGCGGTTCTCGGGCGGAAGATTGGTCACGTCGTCGTCACCGAAGAAAATCCTGCCGGAGGTGGGCTTCTCCAGACCGCAGATCAGGTTCAGCGCGGTGCTCTTGCCGCAGCCGGAGGGGCCCAGCAGGCCGATGAGACTTCCGTCCGGAACCTCAAAGCAGAAATCGCTGACGGCGGTGACCGTGTCACCCTTTTTATTTCGACTCGGGAACTTCTTGGTCAGATGGTCCAATACAACTTTCATAGGGGCGTCATCCCTCCTGTTAATGAATGGAACAGAAGCTGAAACCAGCGTACTTCGCTTAGGAATAATTAAAAAACAAAACGGGTGGAATGTCAACAGCGGATTGCGGCGGAAAGCGGGGATTCCTGTGGGAATCATGGAAAGACATCTAATTTCTGATGCAGAAGAAATGGGAACTGTTTTATACAGATGGAGTGCATTATTCAAAACTCCAACAAGCTGCTGGAGAATTGATAATCCCATTAACGGACTAAATCTGGAAGATCGCAGTGTCCAAACAGGAAGAAAAAGCTGCAACAGGTTGTTGCAGAATTGACTAGGCACCAGAAATCAGAGGAAACAGAAAGTAAAAACTCAAATATTAACTTAAAAACTAAAATTTAAAACTGAAATAGCGAAAATAAACTAAAATAAAAGGAAATAACTCAAATTTCTACTTGACAAATTCGAATAACTAAAATAACATCTCAAATGAACGGGAGGTGCAACCGAAATGACAAAAGATGAACTGATCGAACTGCTGAAAGACATACAGAAAAGCAAATGTGAAACACAGACATTGGAATTGAAAGCGGCAGCGTCCGGATGCCCAAAGAGACTGTATGATACGCTTTCAAGTTTTTCGAACCAGGATGACGGCGGCATCATAGTATTTGGGGTGGATGAGGAAGATCATTTCCGTGAGTGCGGAGTATATGATCCACAGGATCTTCAGAAAAAGATCAATGAGCAGTGCCTTCAGATGGAACCGCCCATAAGACCGCTCTGCAGCGTGGCGGAGAAAAACGGTAAATATTTTGTCTCTGCAGAAATACCCGGGATTGATCTGGCGGAAAGGCCATGTTTCTATCAGGGACGGGGAAGACTGAAAGGTTCTTTTGTCCGTGTAGGTGACAGTGATGAACCGATGACGGAATATGAAATATACAGTTATGAGGCATTCAGGAAAAAATACCAGGATGATGTGAGGCCGGTGCAGAGAGCATCTATGGCTGCACTCGATCAAGAGCAGCTTGATCATTATATCAGCCTGCTGAAGAGAGAGAAACAGAATCTGAGCGCCATACCGGATGAAACGATTTATGAACTGATGAGCATAACAAGAGAAAACTGCGTTACCCTGAGCTCGGTGATGCTTTTCTGCAGATACCCGCAGGCGTTCTTTCCACAGCTGTGTATCACGGCGGTCGTGCTTCCGAGGGAGGAAATCGGTGAACTCGGAACGGCGGGAGAGCGATTTGCGGATAACCGGAGAATAGAAGGAAGCATTCCTGAAATGCTGGACCAGGCAATCGAATTTGTACGCAGGAACATGAGAACCAAGACGATTATCAATCCAAACAGCGGGAAAAGAGAAGACCGGTCAGACTACCCGATTACGGCAGTCCGCGAAGCGATCCTGAACACGCTGGCGCATCGGGACTACAGCATCCATACGGAAGGAATGCCGATTCAGATTCTGATGTATCCGGACCGACTGGTGATACGGAATCCAGGGGGAATCTATGGCAGAATCCGGGTAGACCAGCTCGGAAAAATGCAGCCCGATACAAGAAATCCGGTACTGATAACGGCATTGGAAGTGCTGGGGCTGGCAGAGAACAGGTACTCAGGAATACCGACGATCCGCAGAGCCATGGAGGAATATGGACTGAAAGAACCGGTTTTTGCGGACGAGAGAGGAACATTTACGGTGACGCTCTATAACACGGCCGATGCCGGAAAGAATACCGGTCACGGGAATTTATCCGAGCAGGAAAAAGAACTGCTTGCGTTCCTGACAGTGCCCAGGAGCAGACAGGAAATCACCGAGTATCTTGGAATCGGGACAGTTTCATATGCCATGCAGGTGTATATCAATCCGATGATTGAAGAAGGACTGGTAAAATATACCATCCCGGAAAAACCCAGGAGCCGGAAACAGAGATTTGTACGAAGTAGCGTCTGAAGCCGCAGATAAAACGGATGCTGTCAACTTTAACTCCGGGGTAACGATGAACATCAGCCGCGGATGATTCAAATTAGAAATAATAGCTTAAAAGATGCAGCATGATGGCATGGGATATTTGTGAAGGAGATCAGCACAATGTTCTTTGAAGATGGAAAACAATATAAACTGATTGCGCCGGATGTGGATGAACTCCTTCGGTATTTTGATCACAGGTCTCTCGATTCAACTCCGTCCAATCCCAGACTTCTGGCGGCTTTCACATCCATATTTGATATTCTCACACCATTGACTCCGCTGAAGAAAAACGATGAAGTAAAAGCCATTTGGATTCGTATCCCACGTGGTACCATTGAAGATTATTCTTCTTTCGAAGAGATGAAAGAATGGGAAGAAGTCGAAACCTATGAAGAGTATGAAAACCGGTGGAAAGAGGACTACCCGGAAGAGTATTCATGGTATGAACTTGTTGCTGTGAAGTCCTTTGACCGTGACAACAGTCTCCGCTACTACGGTGTCAGCCTGGGGAATGAACGGGTAATATCCGTATCAACTGAAGACAGGTCTTTCTTTGGCAATGAAGGATACTACCCAGAAGAAGCTGCCGTTATGCTTTGTTCTCTTATCCTCCCGGCAGTACAGGCTTCCATCTCTTTACTTCAGGCTGGCACCTATAACGCGCTGGTGGAGAAGGAACTCCCCTACCAGTTCCGCACCGGAGTCATCAAGAGGAAGGTGCTGTGGGAATATGCGCCGGAAGCGAAAGAGAGCGCTTATGACGGGCTGTCCGAGGATTCCATCCAGGAATTCAAAAAACTCATCGTTTCCGGAATCAATGATGAAGAGAAAATCGGACGAATCAAAGACTTCACGGCAAACGACTTCTTCCGTGCCTGTAAGATTGGATATGAAGCCATTGGTAAGGACTGCAGCGGCTTCTCTCTTCCCGATCTCTACATGCATTATGCAGACGGCAGGGACGAGGGGTTGACCGGACAGGGTCACGGCCTCAACGCTGGCCCCGGCATTGATTTCGATTCACCCTCTGACTGGGATGAGTGGTATTTCAGCAAAAGAGGAGGCGGCCATCCTTGGGAAGTCGTCCCAGGTGGCAACAGCACCCATGTTGAACTGTATGTACGGAATGATAGACATGATCTTGACTGGCTTCTGCGAACCGGAAAAATCAATAAAGAAGATTACAACAGGAGAATGGAAAAGGCAGGCTATTACTTTGCAGTTGCCGGAATAAAACGTCAGTTTGAAGCTGTGAGTTTCTACCTTGCCTTGTCTTCCGCAGGACTTCCTGTTATCATCAGAGAAGCTGAGGAACTTCTTGCGCGATTTGAGGCCACTGATTACATTGGCATCGTCCCGCACCATTTCCCCACCCGTTACTGTGAGAGCCTGTTTCCTGAGAAATATGGGACAATCATCGACTTTATACATGTGTACAAAAATGAAGACGCATGGTTTGAGAAGATAGAATGGCTGCCTGAAGAAGAGGCGGTGCTGAATTGACGGGTTTAGCTTTCATATGGAGCGGTTTCAAAAGCTCTTTCCTGTCATCCTGACTGACCGGGGCAGTGAATTCACGGATCCGTCTTCCATTGAGTGCGATGCGGCTACCGGAGAACTCCGTACCCGCATATTCTACTGTGATCCCCGCCGTTCTGACCAGAAGGGCAGCATTGAAGTGACTCACGAATTCATTCGTCGCGTACTTCCGAAAGGAACCTCTTTTGAATTCCTGACGCAGGAAAAGGTCAATCTCATGATGAACCACATCAATTCTTATAAAAGAAAGAAGCTGAACGACCAGTCCCCACACCAGCTGTTCAGCTTCCTATATGGGGCTGATGTGCTGGAAACGCTCAATTCCCGTCTCATTGCCCCGAGCGAGATTACGCTCAAACCTGAACTGCTGAAGTAAAATCCTTCCCGCCATCTCCGACGTGAATTTGAGCTGCTCTGGGGGTCGCAGTTACTCTTGCGAAAAACCAACCCTAACTTCGACCTCCGCGTAAGCATGCCTTTATTCAGTTGCTCAGTGTAATCTCAGCTGTATAGTACCACACTGAACACTGCCATTTCAACCTGTTTGCATGACTTATTTCCAGGCTTGCAAACTTAACTGCCAGATTTGTAAAACTTACTGCTGTTTTGAACCCTTACTTTCCGCACTTTCTTTTGCAAACTCCGCCACGCTGGAACTTACTCTTGCAAACCGGAACCTCGGATTTCAATCGAGCGATTTCAATTGAGCATGGCTTGATGCGAAGGTTATCTTTTGAACTGCCGGAGAGACATAGAACATATTCGTTCCGATTTATGCGAGAAACAGAGAAATATTCGTTCCGATTTGTGTTGACATACTTGCAGACGAACGGTATAATGAAATTGCCGACTTCAAAACATACGAATAAAAATGGTGGAAAACCGGGGGGAAAGCGTCTATGCAACGTGATCTTTATCACAAATTGTTGGATTGGAAAGAAAAACCGGATCGAAAACCTCTTGTTGTCAAAGGGGCACGTCAGGTTGGAAAAACATATCTTATCAAGGATTTCGGGAACCACGAATTTGATAATTTTGTGGTGCTGAATGCAGATAAAGATCCTCGTGTACGTGAGATATTCGAGCGCGGATTTCGAATTGACCGTATCATCTCCGACATGGAGGTGCTAAGCGGACAGACAATTGTGCCGGGAAAAACGCTCATCTTTATCGATGAGGTGGGAGATGCACCGAAAGCACTAGCGGCTTTAAAATATTTTTGCGAAGATGCACCACAGTATCATATTGTCGTTGCGGGTTCATTGCTGGGACTGGCCATCCATAAAGGCGTTTCTTTTCCGGTGGGTAAAGTGGACGAACTGACGCTGTATCCTCTTTCGTTCGCGGAATTCGTACGTGCCAGACTCGGGGAGAGCAGTTATGTGCGCCTGATAATGGATCCGCTGGCAGATCTTGCAAGCCTCCGATCTGTTTTTGTTGATTCTTTGAGGGAGTACTATTTCACAGGTGGTATGCCTGAAGTGGTCCAAGGAGCAGTTGACGGTAAAGACTATAAGTCTTTACGTAACATTCAAAAACAAATTCTTTCAGACTATGCGCTGGATATTTCGAAACATGCAGATCCTCAGATCCTGGGAAGAATTCATCAGGTATGGAATTCCATTCCGCAGCAGCTTGCAAAGAGCAACAAAAAGTTCGTCTACGCTGATATACAGAAAGGGGCTCGCGCAAAGGATTTCGAACTCGCGATCGAATGGCTGGTAGATGCGGGAATTGTTTATAAGGTGCCCAGAGTAAGAAAAGCCGGACTGCCGTTGAAGTTCTATGAAGATTTCTCTGCGTTTAAACTGTTTACTGTCGATCATGGTTTGATGGGTGCACAGGTTGACGCACCGATTTCCGAAATACTTCTGAAAAGCAATGTCTTCGAGGAATACAGGGGGACCTTCACGGAGCAATATGTATATGAACAGCTGATCTGCAGCGCGGAAACAGGTATTTTCTATTTTGACAGCGAGAGCTCCAAACTGGAACTTGATTTCCTTATGCAGGGTGAAAACTTCCTTGCACCGATCGAAGTGAAGGCAGAGGAAAACCTGCGTTCAAAATCCCTACGGCAGTTTTGCCTGGATTATCCTGATGCAAAAGCTTATCGGATTTCAATGTCCGATTACAGAGAGCAGGATTGGCTGACAAATGTCCCGCTATATGCTGCAGTACGCCTGCCAGGTATTATTGAAAAAGGGTGATGATCATGACTTATCAGGAAGTACTGGAAAACGCAAGAAAGACCATTCTTAACTGCAAGGTATGTCCGGAGTGCAACGGGCTGGCCTGCGGGAATACCCTGCCCGGTCCGGGATCCAAGGCGCCCGGGAACGGCGCATACGAAAACTGGAAGGGATGGAAGGCGATCCGCCTGAACGTCGACACCTTTGTGCCTGATACGGAGGTCGACGCCAGGATGGACCTGTTCGGACACCGTTTCAGCCTGCCGGTCCTGACCGGGCCGATCGGCTCCATGACCCAGTACAGCAGGGAAGACGTCACGGTAGGGTTCAATGCCGCGATGATCCGCGCCTGTGCCGAGACCGGTATCGTCGACTGCTTCGGGGACGGCATCGTCGAGAAGACCGTCGCGGGGGCGCTGGAGGCTGTTGCGGAACATCCGGACTGTGCGATCCCAGTGTTCAACCCGCTGCCGAATGCAAAAATCTGCGAGAAGATCGAACGCTTTGAGTCGAGCGGAACGCTGGCGACCTGTGTGGTGGTGGACAGCGCCGGACTCAGCCACTGGAGATTTAAGGGCGAGAGCCCGGGCTCGAAGACCGTTGAAGATCTGAAGTTCCTGAAGTCCTGCACGAAGAAACCGTTTCTGATAAAAGGCATCATGACGGCAAAGGCGGCGCTGAAGGCCGTAGAGGCCGGGGCGGACGGCATCATCGTCTCCAACCACGGCGGCCGCGTGCTCCCGGATGTCCCCTCGACGGCAGAGGTGCTCCCCGAGATTGCCCGGGCGGTGAAGGGCCAGACGAAGATCATCGTCGACGGCGGGATCCGGCACGGATCGGATATGGTGAAGGCGCTCGCCCTCGGCGCGGATGCGGTCATGATCTGCAGACCCTTTGCGGTGGCGTGGTTCGGCGGAGACGCGGAAGGGATCAGGACTTATGTCGAAAAGCTGCGCGAGGAGTTTACCGGGGCCATGTACATGGTCGGGGCGCGGAAGCTCGCGGATCTCTGCCCGGACATGGTGCGCTGATGCAATGGAGTATTATATTTGAGAACGATATGAAACAAAGGAGAAGATCATGAAGTTTTTTCACGTAGCGGACCTGCATTTCGGGAAGATGCTTTACAATGTCCAGATGGTGGAGAACGACCAGCCGGCATGGGTAGAGGAATTCCTGAAAGCGGTAGACCGGTATCAGCCGGAAGCCGTGGTGATGTCGGGGGACATCTATGACCGCAGGATACCATCCCCGGAGGCAATGAAGCTGTTTGGGCATCTTCTGACTGAACTTGCACGCCGGGATAAGTATGTTTTCGTGATCCCGGGGAACCATGACTCGGATATCCGCCTTTCCCATATGAATGAACTGCTCAGCAGCCGCAAGATCTATATCGCCGGTGAGCTGGAGAAGGAACTCATGCATATTTCGGTCCTGGATGGCGACAAGGAAGTGAACTTTTGGCTGATGCCCTTCGTGTTTCCAAAACTTGTGTCGGATCCGAGAGTGCTGAATGACCCGGAAATCTCGACCTACGACGAGGCGGCCCGTGCGCTTCTGGCTGCACAGAAGCTGGACCCGGAGGCGTGCAACATTCTGCTTGCGCATCAGAATGTCCTTGCAAACGGAGTTGCCGCAGACCACAGTGCATCGGAGAGCATCGTCGGCGGCCTGGGAGAGATCGACTTCTCGGCCTTCGACAGATTCGATTATGTGGCGCTCGGCCATATTCACAACGAGCAGCCTGTCGGGCGCGAGACCGTGCGGTATGCAGGCTGCCCGCTGTACTATGATTTTTCGGAGCTCGGACGCTGCAAGGATCTGACGCTGGTGACAGTCAACGGAAAGAATGACATCAGCATCGAGAAGGTACCGATCCCGCTGCTTCACACCCTGAAACAGGTGAGCGGATCACTGGAAGAGATTCTTGAGCAGGGGCAGACAATCCCGGATAAGAATCGTTATTATATTCAGGCGGTCCTGCGCGACAGACATGTCCCGCCGCGCGCGATGGAACAGCTTCAGGCCGTGTTCGGCAGATCCCTGGTCAATGTTAAGCGGGAATATCTGCCGACAGAGGAAGAAACGGCCCTGGGGATAAAACATGCAGAAGCAGCCGGACTAAGCATCGATGCACAGTTTGCCGGCTTTTATCAGGAGACACAGGAAGAGCTGCTGGATGCGGATCAGGAAGAGCTGATTCTGAAGATCCTGGAACAGCAGCTTCGCAGGGGAGACGTGTTTGCTGCGAATGCCAAGGCGGTACCGGCAGATGACACGGAAGAACTGATCGAGATGCTGCTCGGAAGAACGGAGGAAAGTCATGAGACCGCATAAGCTCGTCATGAAGGCCTTCGGGCCGTTTGCAAAGGAAACTGTCGTGGATTTCGACGCAATGGGAAACAACGTTTACCTGATCTCCGGCGATACCGGCGCGGGAAAGACCACGATTTTTGACGCGATCGTCTATGCGCTCTACGGCAAGGCCAGCGGGAACGGACGAAGCAGCCTGGGAACCGAAGCGTTTCACAGCGATTATGCCAAGCACGGAAAGAGCCGCGAGGAGATGCGTGTAGAATTGACCTTCTCAGAGGCAGGAAGAACTTTTACCGTCCTGCGCCGGATGTACTGGGGTGTGAAGGGAGACAGCCAGTCTTCCAGCAAAGAAGCCGTCCTGACAGAAAACGGGGCCACGCTGGCAAGTTCTACCAAAAAAGAAAGCAGTGCCGACAATGACGTCACCACGAAGATTACAGAGATCGTCGGCCTGGATGCCGACCAGTTCCGCCGCATCATCATGCTTGCGCAGGGGGAGTTCCGCCGCTTCCTGGAAGCAAAGAGCGACGACCGCGGTGATATACTCGGAAAGCTCTTTGACAACCGGCGGCATGAGGATCTGCAGTTCCGGCTTGCCGCAGCGAACAGTGCCCTGAAAGAGAAGACGGCGGACCTGGCACTGCAGGACAAGGCCAGAATTGATCTGCTGGTGATCCCGGAGGACCTCGATGAGCAGGAACGGGCATACCTGTCCGCGGATCACCCGAGGCTGACGGAAACGGTTCGGATGATCATAGAAGGGCAGGAGAGTGCACTCAGAGAAATCGGAAGCGAACTGCAGGAGAAGGAAAAACGTCAGAACAGCCTGACGGAACAGAAAGCCGTGGCGGAAAAGAATAACGAACTGCTGAGCCAGCGGAAGGATGCTGAGCGAACTCTGCAGGAGGAAGAACGCAAGAAGGAAGCGGTAGACGCGCTGAGGAGCCGGGTATCGCTTGCCGAAGCAGCGGAAAAAGTTCTGCCTTACGATCAGGCGAGAAAAAAGGCGAAAACAGACTTGGAAACTGCCCTCCAAAAAATCGCAGAGCTGGAGGAAGACGGAAAGCGCCTGGAGCAGAGGAAACAGACGCTGGAAGCCGGTAAAACAGAGACAGACGAACGCTGTAATGCGCAGATCGATCAGAGAAGCTCACGCATCACGGACCTGCACGCAATACTGGATTATTACGACGAGCTCGACAAGAGCCTCAGACAGTACCGGGATGCAAAAGCGCGGGCTGAAGAGGCTGCGGCCGCAGCGGAAGCATCGGAGAAAGAACTGAAGAAAAAAGAGAACAGAATGCAGGAGCTCAGACTCCTGATGACATCTCTTCAGGATGCGGGTGAGGCGGCCGTGCAGAACGCGGAACGTGCCGTCCGGGATCTGACGGATCGCCGGGACAGCCTGACTGAAATACAAAATGGGGTTCAGAGCATCCTGAAGCAGATCACAGAGGAAGAAAACCTGAAGCAGGCTCTGTTTGCCGCACAGAAAGCTGCGGCAGATGCGGAGGCAGAACATCTGCGGCTGAACAGGGCCTTCCTGGACGGACAGGCCGGCGTGCTGGCGCAGGAGCTGGCAAGACGGCTGGAAACAGAAGATTCAGCGCCCTGCCCGGTCTGCGGGGTAATGCATACAAAGGCGGACACAGGTCACTTCGCATCTGCACACGGAGAGGTTCCGGAGCGGTCTGCGGTGGACGCAGCAGAGAAAGCGCGGAACAGAAAGGAAGAAGCCGCCAGGAAGGCAGAGCTTGACTTCAAAGAAAAGCAGACCGCGCGCAGCCATGCGATGGGAACCCTTCTCACGGAGGCAGAAAAGCTTTTCGGCGCGACGGACTGGGAACAGCTGGCCGAGGGCACGCGGCTTAAAGGTGAACTGAAGGTCTGTAGAGAAAAGCTTGGGAATGCGGAAACAGCTCTGCAGGCCGCACGCAGAGACAGTGCACGCAAGACTGAGACCCAGAATGAGATTGCGAAGCTAGAAAAGGACATAGAGCGGGCAGCGGAGAAAGAAAAGAGGGATGCAGCCAGCGCGCAGACCAGCAGACAGGATGTTCTCAATGCATCTGAGAATGCAGACAGCCGGAAGAAAAAGCTGGAGGGCTGGCCGGCTACGAAACAGGCGGCTGAAGCGGAGATCCGTGCGAACGGAACAGAGATCGACGCCCTGAAAGAACAGATGAAACGGGCCGATGAGGCGCTGAAAAATGCCTTGAGTGCATTGAGCGAAAACTCCGGAAAGCTGGTGCAGGCACAGAAAGAACTGCAGGAGAGGGAGCTGGCACAGAAAGAAGCGGAGAGAGTCTTTGATGAGACGCTCAGAAGGCAGAATTTTGAAAGCACTGAGGCCTATACCGAGGCCTGCAGTCCCGAGGGCATGTTGCTGAGCGCTGTGCAGCTGGAGCGCTGGGCAGCCGGCACCAGAAAGTCTGTAGAAGCCTATGACGAAAAGGTAAGAGACCTGAAGACCGCAATCAGCCAGCTTGAGAGGAACACCGAGGGCCTGATCTGGACGGACGTTGCGATGCTTGAAGAGCAGATTGTCTCTGCCCGGCAGGAGGTCACAACACTGCGTGGAAGCGAAAACGGCCTGCGTACGGGAATCAGAACGAACCGGTCTGCGCTCAGCGAGCTGGAACGTATTGCCGGAGAGAAGAAAAGACTGCAGCTGGCCATGAAAAAGCTTCAGCCGCTTGCAGAAGCCGCAAACAGCAAGTATTCTTTCAGCCGGTATGTTCTTTCGGATTTCTTTGACCGCATCATCGAACAGGCCAATGTCCATCTGGATACCATGACCGACGGAGAATACCGGCTGATTCCGACGGAAGACGGGGATAAGCGCAGTTCCCTGGGCCTCGGACTGAAGGTTTTGAACACCATCACGAACCTTGAAAGAGAGACGGCTTCCCTCTCAGGAGGACAGTCTTTCGAGGCTTCGCTCTCCCTGGCCCTCGGCCTTTCCGATATCGTACAGATGCAGAGCGGGAGCAGCATCCAGATCGACAGCATGTTCATTGACGAAGGATTCGGTTCCCTGGACGGAACGCGCCTGGACAGAGCCATGGATGTGCTTCAGCACCTTTCATCCGGGAAACGGCAGATCGGCATCATTTCACATGTGGCCAGACTGGATGAATGCCTGCAGAAGAAGATCCACGTGATTGCGGAGAAGACAGGCAGCAGAGTGACCGTTGAGACCGACGAATAAGCAAGGAAATGGGCAACAGCATACGTTTGCAAAAGTTGCACAAGAAATCCGAGCGATGAGATAGGAAAATTCAGTGGCATGCATGAAAATGCGTCTTTTCGTTGACAAACAAATCACGCGGGCATATAATCAGCCCATCAACAGGAAGGAGCGTCCAGTTCTGATGCGTAACAACCGTCACAACAGCATGATGATGGCGATGCACATGTGCCGCATGTGCATGATGATGCGCGCGCAGAATTCCGCTTCGCCCGATTGATAAGCCATCTGAAGATCAGATTTTCAATATTCTGACAAAAAGAGGACTTGGATGCGAGCGAGCGTCCGGGTCCTTTTTTATTGCCGGAGCAGGACAGGAGTTGGAACGGTTTTATGATTGAACTCAGCCACATCTCGAAGACCTACGTCGCACCGGACAAAAAGGTCATCGCGCTGGAAGACGTGAACATCCGGGTCGAGGCAGGTCAGGTCTACGGGATTGTCGGATATTCCGGCGCGGGCAAGTCCACGCTGGTACGGTGCATCAATTTTCTGGAACGGCCGGATGCCGGGAGCATCCGCATCGACGGCTTCGGAACCATCGAGGTCCGGGGCGGAAACGCCTTCTACACCCCGGAGAGCGGCGGCCAGTCCGTCCGCCTTACCGAGACGCATCTGAAAGCGCTGCGGCGCGATCTGGGGATGATTTTTCAGCACTTCAACCTGCTGGACCGGGACACGGTGTTCAACAACATCGCCTATCCCCTCAAGTACACCGGGCGGTCCAAAGAGGAAATCCGGTCGCGTGTGCTGGAGCTGCTGGAGCTGGTGGATCTGAGCGACAAGGTAAACGCCTATCCCTCCGAGCTCTCGGGCGGACAGAAACAGCGCGTCGCCATCGCCAGAGCCCTGGCGAACAACCCGAAGATCCTGCTCTCTGACGAGGCCACCTCGGCGCTGGACCCGGACGCAACGGAGTCGATCCTGAAGCTGCTGAAGGATCTGAACCGGAAGCTGAACCTCACGATCGTTCTGATTACACACGAGATGGCCGTAGTGAAGTCCATCTGCGACCGGGTCGCGGTCATGGAGAACGGCCACGTGGTGGAAGAGGGCGATGTGTACGAGGTGTTCTCCAACCCGCAGCAGGCGATCACGAAGAAGTTTGTGAACACCTCCTCGGGCATGGGCCAGATCAACCGCCTGATCCGCGAGAACTCCTCGGTGCTCAATTCCGACGCGACGCTGGTACAGTGTACCTTCTCAAAAGACAGCGTCGGAGAGGCGCTGGTATCGGATGTGTCACGCCGCTTCGGCGTGAATGTGAACATTATCCTCGGCAACGTCGAGCTCCTGCGGGGCAACCCCCTGGGAGGCCTGGTGGTCCTCATCGACGGGGAAGAGGAAAAACGCAGGGCCGTGATCGAGTATCTGCGGGCCCATGATGTGAGAGTGGAGGTGATCGAGCGTGGCTGAATGGCTGGCGAGTATCATGCCGAATGTGATGGCATACACGGACAAGTTCGCGGACAGCTGTCTGGCAACGGCACAGATGTTCCTGATCGCGGGGGGACTGACCTTCGTGTTCGGCGCGGTTTTCGGGATCCTGCTGACGGTGACAAGACCCGGCGGCATCGCGGAGAACAGGGTCGTCTACCGCATCGTGGATCTCGTCACGAACATCTTCCGCTCGATCCCCTTTGTGATTCTGCTGATCTTCCTGATCCCGCTGACCCGCCTCATTGTGGGAACGGCCATCGGTGTCAAGGGCGCCATCGTTCCGCTGGTGTTCGGCGCGGTGCCCTTCTTCACCCGGCAGGTTGAGGTGGCGCTGGCGGGCGTGGACCCCGGCAAGGTTGAGGCGGCCACGGCCATGGGCAGCAGCAAGCTCGGCATCATCTTCCGCGTGTACCTGCACGAGGCGGTTCCCGACCTGATCCGCGTGGTGACGGTCACGGCGATCAGCCTGATCGGCCTTACCACCATGGCGGGCGCGGTCGGCGCCGGCGGCATCGGAAGCTTCGCCATCAACTACGGACAGAACCTGCATCACCAGGACATCGTGAATGTCTGCGTAGTGGTCCTGCTGGTGTTCGTGTCTCTGCTCCAGACCATCGGCAACACCCTGGCGCGGCGCACCACCAACCGTGCGCTGTTTCATAAGAATATCAAATAATCAAAACAATATGGAGGAAAACAAAATGAAACGTACACTTATCACCCTGATTTCTGTTCTGCTTCTGGCCGCGCTGGTCGCCGGCACCGTCTCCGCATCCGCCGTGTCCCCGGTCCTGATCGGTATTCCCGACGACGCCACCAACGGCGGCCGCGCCATCAAGCTCCTTGAGAGCGTCGGCCTTATCACCGTCGATCCCGAGGCGGGCTGGGTTCCCGAGCTGAAGGATGTCACCGGGTATCTCTACAACATCGAGATCGTCCCGACCCAGGCCAACACCCTGCCGGCCACGCTGGACGACTTCGGCGGCGCCACCATCAACGGCACCTATGCCATCCCCACCGGCCTTGTCCCGTCCCGTGACGGCCTTGCCATCGAGAGCCAGGCCGACGCCACCGGCGACTCCGGAAACCCGTTCGTGAACGTCGTTGTCGCCCGCACCGAGGATAAGGACAACGAGCTCTACAAGACCATCCAGGAAGCCTTCCAGTCCGACCTCGTGGGCCAGTATCTGATCGCGAAGTACAGCGAAGCCTTCATCCCCGCCTTTGAGTACAAAGACACCGAGTACAGCAACGAAGAGCTCCTGGAACTCATCGACAGCTACAAGACCGACAAGAAGGGCAAGACCGTCGTGAAGATCGGCGTCTGCGGCGCCTCCAATGAGCACTGGAACGCCACCCAGTACGTCCTCGACCAGAATGATGCCAACATCTATCTCGATCTGGTGGTCTTCGACGCCTACAACCTGCCCAATGAAGCCCTCAACAGCGGCGACATCGACCTCAACTCCTTCCAGCACAAGGCCTACCTTGCCAACGAAGTCAACTCCCAGGGCTATGAGATTGAGACCATTTTCGACACCCTGATGGCCCCCCTGACCCTGTATTCCAAGCAGTTTGACTCCGTCGATGCGCTGAAGGCCGCCGCCGGCGAAGCCGCATAATCAGGCCCGATTCTGAACGCGAAAACAGCACAGGCGCCCGCGAGGGCGCCTGTTTCAGATAAGAGGACAACGATCGTACAGGAGAGAACAGAAACCATGAACGAACTGGAACAGAATCTTTACCGCCAGGTGCAGGAAGACCACGACTATGTCGTCGGGCTGCGGCGCTGGTTTCATCAGCATCCGGAACTGGCAAAAGAAGAGAACATGACCGCCGAGCGCATCGAGCGGGAGCTGGACCTGATCGGCGTTGGGCACAGGCGCGTCGCGGTGACGGGCGTCTATGCCGAAATCGAAGGCACGAAGCCCTGTGAGGGGGAAAAGCGCTGCATCGTTCTGCGCGCCGACATCGACGGCCTCCCGGTGACGGAAGCAAACGGCGTCCCGTACGAGAGCCTCTGCCCCGGAAAGATGCACGCCTGCGGACACGACGCACACAACGCCTCCCTGATCGGCGCGGCACGGATCCTCAACCGGAACCGGGACCTGTTTTCCGGCAAGGTCATCTTTACCTGGCAGCCCGGGGAAGAGGTCGGCTACGGCGCCCGACCGATCATCGACGGGGGTAATATCGATGAGGCGGACCGCTCCTTCGGCGTGCACATGGCGTCCAACGTGCCGGTGGGCTCGCTGGTCCTGATGCCGGGGCCGAACAACGCGAGCGTCGACTGGTTCCGGATCCGGGTCCACGGACTGGGGGCACACGTGTCGGTGCCGCAGCGCGGTGTGGACGCCGCATACATCGCAAGCCAGATCGTCGTCTCCGCGCAGGCGCTGGTGACCCGCCGGACCAGCCCCATGGACAACGTGCTCATCGGAATCGGGAAGATCTCTGCCGGGACGGCCTACAACGTCGTCGCCGAAGAGGCCGAGCTGGAGGGGACGATCCGTGTCTTCTCTCCCGAGATCCGCCGGGATACCAAAGCCCGCCTCGAATTCCTGGCAAAACAGACGGCCGAGATGTTCGGCGGCACGGCGGAGCTGGACTGGAACGACAACACTTCCGCCCTGATCAACGATGCGGAGGCGACGGCGGAAGCCCAGAAGACGGCCTTCTCCCTCTTCGGGACGGATCACGTGATCACCCGGCGGCAGCCGGATCTGGGCGGAGACGATTTCGCCGAGTACATCCTCCGGGTGCCCGGCTGCTACGCCTACATCGGCTCGGGCAATCCGGCGAACCCCAACACCCAGGCGGCGCATCACAACGCGCATTTTGACATCGACGAAGACGCGCTGACGGTTGCTGCGGCAATGTATACCTGCTATACGGTGGAGTATCTGAACAGACTGGTCTGAGGCGAGACCCTGATTCCAACCGAAGGCGGGCGGCAGACTCACCGTTGAGTCAGATGAATGAGCAGTGAAACGGGGAACGGCATACAAGGGTAAAAACTTGCACAAGAAATCCTATCCGGAAGATAGGAAAATTCGGTGTCATGAATGAAAATGCCGCTAATTATTGACAAACAATTCTCGGAAGCATATAATCGCAGCATCAAACGAAAGGAACGGCAGAATCTGATGCGTAACAACCGTCACAACAGCATGATGATGGCGATGCACATGTGCAGCATGTGCATGATGATGCGCGCGCAGATTTCCGCTCCGCCCGTTTTGGAAGCCATCTGAATTCCGTTATTTGTTCAGAATTTTGAAGGATCCGGACGCAAGCGAGCGACCGGGTCCTTTTTGGTTGCCCATATTTGCACAGGAGTCAGACAGTATATGATTGAACTAAAGCATCTCGGCAAGACCTACCGCACGGCAGACCAGGAGATCGTGGCGCTGGACGACATCAACCTGACGATCCGGGACGGAGAGATTTTCGGAATCATCGGCCTTTCGGGCGCAGGCAAGAGCACCCTGGTGCGATGTATCAACCTCCTGGAGATGCCCACCTCCGGAGAAGTCCTGGTGGACGGAAAGAGCCTGACCATGCTGAGCAGACCGGAGCTTTTGAAGCTTCGCCAGTCCATCGGAATGATCTTTCAGGGATTCAACCTGCTGGAACAGCGCACCGTGCTGCGGAATGTCTGTTTCCCGCTGGAGATCGCCGGCGTCGGAAGACAGGAGGCGAAGGAGCGGGCGAGAGAGCTTCTGAAGCTGGTTGGGCTGAGCGACAGGGAAAACTCCTATCCCTCCCAGCTCTCCGGCGGCCAGAAGCAGCGCGTGGCCATCGCAAGAGCTCTCGCCACGAATCCCAAGTACATCCTCTGCGACGAGGCGACCTCGGCACTGGACCCGAACACGACACGGGCGATTCTGGAACTGCTGCGGCAGATCAACGACGAAATGGGCGTGACGATCGTGGTCATCACCCATGAGATGAAGGTCATCGACCAGATCTGCGACCGGGTGGCGGTCATCGACCACAGCCACATTGCCGAGGAAGGAAAGGTCAGCGAAGTCTTCACCAATCCGCGTTCGGAGATAGCGCGCGATCTGATCATCCCGAAGGAACGCACCATTCTGGAGACGGAGGGCGGCAAGCGCCTGAGGCTCTCCTTTGACGGAGAGGTGACGGGCGGACCGCATATCGCGGAGATGATCCTGTCCTGTCAGGCACCGGTCAGCATCCTGATGGCGAACACCAAGGAGCTCGACGGTGTGATTTACGGATACACAATCATCGAACTGCCGACGGACCCGCACCAGGCGGACAAGATCATTCTCTGGCTGAGAAACAGCGGCATCGCATTCGAGGAGGTGAGATGAGCCATGCAGTTTTCGGATATTTTCGTCAAGCTCTGGAATGCAGGGCTGATCCAGAAAGGCATCTGGGAGACCATCTACATGACCGGGATCTCTACGGTAATCTCCTATATCCTCGGCCTTCCGCTGGGGGTGGTGCTGAACGTCACGGGCCACGGCGGGCTGCACCCGGTTCCATGGCTGAACCGCCTGCTCGGGTTCATCGTCAACTTCTTCCGCTCGATTCCGTTCATCGTGCTGATGGTCTCGATGCTGCCGGTGGCCAAGTTCATTGTCGGCTCCTCTCTCGGAAACGGCGCCATGATCGTGATGCTGGTCATTGCCGCCACACCGTACATCGCACGGATGGTGGAGAGCTCCCTTCAGGAAGTGAGCCCCGGCGTCATCGAAGCGGCGGAAGCGATCGGCTGCAGCAACCTTCAGATCGTGACGAAGGTGCTGATCCCGGAGGCCAAGCCCTCCCTCATCACCGGCGGCGTCATCTCGATGGTGACGATCCTCGGATACTCCGCCATGGCGGCCACGATCGGCGGCACCGGCCTCGGCCAGATCGCCATCGTCTACGGCCACCAGCGCAGCAAGCCCGACGTGACCTGGGTTTGCGTACTCTTGCTTGTAATTATCGTCCAGATAATTCAGGCGGTGGGCACGGCAGTTGTCCACCGGACAGATAAACGCGTCAGACAGTAAACAAAACACAAGCGCAAAGACCAAAACAAAAAACAGGAGGAAACAAAAATGAAAAAGACTACCGCACTTCTGCTCACCGCCGTTCTCGTGTTCGGCCTCGCCTTCACCGGCTTCACCAGCGCCTTCGCCGCGGATCTGACCCCCATCAAGGTCGGCGCCAGCTCCACCCCGCACGCAGAGATTCTTGAACTCGTCAAGGACCGCCTCGCCGAGGAAGGTTACGACCTGCAGATCGTCATCTATGACGACTATATCCTGCCGAACACCGGCCTGGAAGACGGCGACCTGGATGCCAACTACTTCCAGCACACCCCGTACCTCAACAGCTTCAATGAGTCCAACGGCACCCACCTCGTGAGCGTGGGCAAGATCCACTATGAGCCCATGGGCATTTACGGAAACGGTATTGAGGACCTGAAGGACCTTCCCGCCGGCGCGACCATCATCATCCCGGGCGACGATTCCAACGGCACCCGCGCCCTGCTCTTGCTCCAGCAGGAAGGCCTGATCACCCTGCCGGAGGATGCCAGCGTCGAGAACGGCATCACGGTTCTGGACATCGTGGATGACGGCGGCTACAAGATCAGCGCCGTGAACGCCGAGACCATCCCCGCCCAGCTGAAGAACGCCAACGAGGGAACCATTGCCGCCATCAACTACAACTATGCTCTGGCCGGCGGCCTGCAGATTTCCGATGCCATCGCCATTGAGGATGCCTCCGGCGACGCCGCCCAGACCTACGGCAACATCGTCGCCGTGAAGGAAGGCAACGAGGAGAACCCGGCCGTTGTCGCCCTGGTGGCCGCCCTGCAGGACGGCGCGGTCGATGCCTTCAACGAAGCCACCGGCGCCGGCATCGTGGCCGTGACCGACGCGCCGGAGACGGAAGCAGAGACCGAGGCTGAGGCGGAGGCGGACGAAGCCGCGAAGTAAGAAAACAGATTCGAAAACAGCACAGAGAGGTGCCGGGCAGCCGGCGCCTCTTTTTTTGACGCCGCGATCGAAGCATTGCTTGCACAGCGGGCGGAATCCTGTTATACTCCGAAGCAGTACGGAAGGAGGAATCGCTTATGTTCAGAAGCATGGCCAGAATCAGGGAACAGATCCCGGAGGAGGAGTGCGTGGAGATCCTGAAGACCCAGCTGCGCGGGGTGCTCTCTCTCCTCGGGGACGAGGACTATCCCTACGGCATCCCGATCAATCATTACTACTGTGAAGAGGACGGAAAGATCTATTTCCACGGCGGTACGAAAGGACACCGGATCGACGCGATGCGGAAGCACGATAAGGCCTCCTTCTGCGTGCTGGACGAGGGACGGGCGGAGAAGGAAGGCGACTGGCCCCTGCGCTTTCGCAGCGTGGTCGTTTTCGGCCGGCTGGAAGAAGTGGAGGATCACGACCGGGCCATCGAGCTCACCCGGGCGCTCTGCCACAAGTTCACCTCGGACGAGAACTACATCGAGCAGGAGATTGAGCATGCCGCCTGGCGGACCCTGGTGGTCTGCCTGACGCCGGAGCACATGACCGGCAAAACCGTGCTGGAATCCTGAGCCGTCTCCCGGTGCGGAAGCTCGGATTTGCCGCCTTTCTGCGTGAAAATTGGGCGTTGCCAAAAGACAGACAATATAGTATAATGCCGGTATCAGATACTTCAATTTTTTTAATTAAACCAGATTGACGCGCCCGGCGCAGAAGGAGAACACAATGGATCTGTTCGCAAAATGCTACGAAACTTCCATGGCGGATGAAATCAGGGAAAAGGGGATCTACCCGTATTTTCACGCGCTGGAATCCCGCCAGGACACCGAGGTCATGATGGAGGGCAAACGCCGCATCATGCTGGGGTCCAACAACTATCTTGGCCTGACGACGCACCCCGATGTGATCAGGGCAGGGCTTGAGGCACTGGAGCAGTACGGCTCCGGCTGCTCCGGCTCCCGCTTCCTGAACGGCACGCTGCAGCTTCACCTTGAGCTGGAAAAGGAGCTGGCCGCTTTCCTGCGGAAGGAAGCGGTGGTGACCTTCTCCACCGGCTTCCAGTCGAACCTCGGCATCATCAGCGCCATCGTCGGACGCGGGGACTATGTGATCATGGACCGCGAGAACCACGCGAGCCTGTATGACGGCTGCAGGCTGTCCTTCGGGAAAATGCTCCGCTTCAAACACAACGACATGGACGATCTGGAGCAGAAGCTCCGGAGCGTGCCGGAGACCGCCGGCTGCCTCATCGTGACGGACGGCGTGTTCTCCATGGGCGGCGACATCGCGAATCTCCCGGAGATCTGCCGTCTGGCAAAGGAATACGGCGCCCGGGTCATGGTGGACGATGCCCACGGCCTCGGCGTCATCGGCGAGGGCGGACGCGGTACCGCCAGCTACTACGGCCTGGAGGATCAGGTGGACATCTACATGGGCACCTTCTCCAAGTCGCTGGCTTCCCTCGGCGGATACATGGCGGCCTCCGCACGGGTGGTCGACTATGTGAAGCATTCGTCCAGGCCCTTTATTTTCTCCGCGTCCATCACCCCGGCCAGCTGCGCGACGGCGCTCGCTGCGCTGAGGATCCTGGAAGCGCATCCGGAACTGCCCGAAAAGCTGCAGGCAAACGCGCTGCACATGAGGGCCAAGCTCAACGAGGCCCAGATCCGCATGCGTCCTTCCAACGGAGACCTGATCCCGATCATCCCGATCTACACCTATGAACCGGTCCGGACGCTGACGGTTGCCAAGGAGCTCTACGAGAAGGGCGTGTATGTGAATTCCTCGCTGCCCCCCGCAACCGCGCCGACGGAATGCCTGCTACGCACCAGCCTGATGGCGACGCACACGGAGGCGCTGATCGACGAAGCGGTGGGAATCATCGCCGAAGTGCTGCAGAACCACCAGCTCGAAGATTAAGCTGAGAAGCGAAGATCACCGAAGCGAAAAGAGGAGAAAAGCATGGAGAAGGTAATCATCGTGACCGGAGGCACCAGCGGGATCGGCCTGAACACGGCCCGGATTCTCGCGGAGAAGGGCTGCCGGGTTTATGAGTTCAGCCGCAGAGACACGGGCGTCTGGCCCAGCGTGACCCACGTTCAGGCGGACGTCACGGACGAAGCGCAGGTCAACGCCGCGGTCGGGACCGTTCTCGACCGGGAGGGGCACATCGACGTGGTCATCAACAACGCCGGCTTCGGCATCTCCGGCGCCATCGAGTTTACCGATACGGCAGAGGCGCAGAAGCAGTTTGACGTGAACTTCTTCGGCATGGTCCGCGTCAACCATGCGGTGCTGCCCGTGATGCGGAAACAGGGCTATGGCCGGATCATCAACATGAGCTCGGTGGCGGCGCCCATCGCCATCCCGTTCCAGGCCTATTATTCCGCCTCCAAAGCGGCGGTCCGCACCTATACCATGGCGCTGCAGAGCGAGGTCAAACCCTATGGCATCGAGGTCTGCGCCATCATGCCGGGCGACGTGGCCACGGGCTTTACCGCGGCGCGGAGAAAGAACCCGGCCGGCGACGACGAATACGGCGGACGGATTTCCCGGAGCGTCGCCGTGATGGAGCACGACGAGCAGACCGGAATCACCGCCGAGAGCGCGGGCGCGTTCGTGGCGGAGAAGGCCCTGCAGAAGAAGGTGCCGGTTCTCTGCACGCTGGGCGGGAAGTACAAGTTCTTCGTCTTCCTGACCCGCCTGCTGCCGAACCGGGTGCTGGTGGACCTGGTGGGCCAGATTTACGCGAAATAATCGGAAACTGCGGAGGGGGACTGCGGAGCATGAAACGGTCGGAAATCAACAGAGCGCTGAAGGAACTGGAAGCCATGTGCGAAAAGTACTGCTGCTACCTGCCGCCCTTCTGCCATTTCACACCGGAACAGTGGCAGACCATCGGACACGAATATGACGAGGTGCGCGACTGTATGCTGGGCTGGGACATCACCGATTACGGCATGGGGGACTTTGATAAGATCGGCTTCTCCCTCATCACCATCCGCAACGGAAACCGCGCCATGCCGGAGAAGTACCCCAAGGTTTATGCCGAAAAGCTCCTGTATCTGAAGGAAGGGCAGTATTCGCCCAACCACTTCCACTGGTACAAGACCGAAGACATCATCAACCGCGGCGGCGGAAACGTCCTGATCCGGGTGTACAACAGCCTGCCGGATGAGTCGATCGACCGCGAATCGGATGTCACGGTTCACACCGACGGACGCACGTATACGGTCCCGGCCGGGAGCCAGGTCCGCCTGACCCCGGGGGAGAGCATCCACATCCAGCAGTATCTCTATCACGATTTTGAGGTCGAGAAGGGAACGGGAGCGGTTCTGCTGGGCGAAGTGAGCCAGTGCAACGACGACAACACCGACAACCGCTTCAACCCTCCCGTAGGACGCTTCCCGGCCATCGAGGAGGACGAGCCGCCCTACCGCCTGCTCTGCAACGAGTACCCGGCGGCGAAGGACTGACAGACCGGACAAGGATGCCGGCCGGAGACACGGAATTTCCCGTGTTTCCGGCCGATATTTTTATGAAAAACCGGCAGGAAAACGTTGCGATTTCCGGATGTGTTTGATATAATTTCAACACAGGCCGCATCTGCCCGGAAAGGCGGCGGCCGAGTAAGAAAGAGGAGGAAACGTCATGGACGACGGAAGCAGTACCGGTACGGCACCGGGGCGAAGTTTCGATGCGCACAGGTGCGAAGCGTCTGAGGACGTTTCCGCCGGGAAAATTTAATATCGAACCGCTTTGACCTGTGTGTCGGTTTTTCCAACGGAACACCGCGGCCTTTCCCGGCTGCGGAGAAATCGGAAACGAAAAGGAGGAGAACCGATGACAGAACACAAAGTTACCATGGAAAGCACCCTGAAGGTGCTGCTGGAACAGAAAAAGTATTCCACCCTGAAGGATATCCTCGTTACCATGAACCCGTCGGACGTGGCGGAGCTGTTCGAAGAAATCGCGGACGAGCGTCTGCCGCGGCTGTTTCGCCTGCTGCCGAAGGAGCAGGCGGCGGAGACCTTTGTGGAGATGCAGCCGGAGCAGCAGGAGCTTCTGATCCGGGGCTTCTCGGACGCGGAGCTGCGCGCCGTGGTGGAGGAACTCTACGTGGACGACGCGGTGGACCTCGTCGAAGAGATGCCCGCCAACGTGGTGAAGCGGATTCTGGCGCAGGCGGACCCGGAGATGCGCAAGGACATCAACAACCTCCTGCGGTATCCGGAAAACTCGGCCGGATCCATCATGACCACGGAGTATGTCTCGCTCCGGCCGCAGATGACGGTGATCCAGGCGATCGACCGCATCCGCAGGACCGGCGTGGACAAGGAGACCATCTACACCTGCTACGTCACGGAGGCGAGGAAGCTGCTGGGCACGGTCTCGGTGAAGGATCTGCTCCTCGCGACGGACGACAGCCTGCCGGTCTCTTCGATCATGGATGAAAACGTGATCTCGGTCAGCACCCTGACCGACCAGGAGGAGGTTGCCCAGACCCTCTCCAAGTACAACTTCCTGGCGCTGCCGGTGGTGGACACGGGCGGACTGATGGTCGGCATCATCACCTTCGACGACGCGATGGACGTCCTTGTCGAAGAGACCACGGAAGACATCGAGAAGATGGCCGGTATGCTCCCCTCGGAGAAGGCGTATCTGCGTTCCTCCCCCTGGGAGCTGTTCAAGCACCGCATCCCCTGGCTGGCCCTGCTGATGGTGTCGGCGACGTTTACGGGGATGATCATCACGGGCTTTGAAAGCGCCCTGGCGGCGCAGGTGGTGCTGACGGCGTTTATCCCGATGCTGATGGACACCGGAGGCAACTCCGGCTCGCAGGCTTCCGTCACGATCATCCGCGCCCTGAGCCTCGGGGAACTGGAGTTTTCGGACACGCCGAAGGTGATCTGGAAGGAGATCCGGACGGCGGTGCTCTGCGGCCTGGCCCTGGCGACGCTCTGCTTCGGCAAGATCATGCTGGTGGACCGGATGCTGCTGGGAAACAGCGATATCACGACCCTCACGGCCTTTGTGGTCTGCTTTACGATGGCGGTCACGGTGCTGATCGCGAAGATGGTGGGCTGCACGCTGCCGCTGGCGGCAAAAAAGATCGGCTTTGACCCCGCGGTGATGGCAAGCCCCTTCATCACCACCATCGTGGATGCGCTTTCGCTGCTGGTCTATTTCGGGATCGCCACGGCGCTGCTGTTTTCATAGAAAAGCCCCCGGTTCCGACGGCGTTTTTCGGCACATTTTCGACAAAAGAATACTTGACCTTTCGTTTGACTTGTGGTATAGTCTCACTTACCTGTCGGACGAGAGGTTTTCTTTTTGTGCGCTCTTTGTCCAATACAGGGAGGCAATGCCGGCCCCGTACGGGCGGGTAAATAAAATAGGAGGTGCCGAACTATGGCTGCAGGCGCAAGAGTCAAGATTACACTCAGATGCGAAGAATGCAAGCAGAGAAACTACAACACGGTCAAGAACAAGAAGAATACTTCCGACCGTTTGGAGCGGAGCAAGTACTGCCCATTCTGCAGAAAGCACACGAAGCACGTAGAGACCAAGTAAGACGGGAGGATGTGTGAAAATGGCTGAAGAAAAGAAAGTCAACATCGCAGCTCCTGCCAAGGCGGCCGTCGCCGTCAAGAAGGACGATACCAAGCCCGGCTTTTTCGCACGCGTCGGGAAATGGTTTCGTGAGATGAAGAGCGAACTGAAAAAGGTCATCTGGCCCACCCCCGCGGTTCTGGCGAAGAACACCGGGATTTCCGTGGCCGTGATGGTCGCGTCCGCGATCGTTCTCTGGGGCTTCGATGAACTGGCACAGATGCTGGTTCGTGCTCTCTTCACCCTGGTGGGTTAAACCATGGCGGAAGAGGCAAAGTGGTACGTAGTACATACGTACTCCGGCTATGAAAACGCCGTTGCGGCGGCGGTGATGAAGGCGGCGGAGAACCGCCGGATGACGGACCTGATCCAGGAAGTCAACATCCCGCTGGAAACCGTGACGGAGATCACCGACTCCGGTGAGAAAACCGTAGAGCGGAAGGTCTTTCCCGGCTACGTGCTGGTGAAGATGATTCTGACAGATGACAGCTGGCATCTGGTGCACAATGTGCGCGGCGCTACGGGCTTTGTCGGAGCGGACGGAAAGGCGATCCCCCTGACGCAGGAGGAGATCCTGGCCCTCGGTGTCGAGCGGCGGGATATCAAGGTCGCCTATGATCTGGGAGACACGGTACGGGTCAACGACGGGCCTCTCGCCGGCTTCAACGGCACGGTCGAGGAACTCGAGCCCGAGAAGAACCGCGTACGCGTGGTGGTCTCCATGTTCGGCCGCGAGACTCCGGTGGATCTGGAGCTCGACCAGGTCGAAGTACTTAAAGATTAATAAGAAAGAGGTGCTTGTTCATGGCACAGAAAGTTGTAGGATACGTCAGATTCCAGGTTCCTGCCGGAAAAGCGACTCCGGCTCCCCCTGTCGGACCGGCCCTCGGCCAGTACGGCGTCAACATCGGTCAGTTCACCAAGGACTTTAACGAGCGTACCAAGGGCGACATGGGCCTCATGATCCCGGTCGTCATCACGGTTTACTCCGACAGAAGCTTTACCTTCGTCACCAAGACTCCTCCCGCCGCCCTGCTGATCAAGAAGGCCTGCGGTATCGAGTCCGGCTCCGGTGTGCCCCAGCGTGATAAGGTTGCCACCATCAGCAAGGAAGATGTCCGCAAGATCGCCGAGCAGAAGATGCCCGACCTCAACTGCACCGACATCGAATCCGCCATCAGCATGATCGCCGGAACCTGCCGTTCCATGGGCGTCGTCGTCGGCGACTGATTGACGGGCGGCCATCGCTCCTCAGTGAACGGGAAGAACCCCGTTCCTTCGTGGGAGGATCGTTTCATCCGTATGTAACCACTATTTAGGAGGAAAACAAAGTGTTCAGAGGTAAAAACTATAAAGAGAGCGCAAAGCTCATTGATAGACAGGCTCTGTATGAGCCGAAGGATGCATTTGATCTCGTAATCAAGGCCAGCAAGGCCAAATTCGACGAAACCGTCGAGCTGCATGTCAAGCTCGGTGTCGACGGCCGTCACGCCGACCAGCAGGTCCGCGGCGCCATCGTCCTGCCGAACGGCACGGGCAAGAGCGTCCGTGTTCTGGTCTTCTGCAAGCCCGAGCGCGTGGATGAGGCCAAGGAAGCCGGCGCCGACTATGCCGGCGGAATGGAGCTCGTTGAGAAGATCCAGAAGGAAAACTGGTTTGAGTTCGACACGGTCATCGCCAGCCCCGACATGATGGGCACGGTCGGCCGTCTCGGTAAGCTCCTCGGACCGAAGGGCCTGATGCCGTCCCCGAAGGCCGGCACCGTCACCCCGAACATCAAGCAGGCCATCACCGAGGCGAAAGCCGGTAAGGTTGAGTATCGTCTGGACAAGACCAACATCATCCACTGCCCCATCGGCAAGGTCAGCTTCGGTGCAGACAAGCTCTATGAGAACTATGCCGCGCTCATCGGCGCCATCATCAAGGCCAAGCCCGCGGCTGCGAAGGGCCAGTACATCCGCTCCTGCGTGACGGCCTCCACCATGGGCCCCGGCGTGAAGATCAACGCCCAGAAGCAGGTCTGATCCATACAGACGTACAGCCACATTGAAGCTCTGTAACGATACGGCGATGCGCCGTACACTCAGGGCAGACTGAAATGAGGAGATCAAATCAATGAAAAAAGGTATTCATCCCGATTATCAGCCGACCACGATTCGCTGCGCCTGCGGCAACGTGATTGAGACCGGTTCCACCAAGAAGAACATCACGGTTGAAATCTGCTCCAAGTGCCACCCGTTCTACACCGGCAAGCAGAAGCTCGTCGACACCAGCGGCCGCGTGGACAAGTTCAACAAGAAGTACGGCCTCAAGTAATCCGGCAATACAGAAAAATTACCCCTGCTGTCTGAGACGGCAGGGGAGTTTTTTATTTGCGGGGAAGACCCTCAGGCGGGCCCCGGAAAAACGGGAAGGCAGCCGGACAACGCGTCTGCCTTCCTGCCGGCCAGGTGTCTCCTGCACCGGGAATATTTCTCTTACCGGAGCAGAACTACCGGTCGATGACCTTCTGGGCGGTGCGGTTCATGGCCACGGTGGTGGCGGCACGGTAGCTGGTCTGGGCGTAGCCGTACATGTCGTTGACGATGGTCAGCGAACGGCCCAGGCAGTTGACAAAGCACTGGCCGCAGCTCTGGCAGTTCTCGGGATAGGCGATGACGGATTTCTTTGCGGCTTCGTCAAAGCGGAAAACATCCATCGGGCAGACGGTCACACAGGACTTGCAGCCGATGCACTTGTTCAGGTCGTATCTTGCAACACTCATGTTTTGTTCTCCTTTCCCTTACTTCTTGCCGCCCCAGCCGCCGGTCTCTTCCTCGGCAGGCAGGCCGAGCGTCTCCAGCTCTCTGGGGAAGTAGTAGGTATAGCGGCTCTTGTAGTCTTCCGAAAGGTCGCCCTTCCACTCGTCCTTCACGGGGACTTTCTCAATGTCCATGCCGCCGTCGGCGTTCTTCTGCAGCGTGATGAAGCAGAGGAAGTTCTCGTCGTCGCGGTAGGGGAAGTCGGTGCGGAAGTGCAGGCCGCGGGTCTCCTGACGGGCGAGACTGGCGCGGAGGCTGAGCTCGGCGTTCAGGACTTTGTGCTGCATCTCCAGACACAGACGCACGTCGTGGAAGCTGGCCGCCTGCAGCTTGGGAACCACCTTGTCACGCAGGTACTCGACCTGGGTCAGGGCCGCCTGAAGGGTGGCCTCGCTTTTGGCGATGTACACCCAGTAGGGGGACATGATGTTCATCAGCTGGTCACGGGCCCAGTTGGGGTCAAAGCCCTTCTCCACGCTCAGGGGCGCGAGAATCTTCTCGGTTTCCTCGGCGATGCGCTCGTCGGAGATTTTTGTCAGCTCCGCCGTCGCGGCGTATTCCGCGGCCGCCTTGCCGGCACGGTTGCCCATGGTGGAGACAAAGTTCGAGGTAAAGCCGACGCCCGTGGGGTAGGCCGCGCCCGTCGGACCGCAGGCCATCATGCCGTCGCCGGAAACCCAGAGACCGTCGATGGAGGTTCTGCCCTCCAGGTCATCCAGACCGCAGAAGACACCGTTGGTCAGGTGGGCGCCGAAGCCGACGGCCGCGCCGTAGATGTCGCCCTTGTACATGGTGTCGTTGCACTTGCCGAAGCGGACCTCAGCGGGATTCTCGGAGGTTGAGCCGCCGCGGCGGGTCACGTCCTGTTTGGTCATGTCTTCCACGCCGGTTCCGTCGGAGACCGCAAGACCGGTCATGGACTTGGTCACACGGTCGAGCACCATGACCTTGCCCTTGGTGGTGGCATAGGAGATGGCGGTCTCGGGGGTAATGTCGCCGCCGCAGAGCCACAGCGGATCGAGATAGGTCCAGTTGTTGTTCAGGAACGCGTTGCCCGGAGCCCAGGAGAGGGTCATGTGGAAGTCGTCAAACTCCTTGCCGGCGATGGGCAGGCCCAGGTTGTAGGCGATGTACTCACCGTCAAAGGTGACGCCGCCGGTGGGGAAGCCGGTGGGCTTGTAACAGCCGCCGCCCATGGCCATGACGACCGCCTTGGCGTGGCAGGTGATGATGGCGCCGCTGGGGACGTGGAAGCCGACCGCGCCGCAGACCTTGTTGTTCTCGACGATGACATTGGTGACCATGGTGTAGTCGGCGTACTCGATGCCCTTTTCCTTCAGCACGGCCGCGAACTTGGTGCGGCGGTCATGCTGGATGAACTTCTCATGATAGCCCTGGTAATCGCCGGAACAGTCGGCCGGATCGCCGCTGTCGTTGTAGAAGCCGCTCTGCGCGGCAGTCTCATACTGGTCCAGGATGCCCCAGTCGCGCAGACGCTCATAGGTGCCCTTGGATTCCTCCAGCCAGACCTCATAGAGGTCCATGTTGCCCAGGTACTCGCTGCCGTGCTGGATGCACTTGCGCAGCGCGTCATAATCGTCGCCCATTTCCTTGTCTGCCCAGCGGTGGGAGCTCGGCCACGGGCTCAGACCGGAATAACCCGGGCGGCCCTTGTCGAGCATGACGACGCGCTGCCCCTGATCGGCGGCCGCGGCTGCGGCGTTCAGACCGGCGAAACCGCCGCCGATGACCAGTACGTCACATTCGTATTCGGTTTTTGCCGGAGCCTCGACCTCGGGGATCGGAAGCTCGGTGGTGACACGCTCGACGAGTTCCGTTTCGCTCTCTGCGTGGGCGGCCGGCATCCCGGCCAGAGCCGTGACGGCGGAAGCCGCACCGAAGCCCGCCATCCCCTTGATGAAGTCCCGACGGCTGATGGATTTAGCCATAATATCCCTCCTGTAAAAGTGATGGTTTTGCTGTGTTCTGACAGTATTTTAGCATGTTTCGAGGAGCATTGGAATGGCTTTTGCCCATCGGCGGGCAGAGCGGACAAGCTCGTATGTTAAATTCAGCAAACTTGCCATTCAGGGGCGAAAAACTGCCATCCGGGAAAAGAAACGATTGAAAACATCCGGGAAAATGAGTAAAATAGCGATAGTCAGTCATAACAAACAGGGGGGATGAACCGTGATCCGGATCGCGATTGTCGAGGACACTGCCTTTGACCGGCAGGTTCTGCAGGACTGCCTGCGCGAATACGGACAGGAGACCGGAACGGAGCTGCAGATCACGGAATTCACCGGCGGTTCGGCCTTCCTGGAGCAGGATCCGGACGACCTTGACCTGATCTTTATGGACATCATGATGGACGGGATGGACGGCCTGACCACCGCGCGCAAGCTGCGGCGCCGGGACAGCAGGGTGCTTCTGGTCTTTGTGACCAGCATGGTGCAGTATGCTGTGCAGGGTTACAGCGTGGACGCGATGGACTTCATCGTAAAGCCTGTGACCTATACGGGACTGAAACTGTGCATGGACCGCGCGGTCCGGCGCCTGAACGAGACCGCCCCGGTGCGGCTTCGCTTTACAAACCGGGAAGGAACCCACTCGGTGGATGCTTCGGAGATCTGTTACATCGAATCTCTGGAGCATAAGATTGTTGTTCACACCCAGCAGGGGACAATCGCGTCAGACATGTCCCTTGCCGCCGCCGAGAAGATGGTGAAGGCGCTGCCGTTCTTCCGCTGCCATGTGTCGTATCTGGTCAACCTGCGCTATGTGGACTGCGTGAGCGGAAACGACGTCTGGGTCAACGGCGACCGGCTCGCCATCAGCCGGTACCGGCGGAAGGATTTCCTGGAGGCCTGGTCGGCCTGGATCGGATAGGAAAGAGGCATGAGAGAACTTGTTTCACCCTTCCTGATCGGAATCGGACAGACGGCTGCCGTGCTGGTGTACTTGCTCCGCGGCGACCGGGACGCCTTTCGGGAAAGACCGGTCCGCGGCCTGTACACGGCGGCCTTTTACCTCCTGCTCAGCCTGACGCAGGCGAGGCTTCACACCTATATCACGGTCAGCGGCATGGGAAGTCTGCCGACGCTGCCGTTTCTGGCGCTGAGCTGGCTGCTGTACGCGCTGTTTCTGCTGCTCTGGAGCCGGGCATCCTGGGAGATCTGCTGCTTTCTGGCCTTTGTGCTGCTGCTGGCGGACAACTGCATCTGGCCGCTGGTCAGCAGCGTGTCGAGAATGCTCTGGGGCGTGAACTACCTGTATGAGGGCAGTCTTGCCCGGCGCATCCTCTTCATTCTGATCCTGTCCCTGCTGGAATGCGCCCTGACCCGGGGGATCCGCCGCTTCATGCCGGAGATCCGCAAGATCCGCCTGAGCGTCTACGACGTCGTCCTGGCCGCGGCCATCGTGATTCCCTTCCTCTATATCCGCACCATCGCCGGACAGAGCGTCAGCCAGGACAACAAGCTGGACCAGATTCTTATGACGGGCTGCTGCCTCGTCGCGGTCATCACCCTGGCGGCCGAGATCGGCCACTCGTCCAGCGAGTACGAAAAGCGCCGTGAGGAACAGATGCAGAATGTCCTGCATCAGCAGCAGGCTATGTTTGAACAGAAGCTTCAGGACGCGGACGTGCTCAACCGAAAGTACCACGACATGAAGAACTTCCTGCTCTACCTGCGGTCCCGTGAGGAGGGCGGGGAGCGGGAACTGGACAGCTCCATCGACGAGCTCATGAAGAGCATCGAACCCTACGGAAAAGCTGTATCGTCCGGAAACGCGGTGGTGGATGTGATTCTGGGAGAAAAGCTTGCCGTCTGCGCCGAAGAGGAGATTGTCTGTGTGCCGTATCTGGACGGAAGCCTGCTGGACTTTGTGAAGCCGCTGGATCTCTGTACGTTGATCGGAAACGCCATGGACAACGCCATAGAAAGCTGCCGCCGGATTCCGGAGAAGGAGCGCCGCTCGATCCGCCTGCACACGGCGGAGCGGGGGAACACGGTCGTCCTGTCGGTGCGCAATACCTTTCTTACGTCGCCCGACCTGCGGGACGGACTTCCGGCAAGCACGAAAGACGATCCCGGAAACCACGGCTACGGCCTTCGGAACATGTGCTATCTGGCTGAGCACTACGGCGGGATGCTCTCCTGCCGGATCGAGGGGGAGGAGTTTGTCCTGCGGGTGACCCTGCAGAGACCGGAATGACGGGAAAGCGCAGCAGTCTGGTATCAAAGCGGCAGAACGCAGGAATCAATGCTGAGCTGCCGGATGATGACCGGCAACAAAATATGATAAGATGATAAGAGCGCCGAAGGATTGCTCCTCCGGCGCTTCTTGTGTCAGATGCCTGTTCTGCCCGGTTCACGCGGTTATACATTCCGTCATTCACCCAGAATTTCCTTTACTTTCTCTGCCATGGCGAGCCCCAGTGCTCGGTGAGACTCGGCGGAGAAGTGGACGCAGTCGATCGGTGAGGCGGAAGCATAGTCGCCGACATTCAGGTAATACACACCGTTTTCTTCGGCCATGATCCTGTACTTTTCAGCCAGACGGCAGGAGTCCTCATAATAAGGGATCCCGAACATGCGGTCGTAGTCCGGATGGACCGGAGCAGGCGCCGCAATCAGGATTTTCTCACCATTCGGGAAAACGGAAGTCCCCAGATCCGGAACGGCCTGCAGCATGCGTGTCCTTCGGATCAGACCGGCCGCGCTGTTGGTGGAAAACGTGGAATCGACAACGGTCAGATCATTGATGCCGAGCGCAATGATCAGAAGATCAAGCGGCTTCTGGGACAGCAGGGCATAGGGGAGCGCAGCCTGCCCGTTCCGGCATTCGTTCCAGGGAAAATCGAAACCGGTGGTGCGCCCGCTCAGCCCGTCCTCCAGAACGTGATAGGCTTCTCCGAGCGCCTGAGCCATGACCCCCGGCCAGCGGACATCCGGAGCATATCGAAGGCCTGTACCGGGCGTATAGCCCCATGTGTTGGAATCACCGAAACACAAAATCTCTTTCCGCATTGTTATCTTCCCTCCTTGGCCTCATTGCTGGAAACCGGCAGCATTATATCATGTATCAGCATACAGGACAACAGAAAAACGTTCTGGAATGCCCGGACGATACGCGACGGGATTCATACATGTCGCGGCGGTGCCAGGCCTTCAGTATTCAATCTTCGGCAAATCGCGAATCGCCAAAAGGCCCGTAAAATGGGGCTTCTTGGGCCATTGGCCTCTGGCTTGTACATGAAAATCGCACTTTCACAGACTAAAGTTTTATGTAATAATTCCAAAATGGACTGTAATTTTACCCCGGGGGTAAAATCTTGGACTTATGCACTTTATGGCAGTGTACGGGGTAAATCGGTTGACATAATATTACGGCAGATCAGGATTGCTTGTAGTGAGCTTTTCTGATCTGCAGTGTTTTTATGCAACAATGAAGATGCGGACCTTTTGAAGTATGCTTCATGGTAAAAGATTGAAAGAGCGTTAATTCAGGTATATTCTTCATAGTCAGTATAGTCCATGATACTGTTATGGAGGAAGGGAATGATAGCGGCAAATCATTCAGATAGCTAAACAAAGTGATTTAATATTTTCTGACAGATATCATTGGGTACAAACAAACTGCAATATGAAAGGGGAGTATGTCACTTTACAAAAACAATATCCAGATCCGGATCATAAAATACTTTTCCGTCATCCCTCAGGTAAACCGCAGATACACCGTATCTCTGTGCCAGATTCAGGCCTTTTTCCGGCCCGAGCACAAAGAGCGCAGTCGTGATGGCATCGGCCAGAAGTGAACTCTTCGTGATGGCAGTTACAGTTAGAATATGATTCTGCACCGGCCATCCTGTACGGGGGTCGAGAATATGATGATAGGTAACTCCGTTAAGATGAAAGCTTCTCTCATAAATCCCACTTGTGACCAGTGTGCTGTCGCAGCTTTTCACTGCTGCCCAGAACTCTTTCCCTCTTTCACCTGAAGGTCGCTGAAGACCGATGGTCCAGGCTTTGCCATCCGGGCGGTTCCCGACCGTGACCACATTCCCACCGAAGTTTAACAGAGCCGAGGTGACACCGCGTGCTCTGAGACTGTCCGCAATACAATCGCAGATATAGCCTTTCGCAATTCCGCCCAGGTCAATTTCTGTTCCTTCCGGGACTCGTACGGTATTACCTAAAAGCACAATTTGAGAGCAGTCAGCCTTAGCGAGAGTCTTTTTTATTTCAGCAGGGTCCGGAAGAACCGCTGTACCATCTGTAAAATGCCAAAGCCCAATCGTAGGACCGAGCGCAATATTAAAAGCACCATCTGATGCCTGGTTCATTTCTAGCGCCATTTCTAATACTGCTCTCGTGTGCTCGTTGATTTCCACAGGTTGCCCGCTACTGTGATTGATTTTCCAGACATCACTTCCGGGAACAAACTTGCTCAACATCTGATTGTAGACTGCGCACTCATCCAGCGCTGCCTGGAGAATGTGTTCCGGTGCAGGTGAAGTAATAGTGTTGAAGGTGTCAAAATAATCGCCGCTTACTTGGTTCATTCTGATTTCTGCGTTCATTTTCCGGTCTCCTTGAGTATGATCGTAAGCGTAAAAGCTACCGGCGCATAGAGTGCCGGGCAATGATCTGAGATAATACTCCCAAACATGCAGCAAGTATCGTCCACTCTCATGGAGTTGCAGCAACTTTCAGCAACTTCCATCCACTTGATGATGCTTGCAGCA
>JAFTFT010000019.1 GCA_017458335.1 Oscillospiraceae bacterium
ATAGACGGCATAATCATCGTCTTCCAGCACACGCTCGGCGTCGATGTGGCTGACACCGGCGTAGCGGCGCTCGGCCTTGCCCGCGGGCCAGCAGGCGACTTCCAGGCACTCAAAGCCCATTTCTGCCGCGGTGTCGACGGCCTCTTCAAAGCTCCAGCCGTCCAGAATGGCGGTCAGCAATCCAAAATGAAACATCTTTTTCTCCTTATCTGTTTTCGGGGATCTCGACGGCCCGTCCGGTTCCCGAGCTCTCCATGGAGGCGAAGACAGCGCGCATGGCGGAGAGAACGCTTTCGCCGGAGATCGTGGATTCCCTGTTTTCCATCAGGCAGTCCACCCAGAGGTCAATAACGCCGGACCTGGTCTGGTTATCGTTGGTCTGGATCTGCTCCACGTCGAGGTATCTGGGCTCTTCGCCGACCTTCTTCAGTACGATGGAATGAGCGGGATCGTCATAGATCCGCATCTCTCCCTTGGTGCCGTAGATCACCGTGGAGTTGTCCTCCGCCGCGTAGTAGGTCCAGGAGGCCGTCATGGTTCCGACCACGCCGTCAGCCATCTCATAGATGCAGATGGCGTTGTCGTCCACGCCGATGAGATTTCCATCCGCGCTGCGTTTGTCCAGCGTGGTAAGTTTTGCGGTGGTGCGCACTACCTTCTGCCCCAGCAGGAACTGGATCAGGTCGGTTTTGTGAATGCCCAAGTCGGCCATGGCGCCCATGGCAGCCTTGGTCTTGTCAAAGAACCATGTGTTCTTGCCAGGCGTGATGCTCCAGGTCTCGGGCCCGCCGTGACCGAAGGCGGTACGGAAGGTGATGACCTTGCCGATCTCTCCGCCCGCGATCATCTTTTTTGCCAGCTCGTGAGCTTTGGTCAGGCGCTGATTCTGACCGATCATGAGAAGCTTTCGGGTTTCCTTTGCGGTTTTCACCATTTCTTCGCAGTCGGCGAGGGTGATGGCCATGGGCTTCTCACAGAGGACATGCTTGCCGGCATTCAAGGCCTTGATCGTGAGTTCGGCGTGGGCGTAGTTGGCGGCGCAGACAGAGACCGCGTCGATCTCGGGATCCGCCAGCAGTTCTTCGGCGGTGTCATAGACTTTGCCGCCGTATTTGGCAGCCATGTCCTCGGCACGGGATTTGGTCGGATTGAAGAACCCGACGAGCTCGCAGTTGGGATTGTCATTGTACTCCGGAATATGCCGCACCTGAGCGATCTTCCCGCAGCCTAGGATTCCAATCTTGATCATTGCAGTTTCTCCTTTTTACACTTCCAGGAGGCGCTTCAGCATCTCCTGATGCTTCCGGACCTGATCCACTTCGGAGATTAGATATTCTTCCGTGCGGTCCTGGAACCGACGCTGCCCCTCGTACTCGGAGTTGATATATCCCTCATAGCCGATCTCCTTGAGGAAACGGATGGGTCCCTCATAGTCCATGGAGATGTCCTGATACTGGCCCGGACGGCTGGGAATCTCGGACATGTTATAGAACTTGCCGTGGATGGAGACAATATAGGGCATGAGCTCCCGCAAATCCTCGGCCTTTGCGCGGCTGAGCAGAAGCGCCTGGGCCATAACCTCAAAATCGATTTCAGTATAGTCTTTGACATTGTCTTTAACCAGCGAGATCATCAGGTCGAAGGCGGGACGCAGATCGTCAGTGGTATCGTGTGTCTTGAGGTAGCGGAAAAAGCTGCTCTCTACATTGCCGGCAGTGTATTTGGAGAGGTCAATGTCCTTGAGGGCATTGCCCTTGCCGGTATGGTTCTCCATGCAGAGCTCTGCGACCAGGCGGCAGGTCTCCTCCTTAGCGCCGTGGCGCATGTACCAGTCCAGGGTGACCTCGGACGGGCGGAAGGCAAAGATGCCCCAGTCGGGAACGATGCCCAGATGCCTGGTGCCGGTCTTCTGTACATAGTCGACAATCTCGTTTACATACTGACCGTTGAGGGGAATAGGCGCGTGGATTTCCTTGCCAAGGCGGATGTCGCACTCCTCCGCCACCGGGAGTGCAAGGATCATGACCTCAACCGGGCAGGTTGCCAGGGTACGGACGTTCTTGAAGCCCATCTTTTTGGCCAGACGGATATCGGACATCAGGCGCTCGGCGTTCTCATGATAGCTCTGGACATGATCGCGGAACTGCAGCACATCACCGAAGACATCCATGGTCACCGGGGTGGTGTGGTACTTGTCCATCCAGCTGTACCAGGCGTCAAAGAACTCGGGATCGGGATGGGGATACTTCCGCAGAGCCTGTTCATCCAGAAGCTCAATACCGTCGGCGCCGAAGAGATTGGTGCCGACCTCGCGGATCTGGCCTTCCAGATCCAGCTGTTTGAAAAACTGGGCCTGCTGATAGCTGTACAACGAAACGCCTCTCTTAATCTTGCTCATACTCTGCCCGCCTCGCTTTCATTGAGTGTCAGATGATAGGTCACGATATTCTTGGTTTTGTCCGAGCCTGCACCGGAACCCGGAACAGGCGGGTTTTTGACCCATTCCTCGTCCGTCGGCAGATAGCCGTAGGCTGCCAGCACCGACTGCTGGAAGTCGATGGTGTGTTCCCCGGAGGCGAGGCCGCCGGGCTTGCGGACATGGACTATGCCCTCATCGTCAAAATCCCAGTGTTCCCAGACACATTTCGCGATCTGGGTAAAATCGCGGGGCGCTCTGCCGTTGATCTCAAAGGTCTGGAACTCTCTCGGATATTCCACCCCGTCCACACGGATATAATAGCCGTTGTGGAGGGAGAGATACACGCCGCGGTAGTTGGCGTTGCGGGCGGCAAACTGGAAGCCGACGACAGCGCCTTTCGCGTCAACATCATTTTTCAGACTGTCCTTGCGGATCAGAAAATTATCAAACATGCTTGTTCCTTTCTCCGGCGGAAGGCCGCCGATCCGGTATCTTACAGGGAAAAGGGCGTGCCCTTTTCGCAGGTGGTCTTCATCATATACATCTCGCCGGTCTCGGCGCTGATCTCAAGGCCCATGATGGCCTCCTCAAAGTGGCGGACAAAGCGGCCGTTGAGGCAATTATCCCTGCCCTCGTTGAGGGCCTTCGCCATCTCGGCGATGCCCACGCCGCGCATGTTGAACCAGCCGTCGTAGACCAACGGGACCTCTTCCACAAAGTTTTCCACCACGTCGGCGGCGATGGCATCCCGGCGTTCCACCATATCGGTGAAGCGGTTTGCACTCTCCAGAACCTTCTCGCTTCGCAGCAGCTCCAGCTTCCCGCCGAACATGTTGGGCTGAGGCAGTCGGAGCACGCCCTTCGTGCCGAAAATCTCCATATAAGGCAACTTCGAGTTCCAGACGTCGAAACTCATGGTCAGACTGCCGACCGCGCCGCTTTTCATTTTCATGGTACCGGCAAAATGGGTGCCAACCTCGACATCCACATAGTGGTCCCAGACGGGACGACGGGCGAGCGACCCCTCGGATTTAAAACAGCAGACCTTATCCACCGGCCCAAGCAGGGCGATGATATCCGAGATGTAATATGGACCCATATCCATCAGCGGACCACCGCCGTGCTTGTAGAGGAAGTCGGGAGACGGATGCCACAGCTCGTTGCCGGGGCAGATGTGGTTCACCGTGAAGCCCACCACATCACCGATTACGCCCTCGTCCAAAAGTTTTTTGGCGGTCTGGGGTACGGGGCCTAGGCAGACATCCGGTGCCGAACCGATTTTGAGATTGTGCGCATCGGCGTATTCGATGAGCTCGTTGAGATCCTCCAGCGTGAGGGAGATAGGCTTTTCGGAATAGAGGTGTTTTCCGGCACGCAGGGTACGCATGTTGATGTCGTGATGTACAGCCGGAATGGTCAGGTTCAGGACAATGTCGATATCCGGATCGTCAATGATCTCGTCATTGGTACAGGCTTTTTTCAGACCGTATTTTGCTCTGGTCTGCTCTGCCTTTTCCGGGAACAGGTCGGAACAGGCAACCACTTCGAGGACATCGCTGAACTTCTGGATCATATTTTCCAGATAGATACCGCTGATGGTGCCGCAACCGATCACACCTACTTTTTTCTTCTCCATGATTATACCTCTTCTTTACAGATGAACTGAATGCTGGCGGGGTTTTTCACCGGGATGTCGGTCCCAGTGGGCGTCAGCGTGCCGCTCTCCGGGTTCACACGGAATACCGCGATGTTGCCAGAGCGCTGATTGACGGAATACAGGAACGCGCCGGTCTTGTCCAAGTTCATTGCCCTTGGAATCGTCCCGCCACAGGGGACGATCTCCAGAAGCTCCAGCGTGCCGTCCGCCAAAACCGTGAAGCAGGCGATGCTGTCGTCGCCGCGGTTGGTTACGTACAGCGTTCTGCCGTCTGGGTGGACCCGCATATCGGCCGTCTGGCTGTTTGCGAAGGGATCGTTTGGGTCGTCCCGAGGCGTATAGTCCAGAGGCAGCGTGCCGATGCTCTGGAGCAGTCGCAAGTCCATGTTGTCCGGGTTATAAGCAAAAACATTGACGGTGTTCTGTTGTTCACCATTGCAGTAGAGCACGGGTTTCATCGGGTGGAAGGCCAGGTGACGCGCTCCGGTTCCGTCTGGGACTTTGCCCGGCGCCTTAGTGATCAGCTTTTTGTGATCATAATCGATCTCGAATACGCGGATCAGGTCACAGCCCTTGTCGCCGACCAGAACAAAGCGTTCCGATGGGTCCAACATGACGGAATGGGGGTGAGAAGTCCATTGGAACCACTCGTTTATCCCGTGGCCGCGGAAGCCGACGAGTTCACAGCATGGGCCAAGACTGCCGTCCTCCAGAATGGGGAACATCCCCAGGCTGCCCTCGTCATAGACCCGCTCGCATCCGAAGGTGCCATCGGGCATCCGTACGCTGCGCGAAACGACCTCTTCATGGTTGCCGTGGTTCACAGCGAAGACATAGCGTCCATCACTGTCCACTGTGCAATAGCAGGGATAGGCTCCGGCGGAGGAGACCGTATTGAGCCATGTCACGGAGCCGTTATCTCCGATGCGATAGGCACAGATGCCACCGCCGCTGCCGTGATAGCCGTCGATGTCCTTGCGTTCGTCGGTGGACCAGGCGAAGCGCCCGTCCGCGCTGACACACAGTCCGCCCGCGTTTGCCGCGGGGGCGGCGCGGCTGATGAAGGTAAGCGTTCCGCTCTCTTCATCCACCTGGAAGGAGGCGACGCCGCCTTCGCCCTCGCCTGGCTTGTTGACCCCCTGGATATCGGCTCCCCACGAGCCGATCAAAGCAAGTTGTTTCATCTTTTGAATACTCCGTTTCCTCAGCTCTTTTTCTTGCCGCTGACGCTGAAGGCCACCGCCACGAGGATGATCAGGCCTTTGATGAGGGTCTGGATCGTGGTGGGCACACCCAGAATGACCAGCGCGTCGGTGATGGTGGCGAGGATCAGGGCACCCATGAGGCTTGTGAACATTGAGCCCTTGCCGCCGGTGAAGGCAGTGCCGCCGAGGATGACGGCCGTGACGGCGTCCAGTCCCAGCCCGTCGCCGAAGTCCGGCCGGCCCTGGTTGACGCGGGCAGTGTAGAGCAGGCCGCAGACGCCGGAAAACGAGCCGCAGATGGCCATAACCTTGATGATGACCTTATCGGTGTTGACACCGGTGTATTTCGCCGCAATGCGGTTGCCGCCGGTGGCTTTGACTTTGTTGCCGAAGGTAGTCTTGGTGTAGACAAAGTGGCAGCAGATGAAGAACAGCAGCGTCCACCAGACCATCACGGGGATCCCCAGCAGCGAGCCCTTGGAAAAGATGTTCGCAAAGGTGGTGTTATAAAGCGTGATGGGCTTGTTGTTCGTCATAGTGCTGGCAAGTCCCGAGGCGATGCTTGTGGTGCCCAGGGTGACCAAGAAGGACGGCATGTGGAGTTTCGCGGTCAGGACACCGTTGAACACGCCGCAAATGAGACCGACCAGAACGCCGAGCAGAATCGCGATGATCATCGGGCAGTCCTCCTGGAGGGCGTAGGTCACAACCATGCTGGACAGAGCTGCAACCGCGCCGCAGGAGAGATCCATTTCGCCGGCAGTGATGACAAACGTGGCGCCGAAGGAAATGATTGCCATAATGGTGGCCTGTCGTCCGATAACCATAAAGTTGGAGAAAGTGCGGAATCTGGCGTCCATCAGAGAGAAAGCCAGAATCAGAATGACAAAAATAGCAAATGCGTACTGTTCTTTGATAAAGTCCGTTACCTTATTGGTCTTGATTTTATTCTCAGACATGTTCTTTCTCCTTCTTGGTTTTGCTCTTGAACTTCAGGATCGTACTCATGATTTCTTCCTGGGTGGGGGCTTCGCCCTCGCCTATGATCTGCCCGTCGGACATGATGAGGACACGGGTGCTGTTGTTGAGCAGTTCGGTCATGTCTGACGAAATGAGGATGATCGAGATGCCCGACTCGGCGAGGTCACGGATCAGGCGGTGGATCTCGGACTTGGACTGGACATCAATGCCGGCGGTAGGTTCGTCAAGAATGATGATCCTGGGGTTCATCGCTAGCCATTTCGCCAGAACTACTTTCTGCGCATTGCCGCCCGAGAGCAGATTTACGATCATCTTGGACGATTCGGCCTTGATGTTCAACTTTTCGATCATCCGTTTGCTGACCTCGGTAACCTTTTTCCTGTTCACAATGCTGCGGCTGGAGTAGTTCTCCAGATCGGGAAGAACCACGTTGTTCTCGATGTCATGCATAAAGATCAGGCCCTGGTTGCGCCGCTCTTCCGGCACCATGGCAAGCCCGCTTTTGATGGCCTGCTTCGTATTGATTTTAGTATACTCCTTGCCGTTGATGGAGATACTACCCTCGCGAATCGGTGCAAGGCCGAAAATAAGCTGCATCAGTTCAGTCCGGCCGGCGCCGACCAGTCCGGCAAAGCCCAGAACCTCGCCCTGTTTGAGCTGGAAGTTCACATGCTGCACATCGTTGCCAGAGAGATTTTTGGCCTCCAGCACCACAGGAGCGTCGGAGTAGTCCTTTTTCTCCAGAAGCTTGGCGTTGAAGAGGTTCACCTCGCGACCGACCATTCCCTTGACGATTCCTTCGAGGTCGATTTCGGCCACTGGACAGGTGGCGACATCCACGCCGTCGCGCAGGATGGTGATCCGGTCGGCACAGCGGAAGATCTCATTCATGCGATGGGTGATATAGATGATACTGGTTCCGGATGACTTGAGCTTTTCAATGATCTGGAACAGAATTTCGGTCTCCACCGTGGTCAGGGAGGCTGTCGGCTCGTCAAAGATGATGATTCTGGGCTGGATGGCGATGGCCTTGGTGATCTCGCACATCTGGCGCTTCGCCATGCTGAGATCGCCGACCTCAGCTCTTGGGTCCAGGTCGATTCCATACTGGTCCATGATCTTCTGTGCCTCGGCTGCCATCTTTGCTCGGTCCATGGAGAGGCCTTTTGTATATTCTTTGGTCAGATAGATGTTCTCCGCGACCGTAAGGGTCGGGATCTGGCTGAGATCCTGGAAGACAGCCGTAACACCCTTTTTGGCAGCATCAATGGGGTTGCGGATGTTGGCGGGTTGGCCGTCCATCAAAATCTCGCCCTCATCGAGCTTGTTGATGCCCATCAGGGCCTTGATCATCGTGGATTTGCCGGCGCCGTTTTCACCGCACAGAGCGTGGACCTCGCCTTTTCGCAAACTGAAATTGACACCTTTCAAAGCCTTGACACCGCCAAAGCTTATCTTAATGCCATTCATATTCAAAACGTCGTTATTATTCGATTCCGGCATCGTTTCACTCCTATCGACATGTGCCTTTTTATTCAATTCTCCGATACAAATCCGGAGAGATTCATATCGGAGAATATCGGGTAAACCGTCGTTTGATTCAGCTTTTTATTTGCTAAGCATCTTTACGATCTGCTTCGGCAGGTCATCGTGGAAGAGCATGAAGTAGGTGTCCAGAATGTTGTCCTTGGTGACTTCAACAATGGGGATCGTAACTTGGTCAGGGATTTCTTTCCCTGCTTGGGCAGCAACCGCGCAGAGACCGCCGCCGACACCGAGACTGTAGGCGCTAAACGCGCCGGTTCCGACGAAACCGCCATCGGCTGCCATATTGGCCGCTGTGTTGGATGAGGCAAGGTCTGGGCCGCTGCCGACAACCTCAAAGCCGAGGCTGCGCATGGCACTGACCGCGGAGACCGCCAGTTCGTCCCACTGGCCCCAATAGCCCTTCAGATCGGGATGCGCCATAATAATCTGTTCGCCGAGGTCTGCGCATTCTTCGGTGGAGAAGCCGGAGGCTTGGTCGGTGATCAGGGAGATGCCTTCATATTCGCCGAGAGCAGCCAGAGCGCCTTCATAACGAGTGCGCATGTCATTGGACATAAAGTTGGTCGGAACGACAGCCACTTCACCCTCGCCGCCGATGGCCTCGGCAATGCGCTTTCCGGAGAGATACCCCATGGTGTAATTATCACCGGAGACCACACCATAGTAATCCTTGTTGTTCTCACAGTCAGCAGCAGCACAGGCAAAGAAGGTAACCTTGGTACCCTGAGCGGCCGCCTTGAGGGTGGAGTCCTTCAGGGTAGCGGGCTCCTGATCATAGCAGAGGATGATGTCGGGCTTCATCTCGACTGCCTGCTCAAGGTCCATCGCGCCCTGGGGTGCGCTGAAGCCGGCGTCCATAATGGTGAGGACCTCAATGTTCAGCGGCTCGAACACGGCCTTGATGCCGTTAACGACAGCCTTGGCCCACTCGGTCTGATACTCGTTCATGCAGATCACCGCAGTCAGGCCACTGTCGCGGACAGCCTCATAGTCGGCGGAGGCCACCAATGCCTCGACATCGGCAATCGAGACGGCAGCATCATCCGAGAAATCGTTGACGTACTTTCCGTCGGGAACTAGATAGGTGACACCCATGCTCTCCAGCGAGAGCTCATCCGCGAAGGCCACGGTCCCAAGGGATAAGGTCATGATTACGCTGAGGAGGATACAGAACAGTTTCTTCATAATAGTTTTCCTTTCTTTCAAAAATAATATGGTTTATCTCGCTTTCCTGTGTGTTTTATTTTACCTTTTTTCAGAAAGAAAACTATCCAATTTCTTGCCCGCAATATTCGTGTTCTTGCTATGATAAAGGAATCTAAAGAAGCGGAAATGTTTCTGATAGCAAATTTTTGACTATACTTTTTGCTCTTTTCGTGGTATCAGCTTTTTTTGAGGATAAAATGGGCATACTTAATGGCGTTTGGGGCCAGTTTAATCTCGAATTCCAGTACACCGTTATATATCTCTGTTTCCATCCGCCACATGGAAGGGATGCACATCTGACGGATAAAGCGGATATCCTCCCGATCCAGGCGCTCGTCGTAGTTGAGCCTTTGCCAAATGCTCTGGATCGAGCCGGAATGCTGATCGACCTCCCGCATGCGGATCTGGTATTTTCCATTTGGAATATTGCGCAGCGTCAGCCGAATACGCTTTTCTCGCTGATCACAAATATAGTTTGAGATATCACGGATGCCGATGGTATCCTCGTTTTCAATGGCATAAAAGTCTTTCGTGAATCCTCGAAAATTGTGGCATACAATTTTAAAGGACTCCGCTCCCTGGCGGGAGATGATGTAGTCCTGTGTCCAAGCAACGATCTCGTCATCCAAACGATTGAGAAAATCATACACAAAAAAAGCCGGTTTTGTGATACTGTCTTTCGTCAGCAGACCGACCCCCCCAAAGATGACCGCTGATGTGTCGCTGTACTCTGCATAGGTATCCAGCGCAGTCCAATAGGATAGGACCTCCGTTCTTCTCGCTGTGTTCAGGAGCAGTCTCATCAGTTCCGCAGCCTTGATGCAGCTGTCATTGACCGGGTTGCGGTTGGACACGGTGAGGTTGAACTCCGTCACATAAATATTCCGTTCCGGGAAGTCTGCCTCCTTCATGATACGCCGCACATCGGTCAAAATGGTGTTGATGTAATCCGGATCCTCATAGCGCATCTGGTGCAGCCGCTGATCTCCGAAGTCCACATTCCGGTAGCAGTAGCAGTTGAAGGAAAGAAAATCTGGCAGATGCCGGTGTGTTTTCCAGCTTCTCAGGATGGCGCGGATCCCGTCATCCCCGTAACTGCGGAACGTGAAGCCGCCGCCGCCGATTCGGGCATTCGGTACGGCGGACTTGATGCCTTCACACAGTGCGTCAAATTCCGCCAGATATTGTTCCAGATTGTCATCGGTGTCGCAAAGCTTTCTTCCACCGGCATAGAACAAAACCGGATCTTTCTTCCAGTACTCAAAGTACCACGACCCGACCTCTCTCTGTCCGTATCTGGAAACCAGCTGGCGCGAGAACTCTGCCGTGAATTTCTTCAGTTCAGCAGGAGATGAGAATTCGTCCTTCCTGTGGCTGTCAATCACCGCATCTGCCGTGCTTCTTGAAATACGGATCGGCTTAATGCCCAGTTCTAGGAAGGGTTTCATCCCGTGGTCGATCAGAAAATCAATGATCATAAAAAGCGTGTGAAAATTGATGTACTGCGGGTCTGCATGCAGATTGATGCGCAATTCCGGGGAAAAAACATCCCAGAACCGAACATATTCGAACCCGATGCGCTCATGCAGAAACAGAAGCTGCTGCTGATAATCTGATCTTGTCAGGTTGTATGCGGTCCCAACATTTATTACTTTCTTCCAGCTTCGTGGAAGCAGTTCTTCCTCCGCCGCAAATGCGTCTACCTCCTGTGAAAGCAACACGGCACCGCCGGAGCGTTGCTCCTGCTCCCGGAATGCATCAATTCCCTGCCGGACTATTTCTTTCGCCGCAGACGAAATCTCCAGACTCCTCCTGATTTCACCGCCGCCGGATGTCTGAACCGTCTTCCGATACTCGGAAGGACTGACCCCATGTGCTTTGCGAAAGCTGCCGTTGAATGCTGCTACCGTGGAAAAACCGTTAGACAGGGCAATTCTAGTGATCGAATCACTGCTCCTTTTCAGCGCTTCGGTGGCATGTGTCAGCCGGACAGTATTTAAGAGCTCGACATAGTTCATCCCAAAGCGCTTCTTAATATACTTTGAAAGATAGGCGTTTGACAGGAACAGCTTTTTCGAGAGCATTTCCAGCGTGATTGGTTCCGAATAGGAGTTGTGGATAAACTGCATGATCTGCATGTCCCTCAACGCTTCCTGCTCTGATGTGCTGCTGTTCTTTTCTGCGTCTTCCTTTATCCAATCATTGTACAGCAGATCCGTAAGCTGATAGTAAAGCGACAGCATCTGGATCCGCGAATTGCGATCCTCGTCCAAGACAATTTCGTAGATTCGCCAAAGAAGCGCCTCGAGTCGTTGGCAGGAAGATTCTCCCTTCCGATCAGCTCCGCTCTCAAATTCTACAGAAAGCCTTCCTAACAGATTCAAAATGTGCTGCCCGGAAAGGCGCAGGACAGCGCAGAGTGCTTCCCCGGAAAGCCTGAGCTCAAAAACAGTATTCATATTGACAAGATAGATGTCGTTTTTTTTCAAGGAAGCTGTGCTGTTACCGATCTCAAGCACTGCGCTGCCGGAAATCATATGCAGGATCACAATGTCTTCTGTGATCACGGGGCGGTCTGAAGCCTCCGTCAAAAAAGCCAAACTCCCGTATCGATTGTTTTCCGATTGGATTTCCATATTTCAAGCCTCCTCTGTCTGCCCACACTTCTTAAAAAGGCAGGGGCGTAATCAACACTACTATTATATTGATGAATATCTGAACCGGCAAGAGGGAACAGCAAAAAAAATACCAATATTTCTGCTGTCAAAAACATTCTTTGCTTTCTACCGCAAAAAAGAGAGTAATGTAACACAAAAAGGAAACAAGAATACTGTGGCTGGGCAAAACCGAAAGTGATATATTGATCATCAGCCTATAGGGAGAGTGTTGTCTATGAGAAGAGTGCTGCTGCATCTGACAATCTATATCTGTGGTCTGATCAGTGTCTGCGCTGGGATTGTCCTATGCAAGAAGTGTGCTATGGGGATGTCTCCAGTCAGTAGCATTCCGTATGTACTCTCTCTCGCTCTTCCCCTGACATTCGGCCAGCTTACGATGTGCTTTCATTTTGTCAACATCGCCGGACAGATGATCCTGCAGAAAAAGATATTGATAAAAACCTCTCTCCAGATTGTTCTGGCGCTTGCCTTTTCCACAATCATTGACTGGTTCGACACGGTGATCCGGGTAAACAGCGATATTCTGATCTTTGCAATCTTATCTCTTATTTTCAGCATCATTTTTACCGCATTGGGAATGGTTTTGATGGTGTGGGCAGATCTGGTGCAAAACCCCGTCGACGGTTTTGTCAAACAGGTATCTGATATGACCGCACTCCCTCTCGGAAGAGTCAAAATATTTTACGATATCAGCTGCGTTCTGATCTCCTTTATTCTCAGCTTCATCCTTCTGCGTCGGCTGACAGGCTTTGGCATTGCGACACTTGCCTCTGCTTACTTTGTCGGCAAATGTGTAGGCTGGATCCGCCTTGGAGCCGAGAAAGTCAAAACAAACCTGAACAGGTTCTAAGCTACACGTACATACTATCCGCTTTTCCCTTCTTTTTGAAAACAGGCGCTGTCAAAACCCATCTCTCGGGCTTGACAGCGCCTGCCATTATCGCTTAAGTTTTTTTGAACCACTCGTCTAACGAGTGGTTTTCGGGATACAAAAAAATCAGGCACACAATCGGTGCCTGAGCTAAATGATGAGATTATCTTAATGACGTTGACTTGACGGGGAGCATTTCAAACACTCTTGCCGTCTCACAGGGGGAGCAATTTTTCTGATCAGTTTTTCTTAAATAATTCAGGATGCTGATACACGCTGTCTTCCTCTCTGATCGGACGGATCACTCGGGCCGGATTTCCGGCGGCAAAGCTGCCCGGCGGGACATCCCGCGTAACGACGCTTCCCGCCCCGATAACGCTGCCATCCCCGATGGCAACGCCCGGACAGATCACCACATTGGCCCCGATCCAGCAGGCATTTCCAATCCGAACCGACTTTGCGTAGCATAGCCGTCGGCTGGTTCCATCGCTTCCGATAAGACCTTTGCGCTCTTCTGCCAGCATCGGATGGCAGGGTGTCACAATTGTGACATTGGGCCCAAAATCACAGAAATCGCCAATGATCACTTCCGCATCGTCTTGTACTGTGAAGTTAAAGTTAATGAAGCAGTTTTTCCCGATCCTGGTATGACTGCCGTAGTGAAACGTAATTGGTCCCTGCAGGAAACTGTCCTCACCGAGCATTCCCAGCAGTTCTCTCAGGATTTGACTCCGCTCCTCTGCTGCTTCTTCTCTCAACGCATTATAATCCCTGCTTAATGCATGAGCCTTCCGTTTCATGCAAACCAGTTCCGGATCAGCGGGATCAAAGAGCTGTCCGGAAAAGATCTTTTCCTCTTCTTTCATCCTTCCTCAGATGAAATTATCCAGATAGTGCTTGGAGAGCCGGATGGACTTCAGGATATCTTCCCTGCAGCTCTCGAAGGCCTTGTCCTCCACCTCGATCACCGCATCCCCGTTATAGCGGATGTCATTCAGCGCCGAGACGAAGGCGCCCCAGTCCACATCGCCCAGGCCCGGGATCTTCGGGCTCATATAGTCCAGCGGATAGGCCAGCACGCCGCACTGCTTCAGCTTCTCGGGATAGAGCTTGATATCCTTGAAGTGGATGTGGAAGATCCTGTCCTTAAACTCGTAGATGGTCTGGAGATAGTCCAGCTGCTGCCACACATAGTGGCTGGGGTCAAAGTTCAGACCAAAGTTCGGAGAGGGGATAATCTCAAAGAGCTTCCGGTAAATCACCGGGGTGCACATCAGGTTCTGTCCGCCCGGCCACTGGTCCGCCCCGAAGAGCATGGGGCAGTTCTCGATGGCGACCTTCACGCCGCAGTCTTCTGCCAGCTTGATGATAGGCGGCCAGATTTCCTTGAAGAGTTCGATGTTCTCATCCACCGTCTTGTACTGATCCCGGCCGATGAAGGTGGTGACCATGCCCACGCCCAGTTTCGCCGATGCCTTAATCAGCGCTTCCAGGTGGGCGATGGCCGCAGCGCGCTTGGTAATGTCCGGGTCCATGGTGTTGGGATAATAGGCCAGAGAGGAGATGTGCATGCCCTTGTCGGCGATGTATTTTTTCACATAGACGGCATAATCATCGTCTTCCAGCACACGCTCGGCGTCGATGTGGCTGACACCGGCGTAGCGGCGCTCGGCCTTGCCCGCGGGCCAGCAGGCGACTTCCAGGCACTCAAAGCCCATTTCTGCCGCGGTG
>JAFTFT010000020.1 GCA_017458335.1 Oscillospiraceae bacterium
TAGAATTTGCCTGGTATGACCCCGAAAATGAGCAACGACTCAGGTTTATTCTGCTTGGAAGCATATGTTTTCGGAGTATCCTGCCATTTTAGACCTGATTCACACTGTTTCTATAGTACAGGAAATTGGGATTCTTTTATTTGAACTTTTTTTGAAATCAGAGATCGACACCCAGAGACCTGATAACCGCCTCTGCACAGCGCATCCCGTCAACGGCGGCTGATGTGATCCCGCCGGCATAGCCGGCGCCCTCTCCGCAGGGGTAGAGACCCGAAAACACAGAGGAAAAGTCGGCTCCGCGCAGGATCCGGACAGGGGAGGAGGAACGGGTCTCCGGCCCTGTGAGAACGGCGTCGGGCGCATCGAAGCCCGCGAGTTTCTTGCCGAGTTCCGGGATTGCGGTGCGGAGGGTATCACAGATGATATCCGGCAGAAGAAATTGCAGATCGGTCCAGACCACGCCGGGACGGTAGCTCGGCTGCACGGAGCCGGGACCCGTGCTCTTCCGCCCGGCAAGAAAATCCTCGACCAGCTGCGACGGTGCTGCATAGGTCCCGCCGACGAGACGGAAGGCGAGCTGCTCAATCTCCCGCTGCCAGTACATCCCCGCAAGGACTCCTTCGCCGGGGAAGTCCTCCGGCTTCACCCCGACCAGAAGTGCCGAGTTGGCGTTCTCTCCGTCCCTGGCGGAAAAGCTCATTCCGTTTGTGACGACCACTCCGGCTTCCGAGGCGGCGGCAAATACCTGCCCCCCGGGACACATGCAGAAGGTGAAGGCGCTTCGGCCGTTCGGCAGATGAACGTGGAGCCCGTAGTCTGCGGCAGGGAGAATTCCGCGTTCCCGCCCATATTGGGCGATGTCAATTGCTTTCTGGCTGTGCTCGATCCGCACGCCCATGGCAAAAGCCTTGCGTTCCATCGGGATGCCCTGATGATGGAGGGCTTCAAAGGTGTCGCGGGCCGAGTGGCCGATGGCCAGAATCGCGTGGCGGCAGGGGAGAGTATATGCCTGGCCGTCCGGGCCGAAGACTGTGAGCCCGGTCAGGGCACCGCCCTCTGTCTGCAGCGCGGTCATCTTGTGACCGAAACGGACTTCTCCGCCGAGGGAGATTACCTCCCGGCGGATCTCCTGTACAACATTGATGAGAATGTCGGTCCCGATGTGCGGCTTGGCATCATAGCGCACGGACGCCGGTGCTCCATGGAGCGCAAACTGGTCCAGGACCCATGAGATCCTCGGATCATGGGTTCCGGTGTTGAGCTTCCCGTCGGAGAAGGTCCCGGCGCCGCCTTCGCCGAACTGGACATTGTTCTCCGGATCCAGCGGCCCGCCGGCCTGGAACCGGTCAATCGCCTGACGGCGGGAGAGGGCGTCCTGCCCGCGCTCCAGGACGATGGGGCGGAGCCCCGCTTTCGCAAGGACCAGCGAGGCGAACATCCCGGCCGGACCGAATCCGATGACTACTGGGCGTTCTTCGGAGGAACAGAGCGGGATAACATAGGGGACCGAAGCATCCGGCGTGACATCCCGGTTCCTGCAGCGGCGAAGAAGCTTTTCCTCACTCCCTGCCACCGTGATCCCGACGGTGCAGACATAGCGGATGCGGTCTTTCTTCCTCGCGTCCAGCGAGCGTTTCCTGAGGACGCAGCTGCGGATCTGTTCCGGCGAAATGCGGAGTTTTTCCGCGGCTCTTTCACGGAGCCGGGTTTCATCTTCCTGCGGCTCGAGGCTGATGTTGCGTACCAGAATCATGCGCCAAGCCTCCCCGCAAGCCGTCCGCTGGCCCAGGCCCACTGCAGGTTGTAGCCGCCGCAGGGCCCGTCGATGTCCAGCACTTCCCCGCAGGCGAAGAGCCCGGGGTGGATTTTGCTCTGCATTGTCTCAGGATCAAAGCCTTCGGTCAGAAGGCCGCCGGCGGTCACCTGCGCCGCTTCGAAGCCGTCCACGCCGCGCACCGGCAGGCGGAAATCCGTGCACTGTCCGGCGGCGCTTCGCAGTTCCGTTTCGGAAAGGGAAGAAAGCGGCGCCGCGGCAGAAAGTCCGGCTGCTTTCACGACGACGCGGCCGAGGCGGTTGTGGAGCATGCCGGTGAAGAGTTCCGAGGTTTCAAGATCGGGGAACTGCTTCTGCCGCGCCTGCACCAGGCGGAAGACAGCTTCCTCATCAAACGGCAGCAGCTGAAGATGCAGCATCTGCCCCTCTCCGCCGAAGGAGACCGCCCGGGAGAGATCGAAGCCCGCGGGTCCGGAGATTCCGGTTTCGGTGAACTGAACCTCACCGCTGCTGCGCGCCAGAACATGACCGTGGCGTGTCAGCGTCAGCGCGGCCTGAACCCGGATCCCTTTCAGCGAACGGGGATACTCGGGATCCGTGAGGATCCGGGTCAGAGAAGGATACAGAGAAGAGCGCCTGTGCCCGAGGGCTTTCCCGAGGCGGTATCCGTCGGTCACACCGCCGAGCTTCGCGCCGGCCGCGCCTCCGCAGGCAAGAATCATCGCCTCCGCATGCACCTGTTCCGTTCCGCTGCGCAGGGTATATCCACGTCTGTCGGCCTGTATTTCCTCCACGGGGAAGGAGCAGCGCAGCTCAACCCCCGCGCGGTCCAGCCCGAAGCGCAGAACATCGAGCACACTGTTGGAGGAATCCGACAGGGGATAGATCCTGCCGTCCGGCTCCGTGGTGGTCAGGAGGCCGAGATGGGCGAAAAAGCGCTGCGTATCGACAGAGCGGAAGTGAGTGAGCGCATAGGCGGCAAAAGAGGGATCCGTGCCGAAATAGTCAGCCGGACCCGCGTCCCGGTTGGTGAGATTGCAACGGCCGTTCCCGGTGGCGAGAAGCTTCCGGCCGATCCGCTGCTGCCGCTCCAGCAGAAGCACATGCCGGCCCGGGACTTCTGCCGCGGTCAGCGCGGCGATCATGCCGGATGCGCCGCCGCCGACGACAGCGACGGAAGAATAATGTTGACTCATAGGTCATACCTCCATGACAGTCAGCAGGTTCAGAATATCAGAGTTTCAGATGCATTCCGCCAGAGCGGGGAGCGCCTGGTCCAGCACAGAAGAATCCAGCGAGGAATAGTTGAAAATGAAGGTGTGTTCCGGCGCGTTGTCCGGGTTCCGGTAATACGCCGAAATCGGGAGAAGATTGACCCCTTTGGAGGCCAGCAGCTCCCGGAGCTCCGGATCGGGGCGCCGGGTATCCAGCTTCAGCAGAAAGTGCAGACCGGAATCTCTCTCCTGTACGTCGACCCGGCCGGCAAGAGGGGACTCGGCGATCTGCCGGAGAAGCTGCTTGCGAAGCCGGGCGTAGTAGAGACGCATCCGGTTCAGGTGCTTTTCAAAGTAGCCGTCCGAGATAAACCGCGCCAGGGTATACTGCTCGAAGGTGGAGACCGTACAGGAATAAAACGACAGCCGGCTGTAATACTCGTTTGCCAGCGCCGGCGGCAGAACCATATAGCTGATGCGGATGGTAGAGGCGATGCTTTTGGAGAAGGTATTCATATAGATGACCCGCCCGTGTTCATCGATGCTCTGCAGAGAAGGGATCGGCCGCCCCGTGAGACGGAACTCACTGTCATAGTCATCTTCGATGATATAGCGCCCCGGGCGCTCGTCCGCCCAGGAGAGCAGCTCATACCGCCGTGTGATCGGCATGGTGATGCCGGTCGGAAAGTGATGGGTGGGACTGATATGGGCGACGTCGGCGCCGGCGGAAATCAGCCCCGAGACCGTGATGCCGGACCCGTCCATCGGGGCCCAGCGGCAGGCGGCCCGGTATGAGGCATAGATCTGGGCGATTTTCCGATATCCCGGATCTTCCAGACAGAACACCCGCTCCGCGCCCAGCAGCTGAATCAGAAGGCCGTACAGATATTCCGTTCCGGCGCCGACCACGATCTGATCCGGGTCCACATTCATCCCGCGGAAAGACTTGAGGTGCCAGGCGATGGCCGACCGAAGTTCCCGGACGCCTCCGCAGGGAGAGGGAATCAGCAGCTCGGAGCTCCTGTCGTTGACCGTTTCCCGCAGCAGATGGGTCCATACCGAGAAGGGGAAGCGCTCGGGAGGAGTGCGATTTCCGGAGAGATCGAGAGAAAACGCTTTCTCCTTCGGCGGAAGCCGGAGATCGGTCGGCCGGGAAGCCGGAGCGTGTGCGTCAGGATGGGTGAACGGCGCGACAAAGTATCCCCGCTTCGGCTCGGAGAAGACATATCCCTCGTCCATGAGCCGGCCGTAGGCAGCTTCGACCGTGATGGAGCTCACGCCGAGGTTTCCGGCGAAGCTTCGCTTGGAGGGAAGATGCGCCCCAGGCGGCAGCCGTCCCGAGAGAATATCCTCCCGCAGACAGGATACCAGCTGTTCATACAACGGCACGGAATCCGCGGAGGACAGCGTATAGGTCAGCACGTCCACACCTCCTTCTGGCATGACGGATTGACGAAAATCAGAAATAGTTTTTATGCCAGAAGCATCATACCATTTCCGGGGAAAAAGGGCAAGCGGGAAAAGAAAAAAGATTCTTTAGCGAAATGCATTGGCTCTATATCTCCCCGCCTGCGGCGGGGAGATATAGCTCACACGGCAAACAATACTGTTAAGCAAAAAAGATGTCATGACAGATGAAAAACCGTGTCAAAAGATGCTTGTCAATTTCTCACAAAATGCGAAGATTATTTTCTACATTTGTCATAAAAATAAGGATTGTGATTGAAAAAACAAGTGAAAATCGGTAAAATAAAAACGGTATATTCCACATTATGATGAGGGGGGAATTGTCACACCAATGAGAGACCTGAAACATCTGCAATACTTTGAAGATCTCCTTCAGGTGGCCAACAATGCGCTGATCACGCAGGCCAGAGAAGAAGGGAAGGTCTGCGTTGCCTACACCTGTGAAAACGTTCCGGAGCCGCTGCTGAATCTGGACCGCGCGTTTTCCATCCGTCTGCATGCCCCGCACACCGGGTCGATGGATATCGCGACCTACTACATGACAAACCTCTTGTGCGAACCGAGCCGTGCCCTGCTCGAGCGTGCCATTGAGGGCGGCTTCAACTTTGCCGACTGTGTGATTACGCCGGACGGCTGCACCATGATGAACCGTGCGGTGGAAAATATGGAGCTGCTCAAGACCATGGGGAAGGACAACCCGAACTTCTTCCATGAGTATATGGAGATCGCCTTCAAAAACACGGACAACGACGTGAATCTGGCGGTCCTGCAGTGCAAAAACCATATCCTGACTCCGCTGCATGAAAAGTACGGCATCGACATTTCCGATGAGGCCATCCGCAAGGCTGTCGCGGAGCACAATGAGATCTGCCGTCTGATCCGGGCCATCGGCGACTTCCGCAAGGAAGACAGACCCCGCATCACCGGATATGAGTATCACGTGATCACGCTGGCCAGCTACGTCTGTCCCAAGCACCTGATCAAGGCGAAGCTGGAAGAGACGCTGGAAGAGCTGAAGACCCGTGAGCCGGATGAGAAGCAGCCATGGCGCGCACGCATTCTGCTGGTGGGCTCTGAGGTGGACGACAGCGATCTGATCAAGCTCATTGAGGAGCAGGGGGCGTTCGTCTGCTGCGACCGTTTCTGCTTCGGCTCCTATCCCGGACGCAATGAAATCGTCCTGAACGACGACGAGGACGCCCTGACGCAGGTCTGCCGTCACTATATTCAGAATTGCCAGTGTCCGCGTATGATGAACATGGAAAAGGTCTACGGGCGCAAGCAGTATGTGGCGGATCTGGCAAGGGAATACAAGGCGGACGGCATCATCTATGAACAGGTGAAGTTCTGCGATCCCTGGGCCTATGAGAGAACGCTCGGCTCGGCCATGCTGAAGGACGATTACGGCTATCCGGTTCTGTCGGTGGACCGCCCGTACAGCATCGCATCTTCCGCCGGCCAGATGAGAACCCGTGTTCAGGCCTTTGTGGAAAGCATTGAGATCAAGTCCATTCAGAGAGGTGGGAAAGCATGAAGACCGTTCAAAAAGTCGTCAACCCTGTCAGGCGCGCCGGCGAACAGTCGCCCGGCAAGATCTATGATCCGAAACTGAAGGTGCGTGCCCGCCGTGAGTGGCGCGGCGTGAAGGATACCTTCTACGACTATACCCGCTGGCTCTATCTGATGTCCGTCCTCGGCCGATTCATCATTGTCCCGCGCAATGTCAAGGGCTTTTTCCGCTATCGCTGGATGATGAGCTACCTGTTTGTCCCCCACGGAATGGACAAGTTCACGGTCGGCCTGCGTGATGAGGCGCTGCGCCTTGCCCATACCTCCTTCAACTTCGTCATCGCCGACGTGACCCAGGCGATTGCCAACTGCTTCCGCGGTGACCGCCGTGTCGGCAACGACAAGGCCTACTCCGACGCCTGTGTCGTGACGGATGAAAACTCCATGGTCACCTTCATGATGGGCTTCGACACAAAGAAGGTCCATACCATCCTGCGTGAAGTTCCCACCATGTTTGCCTCGAATATCTTCCACCAGTTCAACGTCATGCACTATCTGGACATTGCCCAGCAGTATGGAATCAGCGGCGATGTCTGTCCCATGCCGGAGGCGGAGGCGGGCATCTCCATCGATGACGACTTCTGCGTGCTGGGCTGCTGCGCCGTCCAGAACAACACCACCTGCGACGGATCGCTGATGGGCAACGGCATTATCGCCAAGCGCCTTGAGCGGGAGTACGGGATCCCGACCTTCCAGCTTGCAACCCCGCTGCGGCATAAGGAGCCGGATGTCATGGACTATGCGGCACAGGAGATCAAAAACGCCATCGCCTTTGTCGAAGAGCACACCGGCGTGAAGTGGGACTGGGACGTCTACTTCCGGGCGGCCAAGCGCGTGAACGACGCGACCCGCTGCCGCATTGCCCAGCTGGAGATCAACTCCACCCCGTATCCGCAGTTCTTCGGCGCGGCCTTCAGCCTCTACAACGACACCAACTACATGGGTAACTCCGGCCGAAACGCCGACTTCGTGAAGATCGACCACAAGCTTCTTGCCCTGGCGGAGAAAGGCTACCGGGAGAAGCGGATGTACGCGAAGGAATACCGTCACCGTGCCATCGTCTGGGGGGTTCAGCCGCAGTATGTCATCGACATGCTCTACTGGCTGGTCCAGTGCTGGGGCGTGATGCCGCTGACCGACATGCTCTCCGTCATCAACACCGACATGATCGCCGAGGAGGATACGCCGGAGAACCGGGAGCAGGCCTACCGCGACATGGCCATGCTGAACATGGAGATGATCATGCGCAACCATACCCACGGCGGCTACAAGGTGCTGCTGGACGACCTGTGGGAGCTCTGCGAGAAGATGAACGCCGACATGGTCATGATGTGGGAGCATATGAGCTGCAAGGCGCTGACTGGCATGCATGGCATGTTTGAGGAACAGGCCCGCGAGCGCGGCATCCACATCATGTGGGTTTCCCACGACCTCTGCGACCCGCGCGTGTTCACCAGATCCGCCATCCGTGACCAGGTGAGCGCCTACATGCGCACGGTCATGAGGGAGGAACCGCTGGATCCGTCCCTGGAAAACATTCCCGACAACGAAGCGTATTAAGAAGGGAGCTGGAAACGATGTCGAAGTTTGTCAAAATCCCGCTGGTTCTGCTGGGAACCGTGCTGGGCTTCTTTGTGGTCACCTTCACGGTGTATTTCTTCAACCTGGACATGAAGGCCACCTCGCTGCTGGCTCCGTTCCTGGAGAAGTGGTACGACCACCTGGAGCGCAAGCAGTATATCTGAACCCGCGAAACCCTCTCCATAAGCCTGAAAAGCTCTCCGCCTCACCGCGGAGGGCTTTTTTGCCGCAAATCTGCCCCTGCGCTCCTGAACTGGTAAGACCTCCGCCCCCGGCGGAGAGCTTTTTACCGCAAATTTGACCTTGCACTTCATAGAAGAAAAGACTATAATATATAAAGTTTGAATTCAATTACAAAGCGAGGCATGAATCAGAAATGGCAAAAAAGCAATTCAAGGCAGAATCCAAGCGTCTTCTCGACCTGATGATCAATTCGATCTACACCAATAAAGAGATTTTCCTGCGTGAGATTATTTCCAACGCATCTGACGCAATCGATAAGCTCTGCTATCTGTCGCTGACCGATGACACGGTAGGCCTGAACCGGGATGATTTCCGGATCGACATCATCCTGGACAAGGATGCCCGTACCATTACCGTACGGGATAACGGCATCGGTATGACCATGGCGGAGGCGGAGACCAACCTCGGCGTCATCGCCAAGAGCGGCTCCTTCCAGTTCAAGGGCGAAATGGACGGCGAAAAGGCGGAGAATGAGGATCTCTCCATCATCGGCCAGTTCGGCGTGGGCTTCTATTCCGCGTTCATGGTTGCCGATGAGGTGACCGTCATCTCCCGCAAGTTCGGTGAGACCGAGGGCGTGAAGTGGAACAGCAAGGGCGCAGACGGCTATACCGTCACGGCCTGTGACCGCGACACCGTCGGCACCGATGTCATCATGCACATCAAGGAAGACACCGATGACGAGGTTTACGGCTCCTACCTGGAGGTCTGGAAGATCAAGGCCCTGGTGAAGAAATATTCCGATTATGTCCGCTGGCCGATCTGTATGGACATCGAGCACCAGGAGCGCTTTGAAACAGAAGAAAAGAACGACGACGGCTCTCCCAAGTACGAATACCGCATGGTGACGGAGAACGAGGTCGTGAACTCCCGCATCCCCATCTGGCAGCGGGCGAAGGCCGAGGTGACGGACGACGACTGCATCGCCTGGTACAAGGAGAAGAACCGCGACCGCAAGGACCCGTGCGCGCTGGTTCGCATCAACGCGGAGGGCGCGGTGAGCTACAAGGCGATGCTCTTCGTCCCGGGGGAGCAGAATGAGAACATCTTCTCCGGCGACAACAAGGGCGCGATCACGCTCTACTCCAACGGCGTGATGATCATGGAGAAGTGCGACAAGCTGGTGCACGAGTATTTCGGCTTTGTGAAGGGCGTGGTGGACTCTCCGGACCTCTCGCTGAACATCTCGCGCGAGATTCTGCAGCATGACCGCCAGCTTCGCATCATGGGCCAGAACATCGAAAAGCGCATCAAGTCGGAGCTGGAGAAGCTCATGCGCGAGGACCGGCCGAAGTACGAGGAGTTTTTCAAGAACTTCGGCGTCGACATCAAGTGCGGCGTCTGCGACGAGTACGGCCGGTATAAGGACTTCCTGCGCGACCTCCTGATCTTCTGGACGGCCGAGGATAAGCAGGTGACCCTGAAGGAATACGTCGAGGCAATGCCCGAGAGCCAGCAGAAGATCTACTACGCCTCCGCCGACACGCTCAAGCGCGCCGTCTCCCTGCCGCAGTGCGAGGAGGTGCGGAAACGCGGCTATGAGCTGCTCTACCTCACGAGCCCCCTGGACGAGATGGTTCTGGAGAACCTGCGCGAGCAGGACGGCAAGCAGTTCTGCAACGTCGTGACGGACGACCTCGGCTTTGAGACCGAGGAGGAGAAGAAGGCCGCCGAGGAGCGCGATATTGAGAACAAGGAGCTGCTGGACTTCGTGAAGGAGGCCGCGGGCGACGCGATCTCGAAGGTCAAGCTCTCCAACCGCCTCTCCACCCGTCCCTGCGCCCTGACCACCGAAGGCGGCGTGACGCTGGAGATGGAGCGCTACTTCCGCGCCGGCCCCTCGGAGGAGATGCGGAAGGTCCGCGCCACCCGCGTGCTGGAGCTGAACCCGGAGCACCATGCCTTCCAGACCCTGCGCGACGCTTACGCCTCCGGTGATAAGGATCGCGCCGCCTCCCTCGCGAAGATCCTCTCCACCCTCGCCGCCCTCGCTGCCGGTGACGACATCGAGGACGCCGGTGAGTTCACCGATCTGGTCTCGGCTCTGTTCTGATGGCGAAACCCAGACTCGGCATTTATATCCACATCCCCTTCTGCGCCTCGAAGTGCGGCTACTGTGACTTCTACTCCCTGGCCGGCTGTGAGAAGCAGATGCCCGTCTTCCACAAGGCCCTCATCGACCACCTGGTGGAGTCGGCGCCGTCGATCCGCAACTACGAGGTGGACAGCATCTACTTCGGCGGCGGCACGCCGAGCTACTACGGGGCCGAGCGCCTTCTGGAGCTCTTCGACGTCCTGAAATTAAACGGCAACGTCCGCGTCGACACCGAGGTGACGGTGGAGTGCAACCCCGACTCCATGGACTTGAAAGAGCTGCGCGAACTCCGCGAGGAGGGTGTCAACCGGCTCTCCATCGGGGTCCAGGCGATGCAGGACGACCTTCTGAAGATGATCGGCCGCCGCCACAACTGGGCCCAGGCGAAGGAGGCCTACATTGCCGCCCGCCGCGCCGGGTTTGACAACATCTCCCTGGACCTGATGTACGGCCTGCCGAGCCAGAACAAGCGCGACTGGGCGGAGAGCCTGGCCCGCGTGGTGGAGCTGCACCCGGAGCACATCTCCTGCTACGCCCTGAAGCTGGAGGAGGGGACGCCCATGTATGACGCGTACCGGAACTCCCCGATCCTCCCGGACGATGACGAGCAGGCGGACATGTACTCCTACGCGGCCCAGATGCTCGAGCGCTACGGCTACCGCCAGTACGAGATCTCGAACTTCTGCGCCCCCGGCTTCGAGAGCCGCCACAACCTCAAGTACTGGGAGCTCTCGGACTACATGGGCTTCGGCCCCGGGGCCCACTCCTGCGTGGGGAACCTGCGCTACTCCTTCGTGCGCGACCTGAAGCAGTACGTCTACGGCGTCTCGCGCAAGGTCTCCATCATCGACGAGTATGAGGAGATCTCGCCCCTGGAGCGCAGCGTGGAGTACCTGATGCTGGCCATGCGCACCAACCGCGGCGTGGAGGAGAAGGAGTACCGCCTCCGCACCCAGAGCGACTGGAAGCCGATTCTGCGCTGCCTGGAGGCCTTCCGGGAGAAGGGCTGGGCGGTCTGCGAGGAAGACGGCCGCTGGCACTTCACCGTGACGGGCTTCCTGCTGAGTAACCGCCTCATCGCGATCCTCCTGGACGCCCAGGCCGGCGCGCGGCTGGACACCACCCCGTGGATGTACCGCCCCGACCGGGAAGAGCGCCGCCTGAACCTCCCCAAGGGCGAGAGCGAGCTCTTCACCGAACTCTACGAACAGAAAGTACGAAAATAATGTTCAAAGTGCAAAGTGCAAAGATCAATCGTGCGGAGCACACCATAATTCCACTTTTCACATTCCACATTCCACATTGTCTATGTCCTATCGTAAACGAAAACGCCTCTCCCACTTCGGCCAGCGTCTCCTCCTGGTCCTGATCACCCTCGCCATCCTCCTGCTCCTGGGCCTTGCGGGCTGCGCCTACCTCGGCTGGCGCGTGACGAGCTCCGAGACGAGCTTCCCGAACATGAGCCTGGACGGCATCCAGGTTGGCGGCCTGACGCGCGCGGAGCTGGCCTCGCGCCTCACGGAGCAGCGCTGGCCCGGGCTGGACGACTCCACCCTCATGGTGGTCTTCCCCCTGAACCTCAGCTGCACCCTGTCGAGGAGCCAGGCCGGCGCCACGCGCTCCGCCGCCGCGGTGGCGGACGCCGTCTGCCGCTTCGGCCATGACGGCGACTGGTTCGAAAACCTCGGCACCTACCTGCGCGTCTGGCTGCAGCCAGGCTCCTACGCGGTGACCCTCCCGCCCCCGGACCTGAACGAGACCTACCTCCTCGCAAACATCCACTCCGTGACCGACCGCTTCGCCGCCCAGACCTCCGACCGGGAGACCACCCTGGACCGCGAGCACGCCTGCCTGACCCTCGTCAAGGGCGGCGGCAGCGTTAGCCTCGACCCCGACGCGATCCTCTCGGCCGTCCGTGAGGCCCTCCTCAGCGGCGAGACCCAGCTCATCTGGACCGAGATCGCCGGCGATGTCCGCATGCCGGACTTTGAGCAGGTCTACCGCGACGTGAACGTCGAGCCGCAGGACGCCCGCTTTGACGAGGCCTGGAACGTGGTGCCGGAGGTGGTGGGCTGCAGCTTCGACACCGCGGAGGCCGAGCGTCTCTGGCGCGAAGCCCGCCCGGGCACGCGGATCGAAATCCCCCTGACCCTCTTCGAGCCGGAGGTGAAGGCCGCAGACCTCGCGGGGCTTCTCTACCGCGACCGGCTCTGCTTCATGACGACGAACTACTGGGACTCCGACGCCGACCGCATCGGCAACATCCACCTCGCGGCCGACAGCCTCAACGGCATCGTGATCCTCCCCGGCGAGGTCTTCTCCTACAACGACGCCGTGGGCGAGCGCACCGAGGAGCGCGGCTACCGCTGGGCCGGGGCCTACGCCGACGGCGAGGTGACGACCGAGATCGGCGGCGGCATCTGCCAGGTGAGCTCCACGCTCTACTGCGCGGCCATGTACGCCCAGATGAAGACCACCATGCGCCAGAACCACTGGTTCCCGGTGAGCTACCTCTCCATGGGCTATGACGCCACGGTGAGCTGGGGCGGCCCGGACTACCGCTTCAAGAACACGCGGGACTACCCGGTGAAGCTGAACGTCTACTACGACGACCACTCCGTGACCATCGAGTTCTGGGGCACGAACGTGGACGGCAGCCATGTCTCCCCCTGGACCACCTCCAACGAGGTCTATGACGAGCAGTGGGGCTGCCTCATCGGCTACTCCGTCACCGTCATCCGCAACATCCTCGACGCCGATGACAACCTGATCACCCAGATCCAGGAGCCAACGGGCATCTACCATCTCCACGACCACGAGATCGACTGGCCCGAAGCCAAGCTCCGCCAGGACGCCGCGGCGCAATGAGAACCATTATCCGAAAGGAGTAAACATATGTCGAAAGAAACCTTCTTCATCACCACGCCGATCTACTACCCCTCGGACAAGCTCCACATCGGCCACACCTACTGCACCGTCGCCACCGACGCCATCGCCCGCTACAAGCGCCTGCGCGGCTTCGACGTCATGTTCCTCACCGGCACGGACGAGCACGGCCAGAAGATCGAGGAGAAAGCGAAGGAAGCCGGCGTCACGCCCCAGGCCTTCGTGGATAAGATCGTCGAGGGTCCCGGCGGCATCCTGGACCTGTGGAAGCTGATGAACATCTCCAACGACCGCTTCATCCGCACCACCTACGACTACCACGTCGCGGCGATCCAGCGCATCTTCCGCAAGATGTACGACAACGGCGACATCTACAAGGGCGCCTACAAGGGCAAGTACTGCACGCCCTGTGAGAGCTTCTGGACCGAGAGCCAGCTGGTCAACGGCTGCTGCCCGGACTGCGGCCGCCCCGTCCATGACGCCGAGGAGGAGGCCTATTTCTTCCGTCTTTCCAAATACGCCAAACCCGTGCAGGAGCTCCTGGAGTCCGGCACCTTCCTCGAGCCTGCCTCCCGCGTCAACGAGATGATCAACAACTTCATCAAACCCGGCCTCGAGGACCTCTGCGTCTCCCGCACCAGCTTCAAGTGGGGCGTCCCTGTGGACTTCGACCCGGGCCACGTGGTCTACGTCTGGGTGGACGCGCTATTCAACTACGCCACCGCCCTGGGCTACATGAACGACCGCTACCACGACTACGAGAAGTACTGGCCCCCGGTGAACATCGTCGGCAAGGAGATCGTCCGCTTCCACTCCATCATCTGGCCCGCCATGCTCATGAGCGTGGGTGAGCCGATTCCGAAGAAGGTCTACGGCCACGGCTGGCTCGTCATCGACGGCGGCAAGATGTCCAAGTCCAAGGGCAACGTCGTCGATCCCTACCTCCTGGCGGAAAAGTTCGGCGTCGACGCCCTGCGCTTCTTCCTGCTGCGCACCTTCCCCTTCGGCTCGGACGGCAACTTCTCCAACGAGCTCCTGATCAACACCATCAACTCCGACCTCGCCAACGCCTTCGGCAACCTGGTCTCCCGCACCGTCGCCATGGTGGAGAAGTACTTCGGCGGCACCGTGCCCGCCGAGAGGGAAGCCGGCGCCCCGGATGACGAGCTCCTGAGCCTCATCCGCGAGACCCCCGAGCGTTATGCGAAGCAGATGGATGCCTTCCAGCTACACCTCGGCCTCGAGGAAGTCTTCCGCCTCATCGCCCGCGCCAACAAGTACATCGACGAGACCACCCCCTGGATCCTCGCCAAGGACGAGACGAAGAAAGCCCGCCTCGCCGCCGTCATGGCCAATCTCCTCGAAGCCATCCGCGTGACCCTGATCCTCCTGACCCCGTTTATCCCGGATACCTGCGCCAAGGCCTTTGAGCAGATCGGCGCCGCGGAATCCGAGCGCACCTGGGACAGTCTCCCTGTCGCTTCCGGCAACACCGTGTCCGCGTACGGCGGACACGAGATCACGGTCCACCGGGGCGAGACCCTCTTCCCGCGCATCGACACGGCGAAGATGCTCGAGGAGCTCGAGGCCCTTCATAAACCCGCGACGCCCCCGGCCAAGCCCGTCCTGCCCGACGTGACGATCGACGAGTTCGCTAAATGCGACATGCGCGTCGTGAAGATCCTGAGCTGCGAAGCTGTGAAGAAGTCCGAGAAGCTCCTGAAGTTCACCCTGGACGACGGCTCCGGCGCCGAGCGTACCATCCTCTCGGGCATCCATAAGTTCTATGAGCCTGAGCAGCTGGTAGGGAAGAAGGCCGTGGCCATCCTGAACCTCCCTCCGCGCAAGATGATGGGGCAGGAAAGTAACGGCATGCTCCTCTCCGCCGTAAAGGAAGACACTAAGGGGAACGAGGAGCTTCACCTCATGATCGTCTCGGACGATGTCCCGGTCGGCGCCCAGCTCTGCTGACCTCCCCTGTATTTCCCATTTCTCATTTAACATTTAACATTGACCATTTTCTCCGGGGGTGACCTGACATGAAGAAGAAACAGCCGGGTGTCGTGCCCTTCCTGATCTCGCTCTTTCTCATCGGTGGCCTGTACGAACCGGCGCTGCGTTTCCTGAGGTACCTGTCCCGTCGGCCCTTCATGGGGCTTGACACCTTCCGGCGCCTCCCCATGGATCAGCTCCTGACGCTGGCGGTCTTCCTGCTCGGCTGCGTTCTCTTCGTCGTCTCGATCGTGCGGATGATCCGCTCGGCCCCCGCCGCGAAAGCCGCATCCGGGGGAGCCGCCCGTCCCGCGGCAAACCGGAAATCTCCTGCGGGGGTGAAGCCTCATCCTTCGATCCGGCTCCACGCCCCTGACCAAACAGAGGCAGAGGAGGCGATCCACTGCGCCCATCTGACGGGCCGTGCGAAGTACATGGAGCAGCTGGACAGCTTCCTGAGAACCGGACTGATCGACAGAGAAGAGTACCGTGTCCTGAAGGAGCGCTACATGCGCCTGGACATCCCGGACGATTATCATTGATTCAAAGCCGACGGGGAGAAATCTCCGCCGGTTTTCTTCTTCCCGCACCCTTCAAAAGAAAAATAATTTCTTAATTTTGAAAACGGTTATTGCAATTTGTTCCGAAATGTAATAGAATTGTAACCAAACGAGAAAAGTTTTTTCATTTTTGAAATCCCGGAGGGTATGGATATGAAGAATACGAAGAGAGTTCTCTTGAGCCTCCTTGCTGCGATCCTGCTGCTTGGCTGCTTTGGCGCGATGGCCGGGGCGGACAACAGCAGCGACTATATTACATATACGGTAAAAGGCGGAGATACAGCCCTGGGAATCTGCGCGGGACTGAAGATCGACTTTTTCGCAAACCAGGCATGGATCAGCGAAGTGAATAACATCGGCAGCTACAACAACATCAAGGTCAATCAGGTCCTGTATCTGCCGACCTTTGACACCTCAAAGGATCCCACCCGTGCCAATAAGGCAAAAGAAGAGATCAAGAAAGCCGCCGCTGCCGCCCAGACAACGGCCGCCGCTTCTGCTGCACCTGCCGCTGTCGGCACAACCTCAATCGGGGACAGCGTCGTCAGTTACCTCATCAACTACAAGCTGCAGCCGGGTGAGACGGTAGGTTCCGTCTGCGCCAAGCTGGGCGTGGACTTTGACGCGAACGCGGATAAGATCAAGAAGCTTTCCGGCTTTGCCAATTATTATCATGTTCCTGCGGGGCAGATCGTTGTGATTCCGAGTCTGACGGCTCCCGAGGGAAGCAGCTACACCCAGATCGTGGCCCATCAGGTCAAGGGCGGCGAGACCGCCGCAACGATCTGCGGACTCTACAAGCTGGACTTCGCCAAGGTTCAGGGCCAGCTGAAAGCGCTGAACAATACGGAGAATCTGAACCGCATCAGTGTCGGCCAGACCTTCTATCTGCCGGTTCCTGTCGGAACAGCGGGCGGAACGGTGAGCGCCCCGAGCGGCACTGCGGCCACCACGGCAAACACGACGAATAACACCGCCGCAGGTGCGGCGGCAACGGGCAGCGTGGTTACGGCCGGCGATACCATTGTAAGTTACCTCATCAACTATAAGCTGCAGGCGGGTGAGACGGTGGGTTCCGTCTGCGCCAAACTGGGTGTGGACTTTGACGCGAATGCGGATAAGATCAAGAAGCTTTCCGGATTCTCCAACTACTATCATGTTCCGGCGGGCCAGATGATCGTGATCCCCAGCATGTCGGTTCCTCAGGGATACAGCTACACCGCGATTGTCGCACACCAGGTCAGGGGCGGCGAGACTGCCGCAACCATCTGCGGCCAGTATAAGCTGGACTTCGCAAAGGTCGAGGGACAGCTGAAGACCCTGAACAACACCGACAACCTCAGCCGTATCAGCGTCGGCCAGACCTTCTATCTGCCGGTTCCCGGCGGCACGGCCGGAGCGGGAGGCGCAGCGGGCGGAACGACCGCGGCAGCGAACAATGCCGTGTCCGGCAACGCCGCAGCACCTGCGGCCGTTACGGGACAGACCTATAGAATCACCGGGCAGAGCTCTGCCCACGGCGCTTTTGTGACCCAGGTCGGCGGACAGAATGTGACGGCCGCCCCGGCCGGCAGCGATGTCAAGATTGTCGCTGAACCGGAGACCGGCTATAAGGTCTATTCGATCACGGTCACGAAGACCGGAACCAATCAGGCCTTCCCGGTGGGACCCTCGAACTTCACCATGCCGAACTGTGACGTCACGGTCACGGTCACCTTCAAGACGGCCCAGTGAGCTCAATTTGACGGCCGGAAAACCGTAGTCCTGAATTTACGAAGCTTTACGCCCGCCGGCGAGAAAAACCGGCGGGCGTTTTTGCGACTTGCTTTTCATAGATGGGTATGGTATTTTATAGAGAGAACGGCGGGAGATGAATTGTGGGTTCTCCCGCAGCAGAGGAGGGAGATGTAATATGGTCATCGGCGGAATGATGCAGATGTCTGTTTTCTGGCTTATCGCCATGGTTGTGCTGCTGATCATTGAGGCCGTCGTACCGGGACTGATTTCAATCTGGTTCGCACTGGGCGCGCTGGCTGCCCTGATTTCCGCGCTGTTCCACGCACCGGTCTGGCTGCAGATCGTCTGGTTTGTTGCGGTGTCGGTGCTGACATTGATCCTGACGAGACCCCTGGTCCGGAAGTACGTCAACAACCGTGTGACACCGACCAACGCGGACATGGTGATCGGGAAGGACGCCGTTGTTACGGAAGGGATTGACAATCTCCATGCAAAAGGTGCGGTGCTGCTGGACGGAAAAACCTGGACGGCCCGCATGGATCAGGAGAGCGAAAAGGCAGAACCGGGCGAGACGGTTCGTGTCCTTCGGATCGAAGGCGTGAAGCTGATCGTTGAGAGGCGAAGCTGAGCCGAGGGCTGCGGAACCGGTCGGGCAGACGGGTTCTGCTGAATGAGTTCATCAAACCGAAAGAGAATTTAAAATACAAATGGGAGGTTATGTTATGGGACCTGTAGTACTGGTACTGATTCTGCTGCTTATCATCATTCTGGTGCGGAACATCCGCATTGTGCAGCAGGCGAAAGCTTATGTGGTAGAGCGTCTGGGCGCCTATAAGACGACCTGGAACGTCGGCATTCATTTCAAAGTGCCGTTCATTGAGCGCGTGGCCAAGATCGTCACGCTGAAGGAACAGGTGGCGGATTTCCCGCCCCAGCCTGTGATCACGAAGGATAATGTCACGATGCAGATCGATACGGTCGTGTATTTTCAGATCACGGATCCGAAGCTCTATACCTACGGCATTGAGCAGCCGATGGTCGCGATTGAAAACCTCGCCGCGACGACCCTGCGTAACATCATCGGCGATCTGGAACTGGACCAGTGCCTGACCAGCCGTGATATCATCAACACCCAGATGCGTTCGATCCTCGACGAAGCGACAGACCCCTGGGGCATCAAGGTCAACCGCGTCGAGCTGAAGAACATTCTCCCGCCGAAGGAAATTCAGAACGCGATGGAGAAGCAGATGAAGGCGGAGCGTGAACGCCGTGAAGCGATCCTGAAGGCCGAAGGCGAAAAGCGCGCGGCGATTCTGGAAGCGGAAGGCGAGAAGGAATCCGCAATCCTCCGAGCGGACGCCAAGAAGCAGCAGCAGATTCTGGAGGCCGAAGGCCAGGCGGAAGCAATCCTGAAGGTGCAGACCGCTACCGCCGAAGGAATCCGGCTCATCAATGAAGCTGCCCCCTCTGAGGCCGTCCTGAAGATCAAGGCGCTGGAAGCCTTTTCTACCGCGGCGAACGGCCAGGCGACCAAGATCATCATTCCCAGTGAGATCCAGGGACTGGCCGGACTGGCCGCAGGCGTCATAGAAAGTGTAAAAGAGGAAAAGTAAGGAAAATGACCGAACAAGTCAAGGCATTTCTGACCAGATACGAAATGCTGGACCCGAAGCTCGACATCCGGGCCCTGGCGGATCAGATGAAACAGGAGATGGAGGAAGGACTCCGCGGTGAGCAGAGCTCTTATCCGATGATTCCAACCTACCTGAAAACCACTGGCAAAATCCCGGAGGGACAGTATGTCGCGGTGATCGATGCGGGCGGCACGAACTTCCGCAGCGCTCTGGCGCACTTTGAAAACGGACGCTGCATCGAAGAACGGGTCAGGAAAACCGGTATGCCCGGAATCGGACAGCCGGCATCATGGACGGAGTTTATTTCGTTTGTCGCCGACGCCATCGAGGACCTGATGCCGATGACGGATCGAATCGGGTTCTGCTTCTCCTATTCTGCCGAGATCACCCCGGAGGTCGACGGAAAGGTCGTCTGCATCGACAAGGAAGTGACCATCACAGGCTGTGAGGGACAGCTGGTCGGGGAGAGCCTGTGCGCGGAACTGGCCCGGAGAGGCTATGCCGGAAAGCGGGCTGTGATTCTCAACGACACCGCCGCCGTACAGCTCGGCGGCATGGCAAAGCACCTGAACGACGGGTATGTCGACTGTTTCGGTCAGGTCAGCGGTACTGGAACCAATACCTGCTGCACGGTACCCGGAGAGAAGATTGCAAAGCTCGGGGACGCCGCCCATGACATGATTGTCAATCTCGAATGCGGCATGTACGATGGTCTGCCGCAGGGCGTCTTTGACCGGCAGCTGGATCTTGAAAGCCACAACCCCGGACAGAAGCGCTTTGAAAAGATGACGGCAGGCGTGTATCTGGGCGAGGTATGCCATCTTGCCCTGCGTCAGGCGGCAGAAGACGGCCTGTTCAGCGCCGAATGCGCCGGAAAGATCAGGGCGCTGCCGCATGTAGACTCCGCCTCAGCGGACGCCTGGGCCTGCGGCAAAGGCATGGAGGCGCTGTCGGCAAATGAGCAGGACGCGGAGATTATCTCAGAGATCGCGGCCTTTCTGTTTGAACGTTCCGCAAAATTGATGTGTGCCAACCTCGCCGCCATGGCGGAGCTCACCAATGCCGGAAAGCACGGAAAGACAGCCATCTTTGCGGAAGGCTCGCTCGTCCAGCGCAACCATATCTACCGCCCCGCACTGAACACGCTGGTGGAAGAACAGATTCGGCACGGCCTCGGAAGAGATGTGGAGCTGGTTGTGGAAGAGGACACGACGCTTCCGGGCGCCGCGGCCGCGGCGCTGCTTAATCTTCACTGATCTGACAGATATATGATCCTTCACAAAATACATTGACTGTAGATCTCCCCGCCGTCGGCGGGGAGATCTACTTCTCGGTGGAAACAATACTTTTAAGCAGGAAAAAAAGGAACGCCCGGATCAATCCCGGGCGTCCTGCTTTTTGGCAAGGCTGTTGGTGTCGATGCTGTCGCGGAAGACAAAAAAACGGTCATACAGGAATTCCAACACAAAGTTCAGAACCATATTGATTCCTGTGACAAGGTACTCATTCCAATGCAGGCCTTCTGCCAGCCAGTTGCCGAAAATCGTGCTGGCCGGGGTGAAGATCAGATAGAACAGGAACACCTTCGCCATGGCTACCGGCACATTATTTGCCGAGCGGAAGGTATAGCGGCGGTTCAGCGTGAAGTTCCAGAGTACGGACAGAACCAGCGCGATCAGGTAGCAGGGCCAGTAGGGCCAGCCCAGCGTCTCGTTCAGCAGGGCAAAGGAAACAAGCTCAATGATGCCGGCCGAAACGGAGAACAGGAGAAATTTCAGGGAGCGGAGCAGCTCGGCTCTTTTATCCATGGGAGCCTCCTCGATTTTTTTTGTATTATCCATCGCATCCGAAAAAATGTCAAGTTTTTTGAAGCAATTTCAGTTCTGTTTTTGCAAGGAACGGCGATTTCGGCAAAACGCAATAAAATATTTTTGAACGAAATATGAATATTGGAGAAAATGCTTGACAGAGTTCACATAATGTGGTATTTTAATTCATGCGATGAGGGGCGTCACCCCTTGATGAGTCGGCATCTTAACCCGCTTTTGCATGGAAGATTTACTTGCAGGCCGCCGGGGCCAAATTCCGGCATGCTGTACGGGCAGCGACAGTCTGATAGCAATTCCCACTTTTGCGACATGACTAAAAACCGACAACTTCACAGATAGCGATGTCCGGGACGTCGCTGCTCTGAACAAATTACCCGCTTCTTTCAGAAGCGGGTGTTTTCTTTGCCCGGACTTTTTCCTGCCTGAGATGGCAGAAAAAACCTGCTTTCCGGGGAAAGGAAAGCAGGTTCATTGAAACCCTGAAGCGGAGAGGCCTTCTCTCAGTAAATGGAGAAGAGCTGGGGCTTCAGTTTGAACTTTACGCCGGAAACAAGTCCCATGGCGGCAAACATACTCACCATGGATGAGCCCCCGTAACTGAAGAAGGGGAGCGTGATGCCGATGACCGGGGTGATGCCGATGCACATGCCGATGTTGATGAAGGTCTGGAATGCGACCGCAGAGCCGACGCCGATGCAGAGAAGCATATCGAAGGTACGCCCGGCCTTGAGGCCGACCCGGATGATATGGACCATCACGATCAGCAGAAGGGTGATCACCGCAATACAGCCGATCATGCCCAGCTCTTCTCCCACGCAGGAGAAAATAAAGTCGGTGTGCTTTCCGGTGAAGACCGTGGCGCGGTGCTCTGCGTCCACGCCGGTGAGCCGCCCGGAAGCGAGCGTCAGCTTGCTCTGGGTGGTCTGCCAGGTGATGCCCCATCCGTCCGGATCGATGGAGGGATCATACGGAGCGATCAGACGCTTCTTCTGATAATCCTTTAAAAAGTAGGTCCAGAGCAGGGGGATGGCCGCTGCCACCGCCGCTCCGCCCAGTGCGAACCAGTACAGCCGGACACCCAGCACAAAGAACATGGTCAGGAAGATCAGCAGCAGGATAGAGGCGCTTCCCAAGTCAGAGGAGACCACAACGATCAGACCGAACAGAATGACAAAGTGGCCGGCCATCTGTACAACCGACATAAAGGAATTGATATCATGGTATTCCTTCAGCCAGGTCATTTGTTTCGCGGAGACGACAATGTAGATAACCTTGATGATCTCGGAAGGCTGAATACCGATACCGGCGAAACGGATCCAGCTGTTGTTGCCTGTGCCGCTGTCCGAACCGAAGAGAACCAAAGCGACCAGCAGAACGAGATTGATGCCGCAGAGCAGTTTCCACTGTTCTGCCAGCAGGTCTGCGTCGATAAACGTCAGCAGAACAAATGCACCCAGGCCGAGAAACAGGGAGAAGACCTGAACAATGACGCACTTGACCGAGCTGTCCACCCAGCCGGAAGCCTCCATGGCGATCGTGGCGATCCGGACCATGTAGATCCCGAACAGGGAACAGATCAGGCACATGATCAGCAGGAAAATATCTGCCCGCTCAAAAAACATGTGAGCATATACTTTGAACTTTTTGATTTTGCTGCACCGCCTTCCGGTGAATTGACATATCAAATCTGATAAGTTGAAACATAATCCGATAAGTTGAAACATGTTATTTTATCATGGAAGAGGAAAATTTACAAGTCATCCGCCGGAACGTTCACAAATTGTGCAAAACAAAAGAATTGTATTTCCGGCACGGATGTGCTATTTTTATGCTGTTCATTTCAAGGAACCGAGCACAAAAGCACGGCTTCAGGACAGATATAAAGAATCCGAATCTTTATAGAGACCCTGTAAAGACCTTACAGAAGTAATGCGAAAAACAGAGGAACACATATGGAATATATGAGCATCAGACGTGCGGCTGCCCTATGCGGCGGTCAGCTTTGCGGAGCCTGCGACCCGGAGACCGGGATCGGCAAGATCGTGATCGACACCCGTGCGGTTGAAAACGGTGACCTGTTCGCTGCATTCCGTGGAGAGCGGGTGGATGGACACGACTTTATCCGGACCGCCTTTGAAAATGGCGCGGCATGCTGTATCGGCGAACGGGTACCCGAAGGCGAGACCCGTCCGGTGATTGTCGTTCCCGACGTGCTGACGGCCCTGGAACAGATCACTGCAGGCTATCGCAGCGACTTTGACCTGCCGGTGGTCGGCATCACCGGAAGTGTGGGCAAGACCACGGCCAAGGAAATGATCTCGGCGGTCCTGGAGCAACATTTCCGCACCCTGAAGACAGAAGGAAATCTGAACAACCGTTACGGCGTTCCCATGATGCTCTCCCAGCTGAACAGCAGCCATGAGGCTGCTGTCATCGAGATGGGAATTTCGGAATTCGGTGAGATGACCCGTTTGGCCCGTATGGTACGGCCGACCATCGCCGTCTATACAACCATCGGGCATGCGCATCTCGAGTTCCTCCACGACCTGGACGGCGTGCTGCGGGCGAAGACAGAGATGCTGGACCTGATGCCGGAGACGGCGCCCGTGATCGTCAACGGAGATGACGAGAAATTGCTTGGCCTTCAGTGTTCACAGAGAAAAATCACCTATGGCTTCGGCGCACATTGTGATGTGAGGGCGGAAAACCTGGAGACAGGCGAGACGCAGACCTGTGAGATCGTCTGCGGCCTGAGGCGGATCCCGGTACGGATTCCCGCCTTCGGCCAGCATTATGTCTATGCGGCCCTGGCGGCGGCCGCGGTGGGAATGCTGCTCGGGCTCAGCGACCGCGAGATCGCGGACGGCATCGCTGCGTTCCATAATGTGGGGAGAAGAGGCGAAACTTTCTCCTCTGCCGGGATCACAGTGGTGGATGACAGTTATAATGCCAATCCGGATTCGGTCTGCAACGGGATTGATAATCTGGTGAAAATGCCCGGTGTGCGTCATGTCTGCATCCTGGGAGACATGCTGGAGCTCGGGGAAAACACCCTGAAAATGCATTATGACGTCGGAAGCTACGCCCGGGAGAAGGGAATTGATCTCGTCCTCACAAGCGGGAACTGTGCCAGCGAGATGAGCCGTGCTGCCGGGGATCGGGGACGGAACTTCGAGAGCCGGGAAGCGCTGGTCACCGCCCTGCCGGAGCTTCTGAAGGAAGGGGACTGCGTTCTGGTGAAGGCCTCCAAGGGCTCGCATTTTGAGACGGTTTCCGCCGCCCTGCGGGGAATCAGGCTTACAAATAAAGAGATCGATTGACGCAGCGCGGGGAATATGATATGATACACGTTAATTTATTCTGCGAAGGAGATGGATATCCGAAATGGATGATGGCAGTCGATTGCCAATCATAATTTCTGTTCTGTTATTATTTGGCGCTTTTTATTTCGCCGTTGCCGAAACGGCGTTTGCCGCCTGTTCCCGCAACCGGATCAAAGCCGCTGTCGAGCGGAATGAATCCGGAGCGAAGCAGGCCCTGTATATTCTCGACCACTTTGACCGGGCCATCAGCACGCTGCTGATCGGGACGAACCTGTGTCATCTGTTCCTTTCCGCGCTGGTCACGACGGTGGTGATCCGGACCTGGGGACTGTCGGTGGTCACACTCAGCACGATCATCACGACGCTGGCGGTCTTCTTCGTGGCTGAAATGCTGCCGAAGAGCATCGCCAAGAAATTCCCGGATCGCCTGGCCAAAGCCAGCTCCGGGAGCCTGCGCTTTTTTATGACGCTGTTTTATCCGCTTTCTGCGGTGCTGTCGTGGATCGGTGCGAAAGCTGCGAAACTGAGAAAGAGCGAGCCGGAACTCTCCGTCACGGAAGATGAACTGTATGATATCATCGAGGACATGACCGAAGAGGGAAGCCTGGATGAGGAGCAGGGCGAGCTGATCTCGTCCGCGCTGCAGTTCGGTGATCTGACGGTCGAGAGCGTGCTGACCCCGCGGATGGATGTGGCGGCCCTGAACGTGGAAGCTGACGGAGAAGAGATCCTCTCCCTGATCAAGGCACAGAATCACAGCCGGCTTCCCGTCTATGAGGGGAGCATCGACCACATTATCGGGATCCTGCAGATTCGAAGGTATATCAAAGAATACCTCCGCACCGGGAAAACGCCGGAGCTGCGCTGCCTTCTGGACGACGCGTTTTTCGTTCACCAGAGCACAGAGCTGGCCGAGCTCCTGCCGATGCTCTCCAGACAGCGGATCAATATGGCGGTTGTGACCGACAACTTCGGCGGAACCCTCGGAATCGTCACCGTTGAGGACATCGTCGAAGAGATCGTCGGTGAGATCTGGGATGAGGACGACGTGGTGGAGGAAGCCGTCACGGATCTCTCCGAGAACGCCTGCATCGCGGATGCGGATGAGACCGTGACGGATGTTTTTGAACATCTGGACTATGAAGATCCCGAAGACAATGACGAACTTGTGGATACCCGTCTGGGAGAATGGGCTTATCAGATGTTCGATTCGATCCCGTCCCCGGGAGACAGTTTCCGTTATCATGAGCTGACCGTGACTGTGACCGAGATGGAGCATAACCGCATCCTGAAGCTGAAAGTCGTCCGAACTCCGGAAACAGCGGAAGGAGGCGGGCAGGCATGACAATCGCGCTTGTGATCGCGGGAATCTTGCTGTGCATTCTTCTTTCGAACTTCTTCTCGGCCTCGGAAATGGCCTATTCCTCCTGCAATGAGCTCCGCCTGGAAAACGCGGCGGAAGAAGGCTCCAGAGGCGCAAAGACCGCCCTTAGCATCATTCACCATTTCGATGACGCGCTCAGCGCGATCCTGATCGGTAACAACCTTGTGAACATCGCGGCTTCCTCGCTGGCGTCCGTGCTGGTGATCCTGCTCACGGGAAGCGACAGGATGACCTGGCTTGCCACGTTGATCCTGACGATCCTGATCATCATCTTCGGAGAAACCATCCCGAAGATTACGGCCAAGCAGAACGCAAACCGTGTTTCCGAGCGGCATGCTATCCCGGTCCGGGTGCTCATGATCTTGCTTAAGCCCCTGATCCTGCTGGTGGTCGGACTGGTTCACCTGCTGACTTTCTGGATGAAACCGGAAGAGGCCGATGAAGACGAGGCGGTGGAGGAACTTCAGAGCCTGATCGAGACGGCGGAAGATGAGGAGGTTCTGGATGAGGATCGTTCCGAACTGGTCCAGGCCGCAATAGACTTTTCTGAAATTTCGGCGTTTGAGGCGATGACCGCCCGCGTGGACGTGGAAGCGATCGACATTGATGACGACTGGGACGAGATCCTGACCCAGGTGGAGCAGTCTTCTTTCTCACGCCTGCCGGTTTACGAGGACAGCATCGATCATGTGATCGGCGTTCTGTACCTTAATCATTTCCTGAAGGCGGTGGCGGATGGACAGCGTGAGATCCGCCCCCTGCTGATGGAACCCTGCTACGTGTACAAGACCATGAAGCTGCCGGACGTGATGGCACAGTTTCGCCGTGCGAAGCAGCATCTGGCCATTGTCTGTGACGAATACGGCGGGACGCTGGGCGTTCTGACCATGGAAGACGTCATTGAGCAGATTGTCGGAGATATCTGGGATGAGACCGACACCGTCGAAGACGAGATCGTCCGACGCTCGGATGACGAGCTGGAACTGGACGGGGATATGCCGATCACGGAGTTCCTGGAACTGATGAAGCTTCCGGAGGACGAGTTTGATGCGGACAGCGACACCCTGGGCGGCTGGACCATCGAATCCTTCGGCGGAAGATTCCCGGAACCAGGCGAGTCATTCCGGTACGGAGATGTCGAAGTCACGGTACTTTCCATGGACGGCAGACGCGTGGAGCGTGTGCTGGTGAAACGCAAATCTGCCGGGGAAGAAACATAAGAACAACAGGAAACATTTTCCCGGAATCGACTTTTCGATTCCGGGAAAAGTTTCTCTTGCAGAACAGAGGGTTCTGCGGTATAATATTCAGGCAAATCCGGGTGTAGCGCAGCTGGTAGCGCGCGTGGTTTGGGACCATGAGGCCGCAGGTTCGATCCCTGTCACTCGGACCAATAGAAAACCGCTGAGAGCAATCTCAGCGGTTTTTTCTGCCTGCTGCCGGAAACAGAATTCCAATTACATCGGAACGATCTTGCAGAGGACGACGTAGCGGGCGTCGTCATATTCATAGCTGCAGGTAGAGAGCGTCATGATATGATCGCTGCTGGTAACCTGGACGCCGGAATCGAAATTGGAACGGGAGTACATACGGTTGATGAACTCCTGGAACTGGTCTCTGGTCGCGAAGTTGAACGCATAGACGTCCGAGTCGCCGCCAGTGACAAAGCAGGCGAACACCTGCAGCATGTAGACCTGATCCGGTGTGTAATAATACAGAACAGGGTGCTGCTCAAGATAGCCTTCCTGCTTGTAATTGGCGAGACTGGCGAACATGGAGCCATTGTTCATGTGATGACCGTACAGAATCGTGTTGTCGCCCGAGAGGTCCGGCTCGCAGACCGCATCCATGAAGATGCTGCCGCTGGCGTTTTCGGTTCCGTTCAGCGTATGATGGAGGTAATACTCGTTGTCCCCGCCCTTCAGAACCGGATAGCTGATGACGGTATCCGGGCTGTAGATCCAGCCGACGACCTGAGAATTCTGGGAGAGCAGCGAATTGAAGTCAACCGAGATCGGACCGGACACAACCGGAGGTGTCTCTTCCACGACTTCAACGGTCGGAGTGGGGGTGGCTTCCGGTGTCGGCTGTGCGCTGACAAACTGCTGGTTCAGATTATCGTATTCCTTGGCCGCCGCGTGATAGCCGTAGAAGGTGTTATATAGCTGATACCCGGCGAAGATGAATACGCCGAGGAACACGCCGCAAAGTATGACGAGAAGACCGCGCCAGAGGGCACGCAAAAAGGTTTTCATAATTTGTCTCCAATCGTAACTGTATTGTAACTTCTTATAGTATACACCGTTTTTTTAAAATGTACAGAAAAATTTTTCTTAAAATTTTATAGGCGTCGATGGAATGCTGTTTTTGTCTAGAATCGGAGCATCTTTTGCTCTGTGAAAAGCGAATTCAGATTTCTTAAGTTGCCTCTGCATGAAAAGCAGTGTATGATAACACTGTAAAAAAGAGCGATTTATAACCGTCCTGCAAAACGGTTCAACTGTTATCAGAGGTGATTGTTTTGAAAACAAAGCATAAAATGATCAGCGCCCTGCTGGCTGTGCTCCTCGTCTTTTCCCTGACCGGAGCTGCTGCTTCTGCAGACCCGGTCCCGGTTCCCGGCGACGCTGTGCTGAATGTTTCGGTCACGGTAGACCGGGACGAGTATGTTCCAGGGTCATATATCGACGGGGAGGGGAATGAGATCCCCTTAGATCCGGACAAGGTGCTCTCAGACGGAGAACAGATCCCTGTGTGCAGCGTGAGCTATGTGAGCAGGGACAATCAGGAAATCGGTTATGAAGACAGTCTGATCAATCTCCTGGACCGCGACCGGCAGATCGGCATCCGGCTGACCCCGCTGGATGGCTTCTATATCTATGATATCGCACTGGTCGGCGGAGATTATGCTCCGAGTTCAAAAAGCCTGCTCTCCGCAGCAAAGGCAAAGCTCGGCACCACGACCGTCACGCTGTTCCTTTCGGACGTGGCCGGCCCGGAGGGCGGGAGCATTACCATCAACGGCGACTATGTTTCCTCCTGGGGCGTCGGCAGCGATTGCACACTGAACGTCTCATGCCGGAGAATCAATGAGAATGTGCAGACCTATGTCAGCTATGACAGCGGCGAGCATTACGCAGAAACCCCGTGGGGCGAGGCTGGAAACGGTGCATGGATCTGTTACGCGGCCGACATGCCTCAGACCCTGGTCACCGACGAGAGCGGCACCTGGCAGTTCACCGGATACAAGCTGGTGTATGATACAGGCGCTTATCAGGACATCGATGCACAGGATGAGATCCTGGTCTATACGAATGCCACCCTGGTTGCCCAGTGGGAGAACGTCTCGGAGCAGTATCAGGGCGGCGGCACCGAAGGCGGTGACGACGATTACACCGATTACACCGTGAACACGGATGATTTCAATTACTCCGAGGGCGGAGACCTCGGCCTGGATACCGTGATGACCGCGTCCGCGCCGCTCACGCCGCCTGCCGCAATCGTGCAGGCGCCCGGCGCTCAGAAAGAATTTGACGGTTACCCACTGGAGATGGCCAAAGGATCGGATGTCACGGTCATCACCGATGAGAACGGCAATAATTTCAAGGTCGTGATCGACTACGCCGGCAACAGCATCACCGGGATCGGCTCAGTAGAGAACGCGGTCACTTCTTATGCCATTTACGACATGAACGATACCCTGCTGTTTGACCGGGAGGATCTCGACGCTTTCGGCGGCTTCCGCGCGCTGAACGGCAGCCTGACTGTGACCGAGCCAAGCTATAAGCAGTATCTCACCGTTCGCGGCGTATCCGCGACCGTAGATGCCGTGAGCGAAGACCAGATGTTCTACGCTGCCGATCTGGGAGCAGAGCAGGGGTACACCGACGGCTATGCGGCCGAAGGCCTTCTGCCCGGACACTGGATCTCAGGGACGGACATCGTCACCGGTTCCGGCAGCACGGATTTTGACACCGTGGTGAATGCCGAGGCGGTCCATATCTACATGAACAATGGGATTGAGAACGTGGATGTCACCGCGCTCTATGATGTGCATGCCGAAAACGGTCATGTCACGGTGAATGCTTTCGTCCCGGCTCCGACACCGGTGATCCCGGCTGTGACCGTTGAGGCGCCCAGCGCCAGCAAGCCGTTTGACGGCACTCCGCTCACGATGGATCCGGGGACGGATGTGACCGTGGTCAACGATGAGCAGGGCCTTACCTACAGGATCGTGCTCAGTTATGCCGGCGGCAGCAGAACAGAGATCGGCTCCATTGACAATGAAGTCACTTCCTGCGTGATCAACGACGGGAATGACGTGCCGCTGTTCAGCTGGGAAGAGCTTCAGGCTGCGCCGCAGTTCCGCGTACAGAACGGTACGCTGACCGTGGCTGATCCCGCTGAAAAGCAGACACTGGTTGTTACCGGCATCACTGCCAATGTGACAGTCAAGGCGGCGGATCAGACGGTCACGCTGGCTGACTGCAGCGCCGAAGGCTTTTCCGGCGGCTATCGGGTTACCGGCCTGTTCGACGGCCACCGCGTGGTGGGAGAGAACATCGTCAGCGGGCAGGGAACTGCCCCCGGATTCGACACCGTGGTGAACGCGGAGGCAATTTCGGTTTACAGTGGAGACACGGACGTAACTGCCCTCTATAACATTACGCCGGTCAACGGTTATGTTACCGTCACGGTCGAGACGCCCGAACCCTCCACAGAGCCGACCACCTCTCCGGAGCCGAGCACGGAACCGACCACCTCACCGGAACCGGAAAAACCGACGGTGCCCAACCTCACGCTGCGCGGCCTCGACGCCAGCAAGGAATTCGACGGCACACCGCTGACCATGCAGGGAGATAAGGGATATCTGCTCTCCGGTACGATCGGCGAATACAGCATCGCCGTCACTTATAACTCGATTACGGAAATCGGCAGCATGCCTGCCATCAGTAGTTATGAACTCCGGGATGCCCAGGGCAATACCGTGTTCACCAAAGCCGAGCTGGATGCCAGCGACAACTTTACGGTGGAGAGCCTCGGCACGCTGACCATCACCAAGCCGGAACCCACGATCCCGAAGGCGCGCCTGACGGTTCAGCCGCTGACCAAGGAATATGACGGCACACCGCTGACCAGAGAGAACAACGGAAACGTCGAAGTTACCGACAATCTCGGCGAGTACAGGCTCCGTGTGGAATACAACTCCATCACCGAGCCCGGCAAGGTAGAGGCCCTGTCGAACTATGAACTCGTTGACGGGAGCGGAAACGTTGTCTTCACCAAGGCACAGCTGGATGCCAGCCCGAACTTCACTGTCAACAACGGCCTTCTGACCGTCAACCCGCGCACCCTGAAACTGATCGCCATCTCCGGCATGCTGAACACCAAGGGTGAGAACATCACAGCCTCCAGCCTGAGCACGCCGGACGGCAGCTTCACCAACGGCTATCGTCAGATCGGCCTGCTGGAGGGCCACCAGCTCTCGGGCAGCTTTGTCCAGGGCAGCGGAAAAGAGAGCTTCAAGACCAGCATCGATCCGGAAGCGGTCCGCATTACGTCGGGCGGCTGGGATGTGACCAAGTATTATGACATCCAGACCCAGGACGGCTTTATCACGATCAACGCCCCTACCGCCTATGACCTGATTGTCAATCCGCGCTCCTACACCTGGACCTATGACGGAACCGCGCACTCGATGCGGGAGTATGATTACAGTGGTCTGGTCAACGGCGACAAGCTCGTCAAGGTCAACTTCAGCAACGAAGCCACCATCACGAATGTCGGCACCCAGTCGAACCGCATTACCTCCGTCGAGGTGACCACGGCCACCGGCGGGGATGTGGACGTGAACAAGTATGTTCTCATCTCCACGCCGGGAACCCTGACGGTGGAGCAGCGTGACCTGACCGTGACGGCCATCTCCGGCTCGCTGACCACGAACGGAACCGAGGTGGTGGCATCCAGTCTGAGCACACCGGACGGAACCTTCAAGAGCGGCTTCAAAGCCGAAGGTCTGGTCCCCGGACACGCCCTCACCGGCAGCTTCGTTGCCGGCCGCGGCACCACCACCTTCAACACCAGCATTGACCTGAACAACCTGCGTGTTGTCGATGCTTACGGGAACGATGTGACACGCAACTACAGCATCCGCACCGTAAACGGCACCATCACCATCAACGCCGGTTCTTCGACCCAGCAGCGGAGCAGTGTCTCCCTGTCCATCACGGCCAAGTCCGGCACCTTCCCCTATGACGGAACGGAGCACAAGCTCAACGAGTACACCGCCAGCGGCCTGGTGGACGGCGATGTGATCGAGAAGGTTACCTTCAAGCCTTCTTCCGTGATCACCGATGTGGGAACCCGCGCCAACGAGATCCAGTCCGTGGTCATCAAGTCTTCCACCGGAGCGGCCGTGGACAACAGCAAGTACAACATCAACTATTACTCCGGCACGCTCACCGTAACAAAGTTCCCGCTGACGCTGACGGCTGTTTCGGACGAGAAGGTCTATGACGGGAAAGCCCTGAACAACAAGAGCGTGAAGGCCACCGCTCTGGCAAATTCCAATCACACGCTCAGTGCGGACTACGAGGTCTTTGACAGCAACGGCAACTCCATCAAGAACGGCCCGGTCGATCCCGGCGTCTACACCAAGAAGGTCAGCAACGTCAAGATCACCTCCGGCAACACCGATGTCACGGCAAACTACGACATCACGATGGTCGACGGCACGCTCAAGATCACCGGCTCCTCCGGCGAGAGCAGCCGTGCAACCACCACCACCGCTTACTACGGCAACACATTTACCATCCGCTCAGACGCTCCATACTCCGAGTTCAAGTATCTGCTGATTGACGGACAGAAAGTCCCCACGGACAACTATACCGTCAAGGAAGGCAGCACCATTATCACGCTGAAGTCCTCCTACATCCAGAGCCTGAAGGCGGGCGGACACAACTACACCATCGTCTCCACATCCAAGCAGGTCGACGGTAGCTTCAATGTTTCCAAGGCACCCAAGACCGGAGACGGCGCTTCGATGATTGTCTGGATCATCCTGCTCCTGCTGGCTGCCGTGGCCGTTGCCCTCGTGTTCTTCTTCCTGCAGCGCTCCGGCAGGCTGGGCGGCAAGCGCCAGTCCGGCAGAAAGAACGGAGGAAGCAACAGGAAAGAGACTCTCCGCTATCCCTCCGGAAAGGAATACACCCGCAAGCCGGCAACCCCGGTGATCCCTGATCTGGACTTTGAGCCCGAACCGGAACCGGTTCAGGACGACGATCCGACCATGGATCTGATGAAGGATTTCAACCTCAATCTGGACGACTTCCGGAATCCGGAACCGCAGACGCCGCCAACTTACAACGGATACAGTGCTGACGGATACACAGGTAACACCGTGAGCGGCAGCGGCAAAACCGGTTTTGAAGCGCCGGACTTCGGCAGCTTCGATCAGCCGGCCGCAGCGCCGGAAGAAGAGCTCCCGGATCTCGAGGTAGAGGTCTATGAGGAGGAGCCGGAAGTACAGCCGACCGCTGAAGCGGAAGCACAGCCCATCGAAGAGCCTGCAGAGGTTCCAATCGAAGCGGCAGCGGAAGAGCCTGCTCCGGAAGTGGAACCCGAGCCGGTGAAAGCACCGGAACCGCCGCGCCGCCGCGGAAAGCATGAGGCGCCGGACCCCTCCGATCCGTTCACGGACAGCTGGTATCAGTCCGTCGGACTGGGCAAGAGGGATAAGAACAAGTAATACCATCATATCCGGTTTATGACCGGTAAAACAAAAACTCATGCACCATGAACCGTGCATGAGTTTTTGCTATGATGCGGTTAATTCCCGTATTGAAGCGGCTGAACTTTTCTGATATAGTTGATAAAGGAAATCAATGAAAAAGGAAGGAGTATACGGAGATGGAAATAATATGGAACGGCCATTCCTGCTTCACGGTCAGAACACGGGAGGGGAGTGTCGTCCTGGACCCATACGAGGACGGGAAAGTCCCCGGCTGCGGGCCGCTGCGCCTGGAAGCAGACGAGGTACTCTGCAGTCATGAGCACGGCGACCACAATTACCGCGCGGCAGTTCGCCTGAGCGGAAAGCCCTGCGGGGTACAGGTGGAAGCGATCCCGTCCTGGCACGACGACGTCTGCGGAAAGAAGCGGGGCCCCAACACCATCCATGTGCTTTCCGCGGAGGGGATGAAGCTTGTCCACCTGGGGGACCTGGGGACAGAACTGAACAACGGGCAGATCGAGGCTCTCTCCGAGCCGGATGTCCTTCTGATCCCCATCGGCGGATTCTATACCATTGACGCTGCGCAGGCACTGGAGATTGTGGAGCAGCTGCACCCGCGGATCACGGTACCGATGCACTTCCGGCGGGGCCGTATGGGCTTTGATGTGATCGACACACCGGACGAATTCCTGTCCCGCTGCACGAATGTTGTGGAATATGCCGGGAATACCCTGACGGTGGATCCGGATACACCTGCCCAGACGGCGGTGCTGCATCTCTGACCCCGATCCTCAGCGAAACTGATTTCGTGCCGGGTCATAGTCGAATCCTGCCTCGTGCAGACGGCCGGTGAGCTCGGCTCTGTCCAGCTGCAGGTCGTCACAGAGCGCATCCAGCGAATCATACGCATCCCGCAGCTTCGTGTTGAGGACGCTCATCAGCATGACCGGATCGGAAGGAAGTCTGGCTGCCACGTTGTTCACCCCCCTCCGTTTGACAGACGTGACTTTATTATTGCCTGAATAATGAAAAGGAGCAGCTGATTGCAGCTGCTCCTGTCCTGAACGGAGAAAATTACTTGTTGACCTTCTCCTTGAACGCCTTGCCGGCCTTGAAGACGGGGGTGTTGCTCGCGGCAAACTCCATGGCCTCACCGGTGGCAGGATTGCGGCCCTGACGGGCATCACGATGCTTCACGGAGAAAGTACCGAAACCGAAGAGAGCGACGGCCTCGCCGGCGGCGACGGTGTCAACGACAGCATTCAGAACGCTGTCAACAACAGCGGCGGCCTGCTTCTGGCTGAGTTCATTCTCAGCGGCGACTTTTTTTACAAGTTCAGTTTTATTCATGATTGAAAACTCCTTTGTAAAAGAATTACTTGGTGATTATAGCAGTTTCAGCGCCGTTTGGCAATAGGAAAAAGCATAAAACAGGCAGAATTGTGCGCTGATTCAAGGAACCGATTCACGAGTTTCAAAACAATTCACCAGAGACGGAATCGAAGTATTGAGAAAAGAAGCCTGGTGTGATATAATCCTCCCGTTCTGATTGGATGTTGTAAGCTTGCTTTCAAGACTGTCTGGATGTCAGAAACGGCATGATTTGATGGCAGGCAAACCGACTTCTTTACAACATAGTTATGATAATAATTGAAGGAAAAGTGACAATATGAAACTTGGCATCGTGGGAGATCGCCCGATTTCACGTATTTTCATGCATCTCAATAAAAGGCCATAAAACCCTGTAATATCAAGCACTTCCGACTTTTTGAACTTCATGAAATCCTATGTATTTTCATAAAGCCAAATGCCAAAAGTGCGTAAAAGTGCGTAAAGATTTCTGAGAAAAAAGACCTGCTGTAACGAGGTTGAAACGATAGCCGGAGCCTGCTTCAAGACAAAAGTCGAATGAGGCGGCTCCGGTTTTTTAGATAACTATAAGAAAGACGCTCCCTGTTAGGCAATTCGCTTTAAGGGAGCGCCTTGTTATGCTCTAATAAAAATACCTTCTTCGCTCTGTACCAACAGTCGTTTCTTCGGAATGTCCTGAATACAGTACAGTGTTTTCCGGCAAGGTGAGGATCTTTGTGGTAATGCTTTCTATGATATCCTGCCGATTACCGCCCGGATACTGATAATTACCGATACTGCCCTTGAAAATCGTATCCCCTACAAAGGCAATACTGTCCTTCTGGCAGTAATAGACAACGGAATCCGTTGTGTGACCGGGTGTATGAATGACTTGGAAAGTAGCACTGGAACCATTTCTAAGACAGACAGTATCACCATCATTGAGATATCTTACGTTCTTTACAATCTTCTCCCCAATACAGAACGCTGAAAGATTCATCTCACCATCCAACAGGTAGCGATCTGCATTGGCATGGGCAAGCACCGGAATATCCAATACTTTACGCAATTCATCAACTGCCCCTGTGTGATCAAAATGGCCGTGGGTAAGCAAAATAGCTTCAATGCTCCATTGTTCACGTTTGATAAGCGAAAGCAAGCGATTTGCCTCCGCCCCCGGATCGATCACAAACCCATGACTTGTTGCGTCATCGATATAGAAGAAGCAGTTTTCCGCAAAATAGCCCTTCACGGGCACACAACGCACCATGATAATCAGTGAAGCTTGCAGCCCTCTGGGCCGCAGCTCATACCGGAAGATATCTGTTCCTCTGCTTCCTTCGCCATCAACTGCATGAGCGCCTCCCGCAAACCTTCGGTATCCGGCGCTCCGGAAATGCTGTATTTGCCGTCGATCACGAAAAACGGGACAGCATGAATACCGTGATAGGCAGCTTCGCGTTCGTCCATGACAACATCGTCATGATAGCGATCCGAGTCCAGCACATCCCGTATCTCAGCTGCGTCCAGCCCACAGCGCTCGCCGATCTGCTGGAGCAGAGCATGATCTGCCAGCTCTTTGTTCTGTGTAAAGTAGGCGTCAAACAGCGCCTCAATCACGCGCTCTGTCAGCGCCGGATCGCCTTTACTCTGTGCCAGCTTGGTTAAGCGGTGGGCATCCATAGTGTTAGTGAAAAGCGTGGTAGCATATTTGAAATCAATACCCTCCGCACGTCCCATCTGCGAGATCGTTTCGATCTGCCTGCCAGCTGCATCCATGCTGATACCATACTTATGCGCAAAACGGGTTTGTGTATCGCCCGTAGCGTGTTCCCCAGCCGAAGGATCAAGCTGAAAGCTTTTCATTTCTATCTCGGTATCTTTCAGCTCCGGGATAGAGGACAGAGCCCGCTTTAGACGTGCTTCTCCAATATAGCAGTAGGGGCAGGCATAATCCGACCAGCAAGTGATTTTCATGGTTTAACCTTCTTTCAAATAATAAAACATGTTCTATTTGCAATTATAGCTGTGTTGTGGTATTCTGTCAATAGTTTTAGAACAAGTTTTATTTTGAGGTGAAGCCTATGCCGGATAAAAGAGGACGGCCGCCAAAGACTGCGGAATTGCAGGATACGAAGCAGATGCTGATCGAAGCTACCATCAAGCTGGTAAAACAGTACGGAGCTGACAGCATCACGATAAGAAATGTCTGCGAAGAAGCGAGGCTTTCCATCGGTACATTTTACCATCACTTCCAGAACAAAGATGATCTGATGATGTATTTTGTACGGGAAGCATCCTTCGACAACTTCATTCTGAATACACCGCTCTCGGACATAGCTGGCAGAGTCTGCGAGTTGTATATGCACCTCATTAACCGATATCTCATGCTGGGTGATGAGTTTATGAAGAGCTTCTATACAACGGGCAACAAAGCGCTGTCCGCCTATATGGGGCAAACGGACGACGGCTTTGCGGAAGGAACGGTCATGGCCCGTTGTGAACAGGAGTTGAGCGCCGCACAGTGGCAAGGCTACTGGAAGCAAGGGGCTGATCCCCATACTGCAAGTATGGATCTCTGCACGATCGTTAAAGGCTGTGTGTTTGAATGGGCGTTGGACGACGGAAGGATAGATATTGAAAAAACTCTCCGGCGCATCGTCTATGCCTATTTTGCAGGGATATCTGAAAGGTGAGGCAGCAGCGATAGTGAAACGCTCTGGTCAGATAAATGCCATGTTTAAGGCAGTAAACAGCCACGCATAGGACAGTTTGCAGACCGGGATAAGGCAGAAACCTGTCCCCAAGTAATAAAATAAGAAATATATAAAGAAACAAGAAGAAAACGGTGTTTCCTTTGAAGCTGTCAGCTCAGAGGAACACCCTTTTTGCTTTATGCACCCGGATAATACGCAGCCCATGAAACAAAACATCCCTGCTCCGGCAGCACCAGTACGCCATCTGAGCGGCCTCGCTGTTGCACAAGTAGACATTCCCATACATCTCCGGCTTTACAGCGTTTCCCGTAGTCCTCTATGAATTGCCGATCCGCCAGCATGTCGGTGATGAAATTTCCATAGTCAATTGTCGGGAGCTGCACAGCGGTCACAATGTGATATGGCCGCTCTTTGTCTATCAGATGCGGGCGCTGTAGATCTTCCAACCTCCGGGGGCGTTCCACGAAATAAGCGTGGCCATGTATATTCATCTCTATCTCTCCCTGTAATTGTTCTGTACTTAAATCGAGTACACATTGCACATTCTAACATGTACTTGAAATAAACTCAAATTATCTTCTATCAAGTACAAAGAGGTTAGATATATGGATATAACGAAAAGAGAAAAGGACAAGCATCTTGGCCTGCGGATCGACAGCGAGCTGCATTACAAGCTGCATTATATATCGCAGTATGAAGGGCGCTCGGCTAACGGGGAAGTGATTTATCTGATCCGAAAGGCCATTGAAGATTTTGAGAAGCAGCACGGAAAAATCGAAATGCCGTAAAAAAGGCCATGCCCGGAAAGGACATGGCCTCCGCTGATTTAACGGCCTGTGACCGTATCAGCGTAGAGAGGATTGCTTATTCTTCCGCTTCGCCGGGCATCTTCCGAAACTCGGAAACCTCAGCCTCCGTCATGACAAAATACATGGTCTTGCCGTCCGTGTCGTAGTGACCAGTCACCTTATACCGCTTTTTGCGGTCATAATCCGGGATCATTTTGCTGACCACCTCTTTCAGATTCTTGTTGCCGGTGCTGTAGGTGGTAGTCTGCTCGGCGCGGGGCTTGCAGAAGGGCGTGGCCTTGGCCTCATTGCTCTTGCAGATGCGGATGGCGAAGACGGAATGCGCCGGATCGGTGCAGTACTGGACGTTCTGAGGGTAGTTCATATCCTCCAGAACACGCTTGCTGAACGTAAGACCGTTCTGGTTGACGTACAGATCGGGATCGGCGTTGGTGTTGATGTCGATGACCTCAAGGGTGATGGAAGAAAAATCGAATGCCATCTATCCGCTTCATGCCCCAAAACATATAGGCAAGGTTGATTCCCAATAGGGCGAGGAACAAGAGCCATGTGCATTGTCTTCTGGCTTTCCGAAACTCAAGCCGACAGCTTTGAAATGAGTTAATGGCACTCACAGCGATTCACCTCCTCCCGTCATCAGCAGGAATACATCCTCAAGATTGCCGCCCTGCTTCTCCAACTCAGACAGCGGTCCCTGATATAGCATCTCTCCGTGGTGGATGATGCCAACATGGGCTGCCATTTGTTCGACCTCGTTTAATAAATGGCTGGAAACGATGACCGTCATATCCCGCTCCTTCGGCAGGCTGCGAATCAGTTCACGAATTTCCTGAATGCCCGCAGGATCAAGCCCGTTTGTCGGTTCGTCGAGAATCAGGAGCTTCGGATCGCCGAGAAGCGCCATAGCAAGTCCGAGCCTCTGGCGCATACCGAGTGAGTAGTTTTTGAGTTTCTTATCGCGCTGCTCGTACAGGCGGACAGTTTTCAGCGCTCGCACGATTTCGTCTTCAGAAACGCTCTTTAGTTTCTGGACAATCTGCATATTTTCCAGGCCGGTAAGATGTCCGTAGCCGCCGGGATTTTCAATCAGGCTTCCTGTCTGACGCAGAACAGCCAGCCTGTTTGTCGCTGTTACCTTTTGCGCGAAAACAGATACCTCTCCCTCATCCGGCTTGATCAGGCCGAGGATAAGTTTGAGCGTGGTGGTTTTTCCCGCACCGTTCGGACCCAAAAATCCGTATACGGAATGTTCCGGCACGCGGAGATTCACGTCCTTTACCCGGTATGCGGCTCCATGTTTTTTGACAAGATGGTTGGTTTCAAGAATATAGTTCATAGCGTCTGCCTCCTTATGACTCAAGAATAGAACCTTTCGCTTAAGGAGACCTTGTGCCTACACTAAGGTTACATTAAGAATGAGCCGATTCTATAGAAAACAGAGGTGCTTGGAATTATACTATAAAGTGCCTGAGTGCAATTTTACCGAAACTGAGGAGATGAAATCTCATGGAAATACAAAACAGTAAAATACTCATAATCGATGATGAGCCGGAGCTTCTCACGCTCGTCAAGGAGCTTCTGTTCAGAGAGGGCTTTGCTTGTACTGAAACCGCGGCAACCTGTCGCGAGGCCGAGAATCAGATCAGAGAGAAAACATGGCATCTGATACTGTTGGACGTTATGCTCCCTGACGGCAATGGCTTTGACCTTTATCAAAAGATGAAAGAAGGCTTTCTCTTTGATATCCCTGTAGTGTTCCTGTCTGCCCGTGACGAAGATTCCGCAAGGCTTCGCGGACTTGGACTCGGTGCGGATGACTACATTACAAAGCCGTTCCTGCCTGAAGAACTACTCTTGCGAATCAAGGCCGTGCTGCGCAGGACATATCGCTTTCAGGAAAATGAGGAGGTATTGCGCCTGGGAGAAGCGGTCGTATCGTTTGATTCCGGCACAGTAGAAAATCATGGCAATGTTCAGACATTGACAGCCAAGGAATATGCCATCCTGCATAAACTTGCTGAAAATCGCGGGAAAATCGTAACGATAGACGCCCTCTGCGATGCCTTGTGGCCGGACGGGAGCTATGGCCTGGAAAGTTCCCTGATCGTACACATCAGGCATCTCAGGGAGAAAATCGAGGCAGACCCGTCAAGTCCGAAGCAACTGGTTACCGTGCGTGGACTTGGCTATAAACTGGAGAAACGGCAATGAGAAGAAAAGAAAGAAACGCTGCTCATTTTATTTTATTGGTGATTGTTACCGCCTTTGTTCTTCTGATCGTAAATCTTCTCGTATTCACGGGACTATTTGCGAAGCGGAAAGAGGACATTCCTTTTGGCTCCCAGACCATCATGGATAACCTGACCGAAGACCAAGGCAGTTACAGCCTTTCCGAAGATGGAAAGGCGGCACTCGTGCAGAACGATCTTTTTGCGATGCTCATATCTCAGGAAGGTCACATTCTGTGGCAGGAACGGCTCCCGGAGGAACTTGAGAAGGAATATACCCTGCAGGATGTGGCATCATTCACGAGATACTATCTGAATGACTATCCGGTGCATACTTATATCGTCCCGGAAGGTCTGTTTATTATCGGCAGCCAAAAGCATACGACGTGGAAATACACCCTGGAATATAACGAGGGAATGATTCGGCAGTTTATGCGTCAAATGCCGATTATCCTGCTAATCAATATCGCTCTCTTGATTTCGGTTCCGCTCTTCATCCAGCGGAAGTGGCTGCGGCGACGTGAAGAGGAACGCACAGAATGGATTGCAGGCGTTTCCCACGACATACGCACTCCGCTCACGCTGATATTAGGCAATGCTGATTATATCAGCCAGAATCCAAATAATCCTTCGGTGACTGGGAAGGCAGACACCATCCGCAGACAAGGACTGAGAATCCGTGCCTTGGTTGCCAATCTGAACACCTCCAGCAAGCTGGATTTCGGGATGGGCGATTATAAGAAATCTCCGATAAATGTGGGCAGTTTGATTCGGAAAACTGTTACTGATTTTCTGAATCGTGATCCTGATGACAAGTTTGGCTTTACCTTGGACATCCCGGATGATTTACAGAATATAACGACCGTTGCAAATGAGGAGCTTTTCCAGCGAATGCTCGAAAACCTGATCAATAACTCCATTCGGCATAATCCTGACGGATGTGAGATCAGTATCGAGCTTGCTGCTGACAGAACAAGGTCAAACAGGTGTGTTCTTCAGATTTCTGATAACGGGCAGGGTACTTCGGCAGAAACATTGAAAACCCTTAACCGTAGATCTATTTACAAGGTCGGGAAACTGAGTGAACACGGAATCGGCTTGCGTCTTGTAAAGCAGATTGCAAAATTTCACGCATGGAAGGTGTCGTTTTCTAATAATGAACCGCAAGGGTTTAGTACCAAGGTAATATTAAAACTGCAACGCTAACCTATTTATTTTTCCGAATACATTTTTATTTTGACTTTGGAGCGGGTTCAAACGGTTCTCGCAGCCGCTCCGCCATATCGAGGCATAAAAAGAAGGCTTTCGGCAGACAGTCCAAATCTGCTGAAAGCCTTTATTTTAGCCACTTTTCTGTACTCCCATAGGCATGGTATTGTATCAATCTTTGGTTATACATATCTACATAAAAAGCATAGGCAACCTTACCCATTTCCCTTGCGTATTTCTCAAGGATTGCTTTCTGA
>JAFTFT010000001.1 GCA_017458335.1 Oscillospiraceae bacterium
GTGTACCCCGTCTCCGAAACCGGGTTCCACGGATTCACCAGCGTAATCAGGCGGGTGCGCGCGCCGTAGCTGCGCCAGGAATAAAACCGGAGTCCGGCAAAAACCATCAGTGCCGCCACCACGATGATCGCGGCGACGCGCACATACGGACTGAGTTTTTTGCTCAGATAGGAGACCGGCATCCGTTTCCCTTCTTTCTTCTTCCCTCTGCTTTCCCTGCCGCAGCCGGAAGCGTTTCCCCTCATCCTGTTGGTCCGCTGCGGTAGAGCTGATTCCCGACGGATCCCGTTTATCTTATCATATTTATTGTGAAAATGTTTGAAATTCTCCGATCTTTAGTGAATTTTAAGATTTGATCAGAAGAACTCTTCCATCTTTTCCTAGTTTGTGTTATACTGAACCAATCTTTACATTTTCTTAGCACCGATTTTTTGATTATTAACGTGTTTTTAATGGTCGTTCCCCTGTCTGTCAACACTACCAGTTCATGTGAGGCGTTTCTATGAAGAAAAAACTGAAGCAGGTCCTGATCGGGACTCCCCTTGCCGATTCCGAGCTCGGAAACGAGAAGTTTAATGTGCTCTGGGGCATTCCCGTATTTGCCAGTGATGCAATCTCCTCGGTAAGCTATGCCGGTGAAGAGATTCTTCTGGTTCTGATCCCGGTTCTCGGGATGCTGTCCTATCGTTATTTTCTCCCCATTGTCGCGGCCATCATCGGGCTGCTGCTGATCCTCGTTTTCTGCTATCGTCAGACCATCGACGCCTATCCCCAGGGCGGAGGCGCCTACATCGTCGCGCATGAAAACCTCGGCCAGACACCCGGCCTGGTGGCGGGCGGCGCGCTGATCATCGGCTACATCCTCACCGTGGCGGTCAGTGCCTGCGCCGGCGCCGCGGCGATCACCTCCGCGTTTCCGGCCCTTCTGCGCTACAAGGCGATTCTCGCCTTCCTGATCATCTGTCTGCTGACCTGGGGGAATCTGCGCGGTCTGCGTGAATCCGCCGTGATGTTCGGCGTCCCCACCTACATCTTTATTCTGACGATGATCGCCCTGATTGTCACGGGTCTTGTCAAATATTCGCTCGGCCTCTACTCGCCGGCGGAACAGGCCGTTGTCGTGCAGCAGACCGGTGAGATGCTTGTCTTTGTGCTGCTGCGCGCCTTTGCCTCGGGTTGCACCGCGCTGACCGGTGTGGAAGCGGTCTCCAACGGCGTACCGAACTTCAAGGATCCCGCTCAGAAGCATGCCAAGATGGTCCTGTATGCCATGGCCGGGTTTGTTGCCCTGGTTTTCTTCGGGGTCAGCGCCCTGATCAATCTCTACCAGATTCAGCCCAATGAAGAGGCCACCGCCGTGAGCCAGCTCGCCGGTGCGGTTTTCGGTCACGGCAGCGCCATGTATTTTGTCGTGCAGATCATGACGGTCGTGATTCTGGCCCTCGCCGCCAACACCGCCTATGCCGGCATGCCCCTGCTGATGGCGCTGATGGCGGAGGACGGTTTTCTGCCCCGCCAGCTGGTTGCCCGCGGAACTCGCCTGAATTATTCCAACGGCATTCTTCTGCTCTTCTTCTCCGCGTCCATTCTGGTTTTCGCCTTTAACGGTGACCAGCATCTTCTGCTCCCGCTCTATGCCAGCGGCGTGTTTATCTCCTTCCTGCTCAGCCAGTACGGCATGCTGGTTCACTGGGTGAAGGAAAAGAGTCCCGGCTGGCAGTTCAAGGCCGTCATCAACGGCCTCGGCACCATCGTCACAGGCATCACCCTCGTCGTCATTGTCATCATGAAATTTCTCAGCGGCGCCTGGGTCACGCTGCTGTGCATCATCGGCCTTGTCTTCCTGATGCGTGCCATCAAGAAGCACTACGATGCCGTCTCCGCCGACCTGCGGATCGAGAGCGTCGAGGCCGCCAAAGACGTGATCCGGAATGTCGCCTCAGGCAAGGTCATCCTTCCTGTCCAGTCCCTGAACCGCTCCTTCCTGAAGACCCTGGACTGCGCGCTCAGCTGCGGTTTCCAAAACATCGAGCTCTATCACATCTCGGACAATGAGGAGCGGGCGCTGGCTCTGAAAGCCCAGATCGAGCAGCTCGGCATCCATGCCGATTTCCGCTATGAGATCACGCCCTACCGCAACATGAACGAGGTTCTTCTCCGGCACATTGAAGATGAAGCGGAGCATCTCGGCTCCCACCGCAGTCTGATTGTCATGATGGGTATGCTGGTCGTGACCAATCCCGCGGAGAAACCTCTGCACAACCAGACAACCCAGCGCCTCATGCGAAAGCTCGAGACCTACCGCAATGTTTCCGTCTTTACGGTCCCGTATCTGATCTGATCCCTGTCTCCCTGCGATCCGGCATACATTCTTTTCCTCAGGTCGGATCTCGTACAGGCATTGCCGGCATCATGAAACATACCTGCAAAACAATCGGCGCCCTTTCGGGCGCCGGTTTCGTTTTTTTGTTGCATGTTTGGTATGGATTCTGCTTTTTGATCAGTTTCCCGGGAGGATTATTCCCCGTCTTCATAGTCGTATTCCTTTGCCACACAGGTGCGGTAGATCAGCCTCACCGTCAGGCAGAGCAGCAGCAGCGAGCCCCCCTGCCAGAGATAGCAGCGTACATACTGCGCCGTGCGCTGTACCTTGTACTCTCCGAGGTAGCCCGCTCCCACAAAGCAGGCCAGGAAGACCACGATCGCGAGGAAGTGATACCAGCGCCAGCCGTTGGTTTTGACGGAGATGCGCATATAGCGGATGAAATGCAGCAGGAAGCACACCGCCGTGAAGATCTGCGTGATGGAGATAAACGACGCGTATGGATTCAGCTTCTTGATCAGGAAGAAGTGCATCAGGGCCGAGTCATAGCGCGTGGAGTCCGCAATAAACTCCACCAACCCCAGCAGGATCAGGAAGAGCCACATCACATTCCCTTCGTTGCGCCAGCCATCCCAGAGGGGTTCCGAGCGGTGGCGGAAGAAGAACGCGCAGAGGATCACCGTGATCACCAGCAGGGCGATGAACTCCAGAAAGAAGGTCGCGAGGCGGTATTCCACATTCCCCGCGGCGTCGGTCCACGAAATGGCGTAGGGCAGATGCTGAAAGAGCTTATCGGTGATGACGATTCTGCCGCGGCAGTTGGTGTTGAACAGGGAGCTCAGCCGGATCAGGGCCATGCACAGGGCCATGCCCGGTGCCGCCGCGTCCAGCAGTTCCCCTGCGGTCGGGGTCAGGCGGATCAGCTTCACCAGCAATGCCGCGAATACCGCCCCCAGAATGATGCCCTGTACGCAGTAGCCGCCGGTCCTGTAGTCCGTCAGCGCCTCCAGCAGCGAGCCATACTGCTCGATGTGGCTGTACCAGTGGATCAGCCTCGAGAGCAGCACGCTCAGCACGGTTGCAATCGGGAACCAGACCCAGACCGCGGTGTTGTGGCGGTGATCCATCGGATACAGCGCCAACGTCAGGCAGAGGCCCGCGGCGATCCCGAGGCAGATGATGATTGCGCTCCAGTAGATCGTCAGGCCGCCCGTAAAAACAGCTATTTCATTCATGGCGTTCCCCCCGAATCCGGAATGGCGGTGGCAAAGTACATGATGTCGCTGACTTCCCGTTCTCCGCCGAAGTCGATGTAGTTGAACGGGGCTCCGCGCCACACGATCTCACTGGTCTGGCCGCCGTCCAGGCAGTAAGCCTGCTGCAGTCCGCGCTCATACATCCGCTCGCCGAAGGTGTTGACCGTCCAGCGGGCTTCCTTGTACGCGGAGTGGTTCAGAGACATGTAGAAGTAATGCAGATGATCCTTCTGTCCGATGCCTGCGCGGGAATAACCCCTGTCGATCTCGCCGGCCGGATACCAGTCGCAGGGAGTGAGAACTCCGTCTTCCACCAGGATCGGCCCGAAAGCGATGGAGAAGAGGATATTGTTCTCCTCGATAAAAGCCCGCATCTGATCCGGTGTTGCTTCCTGCAGCCGGTGCCAGAAGATAAGGTCCCCCTCTTCGGTGACAAACATCGTGTCCGTGCAGTTGTATTTCTTATACATGCCGGTATAGGTGTCTTCCGAGAAGCGGTAGAGTTCCCGGTCGTACACCACGATGCCGAAGTCGCGGAACATGTAGAAGTCCGCGTTCATCGCCACGACGGAATTGACGCTCGCCGCGATCGACGTGGCAAAGAGCTTTCTCGGCGAGCCAAAGGTGTCGTCCACCAGCTTGCGGCGGAACTGGCTCGCGTCAGCCACCTTGACCTCACAGCAGGTGACGGTGTTTCCGTCAATCAGTTCCTTCCAGATGATCGTCAGGATCGTCTCGTCATAGTAGTACTGAATGTTCGTGCTCGGTTCAAAGTTCAGATTCGGATTGAAGATCACGTCCTGCCCTTCCAGCAGTCCGGAATCTCTCGCCAGCTGGATCACGTCCATCACATTGGCCGCGTTCTCGGGCGTCACGCTGCCGAAGCTGGTCTCCTGGGGTCTCGGGGCCACGGTCTCGCCCTCCGGGATGGTATAGTGCTTCGGGATGTACGCGATGTCGCTCAGGGCATTGGCCTTTGCGTTGTTCAGTCCGGTGTCCAGGCGCGAGACCAGGTTGGTATTGCCGAGGCTGCGGGCGGATTCCGTCGTCCTGCTGGTGTCAGGATGTACGTTCTGCAGCGTCCAGGCCAGCACTCCGAGGGACACCGCCATAAAGATCAGGCTCAGCAGCCCGAAGCCGAGCTTTTTACCGAAGCTCTCTTTTTTCGGCTTTTTGCGCCGCTTCTTCTTTGATTCTTTTTGTTCCGGCGTCTCTGCTGCAGCTGCCTGCCGGCTTTCGGCATCTCTGCGTTCCTGCCTGCTCTCGGTTTTTTCCGGCTTCGGCGCCTTGAAGACTCTCGTCAGCTGCGCATCAGACTCCTCCAGGGGCGCCTCAGCGGTTTCTCCGGCAGTTTCCGCGTCGTCTGTATCGTAAAACGCTTCCCCGCTCTCTTCCGGCAGGGCGTTCTCTTTCGCCGGGGTTTCTTCCTCATACGGGTATTCCGCAGCCGCCGCGTTTTCTTCTTCCGGCGGGACGGCCTCTTCCTCAGGCTGAGCCGTCTCTACATTCTCTTCGGCGTACTCCGCCAGAATCTCTTCCAGGTCATATTCTCTCATACCGGTTCGGCTCCTCCTTCCCTCAGTTTTCTCCGCCGATCAGGGCGGTCATCAGATTACGGTCCGTGACGATTTTCCACGTACCGTCCATATACTTCAACTGGATCAGCAGCTGGGTGTCCGAGCAGAGTGTGTCGGTATTCTGCAGCGCCTGGTTCAGTGCTTCCTTATAGATGGTATCGGTAAAGCTCGTCAGGTAGCCGCCGTTTCCGTCGTAGATCTCGGATTCGGGCATGGTCGTCACCAGCTCTTCCAGAATCCCGTTCACCCGCTGCTGCACGGCGTTTTCCGTCATCCGCAGGTTCAGTGCCCGCAGGACAACCCGCTGGCTGGCCTCCAGGCCGGTGACGCTGCTGCTTCCGCTGAGGGTGTAGCTGTAGCTGTTTCGCAGGGCGTCATACATTGCTCTCGCTTCCGCGCTCTCAGGTTCCTTTTCCAGGCCGAGACTGGCATAATCGCTCAGGCAGGCATAGGCCTCCGGATAATTCCGGGCCCGGATGCTCTCGAAGAACCTGGTCACCGTTTCAGCGGGGTCTGCGTCGGGCCGGTTGTAGATGCTGCCGTACATTGCGGCGTAAAAACACGCAACGCCTGCCATACCTGCAAACAGAACCGCCAGAATCAGCCAGAACAGCCGAAATTTTCCTCTCAAGCCGCTCCCTCCTTACTCGTCCAGCTTCAGCACCGCCAGGAAAGCCTCTGTCGGGATCTGTACGGTTCCGAGCTGGCGCATCTTCTTCTTGCCTTCCTTCTGTTTTTCCAGCAGCTTCTTCTTGCGCGTGATGTCGCCGCCGTAGCACTTGGCCAGAACGTCCTTCCGCAGGGCCTTGACGGTCTCACGGGCGATGATTTTCCCGCCGATCGCCGCCTGGATCGGAACTTCGAACAGCTGGCGGGGAATGTTCTCCTTCAGCTTTTCACAGAGCTTCCGGGCCCGGGGATAGGCTTTCTCGCGGTGCGCAATAAAGCTCAGGGCATCCACCTGATCGCCGTTTAACAGCATATCGACCTTGACCAGGTCGGACTGCTTGTATTCCGAGAACTCATAGTCCAGCGAGGCGTAGCCCTTGGTCCTCGCCTTCAACGTGTCAAAGAAGTCATAGATGATCTCGTTGAGCGGCATTTCATAGTGCAGCTCAACCAGGCGGGTATCGAGATACTGCATGTTCTTGTACTCACCACGGCGGTCCTGGCAGAGGGGCATGATGTTTCCCACAAACTCATTCGGCGTGATGATGGATACCTTCACATAGGGTTCATAGGACTCTGCAATCGAGGCCGTTTCCGGGTAGTTGTGGGGATTGTCCACCATCACGGTCGTTCCGTCCGTCTTGATGACCTTATAGATGACCGAGGGCAGCGTGGTCACCAGTTCCAGGTTGAACTCGCGCTCCAGCCGCTCCTGGATGATCTCCATGTGCAGCATCCCGAGGAAGCCGCAGCGGAATCCGAACCCCAGGGCCACGGAGCTCTCCGGCTCATAGGAGAGGGAGGCGTCGTTGAGTTTCAGCTTCTCCAGCGCGTCCCGCAGATCGGGATATTTCGATCCGTCTTCGGTGTAGATGCCGCAGTAGACCATCGGTCTGGCCGGACGATAGCCGGGCAGCGGCTCCGGTGTCGGGCGCTGCGCCTCGGTGACGGTATCGCCCACGTGGGTATCCGCCACGTTTTTGATGCTGGCCGTGAAGTAGCCGACATCCCCCGCCTTGAGCTCTTCGCAGGGCTCCAGTGCCATGGGGCGGAGATATCCGACCTCCAGGAGCTTGTACCGGGCGCCCGTAGACATGAGCAGCACTTCGTTGTCCTTCGCCATGCGTCCGTCCATCACGCGCAGGAAAACGATGACCCCGCGGTAGTTGTCGTACTGGCTGTCGAAGATCAGGGCCTTCAGCGGTGCGTCCGGGTCGCCGGAAGGCGCCGGGATGTTCCGCACGATATCCTCCAGCACCGCGTCGATGTTGATGCCCGCCTTTGCGCTGATCTCCGGCGCATCCTGCGCGGGAATGCCGATGATTTCCTCGATCTCGTTCTTGACGCGCTGCGGGTCGGCCGCCGGGAGGTCGATCTTATTCACCACCGGCAGGATTTCCAGATTGTTGTCCAGAGCGAGATAGGTGTTGGAGAGTGTCTGCGCCTCGACGCCCTGGGAGGCGTCGACAATCAGCACCGCGCCTTCGCAGGCCGCCAGCGACCGGCTGACCTCGTAGTTGAAGTCCACGTGGCCCGGCGTGTCAATCAGGTTCAGGGTATACGTCTGCCCGTCCTGCGCGCTGTATTCCAGTCCGACGGCACGCGCCTTGATGGTGATGCCCCGTTCCTTTTCCAGCTCCATATTATCGAGAATCTGATCCTCCATGATACGCGCTTCGACCGCTCCGCATTTTTCGATCAGGCGGTCGGAAAGCGTCGACTTTCCGTGGTCGATGTGGGCGATGATGGAGAAGTTGCGAATTCTGCTCTGTTCTGTCATAGTCTCTCCCGCTCCTGTTACGGTCTGCCGCCGAACGGTATCGTTTGCCGGGTGCCCTCTCCCCGCCTTCGGCGGGGAGAGGGCACCCGCAGACCATTTCATCTGTGAGTCTTATTATTATACCCCAAGGGGTAAGGCCTTGTAAACAAAAACTCTCCCGAACTAAGACAATTTTAATTTCCTGTGTGCTTAACTCTTGAAAAACCGTTCCCGGCGTGGTACAGTAAGCTTTGTGATCAAATTAAACATTACGGAGGCATTCTCATGTTTGAAAATCTCGTAGAAATCCTCAAGGCAAATCCCCGCAAGATCGTCTTCACCGAAGGGCCCGACGCCCGGATCCTGGAAGCGGCTGCCCGTCTGAAGAAGGGCGGATTCCTCACTCCGATCCTTGTCGGCAATGTGGAAGAAGTCAAGGCTGCCGCCGCGAAGGGCGGTTTCGATATCGACGGTCTGGAGATCCTCGATCCGGCCACCTATCCCGGCATGGACGAGATGGTCGCCAAGATGGTCGAGCTCCGCAAGGGCAAGATGACGGAAGAAGAGTGCCGCGCTGCGCTGAGCAAGGGCAACTACTTCGGCACCATGCTCGTCAAGATGGGTGTTGCCGATGCGCTGCTCGGCGGTGCCACCTATTCCACGGCTGACACGGTCCGTCCGGCTCTCCAGCTCGTGAAGACCAAGAAGGGCGCCAACCTTGTGAGCTCCTGCTTCATTATGGTCCGCGGAGACGAGATGCTCGCCATGGGCGACTGCGCCATCAACATTGACTATCAGGACAAGAAGGACAAGGAAGGCAATGTCACCCTTACCGCCGCGGCTCAGCTCGCCGAGGTCGCCGTTGAGACCGCAAAGACCGCAAAGGTCTTCGGCATCGACCCGAAGGTCGCCATGCTTTCCTACTCCACCAAGGGCTCCGGCAAGGGCGCCAACGTCGACCTCGTCCGTGAGGCAACCGCCATCGCCAAGGAGAAGGCCCCCGATGTGGCCATCGACGGCGAGATGCAGTTTGACGCCGCGGTCTCCCCGGTTGTCGGCCAGCTCAAGTTCCCCGGAAGCAAGGTTGCGGGCTACGCCAACACCTTCATCTTCCCGGAGATCCAGTCCGGCAACATCGGCTATAAGATCGCTCAGCGGCTCGGCGGCTTCGCGGCTTACGGCCCGATCCTGCAGGGTCTGAACGCCCCGATCAACGATCTCTCCCGCGGCTGCGACGCCGAGGAAGTCTATCAGATGTCCATCATCACGGCGGCTCTCGCCTGATCGGCTTTCTGATTTCGCATGAAACATCCACCCGCGGAAGCCGCGGGTGGATTCTTTATCCCGGAGGAATATCCATGGACCCCATTTGCAGAGAACAGAACATGCGCGAGGCGCTCTGCCTCGCGGAAGAAGCGGCCCGGCAGGGCGAGATCCCCGTAGGCTGCGTGATCACCGACGCCTTCGGGCGCATCATCGGCCGCGGTCGGAACCGGCGGGAAGAGCGTCACGACGCCACCGCCCACGCGGAGCTCGAAGCCATCCGGGAAGCCTGTGCCTCGCTCGGGGACTGGCGGCTTGACAGGTGCAGCCTGTACGTCACCCTCGAGCCCTGTCCCATGTGCGCCGGGGCCATCATCAACGCCCGCATTCCCCGGGTGGTCTTCGGCGCCCGGGAGGAGAACACCGGCTCCTGCGGAAGCGTGATCGATCTCTTCTCCGAGCGCTATGGCCACAGCCCGGCTGTCTTCTCCGGTGTCTGTGAGCAGGAGAGCCGTGAGCTGCTCCAGGGCTTTTTTCAGCAGCGCCGCTCCTGATTCTCCGGTCTCAAACTTTGAACGCAAAAACGATGCTGCGTTGTCCTCCTGTACGGGTACGCGGCATCGTTTTTTGCTTTTTCTTATTCTGTCCGCCAGGTCAGGCGGTGGAGCTCTCCCTGCTTTTCGAGTCCTGCATAACCGGTGTGGCGCAGGGCTTCATACAGGGCGATGGCCACCGCGTTCGAGAGGTTCAGGGACCGCTCCCCTTCCGCCATCGGGATCCGGACACAGTAATCCGGATGCGCTGCCAGAATCTCTTCCGGAATCCCCGCGCTCTCCTTGCCGAACATCAGGAAATCGCCGTCCCGATAGTCTCCCTCGTCGATGGTGTGTTTTGCCTTGGTGGTGAGGTACCAGATTCTCGCCTCCGGATGTTGGGCCTGGAAGTCGTCCATATTTTCATACTCCCGTACGCCCAGTCTCGGCCAGTAATCCAGTCCGGCCCGCCGCACCGACTTCTCGTCCGTGAGAAAGCCCAGTGGCCGGATCAGGTGCAACTTTGCGCCCGCACAGATACAGGTTCTTCCTATGGCGCCGGTGTTCCCCGGCTGTTCCGGCTCATGCAGAATCACGCCAAAACTCATTCTGTCCTCCAAAACACCCCGCCTTTCGGCGGGGTGTCGGTATTTCTGATGCTTATTCCTGATGCTCCGCTACAAACTTCAGGATCTGCACCGCATTTTTCGAGCATCCATTGTACCCCGCCGACAGGCGGGGTACAGTCTCTTTACTTGTGTTCTGCCACAAACTTCAGGATCTGCACCGCGTTGGATGCAGCACCCTTGCGGATCTGGTCGCCGCAGCACCAGAGCGTGAGGCCCTTGTCATCCGTCAGATCCTCGCGGATTCTTCCGACCCAGACAATATCCTGATCGCTGGTGTCCAGCGGCGTTGGATAGCAGCGTCCCTCATAGTCCTCGATCAGGCGCACGCCGGGATACGCCGCAACCGCCGCCTTGGCGTCCTCCACCGAGACCTTCTCCGCGGTCTTCAGCGTCACCGCGATGGAGTGAGAGCGCATGACCGGCACGCGGACGCAGGTGCAGTTGACCTTCAGATCCGGCGCATGCAGGATCCTTCGGCCTTCGTTCTGCATCTTCATCTCTTCCTTGGTATAGTCGTTGCCGTAAGGGGCGTCGATAAACGGAATCACGTTCAGTGCAATCTGGGTAGCAAAGGTCTTTACCACCGGCTTCTCCCCTTTGGCAAGCGCGGCCATCTGCTCTTCCAGCTCCTTGAGGCCTGCCTGTCCGGCGCCGGACACCGCCTGATAGGTGCAGGCGATCATGCTCTCGATCGGAGAGAGCTTGTTGATGCCGGCCACGGCCATCAGCGCGATGATGGTGCAGCAGTTGGGGTTGGCAATGATTCCCTTGTGCTGCAGGGCGTCCTCGCCGTTGATCTCCGGTACCACCAGCGGCACGTCCGGATCCAGCCGGAAGGCCGAGCTGTTGTCGATATACACCGCGCCGCTCTTTTTGATCGCCGGGGCAAAGCGCTGGCTCATGGGTCCCTCAACCGCGCCGAGTACAAAATCCAGGCCATCGAAGCTGTCGTCCGTCGCCTCCTGAATCACGACCTCACGGCCGTTGAAGAGGACCTTTTCGCCTGCGCTTCGGGCGCTGGCCAACAGGCGCAGCTCCTCGACGGGGATCTCATACTCCTGCAGAATCTTCAGCATTTCCTGACCGACGGCGCCCGTTGCGCCGAGAATTCCTACCTTGCACTGTTTCATGATATTTTCTCCTCTCTTTTTATCCGGCGAAGCTGTCGTACAGAACCCGGATCGCGTTTTCGTACTGTTCATTCTCCACGCCGACCGTGATGGCCAGCTCGTCGGAGCCCTGCGCGATGGTGCGGATGTTGATGCCCTTGTCGCCCAGCGCCTTGAACAGGCGGCCGGAAACGCCCGGCTGGCTGCTCATCTTGCGGCCGACGGCCGAGACCATCGCGATATTCTCGCGGATCTCCACCTCGTCCGGACGGCAGTTCTTCTTGATCTCGGCAATCACGTCATAGACCGCGTCGCCCAGCGCCGCCGAAGACGATACCAGTGCGAAGGAGTCCAGTCCCAAGGTAATGTGCTCCACCGGTGCGTTGTAGCGGTCAAAAATCTCCAGCGCCTGCCGCAGACTGTGGCTGAGCTTCATGGCGTGCTTGTAGACCGTCACGATCGTGAAGTTCTTCCGTCCAGCGATTCCCGTGATGAAGCGTTCGCTCTGTTCCAGCTCGCCGACGCTCTCGACGATCATGGTGCCGGGATCCTGCGGCCGGTTGGTGTTGCGGATGTTCAGGGGGATACCCTTTTCCTTCACCGGCTGCACCGACTCCTCATGCAGGACCGAAGCCCCCATGAAAGCCAGTTCACGCAGCTCCGCGAAGGTAATCTTCTCGATGGGCGCGGGGTTGGGGACAATGCGCGGGTCGGCCATCAGGATGCCCGAGACATCGGTCCAGTTTTCGTACACATCGGCCTTGACCGCCGCGGCGGCGATGGCTCCGGTGATATCGCTGCCTCCGCGGGACATCACGCGAAGCCTTCCGGTGGGGAGCTGTCCGTAAAAGCCCGGAATCACGATCCTGCCGTATTTTTCCACCGCTTCGGCGATGGCCGCGTCCGTGGTCTCCCGGTCCAGGGTTCCGTCCAGTCCGAAGAAGATGCAGTCCGCCGCGTCGACGAAGGCATAGTCCAGATAGGATGCCATCAGCTTGGAAGTAAAATACTCGCCTCTGGACACGATCTCGTCCACGGAGGTGTCTTTGTTGAGTTTGCGCTTAAACTCCTGCAGTTCTCCCGAGATGTCCACCGGGATCTCCAGTTCGTCGCGGATCTCCAGCAGACGCGTCTCCACCGTTCTCAGGATCTCTTCACAGGACACGCCGTAGGTCAGATGTGCATGGACCAGATACAGCAGGTCCGTCAGTTTATGATCGTTTCCGTCTCTCTTTCCGGCGGCGGAAATGACGATCACCCGGCGGCTTTCATCCGCCTCGACGATCGCCTTGACCTTGCGAAACTGCTCCGCGCCGGCAACGGAGGATCCTCCGAATTTTGCAACCTTCAGCATCTCAGGCCTCCCTCACCGCGGCGAAGAAGACCGCGTGGCCGGCTTTGCGCAGTGCGGCGGCGCTCTCATGCATTTTCTGCACGCTGATCTCTTCCGTCAGGATACGAAGTTCTTCCCCGTTGTCCGCCAGGATTTCCGCAGCCGGGAACAGGTCTCCGCAGGCCTTCGGCAGCCGCACATAATAGGCGTGCTTCGCGGCGCTGTTGTCCGCGCTGCCGTCCACGCAGTCCGCCGGGAACATGGCGGCTTCTCCCGCACAGATCCCGCTCAGATCCCGCAGCACCGCCGACGCGGTCGGATACCGTCCGGCGCCCTGGCCGATCATGGCGATGGGGCCTGCGTTCTTTCCCTCATACCGGGCCATGTTATAATTCTTCAGGACGGCGCTTTCGGCATCGCCCGCACGGACCAGCACCGGTTCCACATAAGCGGAAATTCGTCCGTCTGCGGCACGCTGTCCGCTCGCCACCAGGCGGCAGACCCGGCCTCTCGCCATAAAGTCTTTCACATCCGCGGCGCTCAGGCTGTCGATCCCCTCATTCAGAAGGCCATCCTGCGGCAGTACGCCCCAGGCGACCGCACAGGCCAGCATGATCTTCCGCAACGCGTCCAGACCTGTGACATCGGCCGTGGGATCCGCCTCGGCATACCCCAGCTCCTGGGCTTCCTTCAGCGCAGCGGCATAATCCTTGCCCGTGCTCTGCATCTGGTCGAGCATGAAATTGGTCGTCCCGTTCAGGATCCCGCCGACGGAGAGAATCTCATCCGTCTGTGCCGCTCTGGCCAGATTGTGCAGGAAGGGGACTCCGCCGCCGCAGGCAGCGCTGAACAGGAAGCTCACGCCCGCTTCTTTGGCCGCGCGGTTCAGTTCGACGCCTTTCGCCGCCACCAGCGCCTTGTTGGAAGTGACAAAGTGCTTCCCCGCCCGGATCGCCGCCATGGCATAGGTGAAAGCCGGCTCCACGCCGCCCATCACTTCGGCCACCGCGTCCACAGAGGGATCTTCGGTGATCTTCTCGATGGAAGAGACCTTGAATGCTTCGTTCTCCTTGCCCGGCCGGACCAGTACGGGTCCCGCCTCCAGGCCTTTTGCTGCCTTCAGCATCTCATACACACCAACACCGACGGTGCCGTAACCCAAAACCGCAACTTTCACGTCTCTGTCTCCTTATCAGTAAATATCATTGCGTCCGCGGATTCCCCTTTTTTGCTTCCCCGCCGAAGGCGGGAGAAACTGCCAAAGCTCTTTGAAAAAAACTTTTCGTCCGCGAAATAAAAACACTTGTTTTTTTACGGGCGACAGTGTATCATATACCTGCCTGAAAAACAAGTCTTGTTTTTCTGATTTTTTCAGAATTGGAGATTTTGAACAATGCTTTCAAATTATTTGATTGTTCATAAAAGCATTTTGCCGGAATATTATGAAAAGGTCCTCGCCTGCCGCCGGCTGATGGAAAGCGGCAAGTTCAAAGAGGTCAGCCAGGCGGTCAAGCAGGTGGGCATCTCCCGCAGCACTTATTATAAATATAAAGATTATATCTTTGAACCCTCTGATCTGAACAGCTCGCGAAAGGCCGTTTTCTCCATGATGCTCGATCACGCGCCCGGTGTGCTTTCCGCCCTGCTGGCCTGCATCTCGGAGAGCGGAGCCAGTGTACTGACCATCACCCAGAGCCTTCCCATCCACAACAAGGCCAGCGTCACCATCTCCATCGACATCACCGATGTCACAGAGAGCGTCGACTCCCTCTCCGGCCGTCTTGCGGCCATTCCCGGGCTTGACAATCTGCGCCTGCTCGCCATAGAATAGCGGAGCATTGAAAATACCGACTGAAAAGGAACTGTGTCATGAGTCTGATTGATCTTCTGAAATCCCGTCGTCCCGCCGATGCGCAGCCTTCGTCCGCCGCGCCGGCTTCCGCCCCGTTCCGGTCCACCCGCAGCGATGCCCGCGCCACCGCGCCGGAAGCGGTGCTCCGCGGTCTTGCGCCGGACGGCGGACTCTATGTTGACCCGGAGATCGCCTCCGGGAATTTCGACGTGCGGGGCTGTCTCGCGCTGGATCCCCTCGGCCAGTCGGCGAAGATTCTCTCCCGGCTGCTGCCCGGCTTCGGCGATATGGGTTCTCTCGTACGCCGCGCATATGAGGGCAGGTTCGCCAGCAAGGAACTCACGCCTCTGGTGCCGGTAGGCGAAAATTACGTGCTGGAGCTTTTTCACGGCCCAACCGCCGCCTTCAAGGATGTCGCCCTCTGCATGCTGCCGCAGCTCATGACCGCCGCACGGGAGATTACCGGCATGACGGACAAGACCGTCATCCTCACCGCCACCTCCGGTGACACCGGTAAGGCCGCTCTCGAGGGGTTCCATGACGTTCCCGGCACCGGGATCATGGTCTTCTTCCCGCACAAGGGCGTCTCCGCCGTGCAGGAAGCCCAGATGCTGACCCAGGAGGGTGCGAATGTCGCCGTCTGTGCGGTAAAGGGGAATTTCGACGACTGTCAGAGCGCGGTGAAGCAGCTCTTCTCCCGCTACGCCGACAGCGCCCCCGTTCCCGGCGTCCGTCTCTCCTCCGCCAATTCCATCAACATCGGCCGACTGGCTCCCCAGGTGGTGTACTATTTTCTCGCATACGCCTCTCTGATGAAGCAGGGCCGCATCACTTACGGCGCTCCGGTGGACTATGTCGTCCCCACCGGGAACTTTGGAGACATCCTCGCCGGCTGGTACGCCAAGCAGCTCGGTCTCCCTGTGGGCCGTCTGGTCTGCGCCTCCAACGCCAACCGTGTCCTGACCGACTTCCTCACCACCGGCGTCTATGACCGTCGGCGGGAGTTCTTCAAGACCAGTTCTCCTTCCATGGACATTCTCGTCTCTTCCAATCTGGAACGCCTGCTCTTCTACGCGGCCGGCGGCGACACCGCCTGTGTGAAGAACGACATGCTGCGCCTGCAGAACTCCGGCTATTATAAGATCTCGGCCAAAGCGCTGGACTTCATTCGGAAGGATTTCTCCGCCTACTGCTGCGGCGAGGCGGAAACCCTCGCGGAAATCCGCCGCTGCTTCTCCGAGACCGGCTACCTCCCCGACACCCACACGGCCGTCGCGCTGCACGCGGCGCAGCTCTATAAAAAAGAAGAGCACAGCGGCGCCCCCGTGGTGGTGCTCTCCACCGCTTCTCCCTTCAAGTTCCCGGCCGCGGTCCTCACCGCGCTCGGCGAGGCCCCCGAAGGCGACGCTTTCCAGCAGATGGCGCAGCTCGCCCGGGTTTCCGGGCTGGAACCTCCCGTCTCCCTCTCCGGTCTGCAGGGCAAAGCTTATCTCCATAACGACGTCATTGAGAAGGCAGACATCGCCGACTACGTCCTGAAGAACGTCGGCCGGCTCTGACCCGTTCTCCTCCTCCGGCAGCAACTGAATTGTCAAAAGCGCGATACCGCAGCGGGTATCGCGCTTTTGCGTTCTCTGTATACTTTGTTTACTATCTTCGTATACTATTCCGGATCGTTTTGTTCCGGTCATGTTTTCAGGCGGTTCTTTGCGCCCGGGGCCTTATTCCTTCGGTTCCGGGGACGGCAGCGGGCGTCCCTGCTCCTCGGCTTCTTTTCGTTCCGCTTCAAACGGATCGGTCAGTTCCTGATAGCCGATGCCGGTTACACTGCCGATCTCGTCCTTCGTCTTGTAGAACAGATCGAATTCCTGTTTCATCCAGTAGCTGCGGGCATATTCCGTCTCCGGATCGCTGTACCAGACCGTCCCGTCGTCATCCACGATCTCGACCCAGCCGTGCTCCTGATCCTCCGATCCGATCAGGCCGGAGGCGGCATAGGCCTGGAAGCCGACGCCCCGCGCCAGGGCCGCGAAGGTCGACGCGAAGTGATAGCAGTTCCCCGTCCCGTTTTCCAGGGCATAGGTCGCGCATTCCACCATCCAGCCGTCCGCCCCGTGGGCCGGTTTGTAGCTGTCCTCGTGATTCCCGAAGCCGACATATTTGATGTTGTCCCGGGTATAGAGATACATGGCACGGAGCAGTTCCATCCTGCTCATCTTTTCATCCGTATTTTTTCGGATTACTCCTGCCACCAGCCGGTCGAGATCTTCCGAGCCGCTGGTGTAGCGGCCGTCGTCCCGGAAGTACAGCACGCCGACATAGGCATCGCGGAGCAGCTCTCCGCTTTCGTCCACCGCATAGAGATAGCCCTTGTCCAGCAGGAATCCGTCCTTCTGCGCATTCAGGCGGGCCAGGCGTTCCTGCCGTACGGCCTCTTCCTCCGGACTCAGTGTCGGGGTCGGTTCTGCGCCCGGCGACGGCTCCGGGGTGGGGGAACCGCTGCCCGCCCCGCATCCGCACAGGGATGCGAGAACCAGGATCAGCAGAACAGCTCCGGCGATTTTTCTGCCGATATTCTGCCTCATAACTCCGGATAGAGCGGGAACCGGCTGCAGATCTCAAGAACTTCTTCCCTGACCGCCGGGACAGCACTCTCACCCTCCCGGATCAGGCGGGCAATCAGTTTTCCGATCTGCGTCATCTCCGCTTCCTTCATGCCGCGGGTCGTGCAGGCCGGGGAGCCGAAGCGCATGCCGCTGGTCTCCTTCACCGACAGGGTATCGAAGGGGATGCCGTTCTTGTTGGCGGTGATGTTCGCCCGGTCGAGAAGCTCCTGAACCTCTTTGCCGGTCTTGCCGCAGCTGTATACATCTGCCAGCATCATGTGGTTGTCGGTGCCACCGGTGACCAGGCGGACACCCTCCGCCTGCAGAGAGTCCGCCAACGCCGCAGCGTTGTTCACGACCTGCTGCTGATAGAGCTTGTATTCCGGCTGCAACGCTTCCTTCAGGGCCACGGCCTTCGCCGCGATCACATGCATCAGCGGTCCGCCCTGGGTGCCGGGAAAGACCGCGCTGTCGATCTTCTTTCCGAGTTCTTCCGTGCACAGGATCAGCGCGCCGCGGGGGCCGCGCATGGTCTTGTGCGTGGTGGTGGTAACCACATGGGCATAGGGGACCGGGCTCGGATGTACGCCGCCCGCGATCAGGCCCGCCACATGGGCGATGTCGACCATCAGGTATGCGCCGACCGAATCGGCGATCTCGCGCATCCGCTTGTAGTCGATGAATCTTGAATAGGCGCTGGCGCCGCCGATAATGAGCTTCGGTTTTACCTCTTCTGCCTTCTGCTGAAGAGCGTCATAGTCGATCCGCTCGGTCTCGCGGCTGACGCCGTAGGATTCCGCGTGAAAGTACTTGCCGGAAATGGAGGCCTTGGCGCCGTGGGTAAGGTGCCCGCCTTCCGCGAGGCTCATGCCGAGAATGGTATCGCCCGGCTTCAGCAGCGCCAGATAAACCGCGACGTTGGCCTGAGAGCCCGCGTGCGGCTGCACATTGACATGTTCGGCTCCGTAGATCTTCTTTGCACGTTCGATGGCGATCCGCTCGACTTCGTCAACATACTCGCATCCGCCGTAATAGCGCGCCCCGGGATAGCCCTCTGCGTACTTGTTGGTCAGATGGCTGCCCATGGCTTCCATGACTGCCTCGCTGACAAAGTTTTCCGATGCGATCAGCTCGATGTGATCCCGCTGCCGCTGCAGCTCTCTCATCATCGACTCGTAGATTTCCGGATCGTCGTGCCGAATATGATCATAGTTCATTGGCGTTTGCCTCCCTGTATTTTTATAAAGTTCACGGTATTATACCTTTTTCGGTTATTTTTTACAATCGGGCAGTTTGAACGAAATATTACTCCGGATGACCGGTGGCTGTTGTTTGGTGCTTGAAATTCAAGCTTATTGCAAGTATAATCAGGAACAGGTTTACCGTTTCCTCATACCACAACAAGAGAGGAGTACAAAAAATGATGGATCATCATATACCGGCTGCGAAGCTTTCCGAAGCGAGCGCGTCCCATCAGAATTTCATGCAGGTTGTCTACCAGATCAACAACATTGCCTGCCTGTTCGGGCAAAACGATGACGGCAGTCTATCTGCCGAGTATGTTACGCCGTCCTTTGTCACACTGATGGAATGTGAGGCACAGGAAGAAGCGCTGGCGCTCATGGACGGGGACCGGTTGTTTGCGAGCACCTGGCCCGAGGACCGCCCGATCCTGCGGGATATTCTGGCAAACCATGTCAGTGCGGACGGTGAACCCGACATCACGATCCGCCTGACTACGCGGAACGGGAATTTGATCTGGTGCGCGATCCATTTTGCGTTTATCGACGATTACGGAAAGCATTATATCTATGCGACTTTTGCAGATATCACCCGGTGGAAGCGGTATGAGGAGCAGCTGCAGAGCGTTTATACCAGTCTGGGCGACAGTTTCCACCAGAGCAACGATGACTTGCTCGCGCGCGTGCGTGCCAACCTGACGGAAAACCTTGTGGAAGAATCAAACGGCACTTCGAATTACATCCCGGAAGCCAGGCAGACAAGCTATACAGAATATCTTGCGATACGCTCTTCTTATCTTCCGATTGCGGAGGAGAGGCGGCTGTTTCTTGACACCTTCAGCATTGACGCTCTGACCCGCTCCTATATGGACGGCGTCGTGGCGGTGAATAAGGTGCTGTACTCCCGCCTTCCGAACAATGCCGTGTTCTATGTAAAGATCATCGCCAACGTCACCCGGCATCCGATGACCGGCAATCTGATCGTCTTCATCACGGAGGAGTCGAACAACCCGGAAAAGCTGGCCTCCACCATCAACGGCAAGATTCTGGCCAAGCAGTTCGACCTGGTCGCCTATATTGCCCGTGATATTTACGACGTTGCCATCGGTGACGCCAGCATGATTGCCCACGGCAACATCTTCCCGAAGGTAAAGCATGGGTCCTATCGGGAATATCTGGAGACCCAGATCATCCCCGCCCTGCCGGAAGATGAGGCATACCGGCACCGGATCCGGGAAGCGATGGACCTGAAGACCGTGTTCGAGATGTTCAAAGTCAAGGAACCGTATTCGGTGGATATTGAAGTGGACATGGAGGACGGGCATTTTTACAAGCGCTTCGACTTCTACTCCGTTGACCCGGAATCCGAGTACTGCATTGTTCTGAAAACAGACACGACGGAAGTCCGTCTCGAACAGCTGGAGCAGGAAGAGCGCAAGCTCGAGCTCGAATACAGCAAGCAGGAGCTGGCCGACACGGACGGCATTATGGCCGACGCCGGCTTTGGCATGTGGCACATGACGCTGGAGGAGGGGAAAGCCTCGCGGCTTCGCGCAAACGACAAGATGAAGGAACTCCTTGGCATCGCCGGGCAGGATCTGAGCGAAGAAGAGATCTATGACGCCTGGTATTCCCATGTCCCCGAGACGGAACGGCCGGGCGTGATGAAGCGCATTGAAGAGATGCTCTCGGGGAAGCTCTCCGAGTGTATCAACCTCTGGATCCATCCGGACGGCCACGAGATGTATACGCGCTTTGGCGGCACGGTGGTGGCCGATGAAAACGGACGTCAGAGCCTTCGCGGGTATTACAGCGACGTCACGGAGTCCGTCCGCGAAGACCGGAACCAGCGGGACGCGCTGGCCGACGCCCTGGTTGCCGCGGAGCATGCCAGCAAGGCCAAGACCGCCTTCCTCAACAACATGTCCCATGATATCCGTACCCCGATGAACGCGATTGTCGGGTTTACGGCGCTGGCCATATCCCACATCGACAACCGGGAAGAGGTTCTGGACTATCTGAGCAAGATCACGGTGTCCAGCCAGCATCTGCTCTCCCTGATCAACGATGTGCTGGATATGAGCCGGATTGAAAGCGGCAAGATGACGATGGATGAGACAGAGGTTCATCTGCCCGACTTGATTCACGACCTGCGGACGATTATCCACGCGAACGTGTCCGCCAAGCAGCTGAATCTCCAGATTGAAACCCAGAATGTCGTCAATGAGGACATCATCGTCGACAAGCTGCGCATGAACCAGGTGTTCCTGAACATTCTGTCCAACGCCATCAAATTTACGCCGAACGGCGGTACGATCAGCTTCTGTGTGGCGGAAAAGAATTCTCCGATTCCGGAACATGCCGTGTTTGAGTTCCGCATCAAGGATACGGGCATCGGCATGAGCCGGGAGTTCCAGAAGACGATCTTTGAAGCTTTCACCCGTGAGAAGACCAGCACGGTCAGCGGGATCCAGGGCACCGGCCTTGGTATGGCCATCACCAAGAGCATCGTGGATATGATGGGCGGCACCATTTCCGTCAACAGCGAAGAAGGCAAGGGGACGGAGTTCATCGTGACGATCCCCTGCCGTCTGGGCGGTCATACGGCTGAAGATGAAAGCGTGCCCGAACTTCAGGGCCATCGGGTCCTGGTCGTGGACGATGATACGGACAGCTGCCTGTCCGTATGCTCCATGCTCCGCAAACTCGGCATGCGGCCCGACTGGACGAGTTCCGGGAAAGAGGCATCGATCCGCAGCAAGGAAGCCCGACAGCAGACCGACGCGTTCAGTGCCTATATCATCGACTGGCAGATGCCCGATATGAACGGGATCGAGGTCGTGCGGCGGATCCGGAAAATCATCGGAGAGGACGCGCCGATCATTATCCTGACCGCATACGACTGGACGGACATTGAAGAGGAGGCTCTGGAGGCCGGTGTGACAGCCTTCTGCTCCAAGCCCGTCTTCCTGTCCGAGCTTCGCCAGGTACTGGCCGCGCCGTTCCATGACGCTGCGGGTGAAGCCCGCGTTGAGGAAAAGCCCGTTGACTTCACCGGGCGGAAGGTTCTCCTGGCGGAAGACAACGAGATGAACCAGCTGATTGCACAGGCAATTCTCACGGAGTACGGTCTGGAAGTTGTCATCGCCAACAACGGGGAAGAAGCCGTCAGGCTGATGGAAGACGCACCTGCCGGGACTTACGACATCATCCTGATGGATATTCAGATGCCCGTCATGGACGGATATAACGCGGCCCGCCTGATCCGGGGAATGGAGGACAGGGAAAAAGCGGAGGTTCCCATTGTCGCCGTTACGGCAAACGCCTTTGAGGAAGACCGGAAGCTCGCGCTGGAAGCCGGTATGAACGGCCATCTGGCAAAGCCCTATGATATTCCGAAGATGCTGCAGACTCTGACCGAACTTCTGGCGTAGTGCCCGGTGGAAGAATGAAAGTGGAAGGAGGCTTCCCGATGAAAAAGGTTCTTACCGTTCTGCTCATTCTTGTCCTCGTAATCGTTGTGGCTTTCGGCGGACTCCTCGGTTTTCTGACCGTTACGGAGTATCGTCCCGCCGATGTCGAATCCGTCTCCGTCCGGACCGGCGACGGCGCCGGAAGCACGCCCGTTCCTTCTGACGGCTTTACCGTGCTGAGCTGGAACATCGGTTATGCCGGGCTTGGAAAGCATCAGGACTTTTTCATGGACGGCGGGAAGAAATCGCGTCCCGGTGATCCGGACGCCGTCTATTCCTACCTCCGCGGAATCGTATCCTCAGTGGAAGAGACCGGCGCAGATCTTGTAATCCTCCAGGAGGTCGACACCGACTCTGCCCGCACCTACGGCACCGATGAAACCGAAGCGCTGGCGCGCAGTACGTCCGCCTTCGCCCTGAACTATTCCTGTCCCTTTGTGCCGATCCCCTTCCCGCCCATGGGAAAGATCCACAGCGGGCTTTTCACCACCACCGATTTCGCCGTCACCTCCGCGGACCGGATCGCGCTCCCCTGCCCCTTCTCCTGGCCTCTCTCCACAGCCAATCTGAAGCGCTGCCTGCTGGTAACCCGTCATCCCGTTGCCGATTCCGGGCACGAGCTGGTCCTGGTGAACGTGCATCTGGAAGCCTATGACGACGGCGAAGGAAAAATTGCTCAGACCCGGCAGCTGATGAACTTCCTTCAGGAGGAGTATCAGAAGGGCAACTACGTCATCACCGGCGGCGACTTCAACCAGATTTTCCCCGGCGGGCAGAAAGCCTGGCCGAACACGCATCCCGAACTATGGACTCCCGGTGTGCTCGATACTGACATGCTGGGCGGCTTCGGCTGTGCCTATGACCTGACGGTTCCCACCTGCCGCCTGCTGAATCAGCCCTATGATCCCTCCGACACCGTGAACACCCAGTACTACGCCATCGACGGTTTTCTGGTCTCGCCGAACGTGGAGGTCTCCGCGGTCAAAACCCTCGATCTCGGCTTTGAGAACTCCGACCACAATCCGGTTCTGCTGACCGTGAGCCTGAAGACCTGAGGCATCGTCCGCACTTTTGCGGCGGTCTTCTGAATTATCTTGAAAAGCGCCGGAATCAGTCAAAAAATCTCTTGACAAACGGCACGAAATCGACTATATTATTCGAGCGCTCCGAAGACAGCAGGTGGGGATTCCCCATAAATCCTGCCGAGGACATCAACATCATCTTGATTGTTTTTGTACCTCTGCGTCTTTTGATGCAGAGGTTTTCTTTATGAGCGTGAGTTCAAGTGTGGAGGTGAAATCACACATGCCAAACGCAAAGGTTCTCAGCGAAAAGCAGGCGATCGTGGCCGCTCTGGCCGAACGCATCAAGAACGCAGGTTCCGGTATCCTGGTGGACTATAAGGGAATCACCGTCGAGGAAGACACCGCTCTGCGTACCGAAATGCGCAAGGAGTCCATCGAGTACACCGTCGTCAAGAACACGCTGACCAGAAAGGCTCTGGATTCTCTGGGAATGGAAGGTCTCGACCACGTTCTCAACGGGACCACCTCTCTGGCTACCACCGCAAGCGATCCCATCGCTCCGTTCCGCATCGTTACCGACTACTCCAAGAAGCTCGGTGACCGCTTCAACGTCAAGGCCGCGTTCATGGAGGGCAAGATCCTCAATGAGCAGGAAATCGCAGAGATTTCCGCGCTGCCCGGCAAGGATGCGCTGTATGCAAAGGTTCTGGGCACCATGATCGCTCCGATCACGGGTCTCGCCGTTTGCCTCGGTCAGATCCTGGAACAGAAGGGTGGCTCTCTCGAGGCCCCCGAAGCTGCTGAATAAGCAGAAACACTATTTTATTGGAGGATATTACAATGAGTGAAAAAATCACTGCCATGATCGAAGAGATCAAGGGTCTTTCCGTTCTGGAGCTCGCTGAGCTCGTTCACGCCCTCGAGGACACCTTCGGTGTCTCCGCCGCCGCTGTTGCCGCTCCTGCTGCCGGTGCCGCCGCTGGCCCGGTCGTGGAAGAGAAGACCGAGTTCGACGTCGTTATGACCGAGTTCGGTGCTGAGAAGATCAAGGTCATCAAGGAAGTCCGCGCCATCACCGGTCTCGGCCTGGCCGATGCCAAGGCTCTGGTCGAAGGCGTTCCTGCCAAGATCAAGGAAGGCGTCTCCAAGGAAGATGCGGAAGCCCTCAAGGCCCAGCTCGAAGCTGTTGGCGCGAAGGTCGAGCTCAAGTAAGCACGCCCTGTCGAGTCTCTTTCGAAACGGCACAGGCGTTCGGCTTTGTGCCGTTTCAGCGAAGGCTCTCCCCCTTGTTCCGGAGTATTTTTCGGTTGACAAGCTTTTCGCCTTCGACTATAATATTTTAGTCTTTGCGGAGAGCGAGGTGCTGTTTCATGCGGCTTGATCTGCGGGAACTGATCGTAAATCCCGGGCGTCGTCTCCCCTTCCATCTGGAGCTGGAGACAGACAATCTGGATTTCCCGTCGGTGCGGGAGTATCTTCATCCGCCCGTTGCGGACGGCGTCGTGTCCAACGAAGCCGGGATCCTGCATATGCGCGGCAGTATCACGGCGGACATGCTGTGTGTCTGCGACCGTTGCGGGCAGGAGTTTGAGAGCACAAAGGAAACGGCTGTCGACGCCGTTCTGGTCGAAGAAGAGAGCGAGGATAATCCGGAGCTTTTTGTCCTCGAAGGGACGGAGATCGACGCGCAGGAGGTCTTGTCTACCTGCTTCATTCTGGACATGGAGACAAAGTTCCTCTGCCGGGAGGATTGCAAGGGCCTTTGCGCCCGCTGCGGCAGGAATCTGAATCTGGGTCCCTGCGGCTGCGGGAAAGAAATTGATCCAAGATTTGCTGTACTTGAGCAGTTGTTGGATAAATCATAATACGGAGAATCGAGCTGCTCAAAACAGCTGTGATCAGGAGGTGTCAACAACATGGCAGTCCCAAAAGGAAAAGTCTCGAGACAGAGACGTGATAAGAGGCGCTCTTCCGTTTGGAAGCTCACCGCTCCCCAACTGGTAGCATGCCCCAACTGCGGCGAACTGGTTATGCCTCACCGCGCTTGCCCGGCTTGCGGACAGTATAACGGCCGTACGGTCATCAACGTAGAAGAGAGCAAGTAAGATTTTAGAGGAGGAGGGCTTCGCCTTTCCTCCTTTGTTATTTCTGCCGTTTATCGTGATCTCTCCCCGCCTGCGGCGGGGAGAGCGTTGGCATTCATTTTGGTGAACACTATGGAGAATGTGATCCGCAGCATCGATCCCGGCAGCCCTCTGGAAAAGCGGGCCGCCGTCGGTGACCGTCTTCTCAGCATCAACGGAAAACGCATCCTCGACGTCCTGGACTACAAATTCTATGCCTATGACCGGGATCTGCATCTGCTGCTCGCCCGGCCGGACGGCACGGAATACCGCCTTCATGTTCACAAGCCGGAGGGCGGCGACCTGGGTCTGGATTTTGAGAGCTATCTGATGGACCGGCCGCGTTCCTGCGCGAACAACTGTGTCTTCTGCTTCATCGACCAGCTTCCGAAGGGCATGCGCCCGACGATGTACTTCAAGGACGACGATGCCCGCTTGAGCTTCCTGCTGGGAAACTACATCACTCTGACCAACCTCTCCCCGCGGGAGATCGATCGGATCATCTCCCTTCATGTGAGCCCGGTGAACGTATCGGTCCATACGATGAATCCGGAGCTGCGTGTCCGCATGCTGCGCAATCCCCGCGCCGGTGAGAGTATCCGCACCATGAAGCGGCTGGCGGAAGCAGGCATCGTGATGAACTGCCAGATCGTCTGCTGCCCGGGCCTCAACGACGGGGAAGAACTGGATTACAGCATGCGGGAGCTTTCCGCGCTCTATCCCGCGGTTCACAGTGTGTCCATCGTGCCGGTCGGACTCACGCGCTACCGTGAGGGGCTCTACCCGCTGCGTCCTTTCACGCCGGAGCACGCAGCGTATACCATCGACCAGGTCACCGCCTTCGGGGACCGCTGTGTAAAGGAACTCGGCTCGCGCATTTTTTTCTGCGGAGACGAGCTCTATCTGAAGGCGGGACGTGAGCTCCCACCGGATGAGTTTTATGAAGAATATACCCAGTTGGAGAACGGCATCGGCATGCTGCGCCTGCTGGAGACGGAGTTCCGCTCCGCCCTGCGGCTTTCCGACGATCCCGGCCCCCTGCGGTGCAGCATCGCGACGGGTCTGGCCGCGGCGCCATGGCTGCAGATGCTGATGGATCGCGCCATGGCGCAGTATCCTGAGCTGAAGGTCCGAGTCTATCCGATTATAAATGATTTTTTTGGTCATCAGATCACCGTCGCCGGTCTGATCACCGGGCGGGATCTGATCGCTCAGCTTCAGGGGAAGGAGTTGGGAGAGCGTCTCCTGATTTCGCAGAACATGCTGCGCCGGCAGGAGAGGGACTTTCTCGACGACACGACCCTGGCCCAGGCCGAAGAAAGACTGGGCGTGCCGATTGTCCCCGTGGAATCCGACGGGTTCGCCCTCTGGGACGCGGTCTGCGGCCTCGCGCCGGAGCCCTCCGTCCCTCACCTGCCGGAAGAATCCCCGGAGTACTACATCTATAACCAATAAACTGCTTCGGGAGGATTCCTGATCAAGACCGCTTGTTGCCTTTTTCTCTCTGACCCTCATCCCGCAGGGGTGAGGGTACAGTCCACACTTTTATGGAGGTATCCAAATGTCAAGACCGCTTGTTGCCATCGTCGGGAGACCGAATGTCGGAAAATCCATGCTCTTTAACAAGCTGGTCGGACAGCGTCTCTCCATCGTCGAAGATACCCCCGGCGTCACACGCGACCGGCTCTATGCCTCCGCCGAGTGGCGCGGCCGCACGTTCGACCTCGTCGATACCGGCGGCATTGAGCCCAGCACCGACAGTGAAATCCTGCTCTTCATGCGCGAGCAGGCCCAGATCGCCATTGACGCCGCCACCGTTATTATCCTTGTGACCGACATCCGTACCGGCGTTACCGCCGCGGACGAGGATGTGGCCACCATGCTCCAGCGCTCGCGCAAGCCCGTGGTCCTCGCCGTCAACAAGGCGGATTCCACCGGCGCCACTGACCCGACGCTCTATGAGTTCTATTCCCTCGGCCTGGGCGATCCCATCGCCGTCTCCGCGGTTCACGGCCACGGCACCGGCGATCTGCTGGACGCCTGCTTCGCGTATTTCCCCGAAGAAGAGGAAGAAGACGTCGAGGACGACGTGATCCACGTCGCCGTCATCGGCAAGCCGAACGTCGGCAAGTCCTCCCTGATCAACCGCATTCTCGGCGAAAAGCGCGTCATCGTCTCGGACCTCGCCGGGACCACCCGCGACGCGGTCGACACACCGTTTGAAAACCAGTACGGCAGGTACGTCTTCATCGATACAGCCGGCATTCGCCGGAAATCCCGCGTGGAGGAACGTGTGGAGAAGTTTTCCGTCATGCGGGCTCAGCTTGCCATTGAGCGTGCGGATGTCTGCCTGATCCTCATCGACGGCCGGGACGGCGTCACCGAACAGGACACCAAGATCGCCGGTCTCGCCCATGAGGCGGGCAAGGCCAGCATCATCGTCGTGAACAAGTGGGACCTGGTCGAGAAAGAGACCGGCACCCTGGAGAAGATGCGCAAGGATGTCATGCGCGATCTGAGCTTCATGAGCTACGCGCCCATCGTCTTCATCTCCGCCCTCACCGGCCAGCGCACCGAAAAGCTCTTCGAGCTGATCAACTATGTCAACGACCAGAGCTGCATGCGCATCTCCACCGGCATGCTCAACAACGTCCTTGCCGACGCTCAGATCCGGGTTCAGCCGCCCACGGACAAGGGCCGCCGCCTGAAAATCTATTACATGACCCAGACCGGCATCAAACCGCCCTGTTTTGTAATTTTCTGCAACTCCCGTGAGCTGTTCCATTTCTCGTATCAGCGCTACATCGAAAACCAGATCCGTTCGGTATTCGGCCTTGAGGGTACGCCGGTTCATCTCATTATCCGGCAGAAGGGAGACCAGGAATGATCGGCTACTGGATTCTGCTGCTGATCATTGCGTTCATCGCCTACAACTTCGGCAGCATCAGCACGCTCTCCATTGCCTCGGTCTTCGTCTTTCACCGGGATCTGCACCGGATCGGAAAAAAGAGCATGTTCATCTCGAACTTCCGCCGCCTTTTCGGCTATACCGGTTTTCTGAAACTCCTGCTGGTAGAGCTGATCCGTGACTTCGTTCCGATCCTGCTGGGTGGCATCCTGATGAGCTTTAAGGAGCACGCGGATATCGGCATGGCTTTTGCCGGGTTCTGTCTGGTTCTGGGACGGCTCTTTCCGGTATATAACCGTTTCCGCGGCAGCTATGCCACGATCTGCCTCGCGGTCACCATGCTGTGCGCAGACTTTTCCCTCGGGATCGCGACGGTTCTCGTCTCCGCTGCGGTAACCTGGTTCTCCAGGTACCTTGCACTCGGCGCCATCGCCGGCTCCCTCGCGGCCATCCTGGTTGCGGTTCTGGTTGTAGATGGCCAGCTGCTCACCATGCTGCTCATCCTGACGGCGGGCATCGTCCTCCTGAAAAACCTCCCGGCCATTCCCCGCATCTCCAAGAAGAAGGAAATGCGCATGAGCCTGGAAGAAGACATCAGCTACAAGTTCGATGAGAAGTTCTGATTCACCAAAAAACCATTCCTTCCGCAAGGAAGTCATACTGGCTCTCCTGCTGGTAGTCCTGACGCTTGCCTCCGGCTTTCTGATTCAGGTGCTTCTCCAGATTCAGGCCAACCGCCGCGCCGAGCAGCGCGCCGGTCTCCTGATGGTGGACACGCTGGAAGAATTCTCGGCCTACGCCTGGAACGAGCACGCCCGCAGCAAGGCTGCGGCGGAGCGTCTGGCAGATCTCCCGAAGAAGAAGCAGAAGCGCCTGGACGACCTGCAGCTGGACCTCCTGACCATTGTGAGCGCCGCTTCGCCGCTGCAGGAAGGCTATGTTCCGAAGCTCGACACTGTCGTCGAGGAATACCAGCTGGACGCCCGCTGTGCCTCCATCTGCTGGGACATGATGCAGGACTGCCGGGCAGAGAACGCGGGTTTTCCCATGATCTGCTCCGCCTACCGCACCCAGGCTTTCCAGCAGGAGCTTTTCGACAACAAGGTCGTCCGCGTCATGCAGGAGCATTACTGCACCGTTGAGGAGGCCACCGCCCTGGCCGCCGAAGAGGTCGCCTACCCCGGCACCAGCGAGCATCAGCTCGGCCTGGCCGCCGACATCATCGACGAGACCTATCCCTATCTCACCGAGTGGCAGGAGACCACCGGCACCCAGAAATGGCTGAAGGAGCACGCGGCCGACTACGGCTTTATTCTACGCTATCCTCCCGAAAGCAGTGAAATCACCGGCATTATCTATGAGCCCTGGCACTATCGTTATGTCGGGGAAAAGTTTGCCCATGAGATCACCAATATGGGCCTCACGCTGGAAGAATACGTCGCCTGGCGCAGAGGCAGATAAGCGCTGATTGAAAACCGCATTATTGTGTCTGTGACAGACACCCCGGAATCCGCTTTTCTGTGGATTCCGGGGTGTTTTAAGTTTCTATATTCTTTCTCTCTATCCCACCAATGTCTGGCGGGTTTCGTCCTTATTCTTCCTCGTCGTTGCTTTCGTTCTCTTCCTCTTCGTACCGCTCCTGCATCTCGCGTTCTCTCCGTCTGCGGCGTATGGCAGCGGCTCGTCTGCGGCGGCGCTCCCGCTCTTTCCGGTTATGAATGACCAACAGGATAGAACAGATGGCAATCAGCACGAGCAGAATAAAGAGCACAATAAGGATCGGGATGGGCGAGCTCCGCTTCACACCGGTGGTTCCGGCAGGAAGCGCCTCCTGGGTTCCGGCCGGCGGTGTTTCGGACGACGGCTGAACGATGAGCTGCGTCTCCGGCGTTGGCTCCGCTTCGGCCGCCGGCTGCGCCGTGGCCGCAGGGGGTGTTATGATCGGCTCCGGTGTATCTCTAGTCTGCTCTATCTCCCCTGTCGTGGCAGCTGTTCCCGCTTCGGTCTCGGCCTGTGCGCTTTCAGCCGCACTGCCCTCGGTTCCGGCTGCGGGCATAGACGTCGCGCTTTGCGCGCTCCCTGCCGCATTGCCTGTCGTTGCGGCGGTCCCCGTCGTTTCCGTGCTCTGTGTTTCCGCCGTCGTCTGTCCGTCTGCCGTCGTCTGTGCGTCCGCCGTCGTCTGTGCGTCCGCCGAAGTCTCTGCGGTTTTCGCCGCCTCAGCGGCCGCAAGTTCAGCCGCCCTCTCAGGGTGCTGCTTCAGATCCAGCTCTTCCGTCAGGTTAAAGAAGTGTCCGGCCACGCCTCCCATGACGTCCAGGTCCCAGATGTTTTGGGTCATGATCGTCAGGATTGCCGGCGTGGGAGTATAAAAGATCGCTGTACAGTGGATGAGGTCGTCCCCCTCTCCGCCCCAGTCGGCGGCATGTGTCTGGGCGACTTCCCATTTGGATTGTATGTTCCAGTCCCGCTTGAACATATCGTAGGGCTGGGACTTCTTCATATGCTCCAGCACAAAGGGGAAGCGGTCTTCTCCCCCTTTGAAAAGGGTTTTGGTAATCTCCATCATGAGACGCGCCGTATAGGCGTTGTTGTAGTATTCGCTGGTGAAATAGCTCTCCGGCAGGTCGGCATACTGTTTTGCCACGTCCGTATAGCTCAGGCCTTCTCTGTCGGCCAGATCCGTGACCAGGGAGTAGAGGCTCGGTCCGCTGGAGTGTTCCAGCAGGGTGCTCATGGCATATTCCAGCGTGATTCCCGTGACGACCGTTTCCTTCGTCATCTCGCCGCTCTTCAGCTTTTCCGCATAGTACATGCACAACGGGAGCTTGTACCAGTTCACGCAGCCAAGCCACTCGTCCGCGTTATAGAACCAGGTCTCGTCCGTGCCGGAGTACCAGTACGCGATCGTCATCTTACAGCCGGGATGGTTCCAGTAGTTCTCATCCAGATAGGCATCCACCCACTGCGTCAGAAGATCCGCGTCGAAGTGGCCGTCCTCCAGCACAGGGGACGGAAGCGTCTCCGTCAGAGGGAGCGCTTCGGTCGGAGCCTCTTCGGCAAGCGCGGTCAGGTTCCCCGCCTGCATCGAGAACACAAGCACCAGAGCCAGTAACATCGAAAGTAGTTTTTGAATATTTTTCATCTTTGCCTCATTCCATATGCCTGAATTGAATCTGCAGACCATTGTAACGGTCTGAAAAAGCCCTGTCAAGTCATTTCCGAATCATCTCGCCTGCCCCGCTGATCATGGCAGCATATGACAGTACATAATTGTATTTTATCTCCCGGGATGATATAATATGGAAACAATTGTTCTATAAGATTGCGGCATGCCGGGTACGGAAGCAGGGAGGAGAACATGAAACCGAGAAAGAAAAAAGCCATTATGGCCGGGCTGCTTGCGGCCTCCGCGGCCCTGATGTCCGGGTGCGGTACAGGTCCGGCTCCGGCGCTGTACGGGCCTCCGCCGGCGACGCCGTCCGCCTCCTTTGAGCCGGAGAATAACATTCCCGAGACCGTATACGGACCGCCGGAGATGCTTGACCCCCAATTCGTTCCGGAAGAGAACATCCCGGAGGATGTCTACGGCCCTCCGATGTTCTTTGAAAGCCCAGAGGCAGAACCGTCCTCCGCTCCGGCGGATGAAAACCCATGAAGACAGTCAAAGAGCGAAATATGGACATGCTGGCGGACCATATCCGAGGCCTGTACCGGAAACCGGATCTCCGTCAGTTGTTTTTGGAGCTCACGCTCCGGTGCAATGAGCACTGCTTTCACTGCGGCAGCAACTGTATGCCCCAATCCGGGGAAGAACTGAGCGTTGACGAGTACCGGCGGATTCTGGAAGAGGTAAAAGAAGACTTTGACCTCAGGCGTCTTTATCTCTGCATCACCGGTGGAGAACCCCTTCTGCGGCCTGAGTTTTTTGACATTCTCGGCTATGCCCATGAACTCGGATACCGCTGGGGGATGACGACAAACGCCACCCTCATCACAAGGGAAGTCGCACACCGGCTGGCAGAGTCCGGGATGCTCACGGTCTCGGTATCCATCGACGGTCTGGGGGAAACCCACGACCGGCTGCGCGGTCTCCCGGGCGGCTATGACGCGGCGATGAGAGGGATTCAGAATCTCATTGACGAGAAGGCCTTTCAGAACGTTCAGGTCACCACCGTTGTGAACCATGAAAACATCGGGGAGCTGGACGACCTGTTCCGGGTCATGGACGGGCTGGATATCGATTCGTGGCGGGTGATCAACTTGGAGCCGATTGGCCGGGCCCTGCAATGGCCGAACCGGATGCTGACACAGGAAGACTACAGACGGCTGTTTTCCTTTATCCGTGAAAAACGGCTTGCCGGGTATCCGGTGGAATACGGCTGCAGTCATTATCTCGGTCCGGAGCTGGAAGGCGAGCTGCGGGACTGGTACTGGCTCTGCAATGCGGGAATCTATACGGCCAGCATCATGGCCAACGGAGACGTAGGCGCCTGTCTGGATATCGAGCGCAGACCTGAGACAATCCAGGGAAACATCCGGGAAGCCAGGTTCCGCGACATCTGGGAAAATCGCTTTGAGCTTTTCCGGGAAGACCTCTCTTCAGAGTCGGAATACTGCCGTGGGTGCAGTCATGCGGATCACTGCCGCGGTGATGCGCATCACAGCTGGGATTACGACAAAAACGAGCCGCGGCTCTGTTTCAAAGGCATGCTGTTTGAGTAACCTGCCGCATGGCGTCCGGAACATCTCCCCCGCCCGTACTTCAAAAGTATTGGCGGTGTCTACACAGGCAATACAAAACCATTTACAGTTGAGTGAGGAAATCGTGAACATGAAAAAGAATTGGAAAAAGCTGTTATCTGTCCTGCTTCTGTCCGCACTGCTGTGCGCGCTGCCGGGTACTCTGGCCTGGGCCACTGACATCAGTGCGATCACGCCTGACGGTCCTGCTGGCAATCAGGTCGTCGAGGACCAGACCGCTGGAAGTCAGACTGGCGGGACACATTCCGATGGAACAGGATCCGGCACCTCCACTGGAACAGATACCACAGGTGGGGATTCCGGCAACACTGGCTCCGGAACTTCTACGGAAGGAAGCGGCGCTACGAGTGGAGATACCGGTGGAGCCGGCACGGGCTCGGGTGCCGGCACCACGGGTGATACGGGTACTTCTGGAAGCCAGACCAGCGGAACGGGTTCCGGCAGCTCCACAGGAACGGGAGGCACAACCGGCGGTTCGACCACATCCGATACCACCACAGGTCAGAGCGGTTCCGATTCCGGTTCAACCGCAGCAACGGAGGCCACCCCAACACCGACTATAACTCCGACTCCAACTGCAACGCCCACTCCGACCCCTACTCCGTCCAAACCTGTCATAACAAAGGATCCAACGGATGAGACCGTGGATGTGGGCGGCGACTGCTGGTTTATTGCATACAGCGACGCCCCTTACGCTGTCTGGCACTTTGTCAGCCCGGACGGGAAGACAGACTACCGTTACGACGCCCAGGAAATTGCAAAGGCTTTTCCGGGACTTCAGATTGAAAACGGAAACCGGGACAGTCTCCACCTTGTCAACATTCCCGCGGAAATGAACGGCTGGCGCGCCGGCTGTGAGTTCCGGAACGACATTGGCAGCGTCAGGTCAGGCTATGCCGTCGTTCATGTAAACGGCGCTCCCGCTGCAACGCCGTCGCCGAGTCCGTCCGCCACGCCCACTGCGAAGCCGAGCCCGACTCCGACGCCGTCCGCGACTACAACGCCGGCTCCCACTTCGGTCCCGGTTGCCACGCCGAGTCCTGCGGTGAGTCCGACACCGGAAGGGACCGGCGAGCCGCCCGCAGCGCTGAATCGCGGCGGAAAGATTTTCCTGCTCTTCGGAGCAGCCGCTCTGGTTGTGGGCGCCGCCGCCATCGGGACGATTCTCACGGTATCCAAACGGACGTCGGCAAAAGAGGCTTATACCTATAAGAACAGCACAAGACGCAGAAAATAAAAAGAATGGGCGCTGTCTCAAACCAGCCCGGCAGGCTGAATAAGACAACGCCCTGTTTTTTCAATTGATTTTATTATGCGGCCGCCTGCTCGTAGAGGGTCTCCAGCATTTCCGGCGTTACGGAGCCGCGCTGGTTGTACACGACCTCCCCGTGGCGGTTCAGGACAATGGTCTGCGGCATGGCGGTGGTCCCGCCCACAAGATCCCAGATCACTTCGTCGTCGTTTTCAACGGCAAATGGCATCACCCAGTCGCTTCCGTGCTCGTTCAGGTATTCCTGCGGGTCTTCGTCCACAATGTCGGAGTGCAGGGCCAGCATCGCGATATCGCCCTCATGGACTTTGTACAGCTCGCTGAAATACGGCAGTTCCTTCACGCAGGGCCCGCAGTAGGTGGCCCAGAGGTTGATGAACACGGGCTTTCCGCGGTAATCGGCAAGGTGGAATTCGCTTCCGTCCAGACAGGTGATCGTGAAATCCTTCAGCTGCTGCCCGACTTCGCTCCCCTCAGGCGCATCGCTCGACCAGTCTGCCGGAGCTGCTTCCTGTGCGGATGCTTCCGTATCCGCGGCAACAGGCTCAGCGACGGCGGCCTCCTCCTTATTGATGTTGGGATCGAGGAAGTTATAGTAGACCAGCGCCGTGCAGAGAACCGCAAGCGCAATCCCCCAGGCAATCTTCCCGAACTTTTTGCGCTTTGCTTCGGAATCGGGTCTGTCGTCCGCGCAGCCGCCTGCCGGCGCCTTCAGGGTAACGCTTCCGGCCTTGAGGCTGATTGCCTTTTGATTGCACACATCCATGCATTTGGCGCAGTGAATACACTCGTGGTCGCCCACATGCCGCACGTCCATGCCGCAGTTTCGTACACAGGCGCCGCAGTGGTTGCAGCGGGTGGGATCCACCTTCACGCCCACAACCGCGACCTTGCTGAAGAGGCCGTAGATTGCGCCGAGAGGGCAGATGAAGCGGCAGAAGCTGCGGTAGCAGAACACGCAGGCCAGGCCGATGACGAGCATGATGACAAACTTCCGCGTGAACAGGATGTTCAGCATTCCGAAATCGCCGGCATTGGCGGGATTTGAGAGCAGGAAGATCGCCCCTTCAAAGGTGCCGGCCGGACAGATGTACTTGCAGAAGCCGGGGATCGCCACGCCGTGAACGATCCCGTACCAGGCGGTGATCCCGATGACAAAGACGCCGAGGATCACATATTTCAGGTACGACAGCGCGCGGGTTGCGCGGCTTTTTTTCATCTTCGGCGTGGGCAGCTTGTGCAGCAGTTCCTGGATCAGCCCCAACGGGCAGAGCCAGCCGCAGATCGTACGGCCGAGGATCAATCCGTAGAGCATGAGGATGCCGAAGACGTAGAAACCGATCTGTTTATTCGTGGTACCGATCGCGTTCTGCAGCGCGCCCAGCGGACAGGCCCCGACCGCGCCCGGGCAGGAATAACAGTTGAAGCCCGGCACACAGATGCCCTTGGTGGTCGGGGTTTTGCTCTTGTAGATTTCACCCTCAAGGAAGCCCTTGAGGTGGGCATTATACAGCAGCGCACAATAAAGCTGTATGAGCCGTCTCTTGGACGGGCGGTGGGAAGCCCACCAGGATGATTTTACATTATCCAAGGCCAACACACTCCGTACAGATTCTGATCGCCTTGTTGACGACCGCCGTCATGCTGCCGTTGCGGATGCCGGCAACAATAAAGACCACCGCGACGGCCAGTATCACCCAGCGCAGAACATTCACATTCCGCGTGGGCGCTGCCGTCTGCGCCTCCGCTTTGATTCCGCTTGCCTTCTCTTCCCTGATGCGCTCCATGATGGCATCATACTCGCGCTGAATGCTTCTTCCCTGCAGGACTGCCGAGACAATCAGGACGGCAAATCCCAGAATGATCCACGGGAATACATGGACCGCGAGCGCGCCCATTACCTGCTCAAGGTCTCCGTTGGGGAAATGCTCTCCGTTCGTCATGTAGATCAGAATCGGAAGCATGCACAGGCCAAAGCCGCACCAGCCGCCGTACAGAAGCTTTTTCTGCATGGCCTGCTCCTTCTTCATGGCATCACTGGGCTGAGCAACGCGCGTACGCATCAGATCACGGTTCAGCTCGATGTCCTTGACGGGTTTGTTCTCGTTTTCATCCCGGACGTTCAGCACCGCGCAGGCCACAGTTACCGCCACAGCAAGCAGAAATACCGGCAATACGGGTTTCAGCCCCGCGGCGGCCTTGTCACGGGTATAGACCCAGGCCAGCGGATCTTCCTTCTTTTCGGCAATGCCGTCACGGTAGATCCCGACTGCCGAGACAGCCAGCATCACAATCAGCGCCACGCACAACAGTGACTGCGCGATCAGCAGGATCCTGTTTCTTGTCACGTCTATCACGCTCCTTTGAATAACGGGTTCTTAACGCACTTCATACCAAACCGATGGTATTATAGCATAAAAGTCACCGGATTGAAACAGTGACATTTCTTCTCTGTGAAAACACGTTTCAGGCCGGCAAAACGGTTCCGTGTATTTAAACTGTACAAAATTAGATCCGTATTATATAATATATAATGTTATCTCCGTCTCGGAGTTGGAATTTCAGCAAGTATGACTTGGCTTTTGGGAGATCAGAGCATGAAAAAGATTTTTATTATCCTTGTCAACGTGATCATCATGGCCGCCATCTTGATCTTTGTTGTTTTCTACTCCAGATTTGAAAGCAGGGAATCATACCGCAGACAGGTAGAGCACTTTGAAAACACCATGGTCACGATGGAGAACGTGACGGAGAATTATCTGCAGGGCGAGCAGCAGATCTGCGACGTCTGGGCGCACTTCATCAACAGCCAGAACATGACAATGGAAGAGGCGGCTGCGTTTATCCGGGCCTCCCATGTGCTTGAGAACGCCTCGGCACATCTGATTTCCCTCGGCACCCTCACGGGTCTCTCCACGCGCCCGAAACTGGGCACGACGGATGACTATGCTGTTTCCTACCAGCAGATCTCTCTCCTGCAGAATGTGGGCTGGATCGATGAAATCGGGAACTCCATCAACATCACCCGCGCTTACACCAATCCGATGAACGGCGAGCAATCCCTGGCTTTCTGCAACAGCGTTTCGCTGTATCATCCGGAACGCGAAACGTTCGAGACCGCAGTTCTGCTGCGTGTCATTCCCATCTCGGTGCTGGAGCAGAAATGGGTTTTCCCGCAGACGGAACTTGAGAACGCCGAGCTGTCCATGATCGATGCCAACGGCAATTATATTCTGAAAGGATACAGCTTTAAGAACTCCAGTTTTTTTGAGTTCTACAAATCCTATAATCCGACGGATCCTGAATCGTCGAACAACTTGTTTAAAAGAATTACTTCATCGACCGGCTCCATTTCAATGCTCAACTCGCACGGGCAGGAATGCATTCTTGCCTTTACCCCGGTCTCGGCCACTGCCGGCTGGACATTGTTGGGCTTTGTACCGGCGAAGGATCTCCATGTGGACGCAGAAAACTGGCTGCTGGTCGGTGTCATTTCTGTCGGTCTCCTGCTTCTTTTCCTGCTTGACCTGTACTATATGCTTTACCTGAACAGGCGGTTTCAGGCCGCAGCACGGGAGGCGGAATCCGCAAGCAAAGCAAAGACCGATTTTCTCTCCACCATGTCTCACGACATCCGCACGCCCATGAATGCCATCGTAGGCCTTACGACCATTGTCGAGAAGAATCTCGGAGATGTGGAGTCAACCAGGGAGAGTCTTCGAAAAATCAGCCTTGCCAGCAATCATCTGTTGACACTGATCAATGACATTCTGGATATCTCGAAGGTGGAAAGCGGGAAACTGAAACTGAGTCCTCTGACATTCTCCATTGTGGAAACCGTTGAGAACCTCGTCAACATCTCACAGCCGATGATCAGGGAAAAGAACATTGATTTCAGCTTCCACGTCAATCAGATGGAAAAGGAATACCTCTATACGGACCAGCTTCGTCTGAATCAGATTTATATCAACATTCTCTCCAACGCCCTCAAGTATACGGAACCCGGCGGGAGTGTCACAGTGGACCTGCGAGAGGAAAAAAGCGACGTTCCCGGCTGCATCCGGCTGAGCTATGTTGTCGCGGATACGGGCATCGGCATGAGCCCGGAATTCATGGCGACCATGTATCAGCCCTTCTCCCGTCAGATTGACAGCCGTGTCAACAGCATTCAAGGTACCGGCCTCGGTCTGGCCATTACCAAGCAGATGGTCGAGCTGCTTGGCGGAACGATAGACTGTCAGAGCGAGCGGGGCAAAGGGACGACCTTCACGGTCGTGCTGGATATCCCCATTGCCGACAGGCAGCGTGAAGAGATGCTGCTTGAACCCATTGACGTTCTGATCGTGGATGACGACGACGTCATGCTTCAGACGGGTGCCGACACGCTTGCGTCTCTCGGCGTGTCGGCAGAACAGGCGCAAAGCGGTTTGGAAGCGCTTGGCATGATCGAGCACAGGCATCTTTCCGGGAAGGATTACGACATTGTCATTGTGGACTGGAAAATGCCGGAAATGGACGGTCTTGAGACGATCCGGCGAATCCGCTCGGAGATCGGCACGGATATTCCGATTCTGCTGATCTCCGCCTATGACTGGTCGGATGTCGAAGATCAGGCAAAAGAGGCCGGAGCGAACGGCTTTGTCACCAAGCCGCTTTTCCGCTCCACGCTTTATGATAAGATCAACGACCTGATCGGGAAAGAGTCCGCCTCCCAGGAGCCGGAGGACGATTATTCCGATCTGCAGGGCCTGCGCATTCTGGTAGCCGAGGACAATGATATCAACTGGGAAATCATTTCCTCTCTGCTTGCCATGTACGGGATCACGTCCGAGCGCGCCGAAAACGGCCGCGTCTGTGTGGACAGAATGCGCGCGGCTGCGGAGGGCAGCTATGCTCTGATCTTCATGGACATACAGATGCCGGAGATGAACGGTCTTGACGCAACCAGAGCAATCCGGAAACTGGAGAACCCCTGGGCGGCTTCCATCCCGATTGTTGCGATGACGGCGGACGCGTTCTCTGAAAACGTCACGGAATGCATGGATGCGGGGATGAACGGACATATCGCCAAGCCTATCGATATCAAATTGGTGATCAAAGAGATCCGAAGAATCAAAGACAGGAGAGGACAACGATGAAAAAGATGATGTGTATGCTTCTGGCGCTGCTGATGATCCTGAGCCTGACCGCGTGCGGCCAGAAGAAGCAGGAAGAGCCAGCTGAGGAAGGCTTCCGTCCGGCCATGGATACTTCCACCAGCAGCCATATCAGTATTGCCGGCAGTTACAATAACTTTGAGGCGCTGGAAGCCGAATTTGACCGATTCAACGAGTATTATCCAAACGTGGAGCTGATGTTTACAAAGGTTGACGACTACAACAACATGATCGGAACGGTTCTGGACGGAAACGACGCCCCTGATATTTATGTCAATTACTCCTGGATGTATGGCCGGGAGAAGTATAAGGCCGCCATCGACCATGCCGAGAATCTGGCCGATCCCGCACTGGGTCTTGACCTGGACTGCATCCGCAGCAATATTATCCTGCGCACGGATGACGATACGTTCCCCATGGTTCCGGTTTTCTCAAACACCTACGGCATGCTGGTAAACAACAGTCTTTTTGAAAAAGAGGGCCTGAGCGTTCCCACGACCTATTCCGAGATGGTGGCCGTGTGTAACGCGTTTCGTGAAAAAGGCTATGAAAACCCCATGATGGGCTTCTCCCGTGAAGAGATCACTTCGCTCTTTACGGTGGCCATGTATCCGTTCTTCTGCGGAACCGTGGCAAATGACGCGGAGGCTGTCAAAAAGCTCAATGCCCTTGATGCCTCGGCCGGCGAATACATGCGGCCAGCCCTTGAGAAGATCGTGCAGTTTCTGAACGACGGATGGGTGAATCTTGACGCCTGCGCAGAGATCGAGAACAATTATGACGCCGTGATCCTTCGCTTTTTTGAAGGCGATGTCCCCATGATGATCTGCTCCGGAGACGCCGTCTCCGGAACGAAGAAGCGGGAGAGCCGTTCCGAGGCTTTTATCGCCAGCCCCTTTACCTACACCTTTGCCCCTGTCCCCATGTCGGACGAAGGCGCGTACTTCCTTGATATGCCGAATCTGCAGTTCTCGGTCAACAAAGACAGTCCGAATCTGGACATGGCCAACGAATTCATGCGTTTCCTGATCACGCCGCCGGAACTGAATGAAATGGCGAAGAACAAGGGGCTTATGTCCCCGACGAAAGATCTGTCGTTTAACAGCATGTATGCCGCCTTTGGGGCCGTTCCGGAGTCCCGGGTTCTGTCCCCGGAAGCATTCGGATTGACGGATGATGCGGTCATCCAGTTCAGGCAGGCGCTTTATGGTGTCGCAACGGGTGCGATGACCATAGACGAGGCCATTGCCGCTTTCGGCACGTTTGAGCATTGACCGTTCTCCGCTAAGCTTACGCTTGAGTGAAAAGATACCGCCGGGCACAGGTGAAATGTGCCCGGCGGTCTCTCTATTCATGCTGAACTCTGTTCGGTGATACTCAGACGGCCTGCCGCACGATCTCAATAAAGTCTTCCACGTAGCGGGACAGATAACTGCGCTTTCGTGTCGCCGCAACAAAGTCATAGCGGGTACAGGGATTTCCGAAACTGTAGCAGTCGATGGGCGTTTCGTCAATCCGGTGCCTCAGATGGGAATCAAAAACAAAGGAGACTCCGTAACCGCTGCTGACCAGCCCCATGATGGCCTGGATGTTTGACGTATACAGGATGTTGTCAAAATGAATCCGGTTTTCATGCAGAATGGAATCGACGATCTGGCGGGTACGCTGCTCCGGGCGCATCAGAAGGACAAGTTCGTCTTTCAGCATGTTCAGCTCCAGCTTCGGGTAGGGACTGTGCCCGTTTGAAACCGCTTTCGCTGCGAGCGGATGGTCCCGGCAGGTGCAGATCAGCAGTTCCTCTGAAGCAAGCGTGTGATACTCAATCAGCGGGTTTTCCTCTCCGGGATAGGTATAGAATGCCACGTCGACCTGTCCCTCCAGCAGGCGGCGGTCGTTCTGGTCCGAGGTGCCCTCGAAGACATTGACCTTGACATTGGGATGCCTGGCACGAAAGGCAGGCAGCGTGGCCGGAAGCATATACGAGCAGCGCATATTGGCAAACGCTACGTTCAGAACGCCCACATCCTGTTTGAGAATATCCGCCATCTCCGCATCCAGATCGTTCTTGAGGCTGAGGATTTGCGCTGCCTTTTCCACATAACGCTCTCCGGCATAGGTGAGCATGTATTTATTTCCGAGTCTCCGGAACAGCTTGACTCCGAGATCCTGCTCCAGCGTCATCAGGAACTTGCTGAGTGTGGGCTGGCCCACATAGAGCGTCTCCGCGGCCTTGGTAATGTTCTGGTGCTTGGCAATAGCGATCACATAGTTCAGTGTACGAAAGTCCACCTGCTCATCTCCGTTCATCTCTGATTTTGTTCCGTTTGGCTTCCGTAGTATTCTATCAGGGAATAATTAAAATGAAAAGCATGAATTTCCATTCCTCTCCATTCTTTGATAAAATATCGGCGAAATCAGGAAAAACCTGAAAAAAAGAGATGGAGGAAAATCCATGAAGAAGTACCTTGCGCTGATCCTTGCGTTCGTTATGCTCTTCGCCCTGGGCGCGGTTTCTGTCTCCGCCGATGACGGCAGAGTGACCGCCACCGGCACCGGGCAGGGCATTGACGGCAATGTTGTTGTGGAGATCGAAGCGGATGCGGACACGATCTATTCGGTCACCGTTCTGGAACAGAACGAAACGCCGGGCATCGGCTCTGTTGCCGTGGAGAAGCTCCCTGGCGCAATTGTCGCGGCCAACAGCATCGCCGTTGACGGCATTTCGGGTGCAACCGTGACCAGCACGGCCATCAAGACCGCCATCACCGAAGCGCTCACTTCGGCCGGCATCGACCCCGCCCCCTTTGAGATCGCACCGGAAGCTGCCGCTGCGGCGGAAAAAACCCCCGTAACCCTTGACTGTGACGTTGTGATCGTCGGTGCCGGCGGAGCCGGTCTGACGGCGGCAGTCCGCGCCACCCAGGAAGGCGCGAAGGTCCTCGTCCTTGAGAAAATGCCCATGGTCGGCGGCAACAGTCTGAAGGCCTCCGGCGGCATGAACTGCGCCGATACCAAATTCCAGGAAGCCGCCGGCATCACCGACAGCGGCGTTGAGGAATTCATCGAGGACACCATGAACGGCGGGCACCAGCTGAACGACCGCGCTCTGGTCACCACGCTGGCGGAGAACAGCGCCGAAGCCGTTGAGTGGCTGGAATCCATCGGCGCGCCTCTGCCCAAGGTTGCCGCAACCGGCGGAACCACCCATAAGTATCTGCATTCCCCCGAGGACGGAAGTCCGGTCGGAAGCTACCTCGTTGCCAAGCTCAGCGAAGAGGCGGAAAAGCAGGGCATCGAGATCATGCTGAATACGACGGCCACCGAGATTCTGATGCAGGACGGCGCGGCTGTCGGTGTAAAGGCCGAGGACAGCGCACATGACTACACCATCAACGCCAAAGCCGTAATCCTCGCCACCGGCGGATTCGGTTCGAACTTTGATCTGATGTGCAGTTTCAATCCCAGCCTCGCCAACGCCGTTACCACCAACCATCCCGGCGCCACCGGTGACGGCATCATGATGGCCGAGGCGGTAGGGGCCGCGACGGTCGACATGGACCAGATCCAGCTTCATCCCACCGTGTATCAGGCGACCAGCATGCTGGTCTCGGAAAAGATGCGCAGCCTCGGCGCCATCCTTGTCAACCAGGAAGGGAAGCGTTTCTGCAACGACCTCTCTACCCGTGACGCGGTCTCCGCGGCCGAGCTGCAGCAGACCGGCGGCTACGCCTACATCATCTTTGACCAGAATCTGGTGGATCATAACAAGTCCGCCCAGGAATACATCAACAAGGGCATGGCGGCCCAGGGCGCGAGCTATGAGGAGCTGGCCGTGAACATGGGCCTTGAAGGCGATGCCGTCCAGAACTTTGTCGAGACCATGGATGTCTGGAACAAGGCGGTTGCGTCCGGTGTTGATGAGGAATTCGGCCGCAACAACGGCATGGACGATGATCTCTCCACCGCTCCCTTCTATGCAATTCAGATTGCGCCCGGTATCCACCACACCATGGGCGGCATCAAGATCGACACGGATGCCGAAGTCATCAGCACCGACGGCAGCGTCATTCCCGGCCTCTTTGCAGCCGGCGAGACCACCGGCGGCGTGCACGGCGGCAACCGCATCGGCGGCAACGCAGTCTGCGACTTCGTGGTCTTTGGTCGGATCGCCGGTCTCAACGCAGCGGACTATGCGGCCGCTCTGGAGCTTGCTCCCGCGGCATAAGCGCGCCAAAGAGTCCGAAGAAAAACAACTCCGAAAAGCAGGGAGTCAAGGTCGCCCAAAAGGGTCGCCTTGGCTCCTTGTTTGTGGTATAATAGTCGCGTGAACTGGGAGGTGAACCGTTGTGATTGTACTCAGTCTGGATATCGGCGGTACGCATCTGCGCATCGGCGCGATCGATCAAACCGGTACCGTCCTGAAATTTGAGAAGCTTCCGACCGCTTCCGTGATTTGCTCCGGCAATGTTCTTTCCGATCTGTCCGATTTTCTGCGCTCTTTTTCTGCGGGACTGTCCGTCGATGCCATTGTGATCGGATTTCCGGCAACGCTCGACCGGTCCCGGCGGGTTGTTGTCCAGGCTCCCAACATCCCGTTTATGGAGAACCTGCCGGTATGTGACTACCTTCAAAAGGAATTCTCTGTGCCTGTTTTCGCCGAGCGGGATGTAACATTTTCCCTGCTTTACGATGTAGAAAAGTATCAGCTTCCGAAGGAAGGAATGATCTGCGGCATTTATTTTGGAACCGGGATTGGCAATGCGATTCTGCTGGACGGGAAACCGCTGACCGGCAGGCACGGAACCGCCGGAGAGCTCGGTCATATCCCCGTTCCCGGCTCCGGCATCCCCTGCGGCTGCGGCAACGTGGGCTGCATGGAAGCCTTTGCCGGCGGCAAGGCACTTGTCAGGCTACAGAAAGAGCTGTACCCCGATACTCCCGTCGGAGAGATCTTCACCCGCCACCGCCGCGACCGGCCCCTCCTGGATGTGATTGACGGTATGGCAGTTTCTGTGGCAACGGAAGTCAACATTCTGGATCCCGACTATATTCTGCTCGGCGGCGGAGTACTGAACATGCCGGACTTTCCCCGCTCTGTCCTTGAAGAGCAGATCATAAAACACGTCCGCAAACCGCTCCCCTGCAGGGATTTGAACCTGATTTTCACGGAGGACGAACCGGAAAAGAGTGTTCTCGGCGGTTCCGTCTATGCCTGCGGGATTCTGGGAAGCGACCACGTCAGCTGAAACCGGTGCAACAGTACTTCAGGCGGCCTTTTGGCCGCCTGATTCTGTTTCTTCACGGGATCTGCACCTGTCTCCGGAACATGTTCATTAAGGTTTTTGACGCTGCTCCACGGGAAGTCAGCGTTCTGATTTCACTTCCTCCAGCCTGAGGAAGAACATATCCCGGACGGCAGGGTCCTCAAACCACTCCGGCCTGACCTCGGCAGTCTGATTCAGCCCCACGGCACAGACGGCTTCGATTGCCGCCTCACGCTGGGAAAGCTTCCGACCGCTTGTCTGGCATCGGGCGCCGTCGATCGTATCATAGGACAGGAAGGACTTGTTGAAATCCATCAGGGGATAAAGCTTTTCCAGCTTATTTGTATCATTGCTGACCAGGAAGCCCCAGTTGCCCCAGTGCCGGTCGGTATTGCCCACCAGATAGTCGATCAGGTTCATCATGTGATAGGCGTAGGCGTCCTTCTTCAGCACAAAGGCATCCCGATCCAGCTCATGATTGGCGCAGTACACGTCCACCGCCTCCATGGAGACGAGGCTCACATCTTTGGAAGTGATGATGCGGCTCCGGGAAACCGGCTTGCCCTCAAAGGTGGACGGCTCATAGGCCACGCTCTCAGCCCGGAAGCAGCGTGCGATCTTCGAGGCCAGCAGCTCGGCCTTTACGTCGCGCTCATCACCGTTCTTCAGGAGATAGAATGACCCATTCTCACGAATCCAGGCCTTCGGCGCGACGCCCTGGGTCCCGATATCCCCGGCCGCGTCATTGGGCTTCAGCAGCTCCGTGTTCTGAACGGTGAGAGACCGGCCGTTCAGACTGACGTCAGCGAACGCTCCGGACAGCGAATGCCGGAACAGGCTGAGATCGGCGAAGCTGACGTTCTCTCGATTGAACTTAATCCAGTAGACGTCCGTCAGGCTCAGCCCGTGATAGGAAATCGCAATGGCGGCGCGGTCGCGGTCCGTCACGGCCTGCTTCGCCCCTATGCTGTTCAGAATCTCCTTGGCAAACCTTCTATCCGGTGGCAGCACACGGGAGGCGCACCAATAGTAGAAGTTATTCAGATCGTTGAGCCGTGTGTCCAGATCCTTTGCCGTCTCTAGATAGAGATTATAGGGCATAAAGGACGGGGCATAGATCGTGCTGGTGCCGTCCTCGCGGATGGCCGCGACCTTGCGATCCTTGTGCATGACCGTGAATCGCTCCCAGCCCTTGGCCAAAACGGCATGATTCACAGCAATGCTCATATCAGCAACTCCTCCCATTCCGAATGCATAGCTGATTTCGTAAAAATTAAACTCTTGAAGCCGCACGCATCTCTCTGTACACGATGCTGCCGAGGGCGTGCATGATGGCGTTGTACTTGGCTTGATCTTCAAACAGCGTGGTATAGGTATCTTGCGATTCCATGTAGCTGTCCTGCGCTGCTGTTCCAAACGCTTTCGGGAAGATGCTCTCTGCGAAAATCTGCGGGTCGCTGGTCTTTGCCATGGTCTGCAGTTTGGTATCGCTCATAAGCTTTGCCCTCAGTGCCGTCAACAGCACCTTATCGGCATCGGTGAACTGGCCTTTGTACTGCTCGTTTATCTTCTCGATGATTTCATCAAGCGGCTGCTTTTCTTCGGGCTTCACCGCACCTTTGGCGCTGGCAGGCGTATAGACGCCAGTTTCTTCTTTCAGCATGATTGCCCCTTCAAAGGTCTTTTGCAGCTTATAGTATTCAAGCTGCAGCTTCCCTTCAAGATCAATCATGGTCGTTGTTTCAGGCGGAATAAGTCCCAGCAGGTAACTAAGGAACACATATTCCTTATGCAAGTCCGTATCGAACATCCGCACCACCTGAGAGATATAGCCGTACCACTTAATCATATTGCGGCACAGGCGGCGGAACTGATAACGCTCGTCAGGGGTCAGCTTGTTATAACGGTCAGCAACAGGCTTCAAGATGCTGGTCATACGTCCCATTGACCGTGAATCCTGCCTGCCGTAGCTGAAATACTCCCCAGAGAATGCTTCAATATCAGCATCGGAGTAGATGGAATAGCCCCGCAACTCCTTCTGCACCTGATACAGAAGGTCGGTGTTGACTTCGCGCTCCAGCATGGTTTCCTGATAGAACGGCTGGAATGCATCCTGAATATCCTCCTGCTTGTTGATGAAGTCCAGAACAAAAGTGTCGGTCTTGCCTTGGCAGGTGCGGTTCAGGCGGGAAAGCGTTTGAACCGCCTTTACGCCACGGAGCTTCTTATCAACAATCATCGTATGCAGCAGCGGTTCATCAAAGCCTGTCTGGTACTTCTCAGCCACGATAAGCACATTGAAATTCTCATGGAATTCAGCCTTGGTCTGGGATTCCCCGATATGGCTGCCGTCTTTGCGAACGTTCAGCTTCGGTTCGGTGTATTCCTCGCCGCCGTCATTGACTGAGCCAGAGAAGGCCACCAGTACGCCGATATCGTTATACCCTTTTTCCTCGATATACCGTTTGCACTCATGATAATAGCGTACGGCTGCCAGACGGGAAGAAGTGATGACCATCATCTTGCCGCGCCCACCGATTTTGTGCCGTGTCGTTCCCAGACTTGAGAGTGAAAAGTTTGCCTGAAGTCACAAGCTGAAAAAAGCGCGCACGAAGCCAAAGGCATATCATCCAAATTTGTGAGAATCCGGATCAAACACCCAACAAAGTGCTGTATTCTGGAACATAGGGATAGCTACGGA
>JAFTFT010000021.1 GCA_017458335.1 Oscillospiraceae bacterium
CGGCACAGCTGGGTAGCTACGTCTGGACGAGATAAACGCTGAAGGCATCTAAGCGTGAAACTCCCCCTAAGATAAGATCTCCCATCCATTAGGAGTAAGGGCCGAAGTAGACTACTTCGTTGATAGGCCGGCGGTGTAAGCGCGGTGACGTGTTCAGCCAACCGGTACTAATAGCCCGAGGGCTTGACCTACAGTATGCAGGTTTGCCCTTGCATTCACTCCCTTCTCTGTTCAGTTTTCAGGGTGTGTCTCTGAAATAGTTGGTGTTTTTAACGGTGAGGGTCCACCTGTTCCCATTCCGAACACAGAAGTTAAGCTCACCAGTGCCGAAGATACTTGTCTGGCGACGGACCGGGAAAATAGGTCAATGCCAACACAGAGCCGCTCAACAGAGCGGCTCTGATTTTATAGTTTGATTTGTTAAATCATGAACGAAGTTGCACTTCATAAAACTTTTTTTAGGAGGAACCACCATGGCAAACAAATATGCAGGATCCAAAACCGAGAAAAACCTCTGGGAAGCCTTTGCCGGAGAGAGCCAGGCCAGAAACAAGTATACCTATTTTGCTTCCGTCGCGAAGAAGGCGGGCTATGAGCAGATCGCGGCCCTCTTTCTGAAGACGGCGGAGAACGAGAAAGAGCATGCCAAGCTCTGGTTCAAGGAGCTGGGCGAGCTGGGAACCACGGAAGAGAACCTGCTGCATGCGGCAGAGGGCGAAAACTTCGAGTGGACCGATATGTACGAACGCATGGCCAAAGAGGCCGAGGAAGAGGGCTTCCCCGAGCTTGCGGAGAAGTTCCGCGGCGTCGGCGCCATCGAGAAGGCTCATGAAGAGCGCTATCGCAAGCTCCTGAAGAACGTCGAGGAGAAGACGGTCTTCGAGAAGAGCGGCGTCAAGGTCTGGGAGTGCCGCAACTGCGGTCACATCGTCGTCGGGACCAAAGCGCCGGATGTCTGCCCGGTCTGCAACCACCCGCAGGCCTATTTCGAGGTCCACGAAGAGAACTATTGATCCGTCGGCAGATTCAGGAAGTGCATAAGATGATAATGCGAAGCGGAGAGACGGTCATGCGATCGACTCTCCGCTTTTTATTCGGTTTCCATTCACTTCACTTTATACCGGGAAAAAACTCCCGTCAGACATCATATGTTTTGTCAATGGCTTTCAGCTCATTAAAGGTATCGATCTCTATAATGTCTGATTCAAGGCATTCTCTGACTTCTACTGCGTAATGTTCTTTCCGGTATACAAGAGGAACCTGTTCCCAGTACCGCTCCTTTCCGCCGGGAGACTGGTACACATCCTGAATATCCTGGGAAAGCTTGTGCCCGTCGGCTTCGTTCCAGTAGGAGATGCCGACCATCTGCCAGATGTCGTCTCCTTCTCCGCCGACTTTCTCTTCGACGATGACGCGGTCCTTGACCTTGAAGCACCAGTCGTCGGAGCGCTCTTTTTTGATTCCGAGGAAGTCGGAGGTATAGTGGTACTTCCGGATGATGGACGGATTGTAGAGCAGCAGATCTGCTTCAAACACATAGGCGTTGGAGAGCATGTAACGGGCGACCAGAGAGGAACTGATGTTGTTGGCTTCGTTGTAGACCGGGTTTTCCAGAAACTTGATCATGGGATATTTATAGAGCAGCTGATCAAAGAGCTCTCCGAGATAGCCCCGGACGATATAGATCTCATTGATTTCCGCAGCCAGGCACGCTTCAATCAGGCGGTCGATAATCCGGACGCCATGTACTCTGACCAGCGGTTTCGGCGTGTTGAACGTGATCGGCACAAGACGTGTCCCGAAGCCGGCGGCAATAAAGATCGCCCGTTTTGCCCGATACGGTTCCAGCGCGCTGATTCCCTCTCCGGTAATCGCGCCGTCACGGACATATCTGGCTTCCGATAATTCCTTCATGACCCGGTTCACAGTGCCGAGACTGTATCCTGTGAGCTTTTCCAGATCGCGCTGGGTCAATGCGGCCTCGGTTGTCGCCAGCTTTTCCAAAAGATCAAATTGTTTTCTTGTGAGATTTTCCATGTCAGCTTTCCTTCCCCTTCGATGATACGTTTTAAAGCGTACAGCGTGTCAGCTGAATCGGTTTTGCTCAACCGTCCAGTTGTTCAGATCAAAGATATTTGTATTTCGCAGCGTGAGCCACCGCTTCGGCGACCGGCTCTCATCCACATCTTCAAAAGAGTACTTGTTGGCATCCTCTGTCGTACTCCAGTCCCGGTACAGGATATGCTGCTCGCTGTCATACTTGTGCTCATCGGTGATTGGTTTATGCAGAAACGGATTCACAGGGACTTCGATCAACTCGTCAAAAGCCAGGAGCGGTGTGTCCGCGTTTGTCATAAAGGAGCTGTCTGTCGTGAAATCCCGGCTGCCAAAGTCCTTCACCATCAGAAGCGGATTATATGCCAGCAGATTCAGATAGCGTTCCCCTTCATCCGCCTTGTAATAAGGGGGCGTCTCCAGAACCATATTGAAGTATTCTCCAAAATAATACCCATGGTCAGAAACAAGAATGATTCTGGTATTATCCCAAATGTCATTCTCACGGAGATAATCAAACCAGTTTCCGAGCTGTATAAACGCAGCCATCAACGCATGATAATGCGTCATGAGAAAGAGATCTTCCGTTGCCCGAAGTTCTTTGCCGGTCAGGGACAGCCTGACAGCGTGTTCTTCTTCATAAGCCGTGTTATCCACTTCGTTTTGCGGAACGTAATCCGGCGTCTGTGTCAGCATGGGCACATGCGTGATTTCATTGCTTATCATCAGAAAGGTGTTTTCCTGTGAGGCATCAAGGGCTGTGATTTCAGAGAGGTGGTTCAGGACAGCATAATTCTTCAGAAAGTCGAGATCGACGCCGCGGCTGACAAACGGGGACTCGGCCACCTGAGGGGTGTCGATGGAAAGGCTGTTTTTGGATGACAGATAGATGCCATCGTCGTACAGGGTGTCCTGCAGGAGCAGGGGGGCTGCCTTAAAGACACTGAAGCAGAAAAAGTTCCGGTTCCAGATCGCATATTCCATCCGGAGCGTCTCCTCTTCATATCCCGTGTATCGGCCAATCGTATTATAGGTATGCATGCCGGGGTAATCATTATAGATGCTCAGATCCGGTGTCCACATGTAATTGGCAAGAGAAGGATCACATACCGTTACCTCAAACCCGTTTTCGTAGAAATTGACAGGCATGATTTTCAGGGCTTCGTTCTGTTTGTCCTTCAGCAGCACGTCGGATCGGCTGTCGATTTCTTCCGGGATGTAGTCATACCCGCCGAAGAGCGGTGGTGAGCCGACGTTTGTTCTGGCCCCATAGGACAGGGTGTTGGGGTAATATGTGAATCCGGCAAACTGTCTCTGCAGTTCCGGCCTTTCGTTCAAAACAAAAGGAACGAAAGCGTTGACAGCACGGTCCAGCATGATCACAACCACATTTTTTCCGTTTCTGCTTAGGGGAATCCGGACGCCTTCCTGCGGCTGCTGTTTGGCAAGCGCTTCAAGGGCTTTGACCTGGCGGCCTGTGTTTTGGATGTTCAGCACCGACATCGCAGCGACGGCAAGGCAGCCCGCGATGCATACCGCGCGGACCAGATCCGGTTTCTTCTTCCAGACGAGGTAGATCAGCACTCCGGCCGCCAGCAATACGCCCGTGTTGATCAGGTAGCTGGAGGCAGAATTGAGAATCGGGAAATCATACTTCAGCAGGGGAGACAGATTGCCGTAATTCTTTCCGAAGAACATATAGTCAATCACGGCCGACCCGGACGCAATCCCAGCCGCGAGGCAGAAAGAACGTTTTCCCTGTGCGGAGGAAAGCCGGTAGAAAATACCGCACCAGAGCAGAAAGGCTCCGGCGGCAAGAAGAGCGGAGCTCACGAGATAACGGAGGGGAGAATGAAAGTCCGTTATCTCCGCAAATTCTCCCGGCGATTCGCGGATGACGGCAGAAGGAATCAGAACGCCCAGAAGAACAGTCAGAAAGATGCAGCATGCGAAGAAAACCGTATTGACGATCTTCGGATCCGGAGTGTTTTCCTGCCGTATGCCTGCCGGCTTCCGGAAACCGGACAGGAACGGAAGCTGCATCAGACCGGCAATCAAAGCAATCAGGATCCGCTCGCGGAAGCTCTCCGGCGGATCCATCAGGCAAAAGCGGACAAACACGGCGATACCTGCCAGAGAACAGAGGCCGCCCAGGTTTTTCTTCGGATGCGGGATCTTATAAAAGATATTCTTTACCAGAGAAAACAGATTGTTGAGCGTCCAGTAAAAAACAAGTCCCGAGGGCGAACGATAGAGAAAGACAAGAAAAATCAGCGCCATCCCGTACAGCTGCACCTTGCTCTTCAACGGCATTCCCCTGGTATAGACGGCTCCGGAGATGATGTTGATCGCGGTCATCAGGATGGGCAGCAGGTTCAGGCTGATTCCACCCAGGTGAATCAGCTGATCCGGACTGCCCAGGTCAGCAATCGGACCGAAGGAGACTCCCTGAAGGAGAGACAGGCCGGAGAGGTAACGATAAGCCGCAATGAAAAAGGGAATTTCGAGCAGCAAAGAAAGAGAGCCCTTCAGGGCATAATAAGGCTTATAATTGTTCTGGCGATAATACGTCTGCAAAATCATGAAACGCTCATCGCCCTTGAACATTTTTCTGATCTGATCAATGCCGGGCTTCATCCGCATGGACTGAAGCCGTTCCTCTTCCTGCATGGCATCGGCTCTGCGATAGAGCGGAAGAACAAGAAAATTCATGGCCAGACTCAGAAATACAATGGCCGTGCCGGGGTGTTCCGTGATCTGACAGGCCAGGGAATAGATCACGTCAAACACCAGTTCCAGAGGCCCCAGTATCAGCTGATATAAAAGATTTCCGATTGACATCTGTGTCATCCTTTATCCGATTGTTATGCTGCCCGGTGACCGGCTTCTGAAGAAAGCAGTTCGCCTCTTTTTTCTACCAGGTAATCCGCGACGGCTTCGACCGAGTGACCGATATTTGCCCAGGTTTCCGCCCTGGCCCGATCGCGTCCCGCCTTGAAACGGTTTTCGGAGAGGCATTGCTGAATCAGAATTTTGATATCTTTCATGTTCTCTTCGGTCAGCTGCAGACCCAGCTGATCCAGAATGGAAAACGTCCAGAGGCCCTCCTCCAGCCACCAGGCATCATACATGCCGGCGTCGAAGGAAGTGTCCGCGTAGATAACCGGCTTGTCGAACACCAGGGTGTAGTCGAAAATGACCCCCGAGAAATCAGAAATCAGAATATCAGAGCGATGCAGCACGTCAAAATTGTCAACGCTTCGATCCCACTGCAGCTGCTCGCTTTCCGGGTATTTTTTCATCAGGGAGGACAGCATGCCGCTTTCCGAGACAAACGACTGCGGATGCGGGCGGATGATCACGTGAAAACCCGTCTCCAGAAGCCGGTCAATGATTTTCGAGCCGTATTTGCTCAAAATTCCGCTTGGCCCCCAGGACGGAGCAAGAAGAACGGTGATTTCGTGCTCCGGCACGGGGTCAGCGCGCAGCAGCCGTTCCCGCAGGGCGTCCGTATGCGGCGATCCGGTGAGCCGGAGTTCCTTCTCAGGAAGATGACGCAGTGCTTCCAGCTCACGGATTTCCCGAATCTGGTATTCTCCGCTGAGCAGCAGGGCATCGTAGTAGTCAATGCCGAACATCCGGTACAGGGTCACGTCATTTGCAGCATGAAAAACATGGGTATACCATTTGACATCCCGAGACCGTTTCCACTGATAGACGTCCAGCCCCGGCGTGCTGGACAGAACCACATCCGCTTTCAGCATGTTCATCCGGGCAAACGTCTTGTTTCCGTCCCCTGCATATTCTGCCCTGATATTGCGATATTTCTCGTTCAGCAGCGGATCGTCCGGCTCTGCCGTCAGATAGAGAACCTGCTCACCACGCTTCTCCATTTCATCGCACAGGGGTTTGAAGATGTTCCAGTATCGTTTGCTGTCCGTGAAAAAAACAAAGGGAATCGCCGCATCGTCGCTGCGCCTGACGTTTCCTCCGGAGAGCAGAAACTTCAGTTTTACCAAAACGCCGCGGAAGGCATAAATGGCAGCGCTGAGCACACCGATCAGTATCGTGAACAACATGCTCCCTGTACCGGGATCAATATAGAGGAACATTTCTTTTTCTCCTTCCGGAACGGTATGATGCTCAGAGCTGGTGCCGGGCTCAAGTCGATTCTGGTTCAGACCGAATCTGCAAAGAAAGGGTCAACTTATATATTATACCATGTTTCATGCCGATCTGCCATACCTTATCTCAATTGGAGGCACAGGATAAGCGAAGACCGTATGCCGTCAGGCAGGGATGATTTCCAGCGTAAGCACCGTGTCGCCCGTGACGTTCATGAGCAGGACGCTGCCATCTGCGTCATTCCAGACCAGTTCACCGGAAGTGGTCTCGGCATTCGCGATGTGCCAGCCTTCTTTCGGCGTGATGCGGCAGACGCTGTCCTCGCTGATGATCATGCTTTCGGCACCGGGCTCATTGACCACGCCCTCAAGCGTGACGTAGGGCTCATAGTATCCGGCGAGCTTCAGCTCATAGTAGCCGTAGATCCGGCTCTCCTGAGAATCGTCCTCGGGAAGAACGATGATATCCGCGCCTGCATTGTAGACGGTGCCGGCATGGTTAAAGACCGTCCCGGCTCTGGCATAGACCTTGCCGCCGTAGTTGTACACCGTACCGCCGTTGCAGAAGACGGTTCCGCCCATATTGGTGACGGTGGCGCCGGTACTGTAGACGGTTCCGCCGTCATTTCGGACAGCCATCCCCTCATAAGCGTAGATCGTGCTTCCCGATGAGACAAGCACGGGATCGGAGTCGGGTCTGGGAAGAGAAGTTTCCGATGGGACGACGATTTCGGGAAAGGCGGTGGAATCGGGCTGAATCTGCTCCGCGAGCGCCGCGGCGTCCTCCGCACTTCCGGACATGGCGGATGGAGGGAGCGGAGCGCCTTCCGCGACAGGAACGGAATCCACATGCGGTTCCGTCTTCAGGGCGAGCGTCATCGCGGGCAGCAGGCAGAGCAGCAGAATCACCAACAGGACAAGAATCAAAGTTCTGTTTTTCATAAAAGGGTCCTCCTTTCAGGGTAAGGAAGCGATGCGCTCATTATACCCCAAGCGGGAATGATCCGTAAAGCGGACGAATCCAAAAGATTTATGAATATTTGCCGGAAAGCGGTTTTTTGTTGAAGCGGCGGCAAATGAATGATATAATAAGAAGTCAAATTTCGGCATGACAAGAAATAGAGATCGAAACAGACCACATGAAACCGAGGAAATCTTTTATGAAAAGAACCATCCTGCTCATCGTCCTGACCATCCTGGTGCTGGCTATGCTCTGCGGCTGCGGCGCGGCCGCGGTTTCGACGGATCCGACGCCGTCCGCGGAGAAAGAGACCACAGAAGAAACTGCGGAAGAAACACCGGAACCGACGGAGACGCCGGCGCCGACCCCGACGCCTGTCCCGGAACTGAGCTTCCCGGAAGGGAGCGTCTATCCGCTGGACGCGACCAGAGTGTCGCTCCACAAGCTGAAGCATAAAGACGTTGCAGAGGCGGCAGAGCGCCTGAAGCAGATGCCGGCGCTGGAACGGATTGACATGGGAACCGACGGGGCCTGGACAAAGCTGAACCGTGAGGAGCTGAACGCGGAGACCGCCGCAGTGGAGCGCCCCTTAAAAGCGACGCGGGACCTCACCTGGGCGGACCTGCGCACCTTGCAGGAAGCCGCACCGCAGGCGGAGCTGGAATACCGTTTTGTGTTTTACGGACGTTATCTGAGTACGCTGTCCGAGGAGATGGATCTGAACCACAGCGTCATGACAGACGAGGGCGCGGCGGTACGGGAAATCCTGCCCCTGATGAAACACTGCAAGCGCCTGGACATGGACTCCTGCGGCGTCTCTTCCGAGCGCATGGCGGAGATCCGGGATGCGTATCCGGATATGGAAGTCATCTGGAGAATCTGGTTTGCCAATGACCAGTTCACCATGCGGACAGATTCCGAGCGCCTCTGGTGCGCCAACTTCTATCCCTATATGTGGGATGAGTATACCCAGGAACTCAAGTATCTGACCAATCTGAAGTATCTGGATCTCGGCCACAATCTGGAGCTCCACGACTGGAACTTCATGCGGACCATGACCAATCTCGAGGTGTGCATCATCACGGCCAGCGGCTGGGACACGCTGGACATGCTGGAAAACTGCACCAAGCTGGAGTTCCTGGAGATTGTTCCCTGGGCACATATTGAGCTGGATCTCACGCCGCTGGCAGGGATGCAGGATCTGGAGCATCTGAACATCTGCGGCATGGGCCAGACACAGGGCTGGGAAGTCTTACTTGGCATGCCGAAGCTCAAGCGTCTTTGGATCGGGAGCCACACGGCCTATTTCTTCCCGGAGGGCGCGATGGAGCAGATTCTGGAAGCCCACCCGGATACAAATATCCTCTACCAAACAGACGGAGCGGCAACCGGCAGCTGGCGCCTTGATGAGCGCTACCAGCTGCTGCGGCAGCAGTTTGATTACGACCAATGGCCTTCTGTTGCCCCTTATCCCTACAACGACCCGAAGTATAACGCTCCCTGGGCATAAACTTAAGGCAAGGAATTTCCCCCCGCCGCAGGCGGTGGGAAAGACGAAGAACAAAAATGCACCCGGGCATAAGCGCGGGCAGAAGTCAGGCCCTGTAGAAGCGTGGGCAGAATCACAGATAACAGGCGGAGCATTCTATGGAAGAGAAGATAACTTGCAAGGTCTCGGTCCTCTGCGCCACATACAACCATGAGGAGTATCTGCGCCAGACCCTGGACAGTTTCCTGAATCAGAAGACGGATTTTCCCTTCGAGGTGCTGGTGAACGACGACGCGTCCACCGACAGCACCGGGGACATCATCCGGGAATACGCGGCGAAATACCCAGAGGTGATTCGGCCCTTCTATCAAAAGGAGAACCTCTATTCTCGGCGCATCAACCTCTATGACGTGGTGTTCTTCCCGGCCTGCCGGGGCGAGTATATCGCCGTATGCGAGGGGGACGATTACTGGAACGACCCGGAGAAGCTGCAGCTTCAGGTGGACTGGCTGGACGCCCATCCGGAGTACTCCGCCTGCGTGCACAACAGCATCGGACGCTTTTCGAATCAGCCGGACAAGGTCCTGTTTGCGCAGGACGGAGACCGGGACATCCCCTTTGAGCAGGTGGTGCAGGGCATGTCCCATGCCTACCACACGAGTTCGATCCTCGCCCGGCGCGAGTTTATCCTGAATCCGCCGGATTACCGCGACGTGGCCTATCACCAGGGCTACTTCACCGACTATGCCATCGGCGTACGACTCGGCCTCTCGGGGAAGGTGCGCTTTCTGGACCGCTGCATGTCGGTTTACCGCATCGGCAGCAACCCCTCGGCCTGGAGCAGGGGTGTCGGACAGGAGTATCACAAGCTCAAGCGCTTTGTCAGCGGCGAGATTGCCATGCTGAAGACCGTGAAGCAACATCCGTTGACACCGGAGCAGGAAGCGGCCATCGATCAGGTCCTGCTGGAGCGGGAGTATGAGCTGCTCTACATCGAAGGGCGCGTGGACGAGATGGTCAAGCCGCCCTATGACAAAATTCATAAAAGCATGGGAAAGGGCCGCATCATCTCCACCGAGCTCAAGCGCAGGCTGCCCCATCTGCACCGGCTCTATCGGAAACACCGCGGATATGAGGACTGATCAGAAGGATGGGTAACGGAAGCAAAGTTGCGAGCAACTTCCTCTGGCGTTTTTTTGAGCGTTTCGGCGCGCAGCTGCTCAACATCGTGGTGGGCATCATTCTCGCGCGCAAGCTGGGCCCCGGCCCCTCCGGCCAGATCGCCGTGGTGCTGGCGGTCATCAATATCCTGAAGGTGTTTGCCGACAGCGGCATGGCGAACGCCCTGATCCAGAAAAAGGATCCGGACGATCTGGACTTCTCGTCGGTGTTTTTCTTCAACCTCGGCTTCAGCCTGCTGCTGTATCTGGGGCTGTTTCTCGCGGCACCGCGGATCGCGGTGTTCTATCAGGAGGAGAGCTATGTGGCGATCCTCCGGGTGCTGGGCCTGCTTGTGGTGATCTCCGGCCTCTACAACGTGCAGCTGGCCTACGTGTCCAAGACCATGCAGTTCAAGCGCTTTTTCTTCGCGACCCTGGGAGGGACGCTGTTCTCCGGCGCGCTGAGCATCGCGATGGTCTATCTCGGCTTCGGCATCTGGTCCCTGGTGGCGCTGCAGCTGAGCAACTTTGCCGTCAACACCCTGATCCTCTGGTTCACGGTCAGCTGGCGGCCGAAAAAAATGTTCTCCGCCGAGCGCCTGAAGGGCCTGCTCTCCTACGGCTGGAAACTGCTGGCGGCCTCTTTCCTCGACACGCTGTATCTGCAGATCTACTCTCTGGTGATCGGCAAGCGCTATCCCAAGGAAGAGCTCGGACAGTTTGACAAGGGACGCAACTGGCCGGATCAGATCACAACCAGCATCAACGCCTCTCTCGACAGCGTGCTGCTGCCGGTGCTCTCGGCGGAGCAGGACAACGTCCATACCCTGCGGGAGATGACACGCCGCGCCATCAAGACCAGCTCTTTTGTGATGATGCCGATGATGGCGGGGCTTGCGGCCTGCGCCACACCGCTGGTCCGGCTGCTGCTGAAGGAGCAGTGGCTGCCCTGCGTGCCGTTTATGCAGATTTTCTGCGCGATCTACGCGTTTTATCCCCTGCACACGGCAAACCTCAACGCAATCAAGGCCATGGGGCGGAGCGATATCTTCCTGAAACTGGAAGTGATCAAGAAAATCGCGGAGACCAGCGTGCTGCTCTATACCCTGCGCTACGGCGTGCTGGCCATGGCACTGGGACAGCTGTTCTGCGATATCTTGGCGCAGCTCATTAACGCCTGGCCGAACAAGAGACTGCTGGGCTATCCGTACTGGACCCAGCTGAAGGACCTGTTGCCCTGCCTGCTGCTGTCGCTGGTGATGGCGGGCTGTGTGGCCGCGGTGCAGCTGCTGGGGCTGCATGATCTGGTGACCCTGCTGATCCAGGTCCCGCTGGGCATGCTGGTCTATATCCTGGGCGCAAGGCTTCTGAAGCTGGACAGCTTCGACTATATCCTCAACATGGCAAAAACCATTCTGCAGAAAAGAAGGGCGGGAGAAAACCGATGAAAAAACTGCTGCTGCTCGGCGGCTCACGCTATCTGGTCCCGGTGATCCGGGAGGCAAAGGCGCTGGGCTGTCATACGATCACCTGCGACTATCTCCCGGACAACTTCGCGCATAAGCTCTCGGATGAGTACCACAACGTGAGCATCGTCGACAGGGAAGCGACCCTGAAGCTGGCGCAGGAGCTGAAGGTGGACGGCGTAATGTCCTTCGCCTGCGACCCCGGCGTCATCACGGCGGCCTATGTGGCGGACCGGATGGGCCTGCCGAATGTCGGCCCGTACGAATCGGTGGCGATTCTGCAGGACAAGGGGCGCTTTCGCGCCTTTCTGCGGGAGCACGGCTTCCGGGTGCCAAACTGCCGGAGCTTTTCCAGCCTCGAAGACGCCCTGAGAATGGCGGAGCAGCTCAGATATCCCCTGATTGTCAAACCCGTGGACAACGCGGGCAGCAAGGGCGTCGGCCGGGTGGACAGCCCGGCGGAGCTGGAGGCGGCGATCCGGTATGCGCTGAAGTTTACCCGCTGCGGAAGGTTCATCCTGGAAGACTTTATCCAGCAGCAGGGGTATTCCTCGGATACCGACTGCTTCTCGGTGGACGGGGAACTGAAGTTTGTCTCCTTTGATAATCAGTATTTTGACCGCAAAGCCGACAACCCTTACGCGCCGGTGGGCTATACCTGGCCGTCCACGATCCCCGAAGCGCAGCAGCGGGAGCTCCGTTCGGAGCTGCAGCGGCTGCTGAGCCTGCTGCATATGGGAACTTCGCTCTATAACGTCGAAGTCCGGCTCGGGACGGACGGAAACGCCTATCTCATGGAGGTCTCCCCACGGGGCGGCGGAAACCGGCTGAGCGAGATGCTGGAATTCACCTCCGGGACAAGGCTGGTGCACAACGCGGTTCGCGCGGCATTGGGCCTGCCGGTGGAGGAGATGCACGACCCGGTCTATCAGGGGCACTGGTCCATCGTGATGCTGCACGCAGAGCGCAGCGGCGCGTTCCGGAAGCTCTGGATCGCGGAGGACGCGAGAGCCTCCGTGGTTGAGGAGGACCTCTGGGTAAATCCGGGAGACCCGGTGGAAGCCTTTGCCGGCGCAAACAACGCCGTGGGCTCGCTGGTGCTGAACTGGCCGAGCGAGGCGGAACGGGATGCCCGTATGTCGGATGTCTCAAGCTGGGCGCGGATCCTGACAGAGGGGGAGCCCGATGCATAAGGAGATCGGCGGATACCTGGAGCTGGAGCGCTTCACGGGGCCGATGCTGCACGAAAAGGCGCTGGCGCTCTCCAGCGGCCGGGCCTGCCTCAGCTATCTGATCGAACAGCGCGGAATCCGGAAGATTGCTCTGCCGGACTTCAACTGCGACGTGGTGGAAGCGGTCTGCCGGGCTCATGAGCTTGATATCCGCTTCTATCCCGTGGGAGCGGACCTCCGGCCGAAGGCGCTGAAGACAGAAGACGACGAGTGGTTCTACCTCGTGAACTTCTACGGACAGCTGCCGGCAGATGAGCTGCAAAGCATTGCCGAACGCGTTCCCAGACTCATCGTGGATAACGCCCAGGCGTATTTTGACCTGCCGCTGAAGGGCGTGGACACGCTCTATACCTGCCGAAAGTTCCTGGGTGTTCCGGACGGCGGCTTCGTCTATACCGACGCGCCGGAGAGAGAACTCCCGGCGGATGAGTCGCGGGAGCGGATGGACTTTGTCCTGGGCCGCTTCGAGCGTCCGGCGGGCGAATACTTTGCCGCCGCCGCGCAGAACAACGAGGCACTCTCCATGGAACCGAAACGCATGTCCGCCCTGACGGAAAACCTCCTGCACGCGGTGGACTATGAGCGGGTGAAGAGGATCCGGACGGAAAACTTTCGGAGGCTGCATGAGGGCCTCGGGGAGCGGAACCTTCTGAAAGTGCGTCTGACGGAGGGGGGTTATGCTTATCCGCTGATGCTTCCGGAGGGGCAGACGATCCGAAAGAAGCTCATTGAACAGAAGATTTTTGTCCCCATGCTCTGGCCGAATGTGCCCGGGCAGCAGCCGGAGGATTCGGAAGCCTGCCGGCTGGCCGAACAGATTCTTCCGCTGCCCTGTGACCAGCGATACGGTGCGGAGGAGATGGACTTTATCATCAGGGCGGTGCGGGACTGCCTGAATCCGTGAAAGGAGAATGGAACATGACAATCAATGTGACACGGTCGTCCATGCCGCCCTTTGAAGAGTATTGTGAGGAGATCCGCGAGCTGTGGGACAGCCACTGGCTCACCAACATGGGCAGCAAGCACCAGCAGCTGGAACAGGAGCTGAAGCACTTTCTCGGCTGCGAGGAGATTGCCCTGTTTACCAACGGGCATCTGGCCCTGGAAAACGTGATCGAGGCCTTCCGTCTTCAAGGTGAGATCATTACGACACCGTTTACCTTTGCCTCCACAACCCATGCCATCGTGCGCTGCGGCTGCACGCCGGTGTTCTGTGACATTGACCCCAGGACCTATACCATGGATCCGGAAAAGCTGGAGGCGCTGATCACCGATAAGACGGTCGCCATTCTGCCGGTTCATGTTTACGGAAATCTCTGCGATGTGGACCGGATCGGAGAGATTGCGGCCCGGCACGGCCTGCCGGTGATCTATGACGCAGCCCACAGCTTCGGTGTGTTCCGAAACGGGGTCAGCTCGGCCTGCTTCGGCGATGCGGCGATGTTCAGCTTCCACGCGACCAAGGTCTTCAACACCGTAGAGGGCGGCGCGGTCTGCTGCCGCAGCGCGGAGATTCAGCGCCGGCTCTGCGATCTGAAGAATTTCGGCATCCATGACGAGGAGACGGTGGCCTATGTCGGCGGCAACGCCAAGATGAACGAGTTCTGCGCTGCGATGGGGCTGTGCAATCTGCGCCATCTTCAGGAAGAGATCGAAAAGCGGCGGCTGGTGGCGCAACATTATGACGAACGCCTCGGAGGCATTCCGGGGCTGCAGCTGAATGCGCATCCGGCGGAAATTCAGCCAAACTTCGCCTACTATCCGGTGGTGTTTGACGGCTTCCGCCTGAACCGGGACGAGGTCTTCGCACGTCTCGCGGAAAACGGGATCATCCCGAGAAAGTATTTCTACCCCCTGACGAGCGCCTTTACCTGCTATGCGGGGAAGGCCGGATTCGACCCGACAAAGACGCCGGTCGCGGCGCATGTGGCGGAGCGGGTGCTGACGCTGCCGATGTACGCGGATCTTCCAATCGAAACGGTGGATCGCATCTGTGACCTGATCCTGCAATGACGAGACCGATTCTCCGGAATAAGCTCTACCTCTATCTGACGGAGTTTTTCGCCGGAATGGCGGTGATGGCGGTGGAACTGGGAGCCAGCCGCCTGCTGGCGCCGTACTTTTCCTCCTCCCAGATCGTCTGGACCATCATCATCGGGACGATCATGATCGCCATGGCTCTCGGCAATCTCTACGGCGGACGCAGTGCGGACCGGGATCCGAATCCGGACCGCCTGTACCGGCGCATTCTCATCGCCTCGATCTGGATTGCCCTGATCCCGGTGGTCGGGAAATACGTTATCCTCGCGATCTCCGCCGTGATGATCTTCTCCGTGAACGCCAACTACCTGATCTGGGCGGCGTTTGCGGCCTGCATGGTCATCTTCGTCTTCCCGCTCTTTCTGCTGGGGACGGTGACGCCGTCGCTGGCCAAGTACAGCATGGAGAACCTGGAGGACAATGCCCGGATCGTCGGGACGCTGGGGGCGGCCAACACCGTCGGCAGCATCATCGGGACCTTTGTCCCGACCTTTGTGACGATCCCGGCGGTCGGCACGTCGATCACCTTCCTGATCTTCGCGGGGATTCTGCTGGTGCTGGGGCTGATCTATTTTATCAGCACGAAAACACGCAGCGCCGCCTCTGTGGCGGGAGTTGCGGTGTTCCTGCTCAGCTGCGCCCTGGGATACCGGTCGAACTTCGCTTTCTGGAAGGATAATCTGGTCTATGAGGGCGAATCGGTCTACAACTATCTGCAGGTGGAGGAGACCGACGACAGCGTCATCCTCTCGACGAATGTCCTCTTCGGTGTCCAGTCCATCCTCCGCAGGGACGCGTCCCTCACCGGCATGTACTATGACTATGCCCTGGCGGCGCCCATGATGGCCGGGGCGGAGGAAAAACTGGCGGAGGGTCAGGGCTTTGACCTGCTGATCCTCGGGATGGGAACCGGGACCTACGGAAGCCAGTGTACACGATACTTCCCCGGTATCCAGATCGAGGGCGTGGAGATTGACGAGAAGATCACCCGGCTTGCGCATCGCTATTTTGAGATGCCGGAGGATCTGAATGTCTGCACCTATGACGGCCGGGCCTATCTGAACGCGGTGGAAAAGCGGTATGACGTGATCATGGTGGACGCCTACCAAGACATCACGATCCCGTTTCAGATGTCTTCCGTCGAGTTCTTCACCATGGTGCGGGAGCACCTGAAGGACGACGGCGTGCTCGTCGTCAACATGAACATGCACGGGGAGAGAGAAGGGGAAATCAACCACTACCTCTCCGACACCATCGCCGCCGTGTTTCCGGAAGTCCGGACGATCGACGTCCCGAACAGCACGAATCGGGAGCTCTTTGCCTCCTGCAATCCGGAGATGCTGGAAACAATGTCACGCAATGCGATGCTTTGCAGCGATGCCGAGCTTCGCGGCCTGATGGAGCGGATCAGGGAAAGTCTCACGCCCTGGCAGGCAGGTAACTATCTCATGACAGACGACCGGGCGCCGGTGGAGCTCCTGGGCATGAGGGTCATCGACGACCTGATCCGGGACGAGGTCTCGGGGTACAAGTGGATCTATGAGGAATACGGCATTCAGGGCATCATCGACATGCTGTGAATATAAAAGAAGAAAGAAAGGAAGAAACACATGAGCAAAGACATTTCCCGCAGATCATTTCTGAAAGGCGCTGCAGCGAGCATGGCCAGCGTCGCAGCCATGGGCCTGGTCGGCGCACCCGTCCTCGCCTCGGCGGAAGAGAACTGGGATCTGGAAACCGACGTTCTGGTCGTCGGCGGCGGCGGAACCGGTGTCTCCGCAGCGGCGGAAGCGGCGGCAGCCGGTGTCAAAGTGCTGGTGCTGGAGAAGTCCGGCATCGTCGGCGGCACCTCTAACCTCTCCGGCGGCGTCATGCAGGCAGCCGGTACCAAGTATCAGAAGGAGTTTACAAAGTATCAGGACGACACGCCTGAGAACCACGCAGCGGTGTGGATCAAGGAAGGCGAAGGCCTGGTCGACGAGGAGCTGGTCAAGGATCTGGCCAACGGCGCTCCGGCGCACATCGACTGGCTGGCGGATACCTGCGGCCTGAAATGGACCAGCATCTATGGCCACTGCCACATCCCCTATGTCGAGGATGAGATCATGGCAGACCGTATCCATGTCTATGAAGGCGGCGGCGCTTCCGGCGGCGGTGTCATCTATGTTCAGGCGGTATGGAAATACGCGCAGGAGCAGGGCGCCGAGATGCAGATGAACACCGAAGTCAAGAAGCTTGTCCAGGATGAGAGCGGCACGGTTGTCGGTGTCATCGCCGAGCAGGACGGCAAAGAAATCCGCGTAAAGGCCAACAAGGGCGTCATCCTGTGCACGGCATCTGTAGACCAGAACCGCGAAATGGCCAAGCGCCTCAGCCCGCAGCAGTACTATGATCTGGACAACGGCATCTGCCTGAGCGTGGCCACCGACACCGGTGACGGCATCCGCATGGGCATGGAGATCGGCGCCGACGTCGCGGGCTTCGGCGGCTGCATTGACTTCTGCGGCAAGACCGGCTTCGGCACGGACAACCGCACCCCGAACTTCCCGAGCTTCATCGTGAATCAGAACGGGTTCCGTTTTGTTTGCGAAGACACAACCTATGCCTATCACTATCGCGCCATCTATCAGCAGTGCGTCGCCCTCAACGGCCACACCTACATGATCTTCGGCAAGAGTTCCATCACCGAGTCTCAGGCGGTGGCGAGCGGTTACGCGCCCTGGAGCAGTGAAGAAGCCGCTGACGCCGAGGTCGAGGCCGGCACCCTCTTTAAGGGCGAGACCATCGAAGAGCTGGCGGAAGCCATCGGCGTCCCGGCAGCCAATCTGAAGGCGCAGCTTGACCTGTGGAACAGCTATGGCGAGTCCGGCGAAGACCTGCAGTTCGGCCGTCTGACGGGCGTTGAACCCATTACCGGGCCCTTCTACGCCTATCAGAACATTGCCTATAACCTGGGCGCTCTGGGCGGACTGAAGATCAATGTCGACACCGAGGTCATCGATGTCAACGGCAATGTGATCCCGCACCTGTACGCGGCCGGCCTGAATGCCGGCGGCTGGATCGGACCCTACTATCCCGGCAGCGGCACGGCCATCATCGGCACGGTCCACTGGGGACGCAAGGCCGGCGCCAAGGCGGCGGCGAACTGATCGGGCGAAGATAACGATCGAATAAAAACAGAAACAAGAATCGGCGGGTGCCCGGATATCGGGCATCCGCCTTTCTTCGTCTCGGATGGTTTTGTACATTTTTCTTGTGCGGCTCTCCTTTTTTTGCTATACTCAAATCAAAGCATATCGCAGAACCGGAAAACTTGCGGAGGAGGACGGAATCTGATGAAAGATGTACAGGAAACCTGCCGGATCGCCGTGATACAGGCGGAACCGGTGATGTTTGACAAGGCCGGCGGCCTGAAGAAGGCGCTGCGCTGCATCCGGAATGCCGCGGCGGAAGAGGCGGAGCTGATCGTGTTTCCGGAGCTTTTTATCCCCGGATACCCGATCGGGATGAATTTCGGCTTCAGCATGGGAAAGCGGACCGAAGCGGGACGGGCGGACTGGAAGCGCTACTACGACGCCTCCCTGATCGCCGGAGGCGAGGAGTTCAAACAGCTCTCCGACGCGGCGAGAGATGCCAAAGCGTATGTGAGCATGGGCTTTTCGGAGCGGGACGCGGTAAACGGCACGCTCTATAACAGCAATGTGATCTTCTCTCCGGACGGAAGCTGGAGCGTCCATCGCAAGCTGAAACCGACCGGGACCGAACGTGTGGTCTGGGGCGACGCCAACAAGGATTACTTCCCTGTGGTGGAGACTCCCTGGGGCCCCATCGGCAGCCTGATCTGCTGGGAGAGCTATATGCCGCTGGCGCGTGTAGCGCTCTATCAGAAGGGAATCACGATCTACATTTCTCCCAACACCAACGACAATCCCGAGTGGCAGGCAACCATCCGGCACATCGCCATCGAGGGCAAGTGCTATTTCGTCAACTGCGACATGGTGGTGCGCAAATCCTCCTATCCGGAGGATCTGGAGACCATCGATGACATCAAGGACCAGCCCGACATGGTCTGCCGGGGCGGAAGCTGCATCATCGACCCCTACGGACACGCGATGATGTCGCCCGTGTGGGATGAGGAGACCATCCTTTACGCCGACCTCGACATGAGCCTGCCCGCGGCCTGCAAGATGGAGCACGACGCCGTCGGACATTACTCCCGTCCGGATGTGCTGGAACTGATTGTTCACGAGTAGGGCATAAACAAAACAGAGAATCGAGATCCCTTACGCCATGCCGGGCAGAAGCTCGATGCTTCGCGGCTTCCGGGCCGGCAGGCAGAGCGAATCCCGTAAAACAAGGGCGTTATCCCGGACCGGCAGCGTTGCCGGATCTGAGATAACGCCCTTGTTCTATTTCCGAATTCTTTGTCTCCTTCCGGAAAAGCCTGAAAGAAGGAGGGAAAAACCGAGGGAAGCAGAGCTTATTCTCTTTCCATATAGCGGACCATGGCCTCGGCGGCCCGTTTGGCCCCTTCGACCGCATGGACGACGGTCTTGGCGCCGGTGACCACATCGCCCGCGCTGAAGACACCCTCTCTTGTGGTCATGCAGTTTTCGTCAACCGGCAGAAGACCGTTCTCGCCGAGTTCCAGCCCGTGGGTGGTGCGCACAAGCTTGGCGCGGGGAACCTGGCTGATGGAGATGATGGTGGAGTCGGCCTCCTCCTGGATGAGCTCGTCCTCATAGCCGATGACATGGTTGTCTTCATCGAAGATGCTGCGCCTGAAGACGGGGCCCTTCTCGGTGATCTTCTGAATCTGCATGCCGTAGACGAACTCCGCCCCGTCGAGCTCGGCATACTGCAGCTCGTGGGAGCTGGCGGTGACGTGGCGGCTGCGGGCATAGAGCGTCACATGGCGGGAGCCGTTTCGAAGCGCGGTGCGGGCCACGTCCATGGCGGCGTTGCCCATGCCGATGACCGCCACCCGGTCGCCCAGCTTGTGGCCCTTCGGGTTTGCAAGGTAGTTGAGGCCGAAGAGAACGTTTCCGAAGCTCTCGCCCTCGATGCCGAGACTCCTGGGCTTCTCGGCGCCGGTGCCGATGAAGATGCTGGCATAGCCGTCGCGGAACAGCTCGTCGATCATCAGAACCGAGCCGATGGTGGTGTTGGTGCGGATGGTGATACCCATCTCCTCCATCCTGGCCTGATAGCGGTCGATGATGCTCTTCGGCAGGCGGAATTCCGGAATCCCGTACTGCAGAAGGCCGCCGATCTTGCCCTTCCATTCAAACACCGTGACAGGATATCCCTGCTGTGCCAGGGTGATGGCAACGGTCATGCCCGCGGGGCCGCAGCCGATGACCGCGACTTTCTTGTCCTTTTTCTCAGGCCGGTTTACCTCCATGCGGTCGAGATACATCTCGGAGATGTAGTTCTCAATGCTGGAGAAGTGAACCGGCGTATCCTTTTTTCCGCGGATACAGTGCCCGGCACACTGCATCTCATGGTTGCAGACGATGGAACAGACCGCGGACATGGGGTTGTTGCGAAACAGCATGTCGCCGGCCTCCAGGAGACGGTTCTCCTTGAAAAGCTGGATGACGACAGGGATCGGGGTGTGAACGGGGCAGCCCTGCTGACACATGGGCTTTTTGCAGTTGAGACAGCGGTTGGCTTCGTCAATGATATGAAGCGCCATGAGTGTTCCTCCTCAGGTGTTTGGAATGATAATGACAGGGAAATTGTACTTCAAAATCCGCTGAAATTCAATATGCTGCTTTAGCCGATTCAAAAGAGGTACCAGGATCCCCAGGGTCAGGCGGCCCGGGGCTTTGCCCGAAGATCATAAAACACCGCAATCGGGATCTGCGGATGGCTGTATCCGCCGGGATTATAGGCGATGCCAAAATTTTTCTTAACGGATACTTAACGAAACATTGGAATGGTTTGGGCGCTGCGCACAAAAACGCAGCGCCCTTTTTGTTCAACATACCAAAAATGCTGTGAAAGAATTGGCAAAGCTTGACGGTAAATTCGTCGTATTGTATAGTTGTATTACAAGTTTACAACCTGACAAAAATACAGGAGGAACTCACCATGAATGTATTAATGATCGGCGCCGGCGATATCGCCAAGTCCCACGGCCGCGCGGTTGTCAAACTCGGCGGAAAGGTCATTGCCGCGTTTGATGTCAACGAAGCGGGCCTGAAGCGCTACGCGGACGAATTCGGCTGCGAAATGCTGACCTACGATCAGATTGAGGAAAACGTCCCGAGAGCGGACTATGTGGTTCTCAGTACGCCGCCCACAAAGCGCCTGGACTATGTGGAGATGGTCCTGAAGCACCATGTTCCTCTCTATATGGAAAAGCCCATCGGCACCAGCCTGGAGGATGCGGCGAAGCTCAAGGAGATGGAGCAGAAATATGACGGGAAGATCATCGTCGGCTTTGCCCACTTCTATCGCCCCGCGTTCCAGAAGATGCTGGAGCTTGTCGAAAGCGGCGAGCTCGGCGATCCCATCAATGTGTTCGATAACCGCGTCGGACCCGGATACGGCTTCCGCGGCACCTACTTCCAGCCCTCCTGGCGCACCGACCCGAAGTTGGCCTGCGGCTTCACCATCGAGTCGATCTCCCACGAGTGGAACCTGCTGACCGCGCTCTGCGGTGAGTTTGAGACCATGAGCGCCAATGTCTGGTGCACCATCGACAATCTCCCCACCTATGACACCAACTTCTCCGGTACGATGAAGATCAAGAAGGGCGGCATCGCCACCATCAACGCCAGCTGGAGCGCCGACCTGGGCGGCAACTTCAAGGGCTACATCGGCACCAAGGGAAGCTGCTTCCTGCGCGGCAGCGACATGTTTGAGTTCGACGAAGTCACCTGGAAAACCTCGGACATGGCGCAGGCCGAAACCCTTCACTTCAACGATTCCTACAAATACAACCAGGACGGCGTGATCTTCAACATCCACAAGTACTTCCAGGACTGCCTGAAGAACAATAAGCCCATCCGCACCCCACTGGATGAGGGCATCAAGGTCCTGAAGCTCTCCACCCTGGCGCTGGAGTCCTCCCGTGAGCACAAAGAGATCATCTTGGACGAAAGGATGTAAACCATGGATCAGAAAGAATTGATCGCGCTCAAAAACAAAGCGACAGAACTCCGCATCCGGGCGGTGGACATGATCTGGAAGGCGCAGTCGGGACACCCCGGCGGCTCGCTTTCGGTGGCGGAATTCGTGACGGCCTGCTACTTCCGTTATATGAACGTCGACCCGAAGAACCCCCGCTGGGCCGACCGCGACCGCTTTGTCCTGTCCAAGGGACATGTTTGCCCGGCACAATATGCGGCGCTCGCCATGAAGGGCTTTTTCCCGATGGAAGTGCTGGACACCCTTCGCAAGGAAGGATCCCCTCTGCAGGGTCACCCCAGCATGAACAAGTGCCCCGGCATCGACATCTCCACCGGTTCTCTGGGTCAGGGACTGGCCTGTGCGGTGGGCATGGCGCTGGCGGCCAAGCTGGACCATAAGACTTACAATGTCTTCTGCGCGGTGGGCGACGGCGAGTGCAACGAGGGCGAGATCTGGGAAGCCTGCGGCACGGCGCACAAGTATAAACTGGACAACCTGGTTGTTTTCGTCGACTGGAACAATCTTCAGTTGGACGGCACCTGTGAGGAGATCATGCCTCCCATCAGCCTGGCAAAGAAGTTTGAGGCTTTCGGTTTTGAAGTTTACGAGATTGACGGCAACGACATGGCCCAGATGGTCGATGCGATGGACAAGGCGCTTGCGGCGAAGAACGGCCTGCCGAAGTGCATCGTCGGCAAGACCATAAAGGGCAAGGGCGTGAGCTATATGGAGAATCAGCTCGGCTGGCACGGCATGGCGCCGAACGACGAGCAATATAAACAGGCGATGGAAGAGCTGAACGCGCTCTATATCAAAGAGGAGGCCTGAGCATGGAGACGAAGAAAATTGCGACCCGCGACGGCTTCGGCGAGGCCATCGTTGAACTCGGAAGAGAGAACAGAGACATCCTGGTCGTCGACATCGACATCGGAAAATCCTGCAAGACCGGCGCCTTCCGCAAGGAACTGCCGGAGCAGTACCTGAACGTCGGCATCGCCGAACAGAACGGCGCCGGTGTGGCGGCAGGCCTCGCGACCTGCGGCAAGATCCCCTTTGTGGTAACCTATGCGGCCTTCGGGAGCATGCGCATCTGCGAGATGATCCGTCAGGAGATCGCCTATCCGAAACTGAACGTCAAGATCGCCTGCTCCCACGGCGGCGTGACCCCGGCCAACGACGGCGCTTCCCATCAGGCCATCGAGGACATGGGCATTCTCCGCACCATCCCAAACATGACGGTGATCATGCCGGCTGACTACTACGCGGCCAAGGCGCTGGTCAAGGCTTCGGCAGCCTACGACGGGCCTGTATATCTCCGCTTTACCCGCGACGCGATCCCGGTGATCTATGACGAGAACGCGACCTTTGAGATCGGCAAGGCCAAGCAGCTTCGCGACGGGAAAGACATCGCGATCCTGGCAAACGGCGATACGGTCCGTCTGGCGCTCGAAGCGGCGGACGCGCTGGCGGCGAAGGGGATCGGCGCCCGGGTGCTGGATGTCCACACCATCAAGCCGCTCGATGTGGAAGCGGTAACGGCCTGCATCGACGAGATCGGCAAAGTGATCACGGTGGAGGACCACAACATCATGAACGGCCTCGGCAGCGCCGTGGCGGAAGTGATCGCCGAAGCGGGCAAGGGCAGACTCAAACGCATCGGCATCCAGGATCAGTTCGGCCAGTCCGCCCCCTATGAGCGTCTGCTCGCCATGAACGGCATTACCGTCGAAAACATCGTTGCCCAGGCAGAGGCTCTGTGCAAATAAAATCCCCGAAGGAAGCGTAAGATCCCGGCGAAGCCGGATCAAATAAAAACCCATTTTTATCAAGGAGGAACCAAAATGAAGAAATTCCTGGCAATCGCCCTGGCACTGGTCATGATCTGCTCCCTGAGCGTCACCGCCTTTGCTGCGGACAAGACCTACACCATCAGCATCGGTCACAGCGACACCACCCAGAACCTCATCCACATCTCCCTTGAGCACTTTGCGAAAGCCGTCGAAGAGCGCACCGAAGGCCGCGTGAAGGTCCAGATCTTCGCCGCCGAGCAGCTCGGTTCCAACGCCGAGATGATCGAGATGGTCGAGATGGGCAACCTCGACGCCATGATGCTCCCCTCCGGCCAGCAGGCTTCCTTCTGCCCGAAGTTCGCGGCCCTGAGCCTTCCGTTCCTGTTCTCGGACTATGACCATGTGTACAAGGTCCTGGACGGCGAGATCGGCCAGGAGCTTCTGGAAGGTCTGGAAGACCACAACATGATCCAGCTTGCCTACTGGGAGAACGGCCTTCGTCAGTTCACCAACTCCAAGCGTCCCATTGAGAAGCCCGAGGATCTGAAGGGCCTGAAGTTCCGCACGCCGGAAGACAAGATGACCATGGCCATCTTCGCCGCCTACGGCGCCAGCGCCTCCCCGTTTGCCTTCTCCGAGCTGTATCTGGCCCTCCAGCAGGGAACCTTTGACGGCCAGGAGAACCCCGTCTCCAACATCTATGCCAACAACTTCCAGGATGTCCAGAAGTACCTCACCATGGTGAACTATCAGTATCAGCCGAAGAACATGATCTTCTCCCTGAGCACCTGGAACAAGCTCCCCGCCGACCTGCAGGAGATCCTTCTCGAGTGCGCGAAGGAATTCGGCAATGAGCACCGCCAGGCCATCCGCGACAACGAGGCCACCTATCTGGCCGAGCTTGAAGCCGCCGGAATGGAAGTCGGCTATCCCGACACCGCCCCCTTCATTGAGCAGGCACAGAGCGTCTACACCGACTTCTATGCCGAGAACGACTGGGCCGAGGATCTGGTCGCCCGCATCAACGAGCTGAAGTAATCCTTTACGCGATCTTAGCAAACCCCGACTGTATACCGGGGAGGCACAGCGCCTGCCGTGCCTCCCTTCTTATTAAGAGAGGTGGAGTACAGATAACATGAAAGCCTTTATCCACAAGCTGAGTGAGATTCTGGATAAGATCTCCAGCGTGATCTGTGCGACGATCCTGGCAGGGCTCTGTCTGATCATCGTCTATTCCGTCATCATGCGCTTTATCTTCAACAATCCCGTTACCTGGCAGTATGAGCTGACCCTGGTCGGACTCTGCTGGGCCATCTTCATCGGCATGCCGATGACCTTTCACAAACAGGAACATCTCCGCCTGACCTTCGTGAGCGACAAGCTTCCTCCGAAGACCTGGCGAATCTATATGGATGTCATCGATCTGCTGCTGATCGCCTTCCTGATCACCGGCATCGTCTGCAGCCAGTCGATCGTCCAGACCACCTGGAAGACATTTTACAAGACCATCGCCATCCGCAAGGGTGTTTACTATCTGTGCTTCCCGATCGGCTGCGCGTTTTCGGTGGTGCATCTGATTGACCTGATTCTGAACCGCAGGCCCGAGGATGCGCCGAGGGCATTAAGAGGAGAGGAGGGCATCGACGTATGAGCTTCGCAGGATATGTTCTTTTGCTGATCGGCGGCTTTCTGCTGCTGATGGTGCTGGGCGTGCCCATCGCCTTCTCCCTGTCCATCTCCGCCATCTTCACCGTGCTGGTGACCGGACAATTCACCGTCACGGCCATCTTCCACCGCATGATCGGAAACGCCAGCGGCTACACGCTGCTCGCGATCCCCTTCTTCATTCTGGCGGCGAAACTGATGAACACCGGCGGCGTCACGCGGAAGATCTTCCGCGCCTGCTCCGCCTGGGTCGGTTCGATCCCCGGCGGTCTCGGCCATGCCAACGTTGTGGCCTCCATTGTCTTCTCCGGCATGAGCGGCTCCGCTGTCGCGGACGCCGGCGGCCTCGGCCAGATCGAGGTCGACGCCATGATCAAGGACGGCTTTGATCCGGAATTCTCCGCAGCGGTCACGGCGGCCTCCGCCACCATCGGCCCGATCATTCCGCCCAGCATCCCCATGGTCGTCTACGGCATGATGACGGAAGTCTCCGTCGGCGCGCTGTTCATCGGCGGTATTGTTCCCGGACTGCTTCTGGCGGTTGCAACCAGCATCCTGGTCTTTTTCATGGCAAAGAAGCGCAACTATCCGGTCAAAAAGTTCAGCTGGAAGGAAGTCGGGCAGGCAACCAAGGAAGCGCTGCTCTCCCTGCTGACGCCGATCATCATCATCGGCGGTATCTGGAGCGGTATTTTCAGCCCCACCGAAGCAGCCTGCATCGCGGCAACCTATGCCTTTATCCTTTCCGTGCTGGTTTATCGTGAACTCGGCTGGAAGGATGTTTATCAGGCGCTCATTGAAACCGCGCGGGACAGCGCCGGCATCCTCTGCCTGATCTGCGGCGCAGCCTCCTTCTCATGGCTGGTCACGATGCTCGGCATGACCCAGGCCCTGAGCGAAGCGCTGGTAAAGCTCACGGACAACAAGTATGTCATGCTGCTCATTGTGAACATCGCCTTCCTCATCATCGGCATGTTTATGGAAGCGCTGGCAGCCATGACCATCACGCTGCCCTTCCTGGTGCCGCTGATGTCGGTCTACGGCATCGATCCGCTGCATCTGGGTGTTGTGCTGGTCCTGAACCTCATGATCGGCCTCTGCACGCCGCCGGTCGGAACCAGCCTCTTCATCTGCGCCAAGACGGCCAACATCACCATCGAGAAAATGTACAAGGCGATTCTGCCCTTCCTTGTACCGCTGATTATCGTTCTTTTCCTGATCACCTATGTGCCGGGCTTCGTTACCTGGCTTCCGGGCACCCTCGGCTGATCCGGAGAGAGGCATTCACCGACAGGGGGCCCGTGTTCCGCGGGCTCCCTGCGGCAGTTTGGCAAGACAAAACGAAATTGAAAAAGAAGCAGGAATATACTTTAACAAAGCGGAAATTGACAACCAGGAACCGAAATGTTAAAATTGAGAAATCCTTAACGGAGAGGTATCATGATGCAGGGATTCAGTCCGGTTGCCAGCAACAAGCTCTATATCCAGATTTACAATCAGCTCCATGACGCGATCATCAGCGGGCGCTTTCAGGTCGGGGACAAGCTCCCCAGTGAAAAAGAACTCTGTCAGGCCTTCAACGTGAGCCGCGTTCCCGTGAGAGAGGCGCTCTGCGCACTCGAACTGAACGGACTGGTGGATTCCATCCAGGGCGGCGGCGTTTACGTGAAGGCACAGCAGTCGGAAGAGGAGCTGCCGCAGGTCATTGAGCCCCAGGAGATTATCCGTGCCCGCATGGTGCTGGAGCCGGATATCGCCCGGGAGGCCGCGCTTCATCTGGATGAGGAAAACCGCAAAATCCTCGAAGAGATCCTGAAGAAGTTCCACGAGGAATCCAAGGTCGGCGTGATTACCAAAGAGACGGACCGAGCCTTTCATCTTGCCCTGGCCAAGGCCAGCGGAAGCACCATGTATGTCATGATCATGGATCTGGTCTTCAAGGCGATGGAGCAGGAGCTCTGGGAGCTCATCCTCAGCAGGACCATTGCGACACAGCGCTATCAGGATCAGAACAACATGGAGCATATCCGCATCTGCGAAGCGATTCTGGACGGACGTGCGGACGACGCCAATGAGTTCATGAAGTCGCACATGGCGATGCTCTATGAGCGCTACTGGAGCGAATAAAAAAGTACAGCGAATCTATCCATAGAAAGCAGGAAACGGCATGAACATCGGTTCATGCCGTTTCCTGTTTGAAGCGGTCTCTATTCGGAAAACAGAATTCCGGACGGAGTCCTGAAAACTCTTATTTGTCAGGGATTCACGGCCACGCCGTCCACGTACAGGGTAAAGCCGTTGAAGGAGATGTTTGCCGTGTCTCCGCTGAAGGAAGAGACATAGGTGTCTGCGGTCAGAGACCAGGTGCTGGTGCTGTCGAGCGTCACATCCACCGTCCCGGTTTCCGTGGAGACCGTGTCTCCTTTGGCGTTTACAATCTCACCGCTGACCGTGCCGGTAAAGCTGCTGCCGTTTATGAGATTCAGGGTCAGACCGGAATTGCTGCCCACGAGGATCGTCCCGCTGAGGGCCTGCCCGTCGGCGTTGAGCGTCGCGACGTTGCCCGCGCCGTTCCAGCCGTCGTCGCAGACGGAGAGGAGAACGTCGGAGGCGTCTTCGTTCCGGATTTCCACATCGCTCAGGTTGATAACGGCGTTGGTATTGGTCACATGGAACACGTGGCCGTTTTTGCTGGTAAGGGAGCCGCCCGTCATGGTGAAGGATGAGGTGCCGCTGTCGGCGTCACCGGACATGGACTGATAGATCATGATGGTATCCAGAAACGTCGCGTTGCCGTTGCACTTCGTGTTGCTGGCGGTCAGGTCACAGTTGAGAAGGGTGATGGAGTTTTTCCCTTCGATGCAGACGCCTTCGGAGAGGTTGGAGGTCAGCACCGCGTTTTCGACGGTGATATCCGCCGTGGAATAGATGGCCGGGGAACCGAGGCCGTTGGAGGTGTAGCTGCCTCCGTCCACATGGACGGTGCCGCCGCCGCGGTCGGTGCGGATCGGCGCAGAGGAGCCGCCGGAGGTGGTGACCGTCAGATCATAGGCGTAGGTCGTACCGCCGCCCGTGGTCATGATGCCGCCGGAGCCGCTGCCGGTGGTGGTGATCACGGTGTCGCGGATGACGACGGTAGTGCCGTCTCCTTCCGCGCCGTTGCGGCCGCCGTTTCCGCCGTAGGAGAAGACGCCGTTGGCACCGTCCGCGTCAGAAGTGATGGTTCCGCCGGTGATGGTCGTGGTGGAGCCGTCCTTGACCAGGACGGCCGCGTTAAGGCCGTAGAAGTTGCAGCTGTCACCGCCGTCGGAACTGCCGGATTTTACGACGGTCGGATTTGTGACAGTCACATCTTCTGCGGTGCTGATGAGCAGAGCGCTCTGGTCGACGGCAGCGGTTTCATACGTCAGGCTGTCCTGAGACTCAGCAGAGGTGATCTCCACGGCGCCGGAATAGTCGATGTCGCTGCTGCTGCCCGGGCCGCCTCCCGGCATTCCTCCGGGGCCGCCCATGCCGCCGTCAGGGGGTGTCCCCATGCCGCCGCCCGGTGCGCCGTCGGGAGGTGTGCCCATGCCGCTTCCCGGACCGCCCATCCCCTCAGGGGGCTCTCCGGGCGCTTCTCCGTCGGGCCTCTCGGGAGGCTGACCGCCGGTGAAAGCCGTATCGGGCATGCCGCTCTCCGCACTTGCGCTGACGGCGACGGCAGAGAAAGCCGTGATGATCATCACCATGGATAAGAAGAGACAAAACACTTTTTTGAAGTTCATAAACAGATGCTCCTTTTGTTTGATCTGAGGAGACTATAGCAGGGCAAACTTAAAAGGACCTTAGAATGGATCTCCGCCTGTCTGGGTTTGAAATGATGTGCTGTGCAGCAGAAGCTTCCCGAAAGAGATCATACAAGACACCGCCCTAAAAGGATAAGCAGGTTTTAGCAGAGAAGGAAGAAAATGACCATGAGATCTATTGAAGAGCGGGCGGATTTCTGATATACTCTGCACGCGTCTCGCGGCCGATCAATGGTGTTTCGAAGAATTCGCAGGAATGCTTCGGGGGACCGGCGCCATGACGGATCGTATGGAAGACAGGAGATACAACAGATGAGTACAACCAGGGCAAAACTGCTTTTGATCGCGGTGTTTATCGCGAGGGGAACCTCTTTTCTTTTTTCGAAGGTCCTACTGCAGAGCCTGTCGCCGATGAGCATCCTCGCTGTGCGCTTCTGTCTTGCGTTCCTGGTTCTGGCTGTGGTGTTTTTTAAAAAACTGAGGAACTGCGACCGGCCCGCCATGCACGGCGGCGTTCTGCTGGGAGTGCTGTATACGGTCTGCATGATGTTTGAGATGTACGGCCTTCGGCTGGTGGATACGGGCGTGGCTTCCCTGATCGAGAACATGGCGATTGTTCTGGTGCCTATTTATGTCGCGGTCCTGACGAGAACCATGCCCCGGAAGAAAACGATACTCTGCGCGTCTCTGGCCGTCGTCGGAGTCGGCTGCCTGTCGCTTACCCAACATGGTTCCTCGGGCAGCGGGTTCGGGATCCTGCTGACGATTCTGGCTGCCATGACCTATGCGGTCTGCATTCTGACAACAGAGAAGGTCAGCAGGCAGGCAGACCCGATCACGATCGGGATCATTCAGCTGGGCACCATGGGTGTGCTCAGCCTGATCATCTCTCTGGCAGCCGGAAGCTTTGCGGTGCCGCAGACCGGAACACAGTGGACGATGCTTCTGCTCCTGGTCCTGCTCTGCAGTTGTTTCGGATTTGCCTTTCAGCCTGTGGGGCAGAAATATGTCCCGGCGGAAACGGCGGCTGTCTTTACGGTGGTGAACCCGCTGACGGCGAGTGTTCTGGGGGTTACGGTTGCAAAGGAAGAGATCAGCGGGATGAAACTGCTCGGCTTCATCCTGATTTTGATGGCTCTGCTTCTGTACAATACCCAAATGAAAAAAGTTGAAAAAATCCGTGCAAATGGGTAAAATGATAAAAGAAAATGAGAAGCAAGAGAAAAAATAAAACACTGAAACAGGAGGCAGAACTATGAGTATCAAACGAATCGGTGTGTTGACCAGCGGCGGAGATGCCCCCGGCATGAACGCGGCGGTGAGGGCGGTTGTGCGTACGGCACTGTCCTGCGGAATTGAATGCATCGGGATCCGCAGAGGATGGCAGGGGCTGATTAACGCCGATTTTGTGAAACTGGACAGCTCCAGCGTGGGGCATATCCTGTCCCGCGGCGGGACGATCCTGTATACCGCCCGGAGCGAAGATTTTATGACCGAAAAGGGACGGGAGCGGGCTGTTATGACCTGCAAAATGCTTGGCCTGGACGGCATAGTTGCCATCGGCGGTGACGGCACGTTCCGCGGGGCATTGGAACTGTCGCGGCTCGGCGTCCCGGTGGTAGGGATTCCCGCCACCATTGACAACGATCTGGGCTGCTCGAACTATACCATCGGCTTCGACACCGCCTGCAACACCGCCATCGACTGCATCGACAAGCTGAGGGACACCATGCAGTCTCATGAGCGCTGCTCGGTTGTGGAGGTCATGGGCCGGAACGCGGGCTTCCTCGCGCTGTATGTGGGCATCGCCGTAGGCGCTACGGCGGTCCTCATTCCGGAGCATGAGGAAGACTTCCAGAAGAATGTGGTTGAGAGAATTCAGGCCTCCAGGCTTGCAGGCAATACCCACTTCATGATCGTCGTTGCCGAGGGAGCAGGAAGCGCCGTCGAAATCGGGAAACAGATCAAAGAAACAATCGGCATCGAGCCGCGTGTAACGGTCCTTGGACATATCCAGCGCGGCGGATCACCAAATGCGCGTGACCGGGAAATCGCGACCCGGATGGGCTATTACGCCGTGAGGGCTTTCGCGGAGGGACGTGGCAACACGATCATCGGAACAAAGGAAGGCGACATTGTGGAAATTCCGATCGAAGAAGCACTCGGCATGAAGAAACATCTTCAGATGGAGCGCTACAAGATCATGGAGGCAATGCAGTTCGGCCATGCGGCAAACAGTGACTGAGCTTACCGGCAGGAATTCCATCGACCCATAGAGCGGCTTGTTTTGAGAAAGGGGTAATGGTACGATGAAAAAGACAATATGCGTGTTCCTGACAGTCGTGATGATTCTTGCCATCGGGGCTTCAGCATCGGCTGAACAGCCGTATCAGAACCCGGTCTATGAATTGTACAGTGCCGAGGGCGTTTATACCGACTCTGTCGGAAACGAAGAGACCTATTCCTATCATGTGCCACAGATCTTTGCCGATTCACCGGCCGCCGATGAAATCAACGCAGAGATCGCCGCAAACTTTGGGGAACGGGTAGAAACGCAGTTCCGGAATATGGAAGGCGGCCACTCCCTCTGGTGTTGGGCCACCGAATGGCATTCCTACTGGAACGGGAGTCAGCTGTTTCTGCTCATCAAAGCGGATATAAACGGCGACTGTGATGAATACGGCGCATACGGATATGATTTTGAAACGGACAGCCGGGTCACAAATGAGATGATTCTGAAACAGCGGGGGATCAGCGAGGAAGCGTATCTCGAGAACCTGAGAGAAGCCGCGCGTTCCAAGTTTGAGAAGGGGATCAGCGGTATTCCGGCGGATATACTGGAGACGACCGACTATGCCGAGCTGCTGGAAAGAACCTTGGAATGGCAGACGCTGGATGAGCCGATGTTTGTCGACCAATACGGCGAGATCGAAACGATTGCGCTGATCGGTGCGATGGCCGGAGCCGGGCGGTATTATCATCTGCTTACACCGTTTGTGCACCAGATCAGCATCCTCGGAGACCGCGATCTGGTTGCATCCTGCCCTGAAACGGCACATGCGGGAGACACCGTGACGGTCAGCCTTTACGATGCCACGGACGGAGATCTTGAAATCTCCGTGGAAGGTGTGGACGGAACAAGAGTTGACTGGCTAGAATATCAGTTCGTCATGCCGGCACAGGATGTGGAAGTCAGGGTTGAGTTTATCGGCAACGGACTTGCATAAAACGAAAGAAGGACTTCCGCAGTTCCAGCAGAGGGGAATGCGGGAGTCTTTTCTTTTGGGAAAAGGCAATATTCCCGTCTGATGCAGCTGTAAGAGCAAAATCAAAAATGCATGGCTTGACAAGGAAAGCAAATTGTGTTAACATAAGGTTAGTATAAGCTAACAACGTGGACGGAGCAGATTTATGCCACGGGATAAGACCGCAAATCACATCAGACTCTTGGCCGCCGCGCGGGAGGAGTTTCTCGAATATGGATTTGAGAAGGCCTCCATGCGCTCCATCGGAAAGCGCTGCGGCCTGACGGCGGCGGGAATTTACCGCCACTGCCGGGATAAAGAGGATCTGTTCGACCGGCTGGTTGCGCCTGCTGTCGAGCGGCTGAACACATGGCTGGAGGAACACGTTGCCCGCTATGTGGATATGGTCGAGAAGAACCGGGAACCGCGGTGGCATGACTCGTGGATCGACATGATGCGGGAGCTTGTGTACCCCCATATGGAGGACTATCATCTGCTTCTGACGAAGTCTCACGGAACAAAATATGAGAATTTTCTGCACGACCTGACCGAAGGCGGACAGAGCCAGTTCCTTTCGTATTTCCCGCGGTTGAAAGAACGCGGCTATCCTGTCCGGGATATCCATCCTTCGGAACTGCACCTGCTGCTCTCCGCCTACTCGACCGCGCTGTTTGAGCCGGTGATCCACAATTACCCCCTGGAGGATGCGCTCCGCTGCCTGGATACGATCGAGGCCTTCTTCCTGCCCGGCTGGAAACAGTTGATGGGGTTTTAGCTTGTTTTTCCTTTTTACCAACACCGCCTATCCCTCGTTCAGGGGGATAGGCGATGGCTGTTTTCAGGGTTGGTGAACGGTCGGGCACGGTCGTTAGCTAACAAAAAAGTAGGAGGTTTGCGTATGGAAGAAACAAAAAAGACTCAGTCGCCCATGGCCTGGGTGCTGGGCCAGACGGGTGATCACGGAGGACAGTATGTCCTGAGTGTGGTTCTGGCGGTTATCGGCGTCGCCTTCTCCCTTGCCCCTTATTTTGTCGTGATCGGCATCGTGCAGGGGCTGATGAGCGGGGTGAAGGACTTCTCGTTTTATCTGAGCCGCTGCCTGATCATGGCGGCGTTCTGGCTGGGGCGGGTGCTGTTCCACGCTCTGTCCACCGCCACCAGCCACAAGGCGACCTTCGCCGTGCTGGGAGAAATCCGAAAGCGCTGCATGGAAAAGCTGACGAGAATGCCGCTCGGCACCGTTCTGGAACAGAGTTCCGGCGCCCTGAAAAACACCCTCATCGAGCGGATCGACTCCATCGAGACGACACTTGCCCATATTGTACCGGAGTTTACGGCCAACCTGCTGATCCCGATCTTTATCCTGATCTATATCTTCACCATCGACTGGCGCATGGGTCTGGCTTCTCTCGCGACGGTGCCGCTGGGGCTGTTCTGCTACGTGTTCATGATGGCCGGCAGCGCGAAGTTCTATCAGCGCACCGTGACGGCCACCAAGGCCCTGAATGATACGGCGGTGGAGTATATCGGCGGCATTCAGGTCATCAAGGTCTTCGGGAAGACCAAATCCAGCTATGAGCGTTTCGTCCACGACGCCTATGAGGCGGCCCACAGCTTCATCGACTGGATGCGCGCCAGCATCCTGCCCTTTACGTTCGCCATGGTGATCATGCCGGCCACGATGGTGAGCGTGCTGCCCATCGGCGGCCTGCTGGTCAGAAACGGCACTCTGAGTGCGCAGGACTTTGTGACAGTCATCATTCTCTCCGTCGGTGTCATCACCCCGATCATCACGATGATGAGCTATTCGGACGATTTCCGCACCATGGGCACCATCTTCGGAGAAGTTCGGGCCATCCTGGACGCGCCGGAGATGAACCGTCCGGCGGAAGGCGGCGCACCGGCGAAAAACGATCTGGAGCTCCGGGATGTGCACTTCGGCTACCAGGAAAAGGAAGTGCTCCACGGCGTGTCCATGACAATCCCGGAGGGCAGCTTCGTGGCTTTCGTCGGCCCCAGCGGCAGCGGCAAGAGCACCATTGCCCGCCTGATCGCCTCTCTCTGGGATGTGTCAGACGGCAGCATCCGCATGGGCGGGCAGGATATCCGCCAAATTCCGCAGGAGGCCTACGCGGACCGGATTGCCTTCGTCTCCCAGGACAACTACCTCTTCAACATGACGGTGCGGGAGAACATCCGCATCGGCAGACCCTCCGCCACAGACGCGGAGGTGGAGGAGGCCGCGCGGCAGTCGGGCTGCCATGAGTTCATCATGGGCCTGGAGAAGGGCTATGACACGATGGTGGGCTCTTCCGGCGGGCACCTCTCCGGCGGCGAGCGGCAGCGCATCTCCATTGCCCGCGCCATGCTCAAGGCCGCGCCGGTGGTGATCCTCGACGAGGCCACCGCCTACACCGACCCCGAAAACGAGGCGGTGATCCAGCGCTCGGTCTCGAAACTCACCGAGGGCAAGACGCTGATTGTCATCGCGCACCGGCTCTCTACCGTCATGGACGCGGACCGGATCTATGTGATCCGCGACGGCAGAATCGACGATCAGGGAACGCATGAAGAACTGCTTCAGCACCACGGCCTGTATGAGGCCATGTGGAACGCACACATGGAGGTGAAGGACAATGGTTAAGATCATACAGCGGTTTTTTGCCTTCTGCGGCGAGGAGAACCGGCACAAGTTCCGTTCCTCTATCTGGCTGGGCGTGCTGCAGGCTCTGTTTGAGGCAATGAAAATTCCGGCCATTGCCTGCATGGTCCGCGCCCTGCTGCGCGGAAGCGTGACGACACAGGATATCCTGCTCAGTCTCGGCATCATGCTGCTGTCGATTCTCGGCTCCGGACTCATCAAGGCGAAGAGCACCATGCTGCAGACCGAGGCGGGCTACGACACCTGCGCCAGAAAGCGTGTGGAGATCGCGGAGCACATGCGCTACCTTCCCATGGGCTATTTCAACGAAAACTCTTTGGGGCAGATTACCTCCGTCACCACCAACGTGATGGAGAACCTGGAGAATGTGGCGACCCGTGTGGTGATGCTGGTATGCGAGGGACTTCTGACCACATCGCTGATTATTGTGATGCTCTTCTTCTTTGACTGGCGGATCGCAGTGGTTCTGCTTGCGGGCTTTGCGCTCTTCCTGCTGGCAAACCGTTTCCTCCAGAAGGCGGCCGGAGGGCTTGCCGGGCAGAAGATCGAAGCGGATGAAAAGCTGGTGGAAAAGGTGCTGGAATACCTGCAGGGCATGGCAGAGGTCAAGGCCTATCACCTGACCGGGGTAAAGAGCCGGGAACTGAACGATGCCATTGCGGCAAACGCGAAGGTCAACACGGATATGGAAATGACCCTGATTCCCCGTATGACGGCCCAGAACTTCATCGCGAAGCTTACGGGTGTGTGCATGGTCGCTTTCTCCTGCGCCTTCTATTGCGCGGGTACCATGGATGCGCTGACCGCGGTGGTCATGGTGATCTCCGCCTTCATCGTCTACGCCAGCCTGGAGACGGCGGGCAACTATTCCGCGCTGCTGCGGGTGGTGGATGTGAGCGTGGAGCGGGCACAGGCGATTCTCGATACGCAGCAGATGGACATCACCGGCGAAGATATAAAGCCCGCAGCACGGGACATCCATGCGGACGAGGTAGAGTTCTCCTATGAAAAACGGAAGGTCATCGACGGCATTTCCCTGCAGATTCCCGAAAAGACCACGACGGCCATCGTAGGCCCGTCCGGCGGCGGAAAGACGACGCTGGTAAATCTGCTGGCCCGTTTCTGGGATGTTGATTCCGGAGAAGTGACGCTGGGAGGAAGAAACGTCAGGGACTATGATATGGATTCCCTGATGGAGAACCTCTCCTTTGTATTCCAGAACGTCTATCTCTTCCACGATACCATCGCCAACAACATCCGCTTCGGCCAGCCGGAGGCGAGCATGGACACTGTGATCGCGGCGGCGAAGAAGGCCTGTTGCCATGACTTCATCATGTCGCTGCCGGACGGCTACGACACGGTCATCGGCGAGGGCGGCGCATCGCTCTCCGGCGGAGAAAAACAGAGGATCTCCATTGCACGGGCCATGATGAAGGATGCGCCGGTGATTTTCCTGGACGAGGCCACCGCCAACGTGGATCCGGAGAATGAAAACGAGCTGATGCGGGCGATTCAGGCCCTGACGGCGGAGAAAACCGTTATCATGATCGCCCATCGCATGAAAACCGTGGAACACGCAGACCAGATTCTGGTGATTGACCACGGCAGGATCGTTCAGCAGGGAACCCACGAATCCCTGCTGGCCCAGGAGGGACTCTATAAGACCTTCATCGGCGAGCGCCGCGAGGCCGCCAGCTGGAAGGTCAGAGCATAAAGAAACGGGAGGAATCCATCGATGAAAACAGACAACAAACTCAAAGGACGCGATCTCATCAACATCGGCATCTACGGGGCAATCTATTTCGTCATTCTCTTTGCGGTGGCCATGCTGGGCATGATTCCCATCTTCCTGCCGCTGCTGAGTGTGCTGGTCCCGATCCTGGGCGGTATTCCGTTCATGCTGTTTCTGACGAAAGTAAAGAAGCCCGGCATGATCTTCATTATGGCCATGATCATGGGCATCCTGATGCTGCTGACCGGCATGGGCCCCTGGCCGCTGCTGACCTGCGCCATCGCAGGACTGCTGGCGGAGATCTGCTTTAAGAGCGGAGAATACAGAAGCGCAAAGAAAGCGGTGCTGAGCTACGGCCTCTTCAGCATGTGGATTTTCGGCAACTACCTGTCGCTGTTTACCGACTATGAAGGCTACTTTGCCCAGAGGGCAGATTACGGGCAGGCCTATATCGACGCGGTGCAGAAGCTGATGCCCCTGTGGATGGCTCCGGTGCTGCTCATTGCCTGCTTCGTGTGCGGGCTCCTCGGTGGACTGCTGGGCCGTGCCCTGCTCAAAAAGCATTTTGAAAAGGCCGGACTTGCCTGATGGCCTACTCTTCTGAGCGTTCCCAGGATGCCCGCCGGGGCTTCCTGGATCCCCGTACCAAGCTGACGCTTGTACTGGTACTGGCCGTGTTCGTGATGGGAGGTCTGGGCGGGGAGGCGCTGCGGCCTGTCAAGACGATCCTCTCCGCTCTGCCTTTTGCGCTGCTCCTCGCGGAGCGGCAGTGGAAGCGTTTCGCGAGAGGGATTCTCATGCTGGGAATCGGCTACGGCCTTCTGACCGTCATGCCGTTCCTGCCACGGGCACTGAATTATCTTGCCCTTCTGTGCGGCGGCATCCTGACCCGCTTCGTGGTGACGGTTGTGATGGGAGAGTACCTGATTGCTACCACCTCTGTCAGCGAGTTCATCTCCGCCATGGAGCATCTGCACGTGCCCCAGGCCATTACGATTCCCATGTCAGTGATGTTCCGGCTCTTTCCTACCATCAGCGCGGAATGGAAATCGATCCGCCGTGCCATGCGGATGCGGGGGATTCATCTGGGCGGAGCAAAAGCGTCACAGGTACTGGAATACCAGCTGGTGCCGATGATGACCTCCACAGTGCGCATCGGCGAGGAGCTCTCTGCCTCCGCGCTGACCAGGGGCCTGGGCGGACCAACACGCCGGACAAACATCTGCCGGATCGGGTTTCGGGCACAGGATGCGGTTCTGCTGGCGGGGTGCGTGTTTGTGGTTGGAGTCTGGACTCTGGAACTCTGCGGGGTGAGACTGTGGTAGAACTGAAAAATGTGAGCTTCCGCTACGGCATGGAAGAGAGCGGCAATCTGCACGAGGCAAGTCTTGACCATGTTGATCTGACGGTGCAGGATGGGGAATTCGTCCTGCTCACCGGACCCTCGGGCTGCGGTAAGACGACAATCCTGCGTCTGATCAACGGCCTGATCCCGCACTTCTACCCCGGCGTGACGAAGGGCAGCGTGACCGTCAACGGCCGATCCGTACAGGAACGGGAGCTTTATGAGACTGCCCTGCAGGTGGGGAGCGTGTTTCAGAACCCGCGCAGCCAGTTCTACAATGTGGATACCACCGGCGAGTTGGCCTTCGGCTGTGAAAACCGCGGCCTTCCGGAGAAAGAGATCTATGCACGCATCGATGATACGGTAAGGCGCTTCGGGATTGAAAAGCTCATGGACCGGAATATCTTCCGCCTGTCCGACGGGGAAAAGCAGAAGATCGCCTGTGCCTCGGTGGATGTGGCCGGGTCGGAGATCATCCTTCTGGACGAGCCCTCTGCCAATCTGGACCACACGGCGACGCTGGCTCTGCGGGAGATGATCCGCCTCTGGCGGGCCCGGGGCAAGACGATTATCGCGGCGGAGCACCGGATCGCCTACCTCTGGGACCTGATCGACCGGGCTGTGATTCTGCGGGATGGGAAGATCTTGAAGGAGCTTTCTGGAGAAGAAAAGAACGCCCTGACGGATGAAGAGCTCTCCGTCATGGGGCTTCGCTCCGTTACACCGGAAGCACCGGACGAGATCAACCTTCCTGCCCTGAAAGAGAGCGACAGGACCATGGTTCTGCGGGACTTTGTCCTTTCTTATCCCGGTGCGAAGCAGCCGGTCCTGAATCTTCCGGAGCTGAGGCTTGCTGTCGGAGAAATCACGGCGATCACCGGGGCAAACGGAGCCGGAAAAACCAGTTTTCTTAATTGCCTGTGCGGACTGGAGAAACGCTGCAGGGGCACACTGGAATATGAGGGAAAACGCTATGACCGAAAAGCAAGGCAAAAGCTCTGCTTCATGGTCATGCAGGACACCGGCAACCAGCTCTTTACGGAAAGCGTACTCGACGAGGTGCTGATCTCCCTGCCAAAAGATATGGCGGGCGGGAAGGAACGCGCCGCAGAACTCCTGAAAAGGCTGGACCTGGACGGCTTCCCGGACCGGCATCCCCAGAGCCTTTCCGGCGGCCAGAAGCAGCGCCTGGCCCTCGCCTGTGCATTGGCTTCAGGGCGAAAGCTCCTGCTGCTGGACGAGCCCACCAGCGGGCTGGACTTTGCCCATATGATGGAAACGGCGGAGCTGTTAAAGCAACTGCGAGACATGGGGACGACGATCCTTGTGGTGACCCACGACAGCGAACTGATCCGTGCCTGCTGCGGCAGGAAGCTTTCCTTTGACGCGCGTTGAAAACCGAACAGGAACCAAGAAGCGCTGTGGAGATTCAAAGGTTTCCGCAGCGCTTTTTACTTGACGAATTAGGATGTACTAACTATAATAAGCTGTATATATCCCAAATGAAGGGGGTAAGCGCATGACAAGAAAAGAACAGATCAAGAATGCCTATCATCTGACCGGAGGACATGCCGGCTTCTATGACGGGATGATGACCTATTCCACCGTTCCGGGGAAAGCGATCTGCCGGATCGTCTGGAACATGGATGCAGAGAAGAATTATCGGTACCTGGAGCGCGCACTCTCCGGTGTGCCGGAGAATTTCACGGGAAAGCTTCTGGAGGTGCCCGTCGGCACCGGCGTGCTGACCATGCCGATCTATCGGGATCTTCCGGGTGCGGAGATCACCTGCCTTGACTATTCGCCCGATATGATGTCGGCGGCACGTGCGCGGGCGAAACGTGCGGGGATCCAGAATGTGCATTTCGTGCAGGGGGATGTCGGCGCGCTTCCGTTCGAGGACGAAAGCTTTGACATCGTGCTTTCCCTGAACGGATTCCACGCCTTCCCGGACAAGGAAGCTGCGTACAGAGAGACCTTCCGCGTTCTGAAATCCGGCGGAACCTTCTGCGGCTGCTTTTATGTTCAGGGCGGCTGCAAAAGGACAGACTGGTTCATCCAACACCTCTACCAGCCGAAAGGCTTCTTCACCCCGCCTTATGAAACGGAGATAAGTCTGCGGCAGCGGCTGTCAGGGATGTATGCCGAGGTGAATGTGACCGGCGTGGAGGGAATCGGCTGTTTCCGGTGCAGGAAATGAATGCCTCCCATGCCAAAGAAAAATGGAAGTAAGAAAATATAGTGTTTAAAGGAAGTAAAGATGAAAGATTATGAAGCATTATCCAAAAAGCATTTTGACGGCCAGGCCGCTGAATATGACCAGAGGGACACCTATTATTATTCACGGAACGGGAAAATCAGCTGCCGAGATATTGCCGGGCAGATAAAGAATCTGACCTACGAATCACTTCTGGATGTCGGCTGCGGGACAGGATTCCTGATAGAACTGTTGATAAAGCAAAGACCTGCGCGGTATTACGGCGCGGATCTGTCCGACGAGATGATCCGCGTGGCGAAGGAAAAGCAGATCGACGGTGCGGAGTTCGTTGTAAGCTCAGCGGATAAACTGCCGTATCCGGATGAGACGTTCGATATTGTCACCTGCTCTCAGAGTTTTCACCACTATCCTTATCCCGAAAAGGCGATGCTGGAAGCGAAGCGTGTGCTGAAGAGCGGCGGGCTGTATATTCTGTCGGATACCGGTATTGGAGGCGTCGGCGGATGGATTGACAATCATATTCTCTTTAAGCTGATGAAGAGCGGCGATTGCCATACCACGAACCGCAAAGGGATCGAGAAAATGATGGAAGCAGCCGGCTTTACGGTGACCGATTCCCGACAGGTCAAGGGCATGATTTATACCGTTACCGGAAAGAAGAACTGACATATTGGATGGGAAAAAGGAGAATTATATGGCAAGAAAAGATTCGAACAATCAGAAAAGGTCCATGAGCGCGATGTTTCGCGGACGGGCCATCTTCAAGCCCCTGAACACCGGACGGATCGACGAGCGTGTTGCCTGTGTGCGCGAGTGGGTGGCCAATATCTTTTTCTATACCAGGAACGGTGTTACGATCATGATCGACGCGGGATACAACTACGCCCGCCTCGAGGAAAAAATGAAATGGCTGGAGATCGATCCGTCCATGATCCAACATATTCTGATCACCCACCAGGACACCGATCACATGGGAGCCCTGGAGCGTGACAGCGAGCTGCTGTTCCGGGATGCGACGGTCTACATCGGAGAGATTGAGAACCGCTATCTGACCGGCGAGACGCGGAGAAAGGTGATTCACGGCCTGTACAAGCTGCCCATGGTCAAGATGGATAACCGGAAGGTGCTGCTGAGCGATGGTGAGGTTTTTCACATCGGCGATATCAAGATCGAGTGCATTCTGGTTCCGGGACACACCTGGGGTCATATGGTTTACCTCATCGACGACGAGTATCTGTTCACCGGGGACACGATCTGGTTCGGCGCGGACGGGGGCTACAGCTTTATCAGCACGCTGGCGGAGGATAACAAGCTGGCGGTTCGCTCCCTGAAAAAACTGGAAGAGAACATCCGGTCAAGAAAAAGCCGCATTGCAGTGATCACCGGGCATACCGGCTGGTCGGACGATCTGGATTTCGTGTTTGCACACCGGGAGGAAATCTGCAAGCCGTTTACCAGACGCTATACCGATCCGGATGCGCCTTACGACGGATATGAGGAAGAGGAAGACACGGAAGAGAGGGCCCGGACGGTGCCGCTTTCCAAGAAACGATAGAAACGAGATCGCAGGTCTGTAAGTTTTTTTGCCTCATAGCAAAATTCGGGCAGGAGTCCATGAGTTTGAGGAGTGAACCATGAATGCCAAAGAAAAAAGGAGCATGTAAACGATGGGACTGTTTAAAAACTATGTGAGCCAGACACGAAAACCGGAAGGGTTTCTCGGAAAGATGATGTTACGGGGGATGAACTTGGGTCATGCGAAAATGGCTGACTGGGGATTCTCTCACCTGCCAAAGATTTCTGTGTCTGCCGCGGCAGATCTTGGCTGCGGAGGCGGCCGCAATGCGGGTGAACTTCTCAAAAGATTTCCCGATGCCCATGTTACCGCAATCGATTACTCCGACTTGTCCGTTGCAAAAGCGAGAGACTATAACAGGGAAATGATCGCGTCCGGAAGGTGCGTTGTGCAGCAGGGAGATGTCTCAAATCTGCAACTGGCTGCGGAATCTCTTGACCTGGCAACGGCATTTGAAACAATCTATTTCTGGCCGGGACTGGAAAAATGCTTTGAACAGGTAGCAAAGGTTCTGAAACCCGGAGGACTGTTTATGATCTGCAACGAGTCTGACGGTACCGACGCTGCAAGTCTCAAGTTTGAGAAGATCATAGACGGGATGAAAAACCATACCGTTGACCAGATTGAAGAAGCACTGAGAGCCGCAGGGTTCTCCAAAGTCAAAAGCGACCATCATCCCTCCAAGCCATGGATTACGGTTTTGGCAAAGAAGTAAGAAGATATTGTACCGGCACTTGATGAAGGCGCCGAATGAGGTGCGTCAGTTGTACGAGAAGTTTTACCGGTGCTTGAACAAACTTATAGCAGGAAAAGGACAAAACATGAAGAAACGTAGCTATCCCAGAAACTGGGGCAGATTGTTTGAGCGCTACTGCACGCAGGTCCTCCCGGAGAAAAAAGACGAGATCTGTAAACGGGCAGACAAAGAATACCGAAGACTCATGGAGGATCTGCCGGATATCGGACTGCATGAGAACAGCATTGCTGGCTCCATAGAGACTTGGTTTTGCATCGTCGCATTTTATGAGGCCAGCGATCATATGATCGACGGTGAGGCGTTCCAGGTCGTCTACGGCTGGCACATCGACTCCCTGCGTTTCCTGGGCAGACTCATTGATGCGAACCGCGACCGGTGGGTTTACAGCCTGTTTGCCAAAATCTATGATCGTTATCGTAAGCAGCTCGCCGTACATCGGCAGCGCGGAGAGTGGACGGAGGCCTGGGATGTGGAGATCAACCCGGAGAACCGGCAGGAGGGTTACGGATTCCATCTGGTGGGTTGCCCCATTGCCCGGCATGCCAGAGCACACGGCTATGAAGAACTGTTGCCATGGCTCTGCAAAACGGACCATGAGCTGGCAGAAGTACTTCATGCGAAACTGATTCGTATACAGACGGAGATTCTCGGCGGCGATTGCTGCGATTACTGGTATGTGGGAGACCGGAGTCCAGCGCTGGAAGCATACAGAGAGCTGCCGAAAATCTGAGAGGGAAAAGAAAGCATGTGGAGATAGAGATGCAGAGCATGAATCATATTCCGGTGAATGAGCTTCCTTATAATAAGCCGGTCAAAACATGGCTCAGGGACAGATACGGGAAAGAAGCGGATTGGATCTGGGATAAGACCGTTCAGAACTATAACGGCTATCTTCCGGATCTCCCGAACTACGGAGGAAAGAAAAACGGACACGCCAGGGCAATCTACGGCGGGCTTCTGATCTTTGCGCTTTACCCGGCTTTGCCTGATCAGCCGCCGATTGCGGAGCTGCAGGACTTCGTAAATAAGATGTTCATGGGTCCTTTTACAAAGCTTGGGAGAATATTCAATCTGAACCGGGCCTTTGATATGTGGCTGATCGATAAGGTTTTCCGAAAATCGGGAAATCAGGACCGGAGGGATATCCGAAAATATCCGGCCGGCTTCGTCAATGTTGACGAGCCGTATGACAGAGAGCATCACGCGGCCCGTTATCATTTCACTCAATGCCCGAATGCGGAATTTGCCAGAAGCCATGATCTTCTTCATGTGCTGCCGCTTATGTGTAACGCTGACTTCTTCGGAATCGGAGAGATCCACGGTCAGCTGATCCGCTGCGGCACCTGCGGCAACAGTGAAAAATGCGATTATCTGATAGTTGGCAGCGACAATAAGACAGCGGCAGAATATGAGACCGTTACAGATGAACAGGGTTTTCTGGTAAGTCGAAGAAAACAATTTCCGATCAGGGGGAGGGAGTAAGCGTGCAATTTGTTGAAATGGGAAATCCGTCGGGAAAGACCCTGATGCTGCTGCCGGGCACGGCCTGCGACTACCAGACGAACTTTGGCACGGTGCTGGACCGATTGGGCGAGAAATACCATTTGATCTGCGTCAATTACGACGGCTTTGATGGCAGCGATGCCGTTTTCCCGGACATGATCACGGTCACGGAGAAGATAGAAAAGTACATCAGAGAAAAACACGGCGGCCGGCTTGACGGGGCGATCGGTTCCTCTCTGGGCAGCAGCTTTGTAGGCCAGCTGATCCAGCGGGAGAACATCCATCTCGGCCACGGGATCTTTGGAAGCCCGGATCTGGACCAGAGCGGGAAAGTCAGCGCCTGGCTGCAGTCCAAGCTGGTGGTCCCGCTCCTGACCAGCTTTACCAAAAACGAAAAAAAGATGGCAAAGACCAGAGAAAAGCTTAAACGCTTTTTTGAAATGAACGACGAAACGGCGGACCGCTTTATGGACTGCTTTGCCAAATTCAGCCCGGAGTCCATCAAAAACGAGTATTACACGGACCTGCTCACCTGGCTCAGGGACGATATTCATGTGGAGGGCACGAAGGTCCATTTCATCTATGCCAACAAGATGGGCGAAAAGTATCTCAAGCGCTACAAAAAGTATTTCCGGGATCCGGAGATCAGGGAATTCGATATGCAGCATGAGCAGTGGCTCTTCGGTGGGGAACAGTATACCACGCCTGTATTGAAGGCGATCGACGAGTTTATGGAACTTAACGGAGATGGACACACTGCATGAAAATTTATGAATATGGGGAAGAAAACCCGGAGTGCATTCTGCTGATCCACCCATCGGGGATGGATCACGGGGATATGGCGCAGGAGCTGCTTGCACTCTGATATGAGACCGTCACAGATGAACAGGGGTTTCTGGTAAGTCGAAGAAAATCATTTCCGATCAGGAGAAGAACAACATGATTTTAACGGTATTTCTGGCAATTGTATTTTGCGCCGCGATGGCATTGATGCTGATCTCAGCCGTGGCGTTTATTCAGGACAATAAGTTTTTCTCTTCTGCTCCAAAGGAAGCGAGAGAAGTGCTGATCCAGAGAGATCATGAGCTCTTCTACGGGGCAAGAGCAATCGGATGGACCCTTTTTATCATCAGCATTCTGATGATTCTCGGAGTGGGCGTGATCGCCGTCTGGGACGGCTTTAGAAACGAATTCACTTTCCGGCAGTTCTTTTTGAGATTTGTGCTGATCCTTACCATTTACAAGATTTGCGACATGGCTCTCATTGACAACTTCCTGCTTCTGAAATTCCATTTCTTTCAGTACTATTACCCCGAGGCAGAACATGTGATGGAGGGAAGAAAATACGGCTTCAACATCAAAAGTCAGCTGCTGAAGCTGCTGGTCATTTTCCCGGCGGTGTCTGCACTGGCGGCCTGGATCTGCACCCTGTTCTGACAAGAAACCGAGATGGATCGGCATTAAGGCTAAATTAAGGTTTCAGGCTTATACTATAAGCATAAGCAAATCTTCGAACAGGAAGGGAAACAAAATGAAAAAACAATTCATGGCAGGTCTTCTGAGTGCACTGATGTGCACGACGATGCTTGCCTGCGGCAGCGGCGCAGCAAGTGCGGAAGCCGCAGATGATCTCCAGAGTGAAACGGAAGCGGTGACGAATCTGCCGAAAGTCGATCAAACGGCCTGGCAGTATAACGCCGACGATGACGTATACTATCAGATCGGCATCTCCTACTGCGAAACCCCTGCGGACACCGCGTATGAAACCCTCGCGATCTTTGTCCCGGGAGCGTATATGACCGCGACGGAGAACGGCGACGGAACTTACAGCTGTGAGATCGATCCGACGGCTGTGGTCGGATCCTATACGGCCGAGACAGCGCCCATCGTCATGCCAATCAACACGCCCGGATACTCCGCCATGGCGGCGCTGACTTCCTACTCCAGCTTTACGTCCTATACGGATGAAGGCTTTGTCTATGTCCACGCGGGATGCCGGGGCAGAGACGCGGGAGCGCCTGCCGGTGTGACGGACCTGAAGGCCGCGGTACGGTATCTTCGCTATACGGATGATGTTATTCCCGGGAATGCGGAGCGTATCTTCACCTTTGGCATGAGCGGAGGGGGAGCCCAGTCTGCCCTGATGGGCTCAACCGGAGACAGCACCCTGTATGATGCTTATCTGGAGGAGATCGGAGCGGTTGCCGGGGTAAGTGACGCGGTTCTGGGCTCCATGTGCTGGTGCCCGATCACCAATCTGGACACGGCGGATGAAGCCTATGAATGGATGATGGGTGTGACCAGAAGCGGCCTGACCAAGGAAGAGCAGCAGATTTCGGATCAGCTGGCAGAGGCTTTTGCGGCGTACATCAACAGCGCGGGCATCAAGGATCCGGACGGCGTCGTGCTCACGCTGAGCGAGTCGGATGACGGAATCTATCAGGCGGGAAGTTATTACGACTATATGAAAACGGTCATAGAGGAATCGTTGAACCATTTTCTCTCGGACACGGAATTTCCCTATGACGCGTCTTCGGCGTCGGGCGGCGGAAGAGGCGGCTTCGGCGGCGGTATGCCGGGCGGTTTCGGAGGACAGTCTCCCTTTGGTGGGGGACAGCGGCCCGAGAGAGGGGAAGGCGCCCCGGACTTCGGCGCGGGACAGAAGCCGGACGGTGGAATGATGCCGGAAGATGTTTCCTTTGAGGACATCGACGATATCACGCGCAATGAGACTACAAGCGGCGTTTCCCTCTCAGGTACCTATGAGACAGCACAGGATTACATCGATGCCCTGAATGCCGAGCGGGAATGGGTTCACTATGATGCGGCGACCAACACGGCGACCATCACCAGCATTGAGGATTTTGTCCTGGCGTGCAAAAGCGCCTCGAAGAACCTGGGCGCCTTTGACCAGCTTGACGGCAGACAGGGAGAGAACACGCTTTTCGGCTACGGTGACGGAAACGGCGCACACTTCGACGCAACGCTCGCGGGTATTCTCAACGAGCTCGGAAGCAATTATGCGGCGGACTATGCAGAAGATCTCACAAAGCAGGACAGCGCAGGAAACACGGTCGATTACAGAGTCAGAATGTACACGCCGCTCTACTATCTGCTGGAATCGTCGGAAGGATATCAGGAGAGCACAGTGGCAAAATACTGGAGAATCCGCACCGGTATCGCGCAGGGCGACTGCGCCCTCTCCACGGAGATGAATCTTGCACTGGCCCTGGAGAACGACGAACGGGTGGAATCGGTCGACTTCGAGACGATCTGGGGCGCCGGGCATACCCAGGCGGAGCGCAGCGGCAATTCGACAGACAACTTCATTGACTGGGTGAACGCCTGCCTGGCAGAATGAGGGTGCCACAGACATTAGAATAATGTAATCAAATTACAGACCTGTGATCTCTTCTGGTCACAGGTCTGTACGTTATTCTTTTTATCTATTTTTATTCTTTTGTTTCATGATATCATGTCAGACGGTAAGTTCTGTGGATCTTCATAAGTACCAAAGCAGGCAGGCTCCGTTCAAAAGAGTATTCTGCGCAGGTTTTCCGGCATGGAGTTGAACATCATCTGCACTACAGTTTCTGCTGAGGTAATGTTGTCGTTCAGGACCCATTCCTGCGTCATACCAACAGAGCCCATGCAATAAAACCGAATACTGTAAGCAAGCTGGGTGTCGAGGAGATCGGTGCCCAGCTTTTCTTTTACAAGCTCTGTATAGCGCCGGACAAAGTACTCCAGCATATAGCGCCATAAGGCGTTCTGAGAGGAGTCTTCATATGCCCGCTGTTGAAGAGAGGCTTTATTTCTGGTATACTTCTGTCCGTATAAAATACATGGAGAAGGAAGGGATACACGATGCAGTACAATTTTGACGAAATCATTGACCGCAGAAATACCAATGCCCTGAACACCGACGGTTTCCGTGGCTACATCTTCCACGCGGGGCCTGAAAAGGTCTTTCCTTTCAAGGATGAGGAGTTCGTCCGTATGTGGGTTGCGGACATGGAGTTTGCCTGCTGCCCCGCCATCTGTGACGCCATCAAGGCGCGCGTGGACAAGCGCATCTTCGGCTATACCATGATGTTCGACGACGCCTATTACAAGGCCTTCAACGGCTGGTGCGAAAAGCGCTACGGCTGGAGCTTCCGGCAGGAGGAACTCTGCTTCTCTCCCGGCATCATCCCTGCCCTCTATCAGCTGGTGGAGGATCTGATCGGCGAGGGCGAGACCTTCGTCATCACCACGCCCTCTTACGGCTACTTCCTGCACGCGGCGGAGTACAACAACGTACCGGTTCTCTGTTCCGATCTCATCAACACCGAAGACGGCTGGATCATCGACTTTGACGACCTGGAAAAGAAGTGCGAAGACCCGCGCGTCAAAATGCTGCTCTGGTGCAATCCTCATAACCCCACCGGCCGGATCTGGACAGAGGAGGAACTGAAGCGTGTGGCGGAGATCGTGGAGAAGCACGACCTCTGGCTCATCTCTGATGAGATCCACTGCGACCTGATCCGCCAGGGCCTCTGCCACATCCCGATGGGAAAAATCATGCCGGATTACAAAAAGCTCATCACCTGCATGTCTGCAAGCAAGACCTTCAACATGGCGGGACTCATGTTCTCGGACATCATCATTCGCGACAAAGCCGAGCGTGAGCATTTCAACGGACGCGACAAGATCGCCGGCATGCTGAATCCCCTGTCCATTGTCGCACATCAGGCAGCCTATGAGAAGGGGGAAGAGTGGCTCGACCAGCTCAAGGATTATCTTGACGGAAACTTCAGGTATGTCGCGGACTTCCTTGCCAAACGCCTGCCGGATGCCGGGTTCCGCATCCCCGAGGCGACCTATCTCGCCTGGGTGGACCTGTCGAAATGCCTGCCCGATGTGGCCGATCTGCCCGGCTTCTTTGCCAATGAGGCGGGCGCGCTGCTCGAGGGCGGGAACAGCCTCTTTGTCGGCAACGCAGAGGGCTTTGTCCGGCTCAACCTTGCCATGCCGCGCAGTATCCTTGAGACCGGCATGGAACGGATCGCCGATTCCATCGAGCGCCACCGCAAGGGCCTCTGCTGATCAGCATAATCTCATAACCGAAAGTAAAAAGAACCCGCTACTCCGACAGGGAGTAAAGCGGGTTCTGCCTCATTGGCCTGTCAGCGCCCTTGTCAAGGAAACGGGCACTGGGGCTATATTATGGAGCTTTAATTTGCTTCCCAGAGAACCAGATTGCCAAGGACGATCTGCTGAACATCGTCGATGTTGATGGCGCTGCCCCAGCCGCAGAATTGATTCACGGTACCGTTTTCATAGGGAGTGGTCAGGGCTCCGCCAGTGGAAAATTCAGAACCATCGGAGAAAACGATCTTTGCCTCAATACAGACCTTATCCTCCAGAATGCTCCAGGGCTCATAGGCTGCCTGGTCCGATCCCGACGTATGAAATTCTTCTGCCCCGTCGTAGCTCATTTTCCAGACCGCGCTGAAGGGCGTCAGTTCCAGTCCAATGATCTCGATATCCTTATCCAGCTCTTCATCGTGGTAAACGGCGTGCCCAAAGTCGAAATATCGGGTCTGTTCCTCTGTCAAGGAAAAGGGAACAGGGCCGAAAGTCTTGGGGTCGTTTTCTCCCACAATCATCTGAACCTGAAGAGGGACGTTTTCCTTGCCAAGTTCAGTCATTGCCTCTTCAATAAAGTCTACATCGATATAGCACTGCAGGGTCATAGTCTGTGATTCTTCATCGTAGGCATTTTCCAGCACGGCCTCACGGATTGCTTCTTCACCCGAAAAAGAAAGTCCAACCGGGAGCTGAGGTCCAGCAAAACCACCTATCTCTGTGCCAGCAATATTCCAGACAAACCTGACACCGTCGGGAAAACGTACTGCTTCTTCTTTTGTCACAGGAGAGATATTGACATAGACATGCTGCTCCTGCCCGTCATTTACTGCCGAAAGAAGAACAAGGCCGCTTGCCAGTTCATCCGGAACATCGTATTCCATATAGCTGCTTACATTATTTTCTTCGATATTCAGGTCGGCTTTCAGTTCCTGCTGACGTGTAGAGTGAATGCTCCATATAGCATAGGCTGTGATACCAAGGGCAAGCATAAGGGCTGCGGCGAGTGCAAAAGTAATGATTCTTTTCTTCATGTGGACGATCCTTTCCGGGGGGGCCTGTATGGAATCCAGGTCAAAAACATCTGCCTCGCTGATATAATCATCATCTATGTTATTGAGCATCAAAGTGATCGTTTCCCGCTTCATACAAGCAATCCCTCCTTCTCAAGATATAGTTTGAGTTTTTTTCTGATACGGAAAAGACGGACAGTCACACTGTTTGTTGTCGAATGTGCCATTTTGGCGATGTCCTTCACTGGGTCGGAATACCAGTATCGCCGCATAAAGAGAAATCTGTCAGAAGGATTCAGCGTCGCCAAGAATCCGTTGATCGCAACCTTGAGCTCTTTCGTCTCATAGGCTTCCTCCACGCTGTTGTTGTCTGGGAGGATCTCTGCCAGATCATCCAGTGCGAGATCGTACTGGCTGTTTCTGATCACGGCTGTATTGGCATGATATTTCTTTGTTGCAAGATTGCGCGCGATCTTGCAGACAAATGTTCGCAACGGGCTTGGCCTGTGGGGCGGGATGGCGTTCCAGGCCCCGAGGTATGTATCATTTACGCACTCTTCAGTATCTTGCTCGTTTCCCAGAATATTCCGTGCCACTCTTGCCACCGCGTTGCCGTGCTTTTTGGCAAGCTCGTCGATCGCCTGTTCTGAGCGCTCAAAAAACAGGTTGATGATCTCAGTGTCTGTCATAGACTGTCACCTCTTTTCGCCTTCACTCATATACTACGATTTCACACTAGAACATTAACAAACAATTTTTTTCGAAGTTGGGGAGGACCGGCAAACTATAGAAAGAACATACTATACCATACAAGTGCAAAAAGCGAGCCTGCCGCTCTATTGAGAGGTAGGCTCTGCTTTTTCAATTGGCTTCCGGTAACCCATCAAAATCTGTTTTGATGATTATTATCCTCTCGCGAGGTCAATTGCACCAATCGGCACACCCCCGGTGTACTCAATCCGAGGTGAGCTGCTTTCTCTGATTTCCATCTCATGTGCGATATGCTCTAACGTTTCTATATCTGACTCACCGGAGATCAGGACCAGATATCCTGTTGATTGATCAAAAAGCATGAGATAGTTTGCAGAGTCGTATGTTTGATAAGGCAGTTTGCTGTAATCTGATGTGACCTCAAGAAGCTCCCAATCTCCCAGCCGCTCCTCTTTTACCACACTCACATCGCCGCTGATTACGAGCTGAAGTCCATCGCGGATATAATCTATGGTAGAAATGCTGTATGGGATGGTATCCCCCGAATCACAGAACAGTCGTTTCGTCCAGCCTTGCTCATCTGTAATCCCTTCTGTAGCTTCCTGTGGAAGCCAGAAACAGCGGAATTCTGGTGTATATTGTATTTCTTCCGGGCAATTGAAAGTAAAAATCATTCCGGCGTCGGGGTAAGTAAGAATTTCACTATTCCACACCTTGCCATCAACGACCTCTTCATACCGAAATCCTGAGACCAGTTCTTCGTCTGCCGATGGTTTTCGGAGGCTTAGCGTGTATTCTGCAATGGCAAATGCGACTGTACCGAAGGCCAGAACAAGTACCGCAGCAAGAAGGAAAGCCCGCGGCAATTTTCTGACTCTGCGCGGCGGAGTATTCTTTACTCCGAGGCGGTTTTGCACGTTACCCATAATCCTTGCTGCAAGCTCTTCGTCGTATTCCCCTATGTTTATGTTTTCATCATAACAATCTTGTACCAGATCAGTAATGCGTGTCTTCACAGCTGAACCCCCTTTCCGTCAAATAGTCTTTTAGTCGCTTCCGTCCACGTGCAAGTTTAGCCCGGACGGTTGCATCCTTAAGCCCAAGTGCCTTGGAAATATCTTCCGTCTTCTGATAAAAGAAATAATAGCGCTGGAAGATTTCACGGTCTGGTTCACCTAGAGAATCCACAGCTTCATGGGCAATCTCTCTCAGTTCCGACAGCAGAATCTTTTGCTCCGGCTGATTCGGGATGCTGATCTGGAGAACGTCGTCTCCCAAAGGCTCTTCTTCGTGATGCCTCCGTAATGCCGTTTTTGCTTTATTGCGAACAACCGCGGCAAGATATGCTTTCAGCATTTCCGTTTCGATGTTCTCACGGTTTTCCCAGATGCTCAGAAAGGAATCGGACACGACTTCTTCAATATCTTCTTCACCCAACGCATGGGACAGGATGTTGGAGGCAATTGCATATGCATACCCGCTGTATTGCCGTATCAATTCCGGTAGCACAGACTCGTCACCCCGCCGCAGTCTGTGTAATAGTCTTTTTTCATTCATCGCAATAGTTTATCCCTCCGGCCAGACAACCGTGTCAAACCGAATATCGACACTTTTATATAACTGTTCAACATGCAGCTTCTCGCTCAAACTGCCGCTGATTTCCCAAAAGTGTGAAGGGGTTGTGGTGATAATTGTTACCCATGCGGTATGTTCCTTTCCGTCTTCAACACTGTGCATCTCCTTCACTTTTGCTTCACAGCCAAGTTCACTGAATTTCTCCGCCAGGGCGATGTGGTCGTCCAACGTGTCTGCACCCTGCAGCATGGCATTTGTGCGGACTACAAAAGGATATGGCTTATCCTGCGGCAGGCTCTTAAACATCTCCAGTTCCCAGTCTATCACGTAGTAATTGCCTTCTTCCGCATAGATGCTGCGGATGAAGTCTTCATAGCTTTCGGAATACTCTACCGGACCTTGATGAGTTTCTGAATTCGGCATTGTGTTGGTCTCGGACTGCAGCCGAACATACGGTGTTGCTTCCGGTGCGTGGCTTGGCCAGGGAGATGCGGTTACAAGAGTTGCGGCTTCCGGACGCTTCCCGCATGCTGCCAGAATAATCATGCACAAGATGAACAGAAGAGTTATTCTTCGCTTCATAAGCTCACTCCTTTCAATGGCTTTCACTTATATAGACTAATCGTCTGAAGAAAATGTGACATAGCCCGAATACTGTTTTTAGAAATATAACTGTCTCGTATCATATGCTTTGAGTGATAGGTTTTCAATTGTAATACGTTAGGCTGATTTGAACACCTTGAGAAAAAGATCATTTCTGAGGAAAAAGCTCTTGACATTCTGTGAATCCGGTGGTACTATTCATAGCAATTTCATACACTAAACCGTTGAAGCGGAGATAAAGGCAAGAATGCCTCCACAGAGAGTCCGGGGCGCTGAGAACCGGATGAGAAACAGCTTGTCAAATGGACCGCTGAGGGTGCAGTCAAATGTGCGTGAAAACGTACAGAGTATTCTGCAACGTGGAGGCATACGTCAGTTGCCGGGGATATGATGGTATCCTGACAAGCGCACGGGGAACCCCGTGAATCAAGGTGGCACCGCGGATTTCATATTCGTCCTTGACAGAAGCACGTATTTCTGTCAGGGGCGTTTTTTGTTGCTCCTGCAGAGATACAGACGATCCCCTTCAGGGAAAAACAGAGCAAAGGAGACAGAACCATGATCAGAGAAGCCGTTGAAAAGATTGTCAACAAAGGAGATCTCAGCTTTGACGAGGCCTATACCGTTATGAACGAGATCATGAACGGAGAGTCGTCGGCCACACAGAATGCGGCATTCCTGGCCGCACTGTCCACCAAGAGCGCGCGTGCCGAGACCACGGACGAAATCGCCGGGTGTGCGGCTGCCATGCGGGAACACGCCACACGGGTGGACACCGGGATGGATATTTTCGAGATTGTCGGAACCGGAGGAGATAACGCGAAGAGCTTCAACATCTCGACAACATCCGCCCTGGTTGCGGCGGCCGGCGGGGTGAAGGTGGCCAAGCACGGCAACCGCGCGGCGTCCTCTCTCTGCGGAACGGCCGACTGCCTGGAAGCCCTCGGGGTCAACATCCGCCAGAGCCCTTCGCGCTGCATCGAACTGCTGAACGAAGCGGGCATGTGCTTCTTCTTCGCCCAGCAGTATCACACATCCATGAAATATGTCGGCCCGATCCGCAAAGAGCTGGGTTTCCGTACGGTGTTTAACATTTTAGGGCCGCTGACAAACCCGGCGAGACCGTCCATGCAGCTCCTCGGTGTCTATGACGAATACCTGGTGGCGCCGCTGACCCAGGTGCTCATCAACCTCGGTGTCCGTCGGGGCATGGTGGTCTATGGGCAGGACAAGCTGGATGAAATCTCGCTGAGTTCGCCGACGACCGTCAGCGAGATCCGGGACGGCTGGTATCGGACCTCCGTGATCAGGCCGGAGGACTTCGGATTGGAACGCTGCGCCAAGGAGGAACTGAAGGGCGGCACGCCGGCGGAGAATGCGCAGATCACCCTGGATATCCTCCGCGGGGCTAAAGGCCATAAACGGAATGCGGTCCTGCTGAATGCGGGCGCTTCTCTGTACATTGCCGGAAAGGCAGAGACGATGCAGGAGGGGATTGCGCTTGCCGCGGAACTGATCGACTCCGGCAAGGCACTGGCAACCCTGCAGAAGCTCATTGAAGTCAGCAACCGTCCGGAGGCGGAGGCGTGAACATCCTCGAACAGCTGGCGGATCATGCACGGGAGCGGGTCCGCGAGGCAAAACGGCGGATGCCGGAGGAGACGGTCCGGACACAGGCCCTGGCTCTGCCCAAAGGAAGCTTCGCCCTGGAAACGGCCCTCCGGAAGCCGGGGCTGTCGTTTATCTGCGAGTGCAAGAAAGCGTCACCCTCAAAGGGACTGATCGCCGAAGACTTCCCATATCTGCGGATCGCCCGGGAGTACGAGGCCGCCGGGGCGGATGCCGTCTCCGTCCTGACCGAGCCGAAGTGGTTCCTCGGGAGCGACGAATACCTGCGGGAAATCGCAGGGGCGGTTTCCATCCCCTGCCTGCGAAAGGACTTCACGGTGGACCCCTACATGATCTATGAGGCAAAGCTCCTGGGTGCATCGGCGGTCCTGCTGATCTGCTCGATTCTGGAGCAGGGACAGCTGGAAGAGTATCACGGAATCTGTGAAGAGCTGGGGCTCTCCGCTCTGGTGGAGGCCCATGATGAGGGAGAAATCCGGATGGCGCTGGACGCCGGCGCGCGGATTATCGGTGTCAACAACCGGAATCTGAAGGACTTCTCCGTGGACACGGAAAACAGCCGCCGCCTGCGGAGCCTGATCCCGCCGGAGATTCTGTTTGTATCCGAGAGCGGCGTGCGCACGGCCGGGGACGCGGCAGTGCTGCGGGAGATCGGCGCGGACGCGGTGCTGATCGGCGAGGCCCTGATGCGGGCAAAGGATAAGGGACAGATGCTGAAGCAGCTGAAAGGAGAAGCATGACGAAAATCAAACTCTGCGGACTCTCCCGCATCTGCGACATCGAAGAGGCCAATCTCCTGCAGCCGGACTATATCGGCTTTGTCTTCGCGAAAAAGAGCCGCCGCTGTGTATCACCGGAACAGGCCGGCGAGCTGAAAAAACTGCTCCGGCCGGAGATCCGGGCGGTCGGCGTGTTTGTAAACGAGGAACCGGAAGCCGTGGCAGCGCTCCTGAACCGCGGCATGATCGACCTGGCTCAGCTTCACGGGAGCGAAGACGCGGCATACATCCGGCGGCTGCGGGAGCTGACGGACGGCCCGTTGATTCAGGCCTTCAGAATCCGATCGAAGGAGGATCTGAGCCGGGCGGCGGCCAGCGCGGCAGATGAAATCCTGCTGGACGCGGGCGCGGGGACCGGGACCGTCTTCGACTGGTCTCTTCTCAGAAACATGGAGAGACGGTATTTTCTTGCCGGAGGGCTGAATCCGGAGAATGTGCGGGAGGCGATCCGGGATCTGCACCCCTATGGGGTGGATGTCAGTTCCGGGATCGAAACGGACGCCCTGAAAGACCGGACAAAAATGGCGGCTTTTGTTGCCGCCGTACGGGAGGAGGACAGAAGATGACAAATCCAAGAGGCCGTTTTGGCATCCACGGGGGTCAGTATATCCCGGAGACGCTGATGAACGCGGTCATCGAGCTCGAAGCGGCGTATGACCGTTATAAGGAGGATCCGGACTTCAACCGGGAGCTTACAGAGCTCTTTAACGAGTATGCCGGGCGACCGTCCAGACTCTATTACGCGGCCAAGATGACGGAGGACCTGGGCGGAGCGAAGATCTATCTGAAGCGCGAGGATCTGAACCACACGGGCGCCCACAAGATCAACAACGTCCTGGGGCAGGCGCTTCTGGCAAAGAAGATGGGCAAGACCCGTTTGATCGCCGAGACGGGAGCCGGGCAGCACGGCGTCGCGACGGCGACGGCAGCGGCCCTGATGGGCATGTCCTGTGTGGTGTTCATGGGGGAAGAGGATACCCGCCGCCAGGCGCTCAACGTTTATCGCATGAAGCTGCTGGGGGCAGAGGTCGTCCCTGTCACCACGGGAACCGCGACCCTGAAAGACGCGGTGTCCGAGGCGATGAGAGAGTGGACCTCGCGGATCAGCGACACGCACTACTGCCTGGGTTCCGTCATGGGGCCGCATCCCTTCCCGACGATCGTGCGGGACTTTCAGGCGGTGATCTCCCGGGAAATCCGGGAACAGGTCATGGAGAAGGAAGGACGGCTTCCCGATGTTGTGCTGGCCTGTGTGGGCGGCGGCTCCAACGCCATCGGCAGCTTTTATCATTTCATCCAGGATCCCTCGGTCCGGCTGATCGGCTGCGAAGCGGCTGGCCGCGGGGTGGATACCTTTGAGACGGCGGCCACTATTGCCACCGGCCGGCTCGGAATCTTCCACGGGATGAAGTCCTATTTCTGTCAGGATGAATACGGGCAGATTGCACCGGTCTATTCCATCTCCGCGGGACTGGATTATCCCGGAATCGGACCGGAGCATGCGTACCTGCACGATATCGGCCGGGCGGAATATGTTCCCGTGACAGACGAGGAAGCGGTCTGCGCCTTTGAATACCTGGCGAAGACCGAGGGAATCATTCCGGCCATCGAGTCCGCCCATGCGGTGGCTCATGCCATGAAAATTGCACCGCAGATGGGAAAGGATCAGGTCATGGTCATCACGATCTCCGGCCGGGGTGACAAGGACTGCGCGGCCATCGCGCGCTACAGGGGGGAGGATATCCGTGAGTAAGATCCATCAGACTTTTGAGAGCGGGAAAGCGTTCATCGCCTTTATTACCTGCGGGGATCCGGACCTGGAGACCACCGCAGCCGTGGTGAGGTCTGCCGCGGCAAACGGCGCAGACCTCATCGAGCTGGGAATTCCTTTTTCCGACCCGACAGCGGAAGGCCCGGTCATTCAGGGGGCAAATCTGCGTGCGCTGCAGGGCGGGGTCACGACGGATAAGATCTTTGACCTCGTCCGGGAGCTCAGAGAGGATGTAAGCATCCCGATGGTCTTCATGACGTATGCCAATGTCGTCTATTCCTATGAGGCGGAGCGGTTTATCCGGACCTGCCGGGAGATCGGGATCGACGGCCTGATCCTGCCGGATGTGCCGTTTGAGGAAAAGGAAGAATTCCTGCCGCTCTGTCACCAATACGGCGTCGATCTCGTCTCCCTGATCGCGCCGACTTCTGAGAACCGGATCGCGGATATTGCGGCGGAGGCGGAGGGCTTTCTTTACATTGTCTCCAGTTTGGGCGTTACGGGAACCCGCAGCGAGATCACCACGGACCTCGCATCGATTGTATCCGTTGTACGCCGGCACAGCAAAATTCCGTGCGCGGTCGGATTCGGAATCTCTACCCCCGAGCAGGCCAGGAAAATGGCGGATGTTTCGGACGGTGCCATCGTGGGATCGGCCATTATCAAAATCCTGGAGCAATACGGCAGAGACGCGGCGCCGGAAGTGGGGAAGTATGTCAGAAGCATGAAAGACGCTTTGCGGTAGAAGCAGACAAAGAGCAGACCCGAGAGCAGGTTTCTCAAGGGTCTGCGTTTTTTTGTATTGCCGTCGGATGCCGAGACGGCCTTCGGTTCGTCACAGAACGGAGTCCTTCCTCTGAATCTTTTTGATCAGCCAGTCGCGGAGGAGAAGGACAGGAGAGGTGGGCTCGGCTTCCACAGAAAGGAAGCTGCTGCACAGAGGCGGAACACCCTCTAACGGAATGTTTCGGACGGCTATGGCGTCATAATGGTCCCCTTTGTTGTAACGATTCAGCGCGGCGCCTCCAAAATCACTGATGTGATAGAGAACCTGATAGAAACTCGGCATGATCGTGAAATCAATTTCGGCGCCGCAGGCATCTGCGGCTTCGAACAGGGGAGAGAACTCCGGACCGTGCCCCGGCAGATAGAAGATGCCCTGATTCAAGTCTGACAGGCTGATTCTTGGACGCGAAAACAAGGGATGAGTTCGGCCGACCAGAACCGCAACGGGATGGGACGTCAGCTCCGTTCTCTGGACTCCTGGATAATTGCTTCCCAGATCGAGCACAATCGCGGCTTCAAAGGCTTTTGACACCAGCGCGGGGCCGGCTTCGTCGTTCTCTATTCGTATCGCATCAACCGGCAGGTTTGGATAAAGCTGAGAAAAGGAAGCTAGGTGGCTTTGAAGACCGGGAAGATAGTCCGGCACCGTGGAAGCACTGATGCCTAAGCGTATAGGATGTTCCAGGCGGATATCGGCGATCATGGAATGCTGCAAGTCCCGATAGGCTTCCATGAGAGGAAGCGCCTTGTCCCGCAGCAGCTGTCCTTTTTCGGTCAGGGAGAGGTGATTGCAGGAGTTTTGAAACAGAGCTCCGCGGCATTCTTTCTCAAGCTCCGCAATATTCTGCCTGACGGCCTGCCGGGTCATATAGACATGGCTTGCAGCGCGGGAGTAATTGAGCTCCTCGCACACAGAGAGGAAGACCATCAGTTGCTGCAGGGTCATACCGATCACCTCATAAAGCAAGCTGAGCTTGCGGTATATGCAAGATTTTACACTCTTTCCCGCTTCTTGTAAATAGGGTAAAATGATAACAGCTGATCTTGTATATAAAAGAAAAGGAGCGATCAATATGTCAAATGAACTTTCCCGTCGTCAGTTTCTGAGGGGATCTCTTGCCACTGCGGCCGGGGTTGCACTGTTCGGAGCAGGTCTGAACGCAAAAGGGGTCAAAGCTGCTGCCGGTATGTACACCCCGGGCACTTACAGCGCAACGGCACGGGGCATGGAGAGTGAAGTCACGGTCACGATGACCTTTGACGCGGATGCGATTACCGACGTCAAGATCGATGTGTCTGGAGAGACCGCCGGCATCGGCGCGGCCATCGGCGAGACCATGGAGCAGGCTATCCTGGACGCGCAGGGTTACGAAATCGATGCCGTCACGGGAGCCAGCACGACCAGCGCGGCCATTCGGAAGGCGGCTGCGGCCTGCGTTGCCCAGGCTACCGGTACGGAAGTGATCATTGAAGACAACAGCACACCTGCACCGAACAATGACTGGCTCGGCGAAGAGCCCGTGGTCGCGGAAAACGAGATTACGGCCGAGTATGAGTGTGACGTGCTGGTCATCGGCGCGGGCACGGCCGGTACCTTTGCGGCCGCGTCGGCAGCGGAGGAAGGGGTCAGGACCATCCTGATCGAGCGCTTCTCCCATGATATGGCGAGCGGCATCCGCGACACGCTTGCAGCCTGCGGTTCCCGCGAGCAGAAGGAAGACGGGGACGATGTGGATAAGACCACAGCGATCAACCACCTCTGCAACTGGAGCCAGGGTTACACCCGCCGCAGCCTTGCCAAGCTCTGGGCGGACAACAGCGGAGAGACCATCGACTGGTTCACTGACCGTCTGGCTGAGGGCGGCATGGAATTCCGCCATGAGATTGATGATCACTCGCTTCCCTCCAATTATGAATTTCTGGATGTGGGACACTCTACTCAGTACACCGCCGAGTATTATGAGCAGCTCACCATGGACAAGGTGTTCGATTATGCTGTGGCAAAAGGTCTGCAGATCGACTATGAAACCACAATGGTGAAACTGGAAAAGAATGGCGAGAGAGTCTGCGGCATCATCGCGACAAACGCAGCCGGGGAATACGTGCGTTATAAGGCGGCAAAGGGTGTGATTGTTGCCACCGGCGGCTACGGAATGAACGCCGATATGATGGCGGCTCTGCAGCCTCATACCCAGGAAATGATCGGCGTCAACTTCAACAAGGCCGGATCCAGAGGCGACGGGATCAAGGCCTGCCTCTGGGCGGGAGCGATTATGGACACGGTCCACACCTCGATGATCTTTGACCGGGCCTGCATTAAGCCGGACGAGATCGGACTTCCGGGGCAGAGCGTGCCCGGTGCCTGGTTCTGGATGGGAAGCCAGCCCTTCCTGAAGGTCAACCTTCGCGGGGAGCGGTTCATGTGTGAATATCAGCCCTACGACTATGTTCTGCATTCTGCCTCCGGTCAGCCCGGACACACCTTTGTTGATGTCTGGGACAGCAAGTATACCGAAGACATTGAGCGCTTTGCCACCCATGGCTGCAGCCGGCTGTATCCGCATGAGAACGGAACGGCCCCGGTCTTCCCGATGGAGATGATCGTCGGAATGAACGCCGATCTGGAAGCCCAGGGTTATATCGTCCGTGCCGACAGCATTGAGGAACTCGCAGAGAAGCTGAATATTCCCGTGGATACGTTTAAGGCGACGGTTGAACGTTACAACGAACTGGCGGCGAAAGGAGTCGACGAGGATTTTGGAAAGGAAAGCTACCGGCTCTCCACGCTGGATACAGCGCCTTACTTCGGCACACGCCAATGCGGCGGCTACTTTATCTGCACCATGGACGGCATCCAGATCGATGACAATCTGCATGCAATTCGCGCCGACGGAAGCCCGATCGAGGGCCTCTATGTCGTAGGCGACTGCTCCGGAAACTACTTCGCCGGAAGCTATCCCAACCTGATGGGCGGTGCGGCAGCCGGACGCAGCACAACCTTCGGAAGGATCGCGGCCAAGAACGCGGTCAAAGGGATCTGAGATCGCCGGTCGGAGCTTCATTCGGCATAGATAGTAATGCAGTAAAAAGCAGCTGAAGTAAAAACCGGAATCCCATGTGTTTGAATATAAACACAGTATGGGGTTCCGGCTTTTACGCTGTATGGGGTTGTGACACCGCAGAATCTGTGGTAGAATTCTTCCATCCCGATAACGGATGGTAAGTATCAATGACAGATCAGAATCATTGCAGATGAGCACGAGGTATATTCTCATACAGGCGATCGGCCTGGTGGGAACGATTCTGTTTTTCTTTTCGTTCCAGTGCAAGAGCAACCGCGGCCTTTTCAGAATACAGTTTCTGTCGTACCTGTTTTATACGATACATCTCCTGCTCCTCGGCGCGGTCACCGGCGGCATCAGTTATATCATCAACGTATTTCGTTCGGTTTGCCTGGGAAGCCGGTGGCGGTTTGCGAAAGGAAAAGGGATGTGCGCGGCCATCTGTCTCGCACAGATTCTGGCCATGATCTTTACGTGGTCCGGGTGGATTTCCCTCCTTCCGGTCACCGCGAATATCGCGGCGACCATCGGAGGATACACGCATAACCCGCAGAAGGTGCGACTGGCTTCCATGCTGGTCAATTCACCCCTGTGGATTGTCTATGACGTGATTGTCGGCTCCTGGGCCGGTATTCTCGATGAAGTCGTGACAGAGCTTTCCATTCTCGTCTCCATCATTCGATACGGTTGGAAGAATCTTGACAGAACGGAAGAATAGGGTGGTTTCCGGTATGCGCCGGAGCATTGCCGCAATGCGGCCCTCGTGGGATGAACACATCATCGTGCGCAGCCTGCGCTGTGGATGGCGAACAGGAGAAGATTTGAATGATCACACAGGAAAATGGAACATACAGCTGGCGCCATTAACAAAAGGAATAAATGAAGCAACCCCATGGATGCATAAACATTCATGGGGTTGCGGTATTTTTGTCAGCGGTAGCTCATCCTACGGCTGCCTGAATGGCATCTGCAACAATTGTCAAGAGATTGCTCAATAAACGGAATCCGGCAAGAAAAGCGTTGCCCATCAAGAAAAGCGTTGCCCATTGAGACAGGATGTGATAAACTGAATTTGCCACACAGTTTCATATTGTATTTGACACCAAGGGATGTGTTTTGCCTATGGCAAAAACGCATTCTCCTTTTGGCATTCCTTGGTGTCTGTCGAAACTGTGTGGCAACAGATGGAGCTCTGCGTTTTTCGGCGTGGCTCCGTTTGGGGTCACGCTTTTTTCTTTTGTGTAAATCGGAGCTAATTTTGGTGCACTTTAAAGATTGGATTATTGTATTCTCAAAACATTATTATTTTTCCACGATTCTTATAGGAACCTGTTTACAGTGACATAATATGTCCTTCTCATATGCTATATTTCATGCAAAGAATAGGAGGTAGCCATGAAAGAAGACATTAGAGGAGATCAGATTGGACGGGTTTTGCAAATCTATTCCAGGTTGTTGGATGGATATATTATAAATAAGGCAGAAGAAGCTAATCGATATGAGGTAAATGAGCGAAGCATCCAACGCGACATTGACCACATCCGTAACTTCCTGGATGATGATTCAGAGCGTACAGGCATTGTAAACACAATCGTATACGACCGAATCGAAAAAGGATATCGGCTTGAAACGATCTATCAGATGAGGTTGCAGAACAGCGAAGTGCTGGCTCTATGTAAGATTCTGCTTGACAGTAGGGCGTTTACCAAGCCAGAGATGACCGAGATGTTGGATAAGCTCATCTCCTGTTGTGTCCCTATGGTTAACCAGAAACGGGTAAAAGAGTTGATCCGTAATGAAGAATTCCATTATGTAGAGCCGCGGCACAAGACCCGGTTTATAGAAACCATGTGGGATCTTGGACAGGCTATCAGTGAGTCCAAGTATATAGAGATCGACTACTATCGAACAAAAGACAAATCTGTCGTTCACAGAAAACTGCGACCAGCCGCGATCATGTTTTCAGAATACTATTTCTATCTGACAGCCTTTATCGATGATGAGGATGTGAAGAAGGACTTTTGTGTTTTGGATGATGCGTTCCCAACTATTTATAGGATTGACCGAATCCGCTCATTGAAAATACTGAACGAGAGATTCAACATTCCTTATACCGGTCGGTTTGAAGAGGGAGAATTCAGAAAACGAATTCAGTTTATGTATGGAGGGAAACTACAAAAAATAAGATTCAAGTATTTTGGTCCTGATGTAGATGCGATCTTAGATCGCTTGCCTACAGCACAGATTTTGGAAGAAGACAATGGGACGTATATCATAAGCGCTGAAGTGTTCGGTACGGGAATCAATATGTGGCTACGTAGCCAAGCCCCATATGTTGAGGAGATTCAAAGTTAAGAAATGGAAGGAAGTACGGTTATGAAACGCTTACTATCACTGTTACTCATTTTGGCATTGATGACATCGGCATTGGTATACTCAGGTGTTGCTTTCGCAGACGATGAAGATGATTCAGTCGATTTGTATTTTGGAGGATATCAGCAAGAGCGCCCAGAAGATTATCCGGGTGATTCTGCCATTGAATGGATATTGTTGGATTTTGATGAGAAAACTTCATATGGTTTATTTATTTCGTTTTATGCTCTTGATGCAGTTCCTTTTGATGCTGAGAACAATGCTACATCTTGGAGTGATTCATCAATTCGTAAATGGCTGAATAACGATTTTTTAAATCTTGCATTCTCTGAAGCAGAACAGAAATCGATTGTAACGACTACAGTTGACAACGGGAAAGGCCAAAACAACCCAGAATGGGATACATCTGGAAGCAATAGTACAGAAGACAAAATCTTTCTCTTGAGCGCAGCTGAGTATTTGAAATATTTCCCGTTCAAAGAAAAATGCCCATATACACCGTATGCACAAGAAATGGCGGGGAAAATTTTCAAAGAGACCGGGACGTGGTGGCTTCGCTCTCCTGGTAAGAAAACAGGCGAGTTTAGCGTAGCTGACAAAGGGGAGATAGGTTCACTAAAACAGGATAAAGTTACTGGTATTTGTCCCGCAGTATGGATTGACTGTGATATGGATCCTTCAGAAGAACGCTATTTCAAGCTGGTCGCTGCTGAAGAAATAGAGGCCTCAGGCGATTATATGAGGGCATTCGATGCCTACTGTGCGTTAGGCCGTTATGAGTATGCAGACTACTCTGCAGCAGGCACTTTGCTCGAATACGCAGCGGAAGCCTATGATAACAATGATTATGAGAATACAATCTCTAGATTAAACGATTACTTTGAATTTTGTACAGAAGAAGAGCTAGAACTTAATGAAGATTACTACGAATTATCTTCGGAAGAATTACTTAACGATTCCTTGTATCAGTTAGCAAGAGTAAGCGAAGAAAATGGAGATTACGAAGATGCGATTGCGACTTATAGTCTTCTTGGCCAATATAAAGATAGCTTTACGAGGATATTTGCGTGCTTTGACGCTACGCATATTAATTACCAGCTCATTTCATCAGATAAAATTGACCTGGTAAATGCAGGCATCAATACAGGTTATTCCAAGACCGACATTATCGATAAAGGTGATGCCCATAACGGGTGGAAAATTGGGTCATTCTTTGTCAGTGGTTTTACTGAAGTTGAAGAGGGCGATACTCCAGTATTCTTAAAGAAACCTGGTGATAATCTCGAACTTTGGTTTTCGCTAGAGCAAAACATTGAGGCATTAAACGGTAACGATAAGCTTTCCATTATTGGTGACAAGAAAGGGCAAGATAGTCCGTTCCAGTATCCTACTCAACCTACTGATTTCGGACGTGGTGCCCTTTTGGTGAAGCATATAACTTCAAAGGCAGAGAAAACCAACATCTATACTAATTATCTCGCTGCGAAAGAGTCGGACGGCGCAAATACACGAATTGAGCTCAAAGAAGAAGGAACTTATTACATCGCGCTGGATTATATCATCAAGGATAAAAGCTTGACAAAGGCCCTGAAGAGCACGGATGGTTATAGGCTGTCATTTCAATTTAAGGTAAAGAATGCAAATGGGTTGGCATATCCACAGGATCTTGAGACTGGAATGGAACTCCAAAATTATGGCTGGACAGAAAACGGATTCAAAATTAACTTTGCGAATTCTAAATCTCTCCAAGTTGACGTGATAAGATATGGGCTTAACCAGACAGGTAATGCATTGGATGTAAGATCCAATGCCCCGGCGTCTGAAAGAGATGCGTTCGGGTCTATTGGTTATTATGTTGTGACAATGATAAATACAGAGACCGGAAACACGACTGAAAAGCATTTGTTTGTTGGAACGGAAGGAGATCTGGATCTCTATATTGCGGCGGATGCTTCTCTTGCAGCATTCAAAGGGTAAATCGGGAGGATAGCGAAACAAATGAGAAAACCCTTATCATTACTTGAGAGTGAAAAGTTCTCACTCCAGTTTATCCGGCAATCTGCCGGGTTAATACAACCTCCATCCGTTCTCCGGTAAATGCTGGAGAGCGGAATATTTTTGCAAAACTGCAAAAAAGTGCTTGACAAAAATCAAAA
>JAFTFT010000022.1 GCA_017458335.1 Oscillospiraceae bacterium
TCAAGGATATGGGCACTGGTACTGAAGCCGTTATTATTAAAGATTTTATTCAATATAACAGCCTGTTCTTGAGTAGTGGCATTCCAGTCAAAAAACAGCTTGTCATACTGAGAAGCCATATTATCATAAAAGGTTTGGGTTGGAATTTTGTTTTTTTCTCTTATCTACGCCTCATGTATGACTGCATTGGTAGTATAATATAAAAGACTGTGGCTGCCAAGGCCACACTCCAGATGACCGTTCCGGATAAAGCATATGTCAGAACAGACGTGATTGAGGATATGGCTACTACGAACCTTTTGTTTCCTGTTGCACGAACCAGACTCAATTTGAGTAATGCAGCATAGGCCAGCATAAAAAACAGGCCGCCTCCGGGTCCATAGAATCCCTGGTAACCTCCAAGAACGAAACCAATTACTGCGGACCAGAAAATAACGGATAGGCCAGGTTTCTCATCAACTCTGTCTGTTTCACCGAGCTTTTTGTTCGAGAAGATTAAGATGGAAATGAAGGGGACACTAATGATCATAAACATCTTCAGATACTGCTCAGGTACCAATAGGTTCAACTTAGCCCCAAGAAATGAACCAAGTATTGAAAAAGGCAAAGTGATCAGTGCGGATTTGAGGTGAAAATTTTTATGGATTTTTCAGCCTACGTGCGGTATAATACATATTTATCTCTCAGAGACCGAAAAGTCCTGATACTATGATCGTTCATTGGAGGTTGTTGTGAAAAACACACTGCGTATTTTTTGTATTCTGCTGACGCTTGCCATGCTGACATCGGCGCTGTCCGGCTGCGGGCTGTTTAAGAGAAATGCCCCCGGTGCCGAGGTTACCGTCACCGAGGCGGCCACGCCGACACCCGTGGCGGTTCAGACGCCGGCTCCCACGCCGGTTTCGACGCCGACACCCGCACCCACACCGGTGCCCACCCCGACACCGGCTCCGACACCCACGCCCACCCCGACACCGGCTCCGACACCGACGCCCACGCCGAAGCCTGCCGTGTCCAATCTCCCCGTCATCACCAAGAGCCCCACCGGTGAAACCGTACAGGTCGGCGGAAGTGCCTGGTTTGTTGCCAAGCATGAGAACGCCATCTGGGCGGTCTGGCACTTTGTGAGTCCGGACGGAACCCGTGACCTCTCCTACGGCGATGTCGGGGGCGAGTTCCCCGGTCTGAAGATCATCGGCGGCGATCAGAGCACCATGCAGCTGCAGAACATTCCTTCGGAACTGAACGGCTGGAAGGTCTACTGCGCTTTCCGGAACAACATGGGCTCGGCCAACACCTCTTCGGCCCAGGTCACGGTCACCGGTGGCTCCGTGACCCAGAATTCGACGACCGTTACTCCGACCGTTACCCCGGCTATTGCCCAGTCCGGGACGGTGGTAACGGTTTCCGACAGTGCTCTGACGAGAGAACAGGCCTTTCAGGGCGTGAGCAACTACTGCCATAAGGAATATGACTGGGACCCGGTCGAGAACAATCCTGATCTGATGGATGTGACCATGGGCACGGAGACGGCCACGGAATGCCAGGTGATCTTCCGCAGCTATACCGGTTCTTATACTTACTTTTATGTCGATAAAGCGACGGGAAACACAAGAATGACGCAATATGTTCCGTCGCTGAATATCGAAGAAGATTCCGGCTCCTTTAACATATACAATTATCTGCCGTAACGCGGCAGCAGAACACAGCGTCCGGGGATCAGAAACGGTCTCCGGACGCTCTCTTTTTGCGCATTTTAACCTTATTTTATGTTTTATAAAGCAGGGTCCTTGTGATATATTATGTCTGTTTGTGACATGCTCCCACCGCCTATGCTACGCATAGAGGCGGGGGCTTCCCGCTCAAGCACTCCAACGAGCACAGTATCAACGGGCTAACTCTGTGTGTCCCACAGTTCTTTTATTCCTTTTTACGCAATCATAGATAAGCCCTGATTCCTAATGTTTATTGCCGCATTTATATCACGATCATGATATTCTCCGCAGCATTGACATGTCCATTCGCGAATTGCCAGAGTTAGTTCTTCGTTCACGTATCCACAACTATGACAGACCTTGGAAGACGGAAACCACTTGTCTATCGTGATCAGTTTCTTCCCACGTTCTGCCAGTTTATATGATAAGAATTCCCGGAATTGCCCGAAGCCATTGCCATTCGTTGCCTCTCCAAGATTCAGTCCTTGCGCTATGCCTTTAAGATTGATGTCTTCTACACAGATGTAATCATATTGTTTGACCAGTTCTGCACTTTTCTTGTGTTGCCAGTCTTTGCGCTGGAGGCGGACTTTCTCATGTGCTCTGGCAACAATGATCTTCTGCTTTTTCCAGTTGCTTTCACCTTGCGTCATTTTGGAGAGCTTCCGTTGTTCTCTGGCGAGTTTAATCTCTGCTTCTCGATAGAATCATCGGTACAAGGTCGGATGTGGGTATCCTCGCAATGCTCTGGGATAAGCTGACGCCTGATTACGGACGGATTGGGTTCACGATCGCCCTCGGCTGTATTCTGTTTGCGGTATTGCATCTGTTCTTCCAGGTCTACCGACTCATCGGAAAACTCCAGGACCGTGTCCATTCCGTGCCCGGGGAATAAAAAACTCCTGAGCCTTCATTACGGCGTATGCGCGGGGTAATAAAAAGTCTTACAGGCCTGTGATCTCTTTTCTATCACTGTCTGTAAGACTGATACGTTACCGGACATTGAACCGGATTCCGTTTTGTTCAATTGATGGATCTTATCGGACTGAGATCAGACAAAAATCCTGGAATTGTGAGGAGCTTCCACAGGAGCCTTATTTCCTCTGCGATCCTGGGGAAACGGCAGCGGCCGACCAAGGGGAGGATAGAGGTTGTTTGCGGGATCGGTAACGATATCTTTTTCCTGTCCCGCGGTCACGTCCGGGCCCGGATTGAAGATTGTGGGCAGGCCATCTCCGCCGGCCACCTTTTCTTCTTCCACTTCGTTGAGTGCTTTTTTATTTTCAAGTTCTTTCATTTTTGTTATCTCCTTTGTTATTTATATATTTGATGTTGTTTGGTTTTGTTTTCCGTACCTGTCTCTCAAGTACGGCCTGAGTATAACACAGTGCTTATCACAGAAGTGTCACACAGATCACGAAAAAAACGCCCAGGGTGTTACCCTGGACGTGTACGATCCGGATAAACCGGTATTTAGCGATTAAGACGTATGAAATTCCCATGTGCCCCATGGCGGTCATGAACGAATTCGGAGAGGGTGCGGTGTTCACCAATGTCTTTGACGACGAGCGCGACGAAGATCTTGTGCGCGCCCTTGCGGTCGTGAGCCGCAATCTGATTGCGGTTATTGACCACGTGAACACCGCCGCTGTCCTCAGGGACGCGATCATTCAAGGCGCGATCAGCCAGGCCGAGCGCATCGGCAAGGCCTTCCTCGAAGCACGGGACAGCGGGGATGACTATGTCTCCGCGGTTCTGGAGGAAGGTAAAGGCAGGCCGATGTTCCGCGGCGTGGTGACCGGCAGTCATTATGAGACCCGCGACGGATACACCTTCGGTGAAATCGAACTGGAAGGGGAAGACGACTTCGAGGGGCACAGCCTGCGGATCTGGTACCAGAATGAAAACATCATCAGCTGGCTGGACAATGAACCCTATGTGACGGTGCCGGACCTGATCTGTGTTTTCAATCTGGCCGAGGCCATGCCCCAGCTCAACCCCGATGCCGAGGTTGGCGAGCATGCGGCGGTCATCGCCCTGCCACGCCTGCAGTATGGACGACGCCCAGGGGCCTGGAGGTTTTCGGCCCGCGCAGCTTCGGCTTTGAAGTCGATTATAAGCCCTTCTGCTGAGGATCAGGAGCAGAGCCCCCGGATCAGTTCCATGATATGGCGGTTATACATCGATGTCTTCAGCAGCGCTTCGGGCACGACAGGCTCGCCCTTCGCACCGTTCTTATAGTACATGATGATTCTGGAGATCAGGACCTCCGGGTCCTCGTTCAGGATGTTCTCGATCTCGGGGCTGTTCCCGGCTGCACCCTGCGGCAGGTGGAACAGCGGCTCATCCGACTGGAGGAGCTCCGGATCATGCTCTTCGATGTACATGAGGAGGTCAAACTCCCGTCTCACCACATCCGCATCGTCGTGAACCAGATAGATGCAGCCCGTCTCAGTTTCCAGATCGACGGTCTCATGCAGCATATCGGTCCTGCCTGCGTTCTCTACCCACCCGGAATAGAAGCTCTTCATGCCGAGCAGGATCGGGATGATCCCGGAGGAGGAGATCCGCTGGTCACAGCTTGCCGAAAAATCCTTGGTATAGCCCTTGCGCAGGGGCTTGTAAGGCCGCTCGCGGAACTGACGGTGATACTCCTTATCCAGCATGCTGTTCAGGATCACTTCCGTCTCATGGTAGCCGAACACCTTGTCCAGATAGCCGGAGGGTGCGCTGCTGCCCATGACGCGGCAGTTTGCCTCGATGAGGACGGGGCCTTTCTCATCAAGCATGTATTCTCCATGGACCGGGCCGTCGGTGATTCCGAGGGCGCAGACCGCTTTAAGCGCATAGTCGATCAGTGCCTTTTCCATCTCATTCGGGTCATCGATGGACTCGCTCCCGCTGTAGATGATGGCTCCGGACGGCGTGCGCTTTTTATAATACTTGAACACAGAAGTAAGCGCCGGGATTCCGTCGCGGCTGATGGTATTGACGATATACTCGGTGCCGAAAATCCGCTCCTGCAGCAGGAAATGGGTTTCTGACTCACCGAACATGTTGTTGTCGACGCCGTGTTCCTGTTCGAACGCCGCCCGGAGCTCTTCCCGGCCGTGGACCAGATGTACACCCACCGAGGCCGCGCCGTGGTCGTGCTTGAGGACGACATCCTCCGTCCCCGTCTCTTCGAGAAAGGCGAGGCAGTCCTCCCAGGTTTTCACCTCCGTACCGCGGATGTACCGCAGTCCCGCTTTCTTCAGGCTTTCGTGCATGGCGCTTTTCTGCGTCATGTTGGCGATGTTGGAATAGGGGTTTCCCGTCATCCCGAGGTCGTCCGCCAGGCGTGTGCCGATAACGACGCCCTCTTCGCCGCCCGGAATGACCAGCAGCGGATCAAGCGCCCTGACCTCCCGGAGCGTCACCTCATAGTCCGGGTCCTCCTTGAGGATGGTAATGGGGTACTTGATATGCGAATACTTGACCTTGCGCTCCTCGTCAAGCGTTCTTCTCGCGTAACCGTCGGGAAGATAGGCCTCCAGAATCACAGGCTCAAAGCCCAGTGCTCGGATATCCTCAAGATAATTGAATGCGGTGGATGTGGCTTCTGCCACAACGATTTTATTTTTCATGGCTGCCTCCTGTGGTCAGGCTTGTAGAGTTCAAGCCAAAAATATACTCGTGTTTGATCTGAAACATCTTCGTCAGAACCAGCTCGCTGGTTGAAAGCTTTTCCCCTTCGGGCTTTACGGGATAGAACGGCCGGCCGGGATTGCGGCACGTGATGATCGTGCTGTGGTTGTCCGTACTGATCATGATATCGACCGGTGTATCCGCGCCGCAGCTGTCATGGATATAAGCGCAGATCTCTTCCACCGCAAGACAGGTCCGGGTGATCAGCTGCCTGTCCCCGATCCGCCCCTGCAGACTCTCCTCAACGGCAGTATCCAGCGACTCCATGTCTCCCCGTACGGTAAAGGTGCAAAGGGCCTTGAGGGGATTGCTCTCATCCAGCAGCAGGATCGGAGAATAGCGCCCCCTGGACTTCCGGCAGATATAAAAGTTAACACCCAGCACCAGCAGCAGGATCAGTGCCATGCTGGAAGGGAACGCCGCGACCAGGCCGTAACCACCGTAAAGCAGGTACAGGCAGAATCCCACAGCGGGGATCGAGACCGCCTTGTCCAGTACGCCGAGGACGGAGGCATAGACGCTTCTGTCGAGCGTGTTGTACAGATCCCGCAGCGTCAGCAGCAGGCCACGGAGGGGATAATACAGGACATAGACCGGCGTGAGCCGGGCAATCAGACGCAGGGAGTCCGCATCATGAATATTGAAGACGGCGGCGATGGGCTGGGAGAAGCGCACAAAGCAGAGCGCGAGTGCCGAGCAGATCAGTACGACTCCGATGGCGACATTGCGCGTCAGCGTGCGGATTCCGTAGTAATCGCCCTCGCCCTTGAGCATGGCAGCAAAGGACGCGTTGTTATCGCCGACGCCGCTGAGCGCGATGGAGATGACGGAATCCATCTGGCCGAAGAGAGACATCGCCACGACGCCCTCCCTGCCGAAGCTGAGGTTCATGAAGTAATTGCAGAAGATACCAGTCACGGCATAGCCTGCCTGGACGATTCCAACGGGAAAGCCCTTTCGGAGAATCTCTGCGATCGGCCGCCAGGGATTCTGCACTCTGTGCAGCCTGAGCGGAACTTTCAGGAAGCGGCAGATCAGCACCCCGACAAAAAGTGCAATGAGATAGGACACGATCGTTGCCAAGGCCGCACCTTCGCAGCCCATCCCAAAGACGCGGATGAAGAAGATATCCAGCCCGATATTCATCAGGTTTGCCGCAATGACCATGCCCATGGAGAGAAAGGGCTTACCGACGACGGGCAGAAAATAGGTGATGTTTGTCAGTGCGACCCCGGCAAGGACGAACCAGCACAGGTAGGCCACATAACGATCAAAGTCCGTTCGCAGCTTATCCGGGCAGCCGAAGGGCCCGGCAAGTCTGGTACGGAAGAGCATCAGCCCCGCAAACAGGACCAGTCCCGCGGCAAGTGCGGCGAGCATGGAGGCGGAAAAGTAAGCGTCCGCCCGTTCCTTCTCCTTCTTCGCAAGATACTCCGCATACAGCAGCGACCCGCCAACCCCCGTGATGGTATAGACCATGGAGGCCATAAAAACGATCGGCGTACCGAGATTGACAATCGCAAAGGCATCCTCACTCAGAAGCCGCCCGACGATCATACTGTCCGCAAATTCACTCAGGGACACGCCCACGGCGGACAGCAGCGCCGGTATCATATAGATGCAGTATTTCTTGTTGAGGATCGCCGCACTTCTTTTGTATCTTTCCTGATATGATGTCATGTTGAATGATCCTTCTTTTTTTCTGATCCATTTCCAATTTATATAATTATTATATATTCGTGCTATCCAAAAAAGCAAGTTCAGGCGCAAAATACTGGCCCTCATAATAATTGACATCATGAGAAATGTCGCATAACACAGGGAGCCTTTGTGTTGACGTTGAGCCCCTGTGCTTCTGCGGCGGCATGAAAACACCCTAGGCATTACGCCCAGGGATATTTGAATTCGATTCAGTTATCATAAAATGTGAGTACCCTTGTTAGGAGCTTCGACAGGGGCCTTGTTTCCTCTGCGGTCCTGGGGGACCAGGGGAAACGGCAGCGGACGGTTTGCCTCGACGGGAGCTTTGTTTTCGTTTAACGGGTTGAACGGATCCAGAGGGGGAATACCGGGCCAGATCATGCCGCCGGCCACCTTTTCCTCTTCCACTTCGTTGAGTTCTTTCTTGTTTTCAAGATCTTCCATTTTCGTTATCTCCTTTGTTATTTATATATTTGATGTTGTTTGGTTTTGTTTTCCGTACCTGTCTCTCAAGTACGGCCTGAGTATAGCACAGGATTTATCACAGAAATGGCACACGGGTACGATCCGGATAAACTGAAATTTTACTTCCTTGCAATTACAATCGGTTGATAGAATCCTGATTCCTCCGGGAATTTCCAAATCACCTGACTGCAACCACTGGATAAAAGCAGATTCGTTAATTCTTCTCTGCGGGTAGCACGGTATTCACAAACAAACTTGCCAATCTGCAGA
>JAFTFT010000023.1 GCA_017458335.1 Oscillospiraceae bacterium
AAATGGTAGAAAGAGCTTGGGCTTTACAAGATCATTTTTCAAGCCATCCAGATCGTGTTAACCCGGGGCACTCGGGGTCGGTGGTGGCGTCGGCGTCGGTGTTGGCGTCGGCGTGTATTCCGTCATTATCGGCTGTACCGATCTGTCATCTTTCGGGGATAAACTACGTATTTTACCATCCATGAGCAAAATAATCCCCAATAAACCAATCAAAAACAGTATAAGGCCAGTCACACGATACAGAAGAGCCTTTTTTCTTAAGCTGCGTGCCTTGCGCGCCAAAGCCGACTCAACCGCTCCGCACTTTTCACATTTTACAAGCGCGTCATCGTTACGATGTCCGCATTTTTTGCATTTCCACATATTGAAGCACCCTGCCTGAATCGAAATAACGCGAACAGTGGTCCTGCTATTCCAAATCCCCGGGCATTACAAGCTCTTCTGACCGTAAAGTATCGGATCGGTCCCTGTCCATATTAACCTTGATGATATGGCAAGGTACGTCAGGATCAACTCCCTTGGATCTTAAATAATCTTTCACTCTGGGAATATCATATTGTCTTTTTTCTTCATCCGACAGCTTATTGAAGCGACTTATACCGCATGCAGAACACAGTAATTCTCTTGTATCATTCTTTTCCCTGCATTTCGGGCAGATCCACATCGTTAACACCTGATTTCATATATTGATAATAATGGTTTTTATATCTGTTCCATTTTTCTTCCAAGCTGATCCCGGAATCTTTCTCCGGCAAGTATTGATCTCTCAAATCCTTTAAACGGCTTCTGAATGCTTCCTGAAACTGTTCAAATGTCCCATATCCAACCGGGATCGCCAGGAAGGTAAAGTCATCGCCAGAACACCGATCAAGTTCTTCGCACAGTGCCTCTTCAAATTCCGAAACTTTTTTTACCGATAACAGTTTTTCAATCAGCAGTTGCTCAAACGCCATCGGGCTCGGCAAATAGGAAAAGCATCCATCTGTTGACGCGATCAGAACACAGGGTAAAGAAATCCTGAAAGCTGCATAATGAAGGTCAAACTCCTTCGAAGCAGAGATCAAATTCTGAAGCGTTCCATCCTCTGAGAGGTTATGAAACGCGTCTAAGCTGTTCACGTCGTCCTTCGTAAGCTGAGCCAATCCGTCCCCTTGAAGAATATAGCATCTTGAATCCCCTGCCCAAAAGCAGTTCACCTCCAGCATGCCATCCAACATCGAACAGACTGCAACTGCTGCCGTTGTTGGAAACTCTTTCAACATTTGCCCCTTGATCAGCGTTCGCTTTTGCTGCCCGCTGTTATCCTTACAGACTTTTATACTCTCAACTATAGTTTTTTTCAGTGCATCAGTCTGCATTTCCGTCGAGTTCGTATTACAATTCTGCTCAAACCAATGAAAGACCGCACCGGAAACCGCCCGTGAAGCGAGATAGGCGCCTGTTTTATTCCGGCAGTTCTCATAGTGTCTCGCGCCTGCTCCTCCACAGCCATCAAAAGCTCCAATCATGCCTCCCGTCTCACATAGCAGGTAGCAAAAGCTGTCTTCCCCTTCCCCGGGGATTTTTTCTTTTGAAACCGTAATAATACAGTCAGCATATTCAAGAAAAGATGCGCCGCTATTCATTTCGTCCATATTGCTCTCCTACTTGAGCTGCCCCGGTTCGTTTTCAGGAGCAACCTCTGCGCCCCCATCATCTGACTCCTCCTCAATGTGAGCAGCTGCGGAATCTTGCCGTGTTTCATCTATTTCCGAACCAGGCTCTTTCCCTTCTCGCAAGTCCCGCAGTTCAAGTTCGAGCTTATCAATAGTCTTTTGAAGACGGCTGTTCTCTTCTGCTGCCCGAAGACCGATTGCCGCACGCTCCTCCAACAGTTCATTCTCTTTTTGAAGATGTGCATTCTTTTGCCATATACCAGCTAACGAGATCACCAACGCGAGAACAACACCAATAATGATGCTCGCCGGGAGTCGGGAAGCAGATGTGTCGGTTTTCCCCTCGCTTTGTTTGGAAACCTCCATATTATCCGGTTCCCATTCAGCCGATTTCCATTCACTTGATTTCAGGCTTTCATCGGGTTCGTGATAATCGGAAGAACAAATATCCCAAAAGCCGTTTCCTCCTGCCAGTGGACCTTTCGTGTACCCACAACTCGGGCATTGCTGATCTGCTGGATTTAGTCTGACACCACAGTTTTTACAATACATCACACATCCCCTGCGCTTATCACAAACGTTTTCTGCAAGCACAACATTGTATTGCCCCTGGGCTGTTCAAGGTCTCGCAAAAACGGCATACCGGAATTCCATTCTTCCGGGCATAAATGAAATCTAACTGTATATTTCTTTGTTTTGGATGAGGCGGATTCCCAAGGGCTGGATCATACCCACTATCTTCTTCACTTTTTTTATACAACTGATTGGATTGATAGAGAAGAGTCACGCCGAATGTAACCATTCCTAAGAAAAACGCCAGCGCAACCAAGTCCATTAATGTAAAAGACTGAAAAAATAAGCCTATCATATGTTGTTCCTCAGCCAAGTTCGGTTGGCACAGTCAATTCTGATGATCCACTTTTTTTATTTCGTGAAGTCGTATCGTGTGTTTCGGATTTGATCACATCTTTACAATACTTATCAATCAATCTCAGCACTTCCGCTGCAGTCGGTCTGTTTTCTGCCTCTTTTTGAAGCATCATTTGAATAATCATTCCTATTTCAATGGGAATCGTTTTATCAAGAATCAATTCTTTGCCATCCAATGCCGCTTCAAATGCATAATCGCAGTCCCCTCCCGGTTGAGGCAACTGTCCGGTCCAATATCGGTGCAGCAGGATTCCCAGAGCAAAAATATCGACTTTTGTTGTCAGCGGTACATCCTCCCCCATTGTTCTCAGGCGGGACTCCGGCGCGAAATAGACCATATCTCCGAATATCTCTTCCGGAGCATCCTCTTCCAGATAACTCGCATCAAAATCAATTATTTTTGTTGTATAGTAGCCGGATGCCGTCTCCTTGATCAGGATGTTTTCCGGTCTGACGTCTGCATGAACAATATGATGGGAGTGCAGAACAGAGTAACTGTACATCAATGCTCTCATTATGATGAGCTTCTTCTCGATACTGAGATATGCAATATCCTCTACCTGCAAACCAGAGCCTTCAATCTTATCAGTAACCGCATAATACCGTGAACCATCCCGGAAGAACTCAAAGATGTACATGATATTTCCGGTTCGGCACTGCTTCAGTTCGCCGTACAGTTTCAATTTTACCTGTTCAAACTCCTCACACTGTTTCCGTTTTTTGGACATCAGTTCTTCACTTAGTCCGCGATTCTCCATTGGATAACGGGGAGACATGAATTCTTTTATAAAAAACTCATGCCCCTTTTTTTCCGCAAACGCCCATTTACTGAATCCCGCGCCTTCAGTTGTAAAGTCAGAAATAAGACGATAGCCATGGATCTCCTGCACAACACCACTTCTTCCCTATTGATTTTAGATCGTATTTGCAATCAGGTTGAGAATTTCGCTGTACTCATATTCTTCCAATCCGTTATCTATTTCTGTAAATACATGTACTGTGTTATCCCAGCAGTCTGAAATCGTGTTCCAATACTCGGCATCCGGCGCATAGATCAGCAAACGTTTTGATTCTCTGTTCATTTGATCCCACCAGGTAGTGAGTTCATTAAAATCCTTTGCCATGCCTTTCGGATAACGCGGATAATTCTTTCCGAACCCAAGTTCGTGCGTCGAAGTGTCTGTCCACACGACGATAACATGGCGTCTTTTATCACCATCTTTGGTCCAGTCTGATTTGATCGCATAGGCAAGTGCTTCTAGGCCATCTTCCGGATCATCACCGCCGCCGTCCGGTTTGAGAGACCAGATAACATCCTTGAACTTTTCCTTATCTTCCGGCATATTGTAAAACCTTGTGGTCGCCATCGCATTGTCGCCATCTGCAAGATAATCACGAAAGGCGATTACTTTGATACGAAGTTTGTCGATCTTTTTCCCCTTTTTGACCATAAGAGCTTTTAAATCTTCCTGAAAATTCAAGGCATTCTGTTTCACCGTATTCAGGATGCCCTTCATACTTCCGGTTACATCAATACACATTACAATATCAACATTATATTTCAGGCTATAGTTACTGGACATTGCCAATCTCCTCCTATACTTTGAAACAAATCAAATGAAGTCACCTTGTTATTTCAAATAAGCCGCCTGTATATACCAGTTTTGCGCGTCGTATCCTCCATTCCGATCGAACATTTTTACGTTTGTTCCGTCATTTGCCCAAGCGTTATCAACATCAAGATAACAACCGCTTGCTTTACTGACAATCAGGTACGAGCCGTCTTCGTCTTCGATAAATTGCCACAGCTGCGTATCCTTCCCCGTATATTCCCACTGATATACATTTGAGCCTGATGCTCCAGAGCCGTCGGCAGTAAGATACAATCCTGAATTATAGTTCATTATCGTCCGGTATCCCGCTCCGGCATCTGTAATTACAAATCCCTGTGAGTCTGTGGAATTATTCTTGCTGAGCTGTACATTGTCTCCGTTGCTGGTACCATGGCCGACAACATCAAGAACAAAATCTGTATCGAGTTTGGTCGCAAGTCTGTAGCCGGGTAAATCCGGTGGAGATGCCGGTGCCTGCTGTACTGCAGGCACTGATACCTGCGTATTATCAACAACTTCAACATGAATCGTCTGCTTTGCTACTACAACATCCGTTATTTTCTCACAAAGGAGTACATCCAGATCTGCTGCTCCAGTATCGAAGGCATTGATTACAAACGACTGATCATCGATCCATTCGCAGATAAACGGTCCTGCCGCTGCCATATTCAAATAGCAACCATTCGGCATATCTCCCCCATATGTCACACTCACATAGGCAGAGTCCCCAGCAGCCCGATCAATCGTCACTTCATTTGTTGAAACTGAAATCCATGGCGCCGTCGGTTTTACGATTGTTTGGTCCGGCATTGAAGTCGGTGAAGTCTCGACGCGGTCCCCAAGAACGGTAAATGTAGAATCGATTAATGTTTGCGTAGCTGTTTGATCTCCATTTACAGCAGTCGCTGCTACGCGATAGATGTAATCACCTGCCGTAAGTTTGCCAAACACGAGATCATTATTTATTGAATATCTCAGATTATGGCTCGTCTCATTCGGCGTTTTCCTGCTGCTTTGAATTACGTTTCCGTTTCCATCGAGAATATAACCGTTTATCTCTGTGATTACTCCAGCGCTTGTCTGGACTATACCCCGGATTCCAAAATTAGAGCCCTTTTCTATATCTGAAGGGTAATTGTATTCCGTAATACTCAGAACTGGCATTACTGTTGGCTGCAATTCTGGCTCCCAAACTGCATATAACCCAATACAGACTCCTCCGATAGTGGAAAGATCGACTGTTTGCTGATCGGCATATACTACATTTCCGCTCGGTGAAGTGGCCCATCCTGCAAACTTATACTGTGGCCGCTTAAAGGTATTAGCTGGAAGCGGTTTGGCGGCTCCGACAGTCATTTCAGTTTCCACCATGATTCCTGTACCACCGTTAGCATCGAATGTAATCGAATACTCTCTGATTTGCATTGTTGGAGTAGGTGTGACTGGTGTTGTAGATATAGACGGAACCGGCGTAAGATATTCATAGTTTACCCAACCGTCTGTCCCATTGTAGTTGACTTTTGCCCATGTTCTATCGTCATATTGCTGTTTTGTTATGCCATACACGTAGATCGTAGCCTCATTGGGAATAGAACCGATAGCATATGCCTTATTATGATTAGTAGTGGAGCAAAACCGCAAGGTATAGCCTTTGCCAACATTTACCAGCATACTCTGGGACAACATGTTCAATTCAGGGTCCACGCTTCTATTACTTTCCTGATTACGCTCACTGTTAGAATTGCCGTTATATACGTAGTATGTAGTACCCCCGTGCTTAATCGCTTCACAATTATTAGTTATCCACTGTGAATAGTGTTTACTGTATCTCTTAGTGTTAGAGTTAAACCAAACACCTATGATAGATGGACTATCCTTATAGTATTCGAAGGACTGAAACCATCTTTTCCCGGTGTTCATCTCTAAATGCAGATGCGGTCCTGTCGATGCACCTGAGACACCTACAAGTCCAATAATGTCACCTTTATTTACATTTTCTTTTTCTCTTACTTTAATAGATCCTTTTTTCAAATGGGCATATAGAGAATAATACTTACTTCCGCCGACAGTATGCTCTATCTTTACATAATTCCCCCAGCTGTTTGCCTCATACGAATCCGCCTTACTGTTAACTACTTTTATTATCGTCCCGGATTCGACCGCTAATACTTCATCGCCAATCTCTGCTGCTATATCCATACCGTAATGGTTCTTTGAGCTATATTGTGGACTATAATTGTCTACAACCCTGATATAATGATCATATCCCTTTGAAGCAAAAGGCCATCCTGGGACAAATGAAGTATCAGCAAACACTTCAACAGGGCAAATTGTTACTAGCAGGGCAAAAATATATAGTACCGCAATGCACCTATTCCGCAAATTAGCATATTTCATATTGATTCCTTTCTTGATGTTAATGTTTGGTTTATTATCACAATGATGGTCAAAACAGCTCATATGGATCGTCATCGTATATAGCTTCTTCGTAATCATCTAGCACATCCATTTCAACATACTCTGGTTCTGTGCTATTAGAATACTCTGAGGCTGAATATGTCTCACTAGATATTGTTCCTGTATTTCCTGGTGAGGTAACTGCTTCATCTGATAGCAAAGGTGCTGTCTGTTTGGTTTCATTTTGCCTTGGTTTTGAAACCGGTGCTGGAACTGTATCGGTAGCGCTTACCGAAGGTGTAATGCTCGCTGTCGGAATAGATAGTGAAGATTGCATATTTGCTGTCGGTTGTGCAACAGCATTCGTGCTGGTAGTCGGCGTACTTTCCGCTTGGATTCCGGCAATAGTAGTTTGAGTTTCATTTCGCATAGACTCAGTTACTCCGTCCGTTGGTTCCTGTGAACCATGGGTAGCCAGTAAAACAGTTGTCAGTCCTAACACCACAATAGCAACAGATGCAGCAGCGATAACATTCCTGCTTCTCCCTTTGCTATCTTCTTTTTTCCGTTTGCAATTACAGAAGCAGCATTGTTTCTGTTTTGTCTCATTGATTTCGTTACAGTATACGCATGTCCACATGTGTACCCTCCAGTTGTTTCAAACAAAATTATTCTCAGCATGACACTTTACTCAGTATCGGATTCAAGAGCTAATCTTCTGAGTTGGATATTGAAGGATTGTCACTTAGTTTCGGTTGCTTTTCATTTATCTCATGCAGCAAACTGATGATTTCACCAAATCCCATCATCACTGTTCCAGAAACAAAGCCTATTGCCCATATGACGAGCATAGTTGTTACAGAAAAATCACTTGAACTAAAAATAGTGTCTCCTATGTCATTTCCAAGAATAATTCCGAGAATACATGCAACAATATAGATAAGCCAGGCAGAAGTCTTCAGTATAGATGCAACCGGATTAATCGAGCCCCTTGAATCTGACTTTTTCAGGGACGCAGAAGCTGCTTTAAGGGCTTCTCTTGCTTTTCCCAACTCACGTTGCTTCTTTAACCATTGCAGATGCTTTGGTCCACCATCTGAATAATCGGGATCAAAATAGCATTTTGGGCAGGTTCCGCCTAAGATGAGAGATCCGCACACAGGACAATTCTTTCCATCATAATGATATGATTTTGTCCTTGAGGTCTCTTCTGTCGTTTTTTTAGGCTGGCCAGATATAGGCTCTGAAGAAGGATTCTCTTTTCGTTTATACTTTGCTCCGCAGTTAGGGCATTGGATTACCATCCCACCCGGCAAAATATCCTCTTCCGTCAGCATTCCATGGCATTTCGGACATACCATCTCATTACACCCCTCTTTTTTCGGTTATGTTTTGACCTCTACTTTTGTCAGATCGACCCAGATCACCGGCCTGACAGCAATCGCATTATTGTTGCACCATGTACCACTGTACAGATTTCCTTCATAGCTGCAGTACGCTGCATTTTCCTGTGTTTCTCCCGGTGAACGAAGCCACCAATGGCATCTTCCCTCTTCGCTCAGCCAGGTCCCTGTTGACAGGGCATATTGCGTTGGTACACACCGTCTTGCATCGCTGTTTGCGAAATACTGTCTGGCTTCACGATAACTGAGAAGGAAAACCCTGTCCGTTGTGTCTTTTCCACCAGATGTAGGCCAATCTATGTTGATCTGCGTGTCATTTTTTATCAGCGAGTTACCATTTGCGCTTTGTTCATCCTCATTGAAAGCAGAAGAGACGAATTCTTCGTTCAGCCATTTTCGAAGGCTGCAACCTTCCCATGTAATGTTCTGCAAGTTTTCGTGATACGGCTTCGTATCTATTGCATACTTTGTGATAAGCAAAGCATATTTGTCTGAAATCGTAAGAACGATCCACTCAAGGTCTTCTTTCCCGTTGTCCAGATTTCCATCCTGCTCATAGCGTCCAAAAACCAGTGTTTCGCCAACATTCGCGACAGACTCCGCAGAGACAAAGCTCATCTTGCTTAAGACGCGATCCTGGCTTTCGAGTTTGACTTTCACCCATTGATTTTTTGTCCCGCGATACTGGATCAATCCAGATTGCGCTTCCAATGCAGGACAATTAAGAAATGCACCAGCTCCGATAGCCTGAACACTAGTAGGAATTGAAATATTGGACAGTCCTTTGCAGCTGTTGAATGCGCTAAAACCTATCTCAATTAATCCATCTGGCAGATAGACTCTGTTCAAGCTAAACGCATATTCAAAGGCACCAGCTCCGATCCTCAAAAGACTGTCAGGAAAAACAACATCAGTAGCATCTGATTCATAGAAGGCATAATCACCTATCTCCTGTATCCCAGCTGGAATCATGTACGCTCCTTCTCTTCCGCTTGGATATTGCAGCAGATTTTTTCCGCTCTTATCAAACAAAACACCGTCAACTGATTTATATACCGGGTTATCCTCATCAACAATGATAGCTTTTAATGTAGAGCAGCGAAAGCTGTTTGCACAAATTGACATGGAATCAGTTGCGCCTCCAGTAGCCAGTTCAGTAACTGTTTTGGGTATAAAGACTTCTTCCAGCGGGCAACCATCAAATGCGAGTTCTCCGATTAATTCAACCCCTTCTGGTATTGTAACCGTTCTTAAAGAATCACAGGCGGCAAATGTGGAGCCTCCTATTGCTTTTATACCTGGTGGCAATTCGATATACGCCAGAGACCGGCACAAATAGAATGCTCCATATCCAATCTCCGTCACAGTCTTCGGTATTATAATCTCTACCAGCTCAGAGCAGGAATCAAATGCCCCCGGGCCGATGCAGGTTAGACTGTTCGGTAAAACAACTTTCTTCAGATTGAAGCACGACGAAAAGGAGGCATTTCCAATTCTTGTTATCCCCTCGCCGATCACGACTGTAGCGATCTCTGTTTTAAACTTTTCCCAAGGAGGTCTTTCCGCCAGGGAATAATTCCCCATAGCGCCTTCACCAGTTACATAGAGCGTCCCGGTTTCTTCATCAAAGTTCCAGGAAACAGATTCCGGCCTCATCGTTTCAGTCGGCTCTTCGGCAACAGTGTTTCTGCTGCGATTATCCATCTTCAACAGTGTCGCTCCAAGAAAAACCAAGATAAATGCACTGGCAAACGAAGCAATGAATAGTACTGCTACCTTTTTTGAAGAAAATGATTTTTGCTTTTTCTTTCGGTTATTGGATAAGCTTGATTGCATGATTGTTCACTCCATGGCGTCATTATTTCTCATTCCGAATTTTGAAAACCATAGGGAGAAGATCGCGAGCTCCCTATTTTATGGTGCGTTGTTGCCCCTGGCGCCACCATATTCATCTATCGAAACATTCAGCGGGAAACATTCATCGCCATCGAAAAAGAGTCTGAACGCATTCTCTCCAATATACCCATACTCATCGCTGTAAGAATACATCACACCTGCCGAATCGACATTCGTTATTGCACTATATTCATCGACATAAGCGTATATCGTCCCCGCCTGCTCACTCAAAATAATTAGAAATGTGTTTGTGCTGAACGGTCCGTCTTTTCTTCTGTGGCTCAGAATGTATTCCAATTTGCCGTCCTGATTTACATCTGCAAGATATGCCCGAAATTCGCCGTAGCTTTTCGGTTCTTCCGGTGTTGATACAATCAATTGCGACAGCAGATCTTTAAAGCCTATCATTGAGACTTTCTTCTCACTTAGAATAAAAGCTGACCGGCTGGTGACTACTTTCTTGACTGGAGAATTACTGTTCGTCACAGTTTCATAAAAACTCGGGTCGTCATTGGGGAATCGATATTCTGTATTATTCTTAATTTCAAATGCCCATTTCTCATATGACTTTACAGGATAATCCAGATAAGCTGGAAATTCTGTGACAACGACTGACCCCGGGGAATAATCCTGGACCGGCCGATACCAAACGCCTTTTTCTATCGGAATAAACTCTTCGTAAAACGCTTCCGTTTTCAAAGCATTATTCTCAATCATCCATTTTTCTGCTTTTGCATGACGCATATGAGAGTATACCAGCAGGACACCATTCTTTTCTTGATATGAATATAGCGCAGCACTTCCAGAAAAAATTCTTCCCAAACATACTGTATTTCCATCTTTAGTCGTATAAACATCGTAAAAGGAGGTCGCCGTTGATATTCCATAGCGTAAGAAGAGCTCTGGAATTCCGTCTTTATCAACATCATAGAGGCAATAGGTTGTCAATCGCTCTTCTCCTTCGTTCAAAGCTTTTCCATTCTCCAGATGAATCATGGCTAAATATGCGTCTTTCCATGCCTCTTGCGGTTCTGCCTCCGCACTCGTGGGAAGAAAACTAACAGCAAAAATCAAGAAGAAACAAATGGTCAATACAACGACTTCTCTTTTCATTCAGTCTTTCCTCCGTATTTGCAGCAACCTATACTATACCTCATAACTGTGTTTCTAAGAGTGATTCTCCAGAAACTGGCCCTGATTAAGCACTGTCTCTGTCCAGAAGCTGTCTCCTATAAGTAATAAGAATAATATCATTACATCCGTAAAAGTGCAAGATTATTATCAATTATAAGTTTCAAGCAACTTGCTCGAGTATAATAAAGTAACAATTCTTAAATATTGGTATCTGCATGTTGCTCAAAGTGCCACCAGCAGGAGGTGCAACACATGATTGGTGAACGTCTTGCCGAAGTGCGGAAAGACCATAATGATCGACAGGTGGATCTCGCACAAAAACTGAATGTAACGCTATACACAATCCGCAGCTGGGAGCAAGAAAAGAGTTCTCCCTCGCACGAAATGCTTGTTCAAATCTGTCGTCTTTATCATGTCTCAGCCGACTATCTCCTCGGTCTGTCGGACCATGATCCTCTTTTTTATAGATCTGAGCCTTTATCAGAAGCTAACCGCAACTTACAGCTCGTTCACGAATTTGCAGAGTTTCTTCAACAGAAAAATAACATAACATGAAATCTCACTGTAAATTTGGCTGTTCTGCCAAAAAGAAAGACTGCCTATCAGTACCCGTTTTACCTGATAGGCAGTCTTTCTCATAGATTTTAACTACATAAATATTGATATTAATATAGATCTATGATATAGTCTATTCTAAAGAAGTTGAGGGATTGGATGCTATTGTCCGTACAATGAATCATCTGGTTTCTATTTCTGCATTCAACAAATGAGAAGCCGGGGCGATCTTCTCTTCTGTCAAAACGACCGGGGCCGCGTCTGATCTGACGCGGTCCCGGTCGTTTCCATGCGCTGTATGCTGTTGAAAGAGGATGCCGGCTCCTATGCGATGCCCAGCTCCGCCCGGGCGCGGGCCGCCGTAGCGGCCGAGTCAACCTTTCCGGTCCCGTTAAGCGGAAGCCTGTCGAAGAAAAGGATATACTTCGGGATCTTGTACGCCGCCACCTGTTCCCGGAGATGACTGCGGATCTCCTCCTCCGAGACCGACATGTTCTCATGGAGCACGACGCAGGCGCAGCCCTCTTCTCCGTAGTGCACATCCGGCACCGGAATCATCCGGCAGGTGTCCACCTGCGGCAGCGCGCAGATCTCGTTCTCCACCTCCACGGGGCTGATCTTCTCACCGCCCCGGTTGATGAGTTCCTTGATTCTGCCCCGGAGAATGATGTCTCCGTCCTCGTCCAGTTCTCCGAGGTCCCCGGTATGCAGCCATCCCTCCGCATCAATGGCCTTCGCGGTCTGCTCCGGCTGGTGGTAGTAGCCCTGCATCACGAGATAGCCCTTGATGCAGATTTCTCCCACCTTGCCAGGGGCCAGCGCTTCCCCGGTCTCCAGGTCGGCGATCTTGCCCTCCACGTGGTTCATGAAATGCCCGATCGTCGTGCTTCGCTTTTCCATGCTGTCATCCAGGCTGCACACCGTCAGACCGGCGGTGGACTCGGTCTGGCCAAGACTTGACGCCAGCGTCATCCCGAAGCCTTCTTCGATCCGGACAAAATCATTGGGCGGATAGCTTGCCCCGCCGATGATGCCGACCCGAAGGCTGCTGATATCGTAGTCGGCGAAATCCTTTCTTGCCATGATGGCCCGGTACATGGAGGGCACCGCATGCAGAACCGTGCAGCGGTGCTGCTGAATCGCCCGCAGGATCGAGCTCGTATGCCGGTTATCCGGCAGGCAGATGCACCCGCCGACCGCCGTCGCTGCCATGATGTTGGTGGAGATCGTAAAGCAGTGGAACATCGGAACCGCGACGCAGAACACATCCTCATAAGTAGCCGCGAAGTCGTTCGCCTGCTGGATTCCGCCGTTCACACGGGAGAAGTGGCTGGTCATCACCGGTTTGGGAAGCCCCGTGCTGCCGGAGGTGAAGATGATCACCGCCGTATCATCGCAGCGAACCTGCTTCTCTGCCGCCGCAACGGCGTCTTCGTCTGCCCGCTCCTCCGCCCGGAGCGGCGGATAAGCAGCCGAGGCCGTTCTCCCGACCGTGAAAACGCCCTCCGTGACGGTCGGGAGGCTGCCCAGCGCACTCACATCCGCGGCCAGGTCCCTGTCCTTCTGATAGGAAGCTCCGATACAGATGAGCTTCGGATCTCCGAGCCGAAGCACCGTCTCCAGGTCGGTCCGGACCAGGGCGGTATTGACCATGACGGCCACGGCGCCGATCCGCTGGATGGCGAAAAACAGCGCCAGAACCTCGGCCTCGGCCTCACCGAACAGCGCGACATGGTCGCCGCGGACGACGCCCTGCCGAAGCAGCGCGGCCGCGTAGCGGTCCGTCAGTTCGTCAAACTGTCGATACGTGAGCCTGATCTCGCGGTCGATCACCGCCATGCGGTTCGGAAACAGCGCCGTCGTTCTGCGCAGCAGCCCGCCCACCGTGATATATTCCAAAGGAAGCATAGGACACCTCCGTTGTGTCAGCAGATTAAAAATGATTCTACCACGTTTCCACGCCTGAGGCAATCAGATTTATGCAGTTGCGTATAGTTCCTGCTCCACCACGCACCTGTTCTTGATGGTCCCCACCAGTGCCTGCAGCGCGTCGATGACATGCGGCCGGATATCTCCGCCAACCAGGACAAACATGATGTCGTCGCCGAGCGTCAGTTCGCCTTCATTGAGCCAGACCCGGATATAATAGATTCCGTCCATCCGCTTTGCCTCCGCGATGGCCTGTTCCACCTTCTCCGCGTCATACCGGAAGATCATTCCCGTCACGGGTTCGGTGTTCTCCTGCCCCTGACGGACCTTTGCCTTTGCGGTCTGGCGAACGGTCCCGTTGTGTACGAGAAACATTCCGCAGTCTGCCGCGGCGGGGTCTGCTTTCGCCTCTTTCAGCCACTGATCGATGGACGGGGCTTCTTTCTTCTTCATCACAATTCCTTCTTTCCGTCAGATGATGGTTTACTGAATATATACGATCGCCGTTCTCCGAAATGCCGACGCGATCCGCAGCACAGCGGAATAGATCAATCCCGCCGCGTAAATATATACCAGGATATTCGGTCTGCCGATGCAGAAAATGCTGGCGAGTCCAAAGAGAACATCCGCGGCCCCGATCGCCATTTTCAATTTCCAGGAGCCCGCCTCCATCTGTCTTGCTTCTCTCGCGCCCAGAATCTCGATTACTCCTGAGATCAGATTCGCAGCCAGCAGATACAGCACCAGGTAGAAGATCGGCACATTGTCCAGCGACATGAAAAACATCCCGATATCCAGCAGAATGATACCCTTGTACAACTGCAACTTTCCGCCGACCATGTGCCTGGCCATCGTGATATAATAGGTCAGCGATCCCAGGCCCTTCAGAATCGTCGTCACGATGATGATCAGGATCATGAGCAGGATGCCGGACGCCGGGCGATAGACCACCAGCGCGCCTGTGGCCAGCATCAGAAGCCCTCCCAGCAGTTCCCTGGCTCGCTGAAGTTTAGTCATGTTTTCCCGCTCCCCTTCTCCGCTCCGTCAGGATGCGGAAATCGCGGATTCCCTGGAAACCCTTTTCCGTGAAATCCACCGAGATTCCGGCCAGACGGCTTCCGGACCGGTAGATGCTCGCCGTCACCATGCTTTTCTGCCGCAGCGCCGCGAGGATGAACTGTCCAAGAAACGTCTCGTCCTTTTCTTTTCCCTCCGCGGCGAGGTATTCCGCCTCCCTGCTTTCGATCTCAAATTCTTCCATCTCGCAGCCTGAGAGCTTCTCTCCGAGGGCTTTCCAATCCGCACAGGCATCCGGCTGTCTCTTCCGCAGGATGGTCTCGATTTCTTCTCTCCAGGGTTCGACCTCTTCCCAGTCATACCGGTTTTTCTGAAAAGTCTCTCTCGTTCCCCTCAGGTACTTCATCGCCTCAACCATCTGGGCGAAGGCATGCAGATAGTCCTCCGGATTGTCCTTGACGATCACCCGGTATCCGGCCCAGGCCGGGAGATATTCATACTTCATGAAGCTGTAATCCGGCAGATGCCCGGCCCTCCCGTGTCCGAGATTCATGATCGCGGACTCCTCCGGCTGAAACAGGCTGTTGGTATAGATTCCCGCCTCCAGATCGTCCGGTTTGCTGGTGCTGTGCCGGAACCTGATCTTTCGCTTCGATCCGTCCGGAAGCAGCTCAAAGAAATAATCATCCGTGTTGTTGATGACCAGCGACGGCGTCCCGGCGAACCAGCTGTGGGCCCAGGTATCCGCCAGCACGTGCATCGCGATCCCCGCAGCCTCCGGGCCGTTCCCCTTTGCCAGCTCCACCGTGCTTTCGACAAGATCTCCGTTCGGACGGCAGATCAGGCGGTATTTGTTCCGGTACAGTCTGGTGCAGCCGCTCTTTTCCGCCTGAAGATCGTAAGGCAGGAAATGGAAGGAGGCCCAGATTCTCGTAATATCCTGCAGCCCCAGGAGATCCGTTCTCGCGTTCGCCATCTCCATGGTCAGCTGGGTTGTCGCCGCCGACCGCGGCGCTTTGAGCTTCACCAGCAGGTTTCTGGAGCAGAGATCCACAAACTGTGCGCTGGTACAGATCCGCATGCTCTCCTCATGGCTGTATCCCGCGAGGACAGCCGCGCAGTAGGTCGCGTAATAGTGAAAATCCTTCTGCATCTTCTCACTCCCGCTCTGCAAGCTGCCTGCGAAGCTTCCTGACCCGGACAGCGGACCAGCACATCTCAAAGGTAATAACCGCGGATGTGATCTCCACAAACAGCGACGCCAGCAGATCCAGATTCAGTTCTATGTGGATTCCGGGTATTACGATGGCGCTTGCCGTCAGGGCCAGACCCAGAAATGCAATCAGAAAAGCGACTGCGATATAGCCCGGACGTCTTCTCTCTCCTCTTCCTTCCGCGATCGCAGACCGGCCGATATAGAGCCGGACCGCGATTTCAACGACCATGGTGACAGCGATCATGAAGATATATACCATCTTCGCGATTGTCTCATTCGCTTCCGGTACCACGATTTCTTCCGTGATACTGCTCCATTGGGCCGTGGTATACAGAATTGTTTTGACGATGCTCCAGACACCGAAAACCATGACGCCGAGCCCCACGATTTTCAGTGTATCCTGGTTTTTTCTCAATTGGATCTGCAGCGCGTCGTTCTCCTGCATCCGATCTCCCTCTTTTTCCGTACAGCCGCTGTCGCCGGCGCTTCCCTTTGCATGATTTCCGATATTATAATCCATTTCCCCTGAAAACTCAATCGCTTCTGCATTCCGCTGCCGTTTTCCCGTTCCGTTTCATATACGGGATACAAGCTTTCCCTTGACAATTCCCTTTGCAATGATGTATTCTTGCACACGGTCTCCCCGGGCGCCGCTCTGTGGGAGAACGCGACGGACGCAGGAAGTGATACGGTACATGAAACAATCGAATTCTTCTGTCCTCGGCCCCGCTCTCATCATCCTGGCGGGCATCTTCTGGGGCAGCATGGGGATTTTCGTCCGCAGGCTCACGGCCTTCGGCTTCACCTCGATTCAGATCACCTCTGTCCGGCTGACCCTGGCCGCGGTCGCTTTCTGCCTGATCCTGCTTTTGTGTGACCCGGCGGGCTTTCGCATTTCTCCGCGGGATCTGCCTCTCTTTCTCGGTCTCGGTGTCGGAAGCGTTCTGTTTTTCTCCTCCTGTTACTTCACCGCGATCAACATGATGTCCCTCTCCACCGCCGCAATCCTGCTCTATACCTCCCCGATCTGGATCATGCTGATGTCCGTGCTCTTCTTCCATGAGAAGCTGACCGGCCGGAAGCTTCTTGCCCTGGCCCTTGCCTTCGGCGGCTGCGTTCTCGTCTCCGGGATCTCCGGCGGCGGCCTCACGCTGCCCGGTCTTCTGATCGGGCTCGGTTCCGGGTTCGGCTACGGGCTCTATAGCATTCTCGGCACCGTCGCGCTGCGGCGCTATTCCCCCTATTCCGTCACCACCTGGACCTTCCTCTTTGCGGCCGTGGGCTCCTGGTTCATCAGCCGTCCGGCAGAGATCATCGCCAGAATCTCCTCTGCTCCCTCTCCCCTCGGTCTGTTTCTCTTCTGCTGCCTCACGGCGCTGATTACCGCCGTGGTTCCCTTCCTCACCTATACGCTGGGCCTCCGCACCGTAGAGGCCAGCCGTGCCGGAATTCTCGCCACCATTGAGCCGATGGTCGCCACGCTGATCGGTGTGCTCGTCTTCTCTGAGCCCCTGACGCTCTCTTCCGGCCTCGGCGTGCTGCTGATTCTGGCAGCCGTCATTCTCCTGAACCTGAAAGAAAATAGAAAGGACGTTTCATGAGATCTGAAGCGGTCGAACAATACAACCACGCCCTGAAAGCAGGGCAGAAATATTACAAGAACGCCGTCATCCACGGTGAATATCCCTATCCGCTCGTGCTGGATGACATCATACAGGAATCCGCCGTCGCCGGCTATGCCGATCTTGGCATTATCCAGGTACCTGCCGACCGTTTTGTCGGTACCAAGTCCGCCGGACGGACGGCTGCCCTCGCTGGGAATTTCATGCCCCTGCTGGAACCGACAAGTGAATTTGCCGCCAAGTGGATCAGCCTCTGTGATGCCCACCTGAGCGAAGAAGGCATCCGCGACGCGGTGGAATGCTATGAATTCTTGGGCCGGTTTTACATTCAGGAGGGCAACAAGCGGCTCAGCGTGCTGCTCAGCTACGACTCGCCCCGCATCGCCGCCCATGTCAGGCGCGTGATCCCACGCTGGTCCGAAGATCATGAAGTGCAGGTCTATTATGAGTTCATGCACTTCTACTCTCTCTCCGGCCTCTACGGCATTGACTTCCGCCACCGGGGCAGCTATGCCAAACTGCAGGCGGCCCTGGGCTTTGAGCCGGAACACGTCTGGACCGATCAGGAGCGGCGCAGCTTCTCTGCCGGGTTCAGCCACTTCCGCGACGCGCTGCAGAAGCAGCGGCCCGGGCAGGATCAGGTCACCCCGGCCGAAGCGCTTCTGACCTGGCTGCAGGTCTTTTCCTTCTCCGACATCAAGGATCTGACGCTGCCGGAACTCTCAAAACGGATCGATACCCTGTGGCCGGACATGCTGGCCCAGACGGACGACACCGCCATCGAACTCAGCACCGAGCCCGCTGATAAAGGAAAGAACGTCATCTCCAAGATCATCAGCATCGCCCGCCCGGACCACCTGAACATCGCTTTCCTCTATGACGCTCCTCCCGAGTACAGCACCTGGGTTCAGGCCCATGATGAGGGGCGGCAGTATCTCGAGGATCAGCTCGGTTCCAAGGTCTCCGTAAAGACCTATCTGCGGGACTTCCGGGACTACGAGGCCGTGCTCGAAGAGGCCATTGCCGACGGTGCGGAGCTCGTCTTCGCCACCGACGCCGCCATGGTCAGCGCCTGCCGCAAAGCCGCCGCTCTTCACAAGAACGTCCGCTTCCTGACCTGCGCGGTGTTCCAGCCCTATACCGGCGTCCGCATGTACAACGGCCGGACCTATGAATGCAAGTTTATCACCGGCGCCATCGCCGGAATCATGTCCGAGAGCAATGAGATCGGCTATGTCGCCAACAATCCGATCTTCGGCACCCCCGCCAGCGTCAACGCCTTCGCGCTCGGCGCCCGTATGACCAACCCAAAGGCCGTCATCCGCCTTGACTGGGCCTGCCTGCCAGGCGATCCGGTGAAGCGACTTCTGGACAGCGGTGTTTCCGTCATCTCCAATCGCGAGATTGTTAGTTCCGGCACTGTCTGGAAGGACTTCGAACTCGGCACCTTCAAACTGCAGAAGGACGGCACCCTCATCCCCCTGGTCACGCCTTTCTGGGATTGGGGCAAGCTCTATGAAAAGATCGTCCAAAGCATCTTCAGCGGCGCCTGGAACGACATCTCCGACAGCAAAGCCATCAACTACTGGTGGGGCATGGCCAGCGGCGTGCTCGATGTCCACCTGAGCAAGTATCTCCCCGACGGCGTTGCCGGTCTCGGCCGGATTCTCCGCACGGGGATCTGCAACGGCTCTCTTCAGCCCTTCCGCATGCGCATCTTCGACCAAAGCGGCACCCAGCGCAACGACGGGGAGCACTCCTTCAGTCCGGACGAAATCGTCTCCATGGACTGGTTCTGCGATAATGTTGTCGGCAGAGTCCCAGATTATGAGGAGCTCCGCCCCGAATACGCCGAAACCATGCATATTCTCGGTCTGTACAGAAAAAAACTGCTCCCGGAGGCAGAAGGAGGACAGCTGTGAAGCTGCTGCTCATCTCAGATGAGGAAGACAAATATCTTTGGGAATATTACCGTCCGGGCAACCTGGACGGCGTGGATCTGATATTATCCGCCGGTGACCTCAAGGCGAGCTATCTCAGTTTCCTTGTGACAATGGCAAACCGCCCGCTGCTCTACGTCCATGGCAACCACGACTGGTCCTATGACCGCCAGCCTCCCGAAGGCTGTGACTGCATCGACGACCGGCTCGTGGTCGTAAACGGGCTCCGGATCCTGGGCCTGGGCGGCTGCCTGCGCTATAACGGCGGACCGTATCAGTACTCCGAGCGTCAGATGCGCATGCGCATCCTGAAGCTCCAATGGAAAATCATGCGGGCGGGCGGGGTCGACATTGTTCTCACCCACGCCCCGGCCGCAGGCTATGGAGACGAGGACAACATCACACACCGCGGCTTTGAGGCCTTTCTCCCTCTTCTGGACCGCTGGCAGCCCTCCTATCTCGTCCACGGGCATATCCACAAGCGCTATGACCCGCGGCAGCAGCGTGTCCTGCAGTACAAAAACACCACCATCATCAACGCGAACGGAAAATACTATCTGGATCTGTAAACAAAAAAGCGAGCTGAACGGCCGGCAATAATTAGTTCAATCTAACTGCTCCTTAAAACTTACGCCCTCGGAAGAGAGCGTATTTCTTTCCTTGATCGTTCCGTTGTTCGTATCCTTACGGTCACAGCTTTCCCGGTCTGCTGTTATTTTGCGTGATCCATGATTTAACCGCCTTACATGTGCAGAAGCTTATGGGTACCTTCACTGTGCAATGCTTCTTCATGGTATTGTAGGGTACTTTCCGTCACAAAAGCATCACACATGCTGATTTTATCATAACATTTGCATGTATTCAACAATAACAGGGATCATTCGCAGGAACGCAGGAACGACACAGCGGCGGCAAACCACAGCCTGCCGGGAGAATCGTCCCCTGACACACGCCTCTCTTGCACTCTAAACTTATTGTTGACAATTTTCCCTGTTCTACCTAAAATAATAACAGATATCATTGGAGAAAGGGTGTGTATTTGTTGAGCACAAGAGAACGCTGCAATCAACTTCTTGATGCTGTTCCGGATTTCAAGCTTTCTTTTGTTCTGGCTTATCTACAAGGCCTGATAGCAGGGGAAGAAGCTGAAGATGATCTTTATTGTGAAGCGCTTTACCAACAATACCTTCAAGATCCCGAGCGTGAGGTCGAATACTCCCTTGAAGAATGCAAGAAGGAGTGGGGTCTTGCCTGATGTACAGGATCATCATTCGAAAACCGGCAAAGAAGTTTATAGACCGTCTCCCTCTGAACGAGAAGCGCCGCATTGTCGAGGCGATTGAGCAATTACCCGATTCGGGAGACATCAAGCAAATGAAAGGACATCAAAATAAGGGCCTTTTTCGTCTGCGCGTCGGAGAATACAGGATCATCTATAGTCTGGATGATGAGCAGTTGATTATCTATTTGCTTGATGCGGGAAATCGCGGCGAAATCTACAGAAGATATTCTTAAATTGCAAAGCGATTCCCCCATGTCAACCCGGAGCGAAAACTCATGTCATAACGAAGAATTATAGATCAGGCTGGATCACCGGTAAAAGTGATTCAGCCTCGTTTTTGGTTTTGTAGGATCGAGCACGGAGAAGCAGTCAAGCAAGACAAAAAACCGTCCCTGTGTCTTCACAAGAGAATATGTGCCGCCGTTATTATCTGCTGTAAAAACACCGTTAGGCACAGTCTTTCCCAAGTGTTTATTTCAGTTTCTCGCACAGGGGCAGGAGTTCCTCCAGCCGGGCGACGATGCGCTTCTGCTCCGCGAGGGGCGGAAGGGGAACAAGAACCTTTTCCAAAGCTTGCCCTGTGAGATGCTTAATCGTTGTTCCAGTGAACAATGGGGCCAATATGCCACCATTCGCATAAGCATAAAAAAGAAGCTGATAAAATTGGGATAATAGGCCGTCATAGAATCGTATGCGGTGCAATGCTTTCTGGAAATGAATGCTGTAGGTCTCTTTCCAAACAGCACAACGTCCAGGCTCTCCACCTTCGCACATTACTAAGTCGCCCGGTTGAATGAGGAATCTCTCATCCATTTCATCCTCGAACTTCATTTTCAAGAGATCAGATAATTCGAAACGCCCCCAACGAACATTTACATTTCGTAGATAGGGACAACTTGTTCCCTTGTTCTTCTGTTTGTCTAGCATTTTCCCCAGACACATTGAAGAAACATCGGGGAGTCTCGCCCACTTCCAGGTCTCGGGGATATCAAAGGGAATCTCATCCTCAGAGATTTCAGGCTGGGGCTTTTCTTTTTTGAGCTTTCCGGCTTTGATGAGGGCCTGTTTTTCCTTCTGGATCTGCTGATACAGTTCTTCGCCGGTGCCCTCTTCGGGGCGCTGTTCGACCAGTTTGCCCTGAATGGCCATCTGGAGGATGGACTTCTGCATATCGCTGGGGAAACGCTTGTTGAAGTCCTCCAGGCGGGTCCAGGCCTTTTCATAGCGGTCGATCAGAGGCAGGAGCTCTTCAATTTTGGCGACGATGCGCTTCTGCTCGGCGAGGGGTGGGAGGGGAAGCCACATCGCATAAAGCGAATTCTGCACCAAATGCCTTATGGTCATTCCCTTGCTATATTCGTCTAATATGCCAATTCCCTTGTAGCATTCAATGACAAACCGAAAATAGGTAGATAGTATTTTTCCATAAAACCGAACCCTATGCAGGGCATTTTGGTAATACATCTCCTCGTCGGAATCCCATATTGCGGATCTCCCTACATCACCGCCTTCACATATCAGTAAATCTCCGCGATTAAGGCGATACTTGACTTTATCGTCTTCCGTGAATTTTGCTGTCTTAACTGTTTCTAAGGAAATACCATCCCAATAAACATTGATACTACACAGGTATGGGCATAGCTCTCCCATATTCTTGGCTTTATCCAATGTTTTCCCAAGGCTACTTTCTGCTATCTGGTTGAGGTGTACCCACTTCCAGCTTTCGGGGATGTCAAACGGCAGCTCCTCCTCGGTGATCTCCGGCAGGGGCTTTTCTTTTTTGATCTTCCCTGCTTTGATCAGGGCCTGCTTTTCCTTCTGGATCTCCCGAAACAGTTCCTCGGCGGTTCCCTCTTCCGGGCGCTGCTCAACGAGCTTCCCCTGGATGGCAAGCTGAAGAATGCTGTTTTTCAGTTCCTGGGGCGTCATAGGGACACGCCTCCCAGCTTTTCGGTGATCTCGGCCAGGACCCGGTCGATCTCGGCATTCAGGGAGGCACGCTCCTCCTGGTAGCGGTGGATCAGGTCCAGGGGATCGAGAATCTCTTCCTCCTCATGGGGGAAGCCGCACTGGTCCAGATTATAGCCAAGGTCCACGGAGAGCTCTTCGGCGGTATAGCAGCGGGCCTTGTCAAAGCCGTCCACATTCAGGGGCTTGCGTTCATTCCACCATTCCGCCACGGGGTCAAAATGCTCGAGCTTCATGGGTTTGGTCTTGGAAAAGTGCTTGTAGCCCTCGGGCATGTCCAGACGGTAGAACCATGTTTCCTTCGTGGGGCCGGTGCGGTCGAAGAAGAGAATGTTCGTGGTGATGGAGGTATAGGGCGAGAAGACACTGCCTGGCATACGGACGACGGTATGGAGATTGAACTCCGAGAGGAGCTTCTTCTTGATGTTGAGCTTGGCGTTGTCGGTGCCGAAGAGAAAGCCGTCCGGGAGGATCACCGCGGCGCGGCCGCCCTGCTTCAGGCGGTACATGATGACGGACATGAAGAGGTCGGCGGTCTCGGAGCTGGCCAGATCCGCCGGGAAGTGATTCTTGACCTCGGCCTTTTCGCTTCCGCCATAGGGGGGATTCATCAGAACGACGTCGAAGGCGTCGTCCTCGGTATAGTCCAGGACATCCTTCAGGAGGGAGTTGTCATGATAGACCCGTGGAACGTCCACGCCGTGGAGCAGCATGTTGGTGATGCAGAGCATGTAGGGAAACTGCTTCTTCTCGATGCCGTAGATGGAGCTGCCGAAGGCCTCGCGGTCGCCGGTGGTCTCGACGTTCTTCTCCAGCTCCTTGAGCCAGCTGGTGAGGAAGCCGCCGGTGCCGCAGGCAAAGTCGGCCATGGTCTCGCCGATGCGGGGACGGATCATACGGGCCATGAAGTCGGTCACGGCACGGGGCGTATAGAACTCACCGGCGGAGCCGGCACTCTGCAGCTCCTTGAGAATGGTCTCGTAGATCTCGCCGAAGGCGTGGCTCTCCTCATAGTCGGAGAGGTCCAGCTCGTCGATGACGCTGACCACCTGGCGCAGCAGGACGCCGTCCTTCATGTAGTTGTTGGCATCGGAGAAGGTGGACTGGACAATCGCCTTGCGGATCGGCGTGGCGGCGTCCACCGGAAGGCGCTTCAGGGTCGGGAACAGGGTGTTGTTCACGAAGTCCAGGAGGGCATCACCGGTCAGGCCCTTCCCTGTCGGGTCATGGGCCCAGGTGCTCCAGCGGCAGGCCTCGGGGATGATGGAGACATAGTCGTCCTCCTCAAACTCCCAGTCCTGCTCCTTGGCGTCATAGACCTTCAGAAAGAGGAGCCAGGCGATCTGCTCCAGGCGCTGGGCATCGCCGTTGATGCCGGCGTCGTTGCGCATGATGTCGCGCAGCCGTTTTACAAATCCGGAAAGATTGGCCATCGTTGTTATACCGCCTCATTCGAATATATTGCGTCTTCTAGTTCCTGCACGGCTTTCAGGTAGCCGTCACGCCCGCCGAAGTAGGACGCGATCTTCGCGGGCTTGCCCATTTTCAGGAAGGGATCGAGCTTGAGGATCTCGGTCTTTTCGACTTCATAGATGCCGTAGTTCATGTAGCGGTCCAGGAGGGCTTCCAGCACCTCGCGGGCCGCTTCGCCGTATTTCGAGAAGAAGTCCCGCTTCTTCACATTGGCGGCGCGCTCGCGGCGGGTCAGGGGCCTGCGGTCAAAGGCGACGTGGCAGATGAAGTCGAAATCGTCCACGTCCTCCATCCCCTGCTCCTTTTTCAGCGCGGCGAGGTCAATGCCGCGGTTCTGCAGCAGGCTGCGGATCTCTTCCTTTTTCTCGGTGGCGGACCAGCGGCGGATGAAGTTCTCAAGGGAAGCGTACTCGCCCACCACGTTCTCGCGGGTATAGTCGATGATGTTCTCCTTCTTCAGGAGCTTGCCGTCGGCGTCATAGATGGAGACCTCCTTCAGCAGCACCGTGACCGGGCAGCCCTCGGTGTTGACGTAGGGCTTCTTCTCCGGGTTCACCGGCGGGCCGGGAGGCGTGGGATCGTCATAGTAGACCACGTCATGGGGCTTGAAGTCCTCCTGCATCTCGATGGGGCCGTCCCAGTCGGGATCGGCAAAGAGGCGCGTCACGCTGCGGAAGTCCATGACGGTGAAGCTGAGCTTGCCCTCCTTCTCCCGCAGGCGGGTGCCGCGGCCGATGATCTGCTTGAACTCGGTCATAGAGCCGATCATCTGGTCCAGGACGATGAGCTTTACCATCTTACAGTCGGTGCCGGTGGAGAGGAGCTTGGAGGTGGTGGCGATGACGGGGTACTTGGAAGAGACGGAGATGAAGTAATCCAGCTTGCTCTTGCCGTAGTCGTCGGAACCGGTGATGCGGACCACATAGTCCGGGTTCTTCTGAACCATGTCGGCGTTGAGGTTCACCAGGGCCTGACGCATGCGCTCGGCCGCGTCCTCGGTGGCGCAGAAGACGATGGTCTTGGCCATGCGGTCGGTGGCCTTCAGGTAGGCGGTAATCTCGGCGGCCACCTGGTTGATGCGGTCCTCGAGAATGATGGTATAGTCATAGTCGCTGTTGTTATAGATCCGATCCGGGATCAGGCGGCCATAGATGTCGCACTGATCCTTGCGGGGCCGCCAGCCGTCGCCGATGTCCATCTTGATGCCGATGACCTTGAAGGGGGCGAGGAAGCCGTCTTCGATGCCCTCCTTGAGGCTGTAGGTGTAGATGGGGTCGCCGAAGTAATTGATGTTGGAGACGTACTTCGTCTCCTTTGGGGTGGCGGTCATGCCGATCTGGGTCGCGGAGGAAAAGTATTCCAGGATGCGGCGCCAGCGGCTGTCATCCTTGGCGGAGCCGCGGTGGCACTCGTCGACGATGATGAGGTCAAAGAAGTCGGGGTCGAAGAGTTCGCTGTAATGCTCCTGATCGTCGTCGCCCACCAGCTGCTGATACAGGGCGAAGTAGACCTGGTGGGAGGTGATGGTGGTGCGGTTGTCCTTGGCGTAGTTGATTTTATGGATGACCTTCTCCAGCGGGGCGAAGTCCTGGGAGATGGACTGGTCCACCAGGTTGTTGCGGTCGGCGAGGTAGAGGATCTTCTGCTTCATGCCGCTCATGAGGAGGCGGTAGACAATCTGGAAGGCCGTGTAGGTCTTGCCGGTGCCGGTGGCCATGACGAGGAGGATACGCTGCTCCCCTTTCGCGATGCGGTCGAGGGTGCGGTTGACGGCGATGCGCTGGTAATAGCGCGGCGGGTAGCTCTTCTGGCTGGAGTAATAGGGCTGGGCCAGGACCGCCTCTTCCTCGGGGGTGAAGCCGGACTCCTGTTTATAGCGGGCAACGAGCTCGTCATAGGTCGGGAAGGCGTCAAGGGGGATCTCCCGCTCGAGCCCGGTGAGGAAGTCATGCTCGGCAAAGCCGTCGCCGTTGGAGCTGTAGGCGAAGGGCAGGTCCAGCATCACGGCATAGGTCATGGCCTGCTGCAGGCCGAAGGAGACGCTGTGGCTGTTGTCCTTGGCCTCCACAACGGCGATGGGATTGTTGGCGCAGAGATAGAGCAGGTAATCCGCCTTCTTCGGGCTGCCGCGGACGGCAATGTTCCCGCGGAGGTTCACCTTGCCGTCGGTGACCTTAACGGCGGTCTCCATGGTGATGCGGTCCTTCCAGCCTTGGGCCTGGATGGCGGGGGTGATGTAATTGAGCTTGATGTCCTCTTCGGTCATGAGGGCTTTGTCGATGATCGGAGTCATGTGGGCAGCCTCCATGTTCAATGGGAAATGTGAAATATTCATTTTATTCTAACACAGCGGGGAACCCAATACAAGGAAAAGCGACGGCAAGAAAAAGCGGCGGCCCGCAGCGGGATTCACTCCTCACCACGGGCCGGCTATATGGGCTTAATCATGTTTTCTCCATTTTTGCTTATCTTTCCAATCTATATCAACTGACCTGAGTCAGATTATCCTTTTCTCAGTCGTCCCAGTCGAACATGTCGTCGAAATCGTACATGTCGTCATAGTCGAAGTCGTATGGATCGTCATCATAGTATCCATAGGCAGGGGCAGCGGGCTGAGTGTAAACGGGCTGGGTGTAAACATGACAAGAGACTCACACGGGCAGGATTTTGCATTATCCTTTTCCTGCGTGAGTCTCTATTGTTCTTTATTATGATTATCTGCCGCGGACAGCTGTATTGGCTTCAGCGTAGCCCTTCCATGCGAAGAGCGGGGTCTCAGCTTCGTCACCGAAGACCTTTTTTACTTCCATGATGTAGAGATTGTGATCTCCGGTTTCCTCATACCGAACGAGCTTCCCGACAACCGCGGCAGTGCAGTGTACGGGAACCTGAATGTCTGTACCCTCAAGAGATTTGAGTTCAATTCCAAACTTTTCAGCCTTGTCGACCTTGCCGCCGTTAGTGGAACCGCAGCCCAGGATATAGGATTCGCAGCCGACAGCGGGAATGGCGATTACAGCCTCACCTGTTTCACGAATCCTCTCTCCGCCATGTGAGGCATGGTTGATTGCAACGGCGAAAAGATTCGGATTAAAGGAAAGCGGCATCCACCACGAAATTGTAGAGAGGTTCGTTGTGCCATCGGCCTTTTTTGTGCAGACCAGTGTCAACGGATTGGGAGAAGTGAGTCCTGTCATCTGGCGAAAGCTGATTTCTTTCATTGTGTTAACCTCCACTGTTTTAATTTAATGATCAAAGCATTCAGAAACCTTTTTCATGTTTTCAATGATGGGCAGATGCTGGGGACAGATTCCTTCACACTGACCGCAGGCAATGCAGTCACCGGCACGGCCATGGCTTTGCGCTATGAGGGCTCTAAACAGTGTACTTAATGTTTTCGACTGATCCGTTCCGGGCAGCGGCATTCGTTTTTGCTCAGAAAAGTACGATTTTTTATACTATCACACAATGCACGCAACGATTATGCACCCAGCCGCAATTTTGAGACAACGCCTTTTCTGCCTGATGACGAATTTCATCGTTTAGATCCACCACTCCGGAGTCAATTCACCAAGAGTCATAATCCGTTCTGTCTTGTAATCCAGCATGATTTCGATGTGCTGACAGCTTTCCGGCATCAGCTGCACCATCAGTTCACGGCAGGCTCCACAGGGTGCGCCGGTTTTACCGTTCGGCATGATGGCCAGCACCTTCTGTATGTCCTGCTCTCCATTCGTGATCATATTGAAGATCGCATTTCGCTCGGCGCAGATCCCCAGCGTAGAGCATGTGTCAACGCAGACGCCGGTATAGATTCGACCGGAAACAGCCAGAATCGCCGCAGCCACACCGCCTGCTTCCACATATTCAGAAATCTTTCTGCCGTTCTGCACCGCTTTTGCCGCTGCATACAGCCGGTCCCACTGCCACTGGTCTTTTGTCATACTGCTTACATGCCCGGTACGCTTCTCATGCATCAGAGGGGCATCCACGCCCTCGGATTTCCACTGATAACGGAATCCGCACTTTTCCTGCACGCGCCTTGATTTTGAATTGCCTTCATAATAGCCGACCCAGACCTTCGTCATGCCGATCTCCTCAAAAGCGTGACGGAGGATTTCTTTTACCGCCTCCGGCATAATACCCTGTCCCCAGAATGGCTTCCCGAGCCAGTAACCGAGCTCGCACTCATCGTCGCGGTCGGTCATATCGGTGTGGCCGTTCAGCTTCAGTTCAATCGCACCGATGGCTTTTTCATCTGTTTTCAGACAGATGGCATATGCTTCTTTGCCTTGAAAGACGTTCCTGATCACATTCCGGCTCTCATCAACGCTCTGATGCGGCGGCCATCCGGCAATCGGACCGACATCCGGGTCTTTGGCGTATTCATATAAGTTCTCCGCGTCGCTGTCCTCCCAGCGGCGCAGGAGCAATCGTTCCGTTTTTAGCATCTCTTTTTAGCATCTCTTTATATGGTTGTATCAGATAGCCACCGCTTCAAAAGGGCGGATGGTATCGATCTCTTTTGCAGATCTTTTCCGTCTCTTTATCATGGTCAGCATGATACCCGTTGTGCGTGTATATGTCAAGCAGGCATATTCCCATCCTTCATTTTAAAGTGGTAATTCCCTATCCCAGCGCCACATCCAAGGCCATCATCAGACTGAATCCGACGGCAAAGGCGATGACGCCGATATTGGAATGCTCTCCCGCTGACATCTCCGGAATCAGCTCCTCCACAACTACATAAAGCATGGCGCCGGCGGCGAAGGACAGCAGGTACGGCATGGCAGGCACGATCAGCCCTACCAGGGCTATCGTCATGGCGCCGAACAGCGGTTCCACGGCGCCCGACAGGAGGCCCAGCCAGAAGGACCTGCTTCTGCTTTTTCCTTCCGCATACAGCGGCATGGAGATGATCGCGCCTTCCGGAAAGTTCTGGATCGCGATGCCGAGGGTCAGCGCCAGCGCCCCGCCCGCGCTGATCAGGCCGGAGCCGGAGAGAAGCCCTGCGTACACAACGCCCACCGCCATCCCCTCCGGGATGTTGTGGAGGGTTACCGCCAGAACCATCATCGTGATCCGCGCCAGATGGTTTTTCGGGCCCTCTGTCTGGTTGGCCGCACGATGCAGATGCGGGATGATGTGGTCCAGCAGGAGCATGAAGGCAATTCCGGCCCAGAAGCCGAGAAACGCCGGGAGGAAAGCCAGCCGGCCTTTGGCGGCGGACTGATCAATGGCCGGAACGATCAGGCTCCAGATCGACGCCGCCACCATGACACCCGCTGCAAAGCCGTTCAGTGCCCGCTGAACGCCGCGCTTCAAATCCCTGCGAAGGAAAAAGACGCAGGCGGCCCCGGCTGTCGTGCCGATAAAAGGGATGAGTAGTCCCATCATGACTGTTTTGATCATACAGTTGTCCTCTCATTCATAAATTACAGGATGAGGCGAAGAAGTTAGATATATCTAACTGCCTGTCATTATAGTCCTTTCCCGGAAGAAAAGCAAGAGGAAAATGTATCGCAGCCCTCGCAGATGCAGCCGGCGCCGGATGAAGCAGCCCGAAGTGAGCTTTCTTTCTCACTTCGGGCTGTTTCGGTATTTTTATGATGGTTCCTTTGCCGCAGGTTTATACCGCACGGCCGGCATCATTGCCTCCGCGGATCGCCAGCGCGATGTTGAACGGTGCCGCGCAGTCGCCGATGGCATAGGTTTCCTCTACGGAAATCCCGTCCAGCAGGCTGGTATCCGGAAGCATATCCGCCGCGTTCACGACAGCGTCGCAGGGGATCTGGGTCTCGAGCCCGGTTTCCAGTACAACCGTCGCGATGCCGTCCTTCACGCTCTTGATGGAAGACTCCGGATACGCATTGAAGCCGAGCGCATAGAGCGCCGTCGTCATCATACGCTTTGCGTGCTGAGACTGCTGGATATCCAGTTCGTCCGCGGTATTGGGGGTAATCATGGTGACGTGCTTCTTGTGCACCGTGAGCCAGAGCGCCGTGTCAAAGGCCTGTGCATTGGAGCCGTAAACGATCACATTGTCGCCCGTTTCGTCAAACATGAAGCGCTCAATATCGATCACGGGAACGTCGCCGTCCACCTCAAGGGTGTCGCGGAGTCCGCCTGTGGCCAGGATGACGGCATCGGGTGCTTCCTCTTCAATGAGCTCTTTGGTCACCTCGGTTCCGGTCTTGACGGTGACGCCGGTGACTTCAAGCTGACGGATCAGATACTTCTTCAGATCCTGCAGGTTCTCATGCGGGCCCTTGACCATGGCGGCGAAGTCCAGCATGAAGCCAAGCGTTCCCCGCTTTTCGTACAGCGTGACGTCATGTCCGCGCAGAGCCGCCACGCGGGCCGCTTCCATGCCGGCCGGGCCGCCGCCGATGACCATGACCTTCTTCTTGGTCTCCGCCTCGGGAATCTCATAGGTTGCCGGGCCGCCTTCACGCATGACTCTCTGGGTCAGCGCGTTGACACGGCAGTAGCAGAACATGGCGTTCATCTCATTGGAGCCGGAATGGCAGTGCAGACAGCGGGTGCAGGGGGCAATTTCGTCGATGCGGCCCTCGCGCAGCTTGTTGACGTATTCCATGTCGACCGTCAGCGGACGGTTCATCAGGAAGAAGTCCAGTTTTCCATCCTCCAGTGCCTTTTCGAAGAAATCGGGTGCATGGGCCGGATCCATATAGGTCACCGCACCCACCGGGATCCCCAGTTCCTTCTTATAGCGCGCCGCAATGTCCAATGCGATACCGCAGCCGCTGGTGTTGCCGATGGCCGCGCCCTGGAAGTTGCGGCTGAAGTCATACTGGGTGCCGAAGCCTGTCGCGCCCTCGACTCCGTTGAGAATGAAGTACAGGTCTGCCGCAAACTGCGCCACGTGGTGGCCGAGGGGTCCGATGCGCAGATGCATGGAGTCGCAGCCCGCCTTCTCGAAGAGCTTGGCCGCCGCGATTCCTTCCTCGATCATGAACGCCTTGGTATGCGGGGTTGTGACATCGGTGTCCAGGGTCATGATGGTCGGGTTGTTCGCGATGTTGTCGTTTTCCTCAATGCAGTCGATCAGGCACTGGACCGTCATATCCGGACAGTCTGCCTTCAGCTGGGTCAGAATCTCCGTGACAAAGCGGGCCCGATTTTCGATGCTCTTTCCGCCGTACTCGTCCTCACGGGTGTTGTGGAAGCGGGAGAGGAAATGCGCCGGCATATTGAATCCCGCACAGTTGAACTCGATGACCTTGAATCCGACACCGTAAAGGCCCTCGGCGACCTGAATCATCCGGGCCTGTCTGGCGTGGATCTCCTCCACCGTCATTTCGTTCTCTCCCATGCCGAAACCGGAAACCTGATAGCCGAGGACCGCGCCGTATTCCGCGCAGCCTTTGACGAGCTTGTCCAGATACTCCAGAGTTTCCGCGTCATACTCCCCGCTCTCCGGGATTTCGAGGAAGTCGATCGTTTCGACGAAAATCAGCTCCACACCGCCCTTGGCGAGATTGAAATAATACTGGAGCAGTTCGTCGGTCTTGCCGGCGAGGTAAGCCGCGGAGCCGGCCGCGGATTTCACCATGCGGTGATTCAGGCTGACATTCCCGATCTTGAAGGGTGAGAACAGGGTTTTGAGTTCCATGTCGGCGGTGCGGAATTCCGCCTCATCCAGCTGCGGATTGAGATAGGCCTGGGGGATCTTATCCAATGTCTTCAGGGTTTCCGCCGGTGTCAGGGCTTCCCCTTCTGCCGCGGCCGGCGCCGTAAAGCCCGGAATCACGCTCATCGCGCCGACGCTGACCGCGCCGGCCGTGATTCCTTTCAAAAAGTCTCTGCGTGAAATATTGTTTGCCATAGCATTCTTCCTTTCTTCGTTTGTTTTTATGCATACAGGTGATGTTTATATTGTAACATGACAATCCTATGATGGCAATAAAATGCGGCTGAAAACAATGGTGCTGAAGCCACGGCCCCTCGCTTGCAGACATTCCGACAGCTCGAGGTGATCTTTCCCCTTCCGCGTTTTCCGCTTCTGTGGTATACTTGAAGCAGCATGAGAAACCTCACGTTAAACCGGTCGAGAAAGTAAGGACGGTATAATGAATGAAACGACTGTTTATCCTTTTTCTGGTATTATCCCTTCTCACTGCCTGTGGGAAAGCGGCTGTCTCCTCTGACCAGATCCGTGACAACATCATCAATGAGGTAGTCTCCTACCATCCCGGTACAGCCGGAAGCTCTCTTAAGCAGGCGCTCGCCGCTGCCAATGTGCTGCGCTTTGCCACGGAGCAGAAGCTCAGCAGGAATGACTGCAAAACTGCCTTTGAAAAGGCCTGGAGTGAGACGGATGAAGAATCACAGAAATACTTTCGGGAAAACTATGAGGGCTTATCCTGGCTGATTACAAGTGCTTTCTCCGATTATGATTCCGTCAGCGGCGTATTCGAAGACGCCGGAGCTGCGGAGATCATGAGGACGGCATTGGGCCAGGCCGACGCGGAAAAGGACTGGGACGAGCTGAATACTGTGATCGAAGATGTTCTGAGCAGGTCATAAGACCTGCTCCTTTTTTCTGCTTTCTCGGTTCAGACATACAGGTCATCCAAAGGGATGAAAATCATGCTCTCCGTCGGGTCACATTGAAATCCCGAGCGAGAGAAAAACCCATACTTGTAACAATTCAGCCCCGTAGCCTGTACCTGCTTCATCTCTTCATGAATCATTGCGAGCGTCAGCGGATCCTTCCGGAACTTCGATTCATAAAAGATATAGCCCTGCGGATCTTCCGTTACCGTGTCAAATTCTCCGTTGGTTCGGGTTTTGGGATCGTCATAATAATACTTCCCTATCCTGTCAAACGGCGGTTCAATCTTCCCTGCCCGATTCTGACGGATCAGGTACTGTTTGCAGACGGTCTCAAAGATCCTCGGAACATACTGGGTCTCAAAGTCTTCATGGATATAGCGGTCGTAGAACACGTCTTCATCCAGTACATTCCGCTGAGAGAGGAATCGAAAGATATAACGGTAATAAAACAGGGACAGATTATCCACAATGAAATATCCTGACTTCCGTCGATTATCCGCTTCATTGATCGGGGCCTGTTTTTCTACGACCTGCATGCTGATGAGCTTTTCCAGCACATCGATCAGTGTTGGGCCGCTTGTGACATGAGACTGTGACAGCAGGTCGCTGTACTTTGAAAACCCCTTCGACAGGGCCTCGAAGACTTCATTCGCATTGGAGATTTTGGAGATTTCAGATCTCAGATACATCGATACTTCGTTTTCCAGCCGTGAACCGGGAGATGAGATCAATTCCTGAATATTCTCCCTGACGGTGAGAGACGAGTCGATCTGTCGATTGTAATACGGGATGCCTCCGAACACACTGTACAGCCGCACCCTGTCCTCCGATGAGTAGCCGGGGTAAAACAGTGCAGATTCATAATAATCCATTGGCTCCAGATCGATGATGAGGTCCATACGGCCGTAGAGGGGATTCTCCCTGGCCAGCAGAGACTTCATTGTATCCACATAGGATCCGCAGATCACCAGCTTCAATCTGCTTGTGTCTTTATACCGGTCAATCAGGGACTGCAGAACACTGTCCATTCCTTTGACCGTTTCCCGGAGATACGGGTATTCATCCAGCACAAGGACCAGTTCTTCCTGCTCTCCACGACGGAAGAGATAATCCAGGAGCATCTCCATACCGGAAAAGCCCAGTGCGGGAAGCCGGAGCTGTTCCGAGATCAGCGCAGACAGACTCTCCACATTGTTCATCTCTGTCGTTTGCTTGCACTCATAATAGAGCTGCAATGTTTCCGTCTTTTTCAGGCATTGCTTGATCAGTTCACTCTTTCCGACTCTGCGCCGCCCATAAATCAATGCAGCCTGTAAGCTGTTTTTCGCCAGCATACGATTCAGTTTCTTCTGCTGCTGTTCCCGTCCATAGAATTTCATTTGTTCGGTCACCTCCGACTCGGTTTGATCCGAATTAAATATAACATGCGCACCCGAAAAGTGCAAGAATTAATTCGGCTGCAACCGACTCGGTCGCAACCGAATTAATTTGCCAGTAATCTTAATTTCATTTTTTCGCAAAGGCATGCAAGCAAAGAGCAGGATGTTTTCAAGGTTCTTCACTTGAACGCATCCTGCTTTTGTTGTCCATTGATTATTTACGCTTCGCTCTTCCCGTCCAGCACTTCCATGATGGTGCGGCGCATGGCCTCTACGTCAATGGGCTTTGCGATATGTCCCTGCATCCCCGCTTCTCTTGCCGCTTCTTCGTCCTCCTTGAAGGCATTGGCCGTCATGGCGATGATCGGAATCTTCGAGAGGCGTGCGTCCGGCAGTTCCCGGATCGCTCTCGCCGCTTCATAGCCGTCCATCACGGGCATCTGAATATCCATGAGGACCGCGCTGTAATAACCCGGTGTGGATTCCATCACCATCCGGACGGCGCACTCCCCGTTCTCGGCGTTCTCCACCTGGAAGCCCATTCCCGTAAGCAGCTCATTTGCAATCTCGCGGTTGATCATGTTGTCCTCGGCCAGGAGCAGACGTGCTGATTTCGCCCGATTGGCGCAGGCGCAGGGTTTCGGATCTGTCGATACCGGATCGCGCCCGATGATCAGTGGCAGGTTCAGCGTAACGATAAATTCGCTTCCCTTCTCCTGCTCGGTAAGGACTTCGATTTCTCCGCCCATCAGGTCGACAATCTTCTTCGTGATCGCCATGCCGAGGCCGGTTCCCTGGGTTCTGCTGACCGTAGAGGTTCTTTCCCTTTCAAACGGCTGAAAGATATTCTCTGCAAACTCCGGACTCATCCCGATCCCATTGTCCTTGATGCGGATCTCATATGTGCCGGTCTCTTCGTCCCCTTGGGTCTGCCGCAGAGACAGCTGTACTTCTCCGCCATTCGGCGTGAATTTGCAGGCATTTCCGAGAATGTTCACCAGGATTCGGTCCAGCTGGTTTCCGTCACACATTACACAGCGGTCTTTCACATCACAGAGGACCGTGAAGCGGATGTCCTTTTCTTCCATCTGCCCGCTGATCAGGTCTCCGGCTGCCCGCACGGTGTCTTCAATGTCGATCGGTTCCGGCTGCAGTTCCATCTTTCCGCTCTCGATGCGGCTCATCTCCAGCACGTCGTTGACGATAGCCAGCAGCTGATGTCCCGCGATGTCAATCTTGTTCAGATACTCTCCGATCTCTTCCCGGGAACGTCCGTCCTTTCTGGCCAGGGTCGTGTAGCCCAGAATGGCGTTGAGCGGGGTACGGATGTCATGAGACATGTTGGAGAGAAAAAAGGTCTTCGCCCGGCTGGCATCTTCCGCCGCGATCAGGCGCGCTTCCAGCTTTTCATTCTCCTGAATTCTGTCTGCAACCCTCCGGATCAGCAGCTGCATCGCCATGACGAAGATGCTCCCGCCGAACAGGATCGCCGACACCAGAAGATCCGGCTTTCCGAAGAAGCCGACCGCGAGATACCCGCACAGGAACAGTACCAGCAGCAGAATCGGAAGCCGCAGGATGCGCTCTTCCTGCTTCCAGTCGCCCCGCTCCCGGATATGTCTTGCAAATAGGACATACTGCCGGATATTGCAGACCATCAGGGCGCTGCCCAAATAGATCATGCCGTAAATCAACAGATTTCTGATTGTTCCGCGCCCCCTTTCTTTCTGCTCTTTGCAGATGATTTGTGAAGCACTCATTATTTATAATTTTACTCGGATTCCATCAAAATAGCAATCCTTTTTCAAGTCGTTTTCACCGTCGTGGGAAATGCTATCACGCATGCAGCCGCCCGGGCAAAAAAGCGGGAAGCGCGTTTCGATTTCTGAAACGGCCTCCCGCTTTTCATGTCTTTTCAGTTTTATCTGTTTCCCGGAAATCCGGGCGGCTGCCCGAACGGCACGCTCTCTTCTTCCTGCGGCAGATAATATTCATAGAACACCGTCTGCCCCTCGGCGAGTCCGTTCAGGATCTCCACGTTTTCTCCATCGGAAATGCCGGTCTCGACCTGCACTTCCCCTGTCGGTTTTCCGGTCTTGTTATCCAGTGCGGTATACACATAGCTTCTGCTTCCCCTGTCATGCACGGCTGCCGACGGGATCAGAAGGGCGGAGCGGCTGCCCCGGTGCACCACGACGGATGCGTTCATTCCGTCCAGCATATCCGGTGCCCGGTCCAGGCGCAGTTCCACGTCGTACTTGCTGTTGCCTCCGGAGTTTTCGCCCATGGCGCCGATCTCGGTCACGTGCGCGGTGAAGCTCCGATCCGGCAGCGCGTCCACGGTCACGTCCGCGCTCATCCCGAGTTCATACTGCAGCACATCCAGTTCGTCCACCTTGATGTGAATGGTCATGCTGTCGTCCGGTATGATGGAGAGAATGGTCTGCTCCTCCAGGTCATAGAGGCCGTCGTCCTCTTCCTCTGTCTGGGTTCCGCTCATCATCGAAGAGGGGATGCTGATGTTGAAACTGAAACCGCCAAGCAGACTGCCGATATCGAAGCCTGAGAAGTCTGGCATCTGAGGGATTTGGGGAGCCTTGGAGACTATTTCAACATTTTGAACGCCGCCAACTATTGTTACACTGACGACGTCCCCGACCCCAATACTGCTTTCACCAACAGAAACCGGAATCGATTTTTCGTCACCGGTGAGGACATTTTTCCCGTTCACGGTTGCTATTCCACCCTCCACACTGATGACGGTTCCGACTCACACTCCATCCTCGGTAGTTTCTTCCTCCGCAACTTCACTCCCCAGCAGCTTGATCGTATACTCCTTGTCCCGGGAAGCAGTGTTCTTGATCTTGTTTTCGTCGATATCACTGACGAATCCGGCATTGGGCGCTTTCACCGTATCGTCCTCATACAGGGCGAAGAGTTCCTGCATCAGTTCTTCATACTGGCGGTGTTTTGCCGCCAGTGCCTGATACTCCGCGTTTCCGGTAAGCTTTTCGACCTCTACAATCCCGTTGCCAACCCAGATCTGCTGGTTTTCCTTCACATAGACATGGTTTACAATCCCGTCGGTGGCGAGCAGTGTCCAGGGATTATGAACGGCCAGGAAGCCGCTGCCGATCTCTGTCCCGTCTGTCGCATACACCGTTACCGGATTGCCGATGCACGGTCCGTCGTCCGAAAGCGTGACCCGGATCATGTGTTCCATCGCCGTCTCTACCCGTCCGGGCACTTCGGTCCCGTCCGGGAGCTTCACGTTCACGCGGGTCCCCGCCTCAACGGGACGGTCGGTCCGGATCTCCGAGACCATCAGGCCGTCTACCGACACCACCGCCACGGCGCCGCGGTCCACCGTGACCTGACGGACATCGTCTCCGATCCCCGCATAGACCGCCTTCACCCGCCCGTTCACCTGTGCGGTCAGCTTTGCCACTGAATAGGTGTTGGCATTGGTAAGCATTTGAAACGCCACGTCCTCCAGACTCTTCTGGACATCCGATATCGCGCCCAGCAGAGTCACGCGGTCAACACGGGCCAGCGCCTGCCCCTCCTCAACCCGGTCTCCGTTTTTGACCAGAAACTCGGTGATCTCGATGGAGGATGGCACGGTAACCTCCACCGGATTCTCCGCGGTCAGCGTCCCGCCGCCTGCCAGCGTGTTTTCGATCTCTCCCGTCTCCGCCCGGGCTGTGAGCACGCTCGCCTCTGTCCCCGCTGTCGCTTTTCGCGCAAGCTGTGGCAGCATGCCGAGGACCAGAGCGATCAGTGCCAGTACGATCCAGGGAATAAAACGCCGGATCCCTTTCTTTCTCTTCATGCCGTTCCCTCCTCAGCCGCCGTAGTGCAGCGCGTCGATGGGCTTCATCTTTGCAGCCTTGTTTGCGGGATAAAGGCCGAAGATCACCCCGATCAGGAAGCAGAACAGAACCGACAGCACAACAACCCTTCCGTTCAGACGGAAGGAGATGGAGGCGCTCACCGTGATGGCCGAGATGATCTGGAGGATGCCCCAGGAGACAAAGATTCCCAGCGCGCAGCCCAGCATACACAGAACCACCGCTTCGATCAGGAACTGCACCAGGATGGTCCGGCGGCTCGCGCCGATGGCTTTCCGGATGCCGATTTCGCGGGTGCGTTCGGTCACCGTGACCAGCATAATGTTCATGATCCCGATGCCGCCGACGATCAGCGAGATAGCCGCAATCCCGCCCAGCAGGATGTTCAGGAAGTTGCTGATACGTCCCATCGCTTCCTCGATCATGTTCTGGGAAGAGATCGAGAAGGCATCGTCGTCTTCATTGAAGCGCTCCAGCAGAAGATTTTTCATAACCTCCTCGGCCTGATCGAGGGTGTAGCCCTCGGCCGCGCCGATGTAGAAGGTCGAAATCGTCGATCCGTTGTCTGTGGAGAGACGCATGAGTGAGGTATAGGGGATATACGCTGTCTTCATACCGCCGGAGAGAATCGTCGCAAGTGACTCTTCCTCATCCTCCAGCACACCGACGACGGTATACTTGATGCCGTTGAGGGAGATTTCCTTCCCCAGGCAGTCTTTATAACCGATCAGGTCCTCCGCGGTTCCTTCCGGAATCACGCAGACCCGGTTGCTGTTTTTCACATCGCTTGCGGCGATGAACCGCCCCATAATAAGCTGCATGCTCTGAATCTTATACTCATCCTGGGTGACGCCGTAAACGTTGAAGTCCGCGCTCTCCGTGCCGAACTTTCCGGTTGCCGTGCTGGTGGCGTAGGGCGCCATGGCCGCGATGCTTGGCTCGGTGTCCACCCAGTTCTCCAGATCCTGCAGCTTGACGGGAATCCCCTTGTCGTCCGAGACCCGCACCGTAAGCAGGCTGCTGCCGAGGCTGGAAACCTCACTGGTGATGGAACTGGTCGCACTGTCCACCAGGCTCACCAGCACCACCAGTGCCATCACGCCGATGATGATGCCGAGCATCGTAAGGGCTGCGCGCATCTTGTTCGCTCCGATGCTGCGGAGCGCCATTTTCACTGCCATCATCAGAGCGACACCTCCGTGAGTCTGCCGTCCAGGATATGCACGATCCGCTTCGCCTGCCTGGCGATATCGTTGTCGTGGGTAATCAGCACAATGGTGTTGCCCTGTTCGTGCAGCTCCTGAAACATCTGCATGATCTCCCGGCTGGTTTTGGAATCCAGGTTTCCCGTCGGTTCGTCCGCCAGGATCAGAGAGGGCTTCGTAACCAGGGCGCGCGCCACGGCGACGCGCTGCTGCTGTCCGCCGGAGAGCTCTGTCGGCAGGTGTTTGGCCCGTTTTGACAGGCCGACACGCTCCAGGGCCTCGTGGACCCGCTGCTGCCGCTCTGCCCGTTTTACCCCCTGATAGATCAGAGGCAGCTCCACGTTTTCTTCCGCGGAGAGCTTCGCAATCAGGTTGAAACTCTGAAACACAAAGCCGATCTTCCGGTTTCGCACATTGGCCAGCTCGTTTTCCGAATAGGCCTCGATGGGCATGCCGTCCAGGAGATACTGTCCGCCGTCCGCCACATCCAGACAGCCGATGATGTTCATAAGCGTCGATTTTCCGGAGCCTGACGGCCCGATGATGCTGACAAACTCCTTCGGATAGACATGCAGATTGGCATGGTCCAGAGCGTGGACGCGTTCATCACCGATCTGATAAATCTTTGAAACATCTCTCAGTTCGATCACGATTCTGTCCTCCGCTCAGCGCCCGTAGCTTCCCGGACGGCCGTTCATGCCGGGGCCGCCCATCATCATATAGAAGTTGTCCTCTTCCTTCTCTGTGTAATAGACGGTGGTTCCCTCTTCGATTCCGCTGCGGATCTCGGCAAAATCATCGTTCGAGATTCCGACCTCTACCGGCATGTTGCCGCCGAAGGTCTTTGTCTCCTCGTCGTAGGAGGTATAAACAAAGGCGCCGGCGCTGGTGCGGTGGATGGCGTCCGCAGGGACGATGAGCACGTTCTCATCTCCCTGGATATTCACGATGACATCCGCCGACATTCCGCTGAGCATTCCTTTTTCTTTGGCAAAGGTAATCTCAGCCGAATAGGTGGTCACGCCGCCGCTGCTGTTGGCCGTCCGGTCCACCTCGGTCACAGTCCCGTTAAAGTGGTTCTCCCCCACCGACTCGATCGTGACTTCTGCCGCCTGTCCGACTTCCAGCGACAGAATGTCTGCTTCGTCGACGCTGATCTTGACCAGCATGCTGACATCCGGCGCCATCGTCACGATCACGATCCCGTCCTCGTCTCCCTGCGTGGTCACCGACGTCGCCGCGGCAGAAGACGCGGCCGTCACGGTGCTCCCCATGGTGGCATACATGCCGTATGAGGGCATTCCGGACTGAGCTGCGGAAGCGGAGGACGCATCGGCAGCTGCAGCTGTCTTGTCATTTTCGTCATAGTCAATTCGCAGGATTGAGCCGTCAAACGGTGCCCGGAGCGCGCCGCCCTGGTACAGGTCCAGCAGCTCCAGCAGGGTTTTTTCCTTTTCCTTGCGCTGTTTGAGCACGCTGTTGTAATGTGAGCTGTAGCCGGTATCCGTCAGATTGAAGAGAATGCTCGCCGCATTGACCTGCATGTTCTCGCCGAAAGTAACCTGGGAGACCGTTCCGGTAAAACCGGTCACCCGGAACACGCTGTGAATGCTGAGTGTTCCGCTGCCGAGCTCATCGCCGTTTTCGTCCAGGATACGGACTTTTTCGTCGACTTCGGGACCGTTGTCCGTCACGAGCACCGTCACCCGCTCTCCGACCCGCTTTTCCACGCTGCCGTCGATGACGCTGCCGTTTGCCCGTTCCACGCGCACCTTGTCCCCGGCGGCCAGGCTGTCGTTTTCAATCTCCGCCGCCATCTTTCCGTCCAGCGAGATCAGGGCAAGGGCGCCGTTTTCCACCATGCAGGCCGCCACATCTGTTTTCGGGCCGGCATAGATCTTCTTCACCCGGCCGGAGACCCCCGCCGTCACATTTGTGTTGACCCGGTCTCCGCTGGAGGAGGCCAGCTCCTTGTCCAGTTCATCCAGCTCTTCCTGAACGGATGCCAGCGTGCTCAGGACCGAAGTCAGATCCAGCGTAGCGATCAGATCGCCTTTCTTCAGCTTGTCGTTCGACTTGACCATCACCTCGTCGATCTCGACCCCCTCCGGAACCGTGACCTTCTCCGTGTCGACATCTTCGATGGTGCCCGAACCGCTCACCCGCGTGCTGATGCTTCCGATGGACGCGTCGTACGTGCGGACCTCATCGGCCTCTGTCGCCATGCTGGCTTCCACGCGCCTGCGCAGAACATTGACCGCGTACAGAATTCCGCCTGCCACAATCGCAAGAATCACCAGCACGGTGATCCATCTGCGCCTGCGTTTTCTTCTCTTCGCCTTGTTAAGCGCCTCAAACAGCGCATCGTCATTTTTTCTTACTTCGTCCACGGGGCATCCCTCCGACAAAAAACGTCCGGCCGTTATCATACTCCGGGGCCGGCAGGTGTTGGTGAACGTGCGGCACCCGTATTATGAATATTCTGTGAATCTTTATTCTGCTTTATTCCGTCATTCTGATCGAAATTGCTGCATGAATCACATCCCCTGCGTCCTCCATATCCAGATTGGTCAGTTCGTGGATCCGCCGCATTCGATAGATCAGTGTCGTCCGGTGGATTTTCAGCGCTCTGGCTGCATCCGTCTGACGCAGCCCGTTCTCCAGCAGGCAGCGCAGTGTCTTCACATATTCCGTCCCGGTCTCACGGTCCAGCCTCTGGAGCTGCAGCACGGCCGGATGTATCAGATCTTCCGGGTATTCAGCCGCTTTCAGATGGCGGATCATCCGGCTGAACCGCACTTTTTCGTAGGGAACGATATCCCCCTCCCCCAGCTCAAGCGCCGCCTCGGCCTGCATATCATGGCGCGGCGTTTCGAGGAGCTCCCTGTAGGCGCTGCTGATCCCGCAGCGCATGTGATGAGCCGCGCAGTAACGCCGGAGCAGTTCTTCCGTTCCCTGCTTCAGTTCTTCCTCTCCTGATGTACAGAGAAAGCATATGGCGGTCTGTTCTCTGTGGATCACACTGCCGATTCCGTTCAGTCCGCCCCGGTACAGATCTTCCAGGTTCTGCGTCCATTGCATCTCGTTGAGAAATGACAGCCGGGATGTAAAGCGCAGGAGCCGGAAGAAGCTTCCCGGTTTCCAGCCGGATGCGATCATCCGGGTGTTCAGCCGTTCCTGGGATTTTACCCGCCCCGCGATCAGGTCGTGCAGCAGCCGGTCATTCAGCGCCACCCGGGTCATCCGCTGCTCTTCGCTGTCCTGAAAACGAACCGCGATCGTGTCGGCAAAAATCTGAAGCAGCTCCAGCTGTCCCTGCGTCAGCGGCGCGTGATACTCGATGACTGTGACCATACCACAGCGTTTTCCGCGTACCATCACATTGCAGCTGTAGAACGGATCGCTCATTCCTTCCCCGATATGGCGGAAAGGCTTTGCGCTTCTGTCCAGTCTGGAGACATACTTCAGCAGTTCATCCGCTTCGGACGACGTCTCTACCCTTGCGGTGCCGGAGCTGACGGTATCCTTCCACACATTGTCGTCTGTTCCGTCGTCTTTGGTAAAAGCCAGCACCTTCATGCTGCGGTCATACAGAATGATCGGATTGCGAAGCTGTTTGTGCCCCTCCCGCACCACGGCAAACCAGGACGATCCTTCTCGGATCGCTTGCAACAGATTGTCGTACCATTCGTTGTAGGAGGCAAAGCAGTCCTGAATCAGTTCCAGGACTTCCGTTTTGCTTTTCCCCGTGCGAAAGACTGCTGCCGCGCTCCCGTCCGGAATGTCAGGGATCCGATCCGCCGCAGCCTCATCCTTCTCTGCGAGCAGGATCATTCTGGACAGAGGCGTCCCTGTCCAGGAGGCAAGATCCTCCGTACTCAGGACATAAATCCAGTCCTTCCTGGTCTGTCCCGGCAGCCGGTCAGAAACGCCCTTTACTTCCGTACCCTCCGGGATCCGGCAGAGTACCGGCGGCGTCTGAAGCGTCTCGGAAAGCCACTCTTCTACGAGAGAAAATGTATATTTCATGCGCCCTCTCCTCTTCCGGAATTCATGTGTTCTTATTGTACTACAAATTGCAGTAATCACAAGTCAAAATTTCTACTCTGTGACGCTTGAAAAGGCCGGGCATTCTGTTAAAATATTATTAAGTGCTATTCTGCCGTGTACAGCACAAATCCGGATATCACCATTTGAAAGGAGCACTCCCATGAAACCTGTAACCCGCAGAGATTTCCTCAAGGGCCTGGCCGCCGGCGCGGTCAGCGTCGGAGCCTTCGGTCTGGCCGGTACCGCGAATACCGCCGCCTTTGCCGACGACGCTTCCGCCGTCCTGTATCAGCCCGGCACCTACTCAAGCACCCAGGCAACCGAATTTGCCAAAGTGGAAGTATCCTGCACCTTCTCCGAGAAGGAGCTCACCGATGTGAGCTACAAGCTGCTGGAAACCTCGACCGACGACTACTTTGCCAAGATGGACGGCGCCGTACAGGCATACTGTCAGCGCATCCGGGACGCCGGCAGCACCGCCGGCGTGGACGGCATCTCCGGAGCCAGTCTATGTACCGCTGCCATTCGGGACGGCGTCAACGCCTGCCGTGCCCAGGCCCTCGGGGTAGTGCTTCCCACCGCTCCGGCCGGAGGCGCGAAGGTCATCAATCCCCAGAGCACCGATTTCCATTCCAATTCCAGCCCGGATCTCTCCAAGACGGCGCTCTTCTCCGACTGGCAGCTCGGCGGCCGCACCTTCAACCACCGCATGGTAAAGTCCGCCGCCTTCCAGCTGGCCTTCCTCCGTCATAACCCGGATGAATACATCAACTATTACAAGCGCATGGCCGACGGCGGTGTCCAGATGATCTGGATCGAAGACTTCGCCGACATCTGGGAAGTCACCAGCGGCGGCCCGTTCAAGGCACCTCTGGACGCCTATGACGTCAAGGGCCTTGTCGACACCCTCCATGCCGCTGGCTGCACCATCGGGTATCAGTTTGACACCATGGGCGCTCCCATCGGCCCGCTGGATTTCACGGAGCCCTTCCTCGGCAACTATGACACCGACACCATCAAGCAGTGGGTTCAGGACATCATCGGCATCGGCAAGACCCTTCAGGACTATGGCTTTGACGCCTTCGAGCTGAACTTTGCCGCCAACAACCTCGGCCAGTCCTTCTTCTCCCGCGCCCGCAACAACCGAACCGATGAATATGGTCCCCAGACACTGGACAGCCGCTGCAAGTTTGCCACCGAGGTTGTGACCGGTCTGAAAGAAGCCTGCGGCAAGGACTTTATTGTTCAGGTTCTCATCAACGGCGTGGAAGAGAACGACAAGGATCTGGGCAACAACGACGATTACAACACCATCGAAGAAACCATCGCCATCGCAAAGAAGATGGAAGAGGCCGGCGCGGACAGCCTGCATGTCCGGATCGGACCCTGCGGCCAGCATATCGCCCAGTTCGCCGGTGATCTCTACTTCGCCTGCCGCGGCTTTGAGGGCTTCAACGGCTATGGAAAGCGCCTCGACTTTGACCGGCACTTCCAGGGTCTGGTCCGCGGGAACAACTCCGGCGTCGGTCTGAACCTCGACATCGCCGCGAAGGTCAAGGCCGCTGTCAGCATCCCCGTCGGCTGCGCCACCTATAACGATCCCGCACAGGCCCCCGACCTGTTTAATGCCGCCATCGAAGAGGGCAAGGTCGACTTCCTGGTAATGAACCGTCCGTTCTGCGTGGATCCGGACTATGTCAACAAGATGCGTGAGAACCGTCTTGACGAGATCGCGCCCTGCACCCGCTGCCTGCACTGCTTCTATGACACGCCGGCAGACGGCTGCAACCTGGAGCACTGCCGGGTGAACGCAGCCAACTTCCGCGCCTACAGCGAAGTGATGCCGGAAGGCTTTGATCCCCTGCCAGCGGAGACGAAGGAAAAAGTCATGGTTATCGGCGCCGGCCCTGCCGGTCTGGAAGCCGCCAGAATCGCCGCACAACGCGGTCATGATGTCACGCTCTATGACAAGGCGGACAGTGTCGGCGGTCTGCTCGGCTTTGCCGAAGCGGTCAAAGGCCCCCACGAGAATCTCGGCCGTCTGCGCAGTTATCTGGCGCGTCAGGTGGAGCTCGCCGGGGTGAAGGTCGTCCTCAACACCGAAGTGGACAAGGCTCTGATCGAAAGCGAGGCTCCCGACGCCGTGATTCTGGCGGTCGGCGGGCAGCGCGACACTCTTGGCTTTGCCTCCACGGGCGCCACGAAAGTGATCTCCGTCGATGATGTTCTCGGCGGCGGAATCGGGGAAAACGTCGTGATCCTCGGCAGCAATGCCCAGGCCGTCGACACCGCGATCTATCTGCTGAGTCTCGGCAAACAGGTCACCATCGTCACACCTTCTGCCAAGGAAGACTTTGAGAAGGGCCACTCCGTCAACATGAAGGAATTTGTCCAGCCCACTTTCTTTGCCAACGGCGGACGCCTCTTCCCGAACGCGACCGTGACCGGCGTCGGCGACGGATTCGTATCCTTCACCGCGGAGTCCGGTCTCCCGTATGAATATGCCTGCGACACGGTCATTGAGGCCCTCGACATGCTGCCGAACACCGCCCTCATCGACGGGCTCGATGTGGAGGCCATTGCCGTTGGCGACTGCAGCATGCCGCTCAACATCGCAAACGCCATCGCCACCGGCAACGTCGCCGCCCGCAGTCTCTGAGCGGGCCGCTCAAAGGGCGGTTTGATCTCAAGAGCCATCCGAAGCGGCAGGTTCCCCGCGTAAAGAACCTGCCGCTCCATGGACAATAATATTTGATTTCAGGAGGATAACAGCATGGCAACAACTCTGTCCAGACGCAACTTTCTGAAAGGCGTCGCCGCCGGTGCGGCAAGCATCGCCGCCATGGGCGTCGTCGGCTCCGCTCCCAAGGCCTCGGCCGAAGCTGCCGAAAGTGCCCAGATCCCGTTCGCCTCTCCTCAGCAGGCCGCAACCACGCTGCTCAACCCGCAGAAGTGCGAGATCTTCCGCTGGGACGATGCCCCCGACATGGCTTCCAGCATTCTCTTCAAGCCCTGGCAGTTCGGCGGTCTGACCATCGAAAACCGTCTCGTCAAATCCGCTGCCGGTTCCGCTTACCTCCCCACCGAGACCAAGGAGAACATCATCGCCGAGTACTCCAACTGGGCCCGCGGCGGTGTGAAACTGGTCTGGATCGAAGACTTCATTAACCTCTATCCCGCCTTCCCCGCACATTACAAGGTCTATGACCGTGAAACCGGATACCTGTCCGAGCTCACCGAAGCCATTCATGCCGAGGGCAGCTACTGCGGCTATCAGCTCTCTCTCATGGGCGCGTCCTTCTCCGGCTTTGACGCCTCCACTGCCGCGGAGTTCGAGTGCGCCAGAGCCGACCAGATGAACCTTGACGAGGTCAAGCTTCTGGAGGAGTCCTTCATCGACGCTGCGAAGTACCTCAAGAGCCAGGGCGTCGACTGTGTGGAGATCAATGCCGCCGGCAACAACATCGGTCAGGCCTTTCTTTCCCGCAACCGCAACGCCCGTACCGACGAGTACGGTCCCCAGTCCTTTGAAAACCGCACCCGCTTCCTCTGCGAGATCATCCAGGGGATCAAGAAGGAATGCGGAGAGGACTTCCCTGTTCAGATTCTGATCAATGCCGTTGAGGAAAACGATAAGGAAATCGGCCAGAACAACAAGCTGACCACGGTGGAAGAGAACTGTCAGATCGCCAAGATGCTGGAAGCGGCCGGTGCCGATTCGCTGCACCTGCGCTGCGGTCCATTCGGCCAGCACGTCGCGGAATTTGCCCAGGATCTGTACTTCACCGGTTTCGGCATCGCCGGTACCACCGGCTTCGGCACCCAGTTTGATTTCAGCCATCATTTCCAAGGTAAGCTGATCAGCGAGAACTCCGGTGCCGGTATCCTGCTCAATGTCGTGAACGAAATCAAATCCGCCGTCAGCATCCCCTGCGGCTGCGTGGGCTTTATCGCGCCGGACCGCGCCCCCAAGTATTTCGTGGATGCACTGGAGCAGGGCAAGGCGGACTTCTTCCTGATGACCCGTCCTCTGATTGCAGACCCCGGCTATGTCAACAAACTGAAGGAAAACCGCTTCGACGAAATCCGTCCCTGTAACCGCTGCATGCACTGTCACTTCGATTTTGACGAACAGGGCAACTTCTATGAGCACTGCCGTGTGAATGCGGCACATATGCGCGCCTATCACGGCGACGTGATGCCCGAAGGCTTTGAGCCCGCTCCGGCTGAGACGCAGAAGAAGGTCCTCGTCATCGGCGGCGGCCCCGCCGGTATGGAAGCGGCTGCCGTGGCTGCCAAACGCGGTCATCAGGTCACCCTGGTGGAGAAGAACGGCTATCTGGGTGGGCTGCTGCTCTTTGCCAACGCCATCAAGGGTCCCCACGAGAACCTCGCCAATCTGAACACCTATCTGAAGAAGCAGCTGGAGCTCAACGGCGTCGAGATCGTCACCGGCCAGACTGCCGACGCGGACTATGTGAAGTCCGCCGCGCCGGATGTCGTCATTCTGGCTGCCGGCGGTGTCCGCGACACCCTGGGACTCACCGCAACGGCCGGCACCGCCGTCGTCCCCATTGAGGACGTGATCCGCGGCGTGGAGGGCACCGAGATGGTCGTGGTCGGCGGCAACGCACAGGCTGTGGACATCACGCTTTACCTGCAGGCGCAGGGCAAGCACGTGACCATTCTCTCTCCCGAACCAGCCGAACTGCTCGGAAAGGGTCAGTCCAGCTGGGTCCGGACCTTTACCAATCCCATGATCTACGCCCGCGGCACCCGCGTCTGGCAGAACTCCAAAGTCGTTTCCGTTGGCGACGGTGAGATCACCTTCAGCTGCGAGACAGGCGTCGACATGACCATCAAGTGTGATGCCGTCATCGAGGCCATGGACATGCTGCCCAACACCGGTCTGCTTGACGAGCTTGACGGGATCGAGGTCTATGCGGTCGGTGACTGCGCCAAGCCTTTCAACATTGCAGAGGCCATCGGCGCCGGCAACATGACGGCAAGAAAAATCTGATCCTGGCTTCCCGGTATATGAAGGGGCTGCAGCAATCGCTGCAGCCCCTTTTGGATTATTTCACTTCATGTATGTTCATGCCATGTCGGCTGTCACCGCAACAGTCTTTCCTTATGATTCTCTCTCAGCCTTTCACTGAGCCAGCGGTCATACCCTTAACCAGTGATTTCTGCGCAATGAAGATAAACAGGGCTGTCGGGATGGTGGAAAGTGTTATCGCCGCGGCCATGTTGCCCCACTCCACTGCATAACTGGTGATAAAGAAAGATGTTCCGACGGTTGCCGTGATTGATTTTTTGAAAGCCAGTATTCCACTGAAGAGATACTCATTCCAGCTGGTGATGAATCCCAGAATGGCGGTAGAGCCGATCCCCGGGAGCAGCACCGGAATCAGAACACGGCTCAAAATCTGAAGCGTGTTTGCCCCGTCGATGGCAGCGGCTTCTTCGATTTCCAGCGGCAGATCCTGGATATAACCGATGAACAGCAGCAACGAGGTCGGGGTGATAAAAAGCGTATGCATAAAGATAATTGCTATCTTCGTGTCCAATAGTTTGAATCTGTTGAAAATCAGAAAAACAGGAATCGCAAATGCCAGCGCAGGTGCCAGGCGCAGAAGCATGGTCGACCCGAGGATCAGGTCCCCAAGGCCGTGATAGCGTACAATAGAATACGCTGCCGGAATCGTCAGAGCAATCGCAATGGCCGAAGAAATCACCGCAATCACAAATGAATTCCAAAGATACAGGCGGAAATCAAAGCTTCCCTTTCCGAGCACATTGCGGAAATTATCCAAGGTCGGTTTAAATATCCATTTTGGCGGACTGGAAGAGATGGTGAACGGACTTTTGAAAGCGGTCAGGAGATTGGTAATCAGGCCGATATCCAGGACGAGAATGAGAATAATGACGGCAACAACAGTAAGGATCGTGCCAAGGCGTTTTTTCTGTTTTCTGCTCATCTTACTTATCCCCTTTTGTATTTCGTCTTACCAGATAGAGAGACGGAACCAGCAGAATCAGCGCCAGAGCGAAGGACGCCGCACAGGCCATGCCATAATCCGAGCGCTGGAAAGCCCTGCGATAGATGAAAATAGAGACGGATTGTGTAAATGTTCCCGGGCCGCCGGCGGTCATTGCAAAGATCAGTTCGAAGATCAGGAAAGACTGCAGCAGTTTTTCCAGAAACGTAATGCCGAAAATGGAAGAGATCGTCGGGATTGTTACATGGATCAACTTCTGAAAAGCATTCGCGCCATCCATGGTTGCCGCTTCCAGCAATTCCTGCGGAACACCCTGCATGGCGGAATACATATTGATAAACACAAACGGCATACGGTTTATTGTATCCGCTCCTATAATTGTCGGATTCACCCATGCCATTCCCAGCAGCGCTGTCGTTCCGGTCAGTCCCGAAAGCAGATATGCGATCGGGCCTACAGACTCGTTGAAAAGCAGGCGAAACATGGTGCCCATCAGGAATGGGGCAACCACCATCGGCATGAGAATCAGCGTTGTAGCCAGTCCTTTACCGGGAAAACTGCGCTGAAACAGCCAGGCGATTAAAATTCCGAGGACCATCTGGATCAGGGTGCATATGACCGCAAACTTCAGGCTCCACAATAATGACTGACCAAATTCGGAATTGCTGAAGAGTTTGACATAGTTTTGCAGCCCGATAAAAGTCGGATTGTCAATATTGTTAATCCGGGCATTAAACAGGCTCAAGCGAAGCCCGTAAAGAATCGGATAAAGCGCAAATGCCACAAGCCAGATCGTCAGCGGCAGGAGAAGCAGTATACCGACTATTTTTTTCTTTTTCATAGAATTCACAAAACCTTTGGTCTTTTAAATAGAATAGGACGGAACTGTTGCTCCGTCCTATTCTGAAAATGAATCAAGTCTTACTGCCAGTAAGACATTTCTTCGGTGGCTTCCGCCTGCAACTGGGACAGAGCAGTATCAAAATCGATCACGCCATTCCAGGCATCCGCAAGCAGACCGCAGGCCATATCCTCGATAATGCCTGCTGTTGGCGGCAGGTTCTTGCCGCAGTCGTTCAGCACATCAACCATGTAGCCATAGACCGGGAACTGGTCGGACATTTCTTCCAGGACAGCCTTGGACGGGGCAATGCCGCCGGCCTCGGCGTAAAGCTTCGCAGCTTCATCGGTGTACAGCCAGGCAGCCCAGCGGGCAGCTTCTTCCTTATGCTCGGAATACTTGCTGATGCCGACACCCAGGGTGTGGTTATAGGCGAAGTGGCCTTCCGGGCCGGCAGGAGGCGCACAGACCTTAATCTTGCCGTGAACCGGAGAATCTTCCGCATCAATGGTAGCATAACCTGCATTCCAGTGGACGGTCATGGCGCACTGTCCTGCGATCATCGCTTCATTGTCCTCAGCAAATTCACCATTCACAGAGGATTCCGGAGTCAGACCCTTTTCAAAAGAGGTCTTCCAGACTGCCAGTGCCTGACGGGCTGCATCGTTATCGAAAGCAACATTGCCGTCAGCATCGAACCAGTCGCCGCCGAAGGACCAGTAGCAGTTGGTCCACAGGAAAGCGGTCGGGCCCATGACCTTACCATGAGTGAAGTTGCCGTATTCCGTCGGAGAATCCGGATTGTAGGCCTTGGTAAAGAAGAAGGACGCGGCAAGATAATCATCCCAGGTCCAGTCCGCAGGATCTTTCGGTTCGAGTTCTTTTCCGAGTTGTTCCATGGCGATCTTCTTGTAAGTGGCCTGCCACTCCTCATTGCTCAGCAGTTCATCAATCAGGTCGCTGCGATAGTACAGGAAATGGTTGGACAGATCCATCGGCACACCATAGAGCGTTCCATCCAGCCAGCGGAAACCGTCAACCGTGGCAGGAATGCGGCCTTCCGTGTCAGCCCCGTAAATATTGATTTCCGGGTTGTCCAGATACGGCTGCAGCGGTTCCATATGCATCCAGTATTTTCCGAGCCAGCGGGAAGCCGTGAAGAAGAGGTCCACATCCGAGGACTTCGCCGCCATCAGGGCTTCTTCCTTCAGCATGATATTGTCACGGCCGAACAGTTCCTGTTCCACATAGAAGCCGGCTTCCTCAGCCTTGTTTTCATTCCAGTAGTTCAGAACGACGTCCATTGCATCAGATTCCGGGCCGGGCCAGTAGACCATACGGACGGTATACATATCGTCCGCGGCAAAGGCTGACGGGGCGATGCAGAGCATCATGGCTACGATAATGAGTGCTACTAGTACTTTTTTCATTTTTACCTCCTCTATTTTCCCGATCTGATCATTGACCGGGCATTCTGTGAAATGATTGAATGGTGGACTTTTCTTTCAATTTTAACTCATTCAGGTTCCCCCTTTTGTCGAGGATAAAGATTTCGTTTAAAGAACTGAAGCAATTATACCATCTTTGTGCGAATTGTCAATATGATCTCATTATTTCGCGGATTAATTAAAGCCGCATTAGCTATTATTCACAATTTCTGAACTGAGTTTCTAATGAACTCATCATCTTGCACAGAAATTACATCCTCTTCTTTCAGGCTTTTTCAACGATCAAAAAGGAGTTGCTGCCTGCCGCCTGTCTTCGAACCCCGAAAATCTGAGTTCCTATTTTCACGGCACATCGAATCCATTGACTCTCTTTCCTCAGGCAGTCCCCTTCGCAGTCAATGAAGATTCTGATTCTTTCCTTTACTTTTCCCCGGCTTTTCTTTATACTGGCTTCAGTCTGAAAGAATGAGGAATCAATCATGAGTAAGAACATTCTCATCGTCAACGACGACGGCATTCACTCAGAAGGAATTGTCCGCCTTGCACAGGCCGCCTCCCGCTTCGGTCATGTCTGGGTCGCCGCGCCGGACGAACAGTGCAGCGGCATGAGCCAGAAGATCTCGATCTTCGATCCGATCCTTGTCCGGCCGTATGAGTTTCCTGTCCCGGTGGAAGCGGCCTGGAGCATCGGCGGAACGCCGGCCGACTGTGTGAAGGTCGCCGTCGGTTATCTGCTGGAGGGGGCTCCGGATCTGGTTCTCTCTGGCATCAACAACGGCTACAACGCCGGTTTCGACAACGCCTATTCCGGCACCATCGGCGCCGCGGCAGAGGCCCTGATGAAGGAGATCCCGGCGATTGCGTTTTCCAGAGGGCTGAATGCCGATTTCGAAGTGGCGGAGCACTATCTTCCGCTGCTGCTGGAGGAACTGATGGCCGCTCCGCCGGTACCCTGGGAACTCTGGAATGTGAACTTCCCGGCGGTTCCGCTCCGCGACTGCAGGGGTGTTCTCTACGGCCGCAGGCTTGCTCCGGTTCAGCTCTATCAGGAGCTGTATCACCGTGAAGACCGCCCCGACGGAAGTTTCACCCTTCTGAACACCAGCACGCCCATTGATGCTTCCGCTGCTCCGGAGGACAGCGACATCCATGCCATTCTCAGCGGCTATGTCTCTGTCGGTCCCATCCGCTGTGCCGTCCTCTGAGCGCAGCTGTACTGCTTCATCGGATCCGTCAAAACAGAACGGGGAGAGCGATCACCATCGGTCGCTCTCCCCGTTCTGTTTTCGCTTGTTTTCTCTTGTTTTTTCCTTCAGCCCTGTGCGATGTTGTTTTTCTGAAGCCAGCTTCTCACGTTATCCGGAATTCCTTATTTTCCGGAGACATATTCTGCGTCTGCTCCGGCACCGCTGCGGGCGCTTCCGTCTGTACGCTCTGTGCTTTCTGTGCCTCCGGAACCGCCGCCCAGCCGGCGGTGTCGAAGTCCGCCGCATTTTCTCCCGGAAACGCCGTGTTCAGAACAAAGCCCAGGATGGCCGCCGCGGCGATGCTGCCGGCGATGAGAGCCGTTTTTTTCGTTCCCTGACGGTTCCGCTTCAGGCACAGCGTGGCAATCTGCGCTCCGGCAAACACCCAGGCGCTCAGCATCAGGGCATTCTCCAGGAAAACAAGCCAGAAGGATTTCTCATAGTCCAGGAAGGCAAACGGGACACGGAAAAAGAGATAATTGGGCATTCCGTTTCTCAGAAACAGCCAGAGGCCGACGCCGGCGACTCCCGTACAGAGGAGTGTCGCCACCGTTCCGCGGCTGCCTGCCCGCTTCCTCTTTCCCGCCATGAGCGGAACGTGAAGCCCGAGGTGCAGGCCCATCAGGACAAAGGCCCAGTGGCTCATGGCCAGATGGGTCGGGCGCACGTACATAACGCCTCCCGTCCAGTAGAGAAAGGGAACGGCGTACTCACTCATGGACATGCCGCAGAACGCCGTCACCAGCATTGCCCCGAGCAGGAGCAGATTGACGGCGGTCGTCACGCTTCGATAGGCGTTGTACCTGCCCTTGAAGAGCGACGCATACCAGCGGCGGTTCAGGATCTGGTGGAGGATCACGGTCAGGGTCATGGTGATCCCGGTCCATTCGTGCTTTTCTTCTCCCGTGACCTGATAGGACATCAGGCAGAGCAGGAGAACGACCATGCACACATCCACGATTCTCCGGAAATCATACCGTTTTGTTTTCTGCATGAATTCGTCCTCCTGTTGTCAGTTCAGCTTCTGCTGTCGATCCACTGCTGAAGGTCTGCTTCGGATACGCCGCCGCTGAATCGGGTCGAGGAGAGGAAGGTCCCTGTCCCGGCCTGCTCGCCCAGCGTTTCTCCGGTCCGCCCGGCTCCGCTGCCGCCGGAAGTGCAGAACGGGATTACCGTGATGCCGGTGAAGTCATGGCTTTCCACGAAGGTGCTCATGATGCGCGGCGCCTGTCCCCACCAGATGGGATAACCGAGATAGAGCGTGGTGCAGCCGTCCAGCGAAATCTCATTGGCGATCTCCGGGCGGGCGTCCGGCGTGTTTTGCTCCACCGTCGCGCGGGTGGTCCGATCGTTGTAATTCAGGTCCTCCGTCGTATAGGGCTGGGCCGGAACCAGATCAATCAGCTCCGCGCCGGTGAGTGCCGCGATTTTCTCCGCCACGCCGCGGGTGGTGCCGGTGCAGGAGAAGACAACCACGAGGCTCTTGTTTTCCTGTGCCGGGGCCGGCTCCGCTGCGGTCTCTTCCGCCTCGGCAGGCGCCGCATCTGCTGCTTCCTGTACCGGAGCCGGAGTCTCTTCCGGTGCCTGCCCGGGAGTTTGTTCGGGTGCCTGTTCGGGCGCTGCCGCGGGTGTCGAAGCGGGCTGTGCCTGTGTCGCGGTATTTCCGCATCCCACAGAGAATACTGCCAGCGCGAGCAACAGGCAGACGATCATCGCTTTTTTCATCTCTTTGCTCCTTATCTATGCCTGTTGCGACCCCAGAAGGTGTTGTAGCGGTCGGGCTGCCAGCCGGGTTTTACGTCCTTCACGGCCTCTGCCGCCGTGATGACGGCATCGCCGTTGTCGATGTCGATCAGGGTATACCGGTCATGTCCCATGCCGAGTTCTTTCATATAGCTGAGCTGGCGGAGTCCGTGACGGGATTCCACACGTTCAATCAGATCTTTTCCCGCTCCCTCCGGCAGATTGTAGATCAAATCCATGCAGGCATTGTCCACGGCCAGGATATCCAGCGAAGCCAGAATGCCGACGTCCGGCGTGACCACGGGTTCGGCATAGGCGCCCGCGCAGTCGCAGTCAATGGACATGTTGCGCATGGTATTGATGTAGCAGACATGAGGCGCGAAGTGATCAATGGTCGCCTTGGTGCTCTCGGAGATCCGCTCCATCAGCTCTTCCTCGGAAATGCTCCACATGTCACCGGCCGGCCGGGTATGGATCTCCTTTTTGCCGACCCGTCCGTCCGCGCAGCCGATCCCGATGTTCTTGTTGGAGCCTCCGAAACCGCCCATCATGTGCCCCTTAAAATGGGTCAGCACCAGCAGGGAGTCATAGTTCAGCATGTTCTTTCCGACATGCATCTCCGTAAACCATTTGCCGCCCTTGACCGGCAGCGCGGCCACGCCGTCCGCGTCGGTGATGTCCACCGGGCAGAAGGTCCAGCCGTTGATCGCCAGTGTTTTCCGGTGAGCCTCGGTGGTATAGCGGCTTCCCTCGTAATAGGTGTTGGTCTCGATGATCGTCGCGTCAGGAAGACGCGTGTCGATCAGTTCCTTTACCCAGGGGCGCGGGATGATATTGGGGCCTTCGGCCTCTCCGGTGTGCAGCTTGATGGCCACCCTGCCGGTCAGGACGGAGGACACTCTGTCATAGACCTTCTTCAGTCCTTCCTCGGACAGATCACGGGTAAAAAATACCACGGAGTTCTCGCCCGTGCGCTCTTCAAAGGGAACATATCTGTTGCCGTCTTTTCCGGGAACCGGTTTGCTGTTGCTCATTGTTTCTTCTCCTTTTCCTGTTTGCTCAGTCTTCGTTCCAGATCTCCTTGGCCTGGCGGAAGACCGCCCAGCCCTTGGGCCAGCCGACGTACATGGTGGCATGGGTGATGATGGCGGCGATCTCTTCCCTGGTCACGCCGTTGTTCTTCGCGTTCTGCAGGTGATAGGCGAGGGACGAGTCCGTGATCCCCGAGGCCATCAGGGACACGACGGTGATGATGCACTTGGTCTTGACATCGATGGCTTCCTCGTTCCAGACTTCGCCGAACAGCACGTCGTCATTGAGGTGCGCGAACATCGGCGCAAACTCGCCGAGCTGATTCCGGCCGGCTGTCTGTGTGATTTTCTTGCTCATGTTGTTTCTCCTTCAGCGTTTGATAAACTTCAGATCTTTCTCCGGCAGACCGGCGTCGTCGGAGACAAAGCGTTCCACCTTCATATGCAGATCATACTTCTCCCGCAGCGCCGCGATCTGCCCCATCATGGGGGAAGCGTGGTGCGCGTCGATCGCCTTCTGATCCCGCCACTGGTCGATCAGCAGCACGGTCTCGGGATCCTCCATCGGGAAGAAGTATTCATAGCGCAGATTGCCGTCCTCTGCGCGGATCGCCGAGACAACGCCGCTCCGGACCATCTCTTCCGCAAAAGCGCGGGCGCGGCCGTCTGTTCCGGTATAATAAAGATTCACGGTGATCATTGCAGTCCTCCCAGTAAGGTCCGGATAAAGTCACAGGCCATTTCATAGGTACTCATGTAAACATAGGAAATTCCGGCCTCCTGCATGGCCTGCCGCTGCTTCTCCGTCACAACGGTGTAAGGATACAGGCCGTAGACGAAGGGCAGGAAAGCATAGAGAAAGGTCTGCCTGCTCTTTTCCCCCAGGGCAGGGACGAATTTCTGCAGGCAGCGGTCCAGCGCTTCCTTCGATTCGCCGTAGGCCGCCTTGAATTCCACCAGGCGCTCCATGCGGGAATTGGCTTCCATATCATAGAGATTCATGCTCAGAAGCTTGAGCATCAGGGGCCGCCGCTCCAGTGCACGGGCAAGCTCCGAAGAGAGTTCGTCAATTGACAGCGTCTCCCTGTGTTCGCACAGTCCGTCCAGATCTTTGGCAAACAGTTCATATTCCTGTGTAAACAGGGCAAGAAAGATTTCTTCCTTCGTCTCAAAATAATTGTAAATGGAAGTACGGGTGAAGGAGGTCTGCTGTCCGATCTCCTTGAGTGTGATGTCCTTGAAGCTCATGGTCTCATAGAGCTTCCGGCATGCGGAAATAATTTCCTCCTTCCGCGCTAAGGTCAGTTCCGGTGATCCTTTCGGCATAAGGGATACTCCTCTCCAACAAAATGGGCGGCGGTTTCCTCTGCGTTTTCTCAGCTGTCGAGGTTCTGCAGGGTATAGGTTCTGCTGCCGAGGCCGATCTGTTCGGCATACTGCAGCGTGTGCAGTCCGTCGCGGGATTCGATCCTGCGCACCAGGGATTCATTTCCTTCCGCCTGCCAGACAAGGTCAACGCAGGCCTGATCCAGCGCCACCGGGTCTGTGGACGCCAGGATGCCGATGTCATGGATATCCGGCTCAGCTGGATTTCCGTCACAGTCACAGTCCACGCTCAGACGGTTCATCACGTTGATATACACGATATGCTCCGGCCCCACGTGATCACGTACGGCGGTGACCATCTCTGCCATGGCCTCCAGCCAGGCGTCCTGATCGCTGTGCATGATGCTGCCGCTCGTTCTGGTTCCGGCAGAATGGACATATACCTTGCCGCTGGGCGAGGACATGCCGATCCCCACATTCTTGATGGCCCCGCCGAAGCCGGCCATGGCGTGTTCCTTGAAATGCGAGAGAATCAGCCAGTCGCTGTAGTTCTCCGCATGGCTGCCGACGATGGCGTGTTCCAGGCGCGTCCCGCCGGTCACCGGCCACTGTACTTCCCCTTCCTCGTCCATCAGATCAAAGTCCGCAAAGGAGGTAAATCCGTGATCCGCCGCCACCTGCAGGTGCATGGCCGAGCTGCTGCGTGATCCGCCATAGGCGGTGTTGCACTCCACAATGGTACCGTTCAGGGACTGAACCAGGGGTCCGATGAGGTCGGCGCGGAGATAGTTGCTGGCGGGCGGCTCACCGGTGGAGACCTTGACGGCCAGCTTTCCCGAGGGGGTCCAGTTCAGGGCGCTGTATACCGCCTGCAGGCCCTCCGGCGAAATGTCCGAGGTGAAATAGACAAGCGGCGCGGCTTCCTCCGCCGGCGTGGCATCGGTTTTCGGTGCGGTAGTTTCCGCTGCCGCTGCTGCCGTGTCCGAATTCACAGGATCCTGTGTCACGGCGCTTTCCTGCGGTGCGGCACTTTCCGGGGCCGCACTTGCGGTCACGGGGTCCGCGCTCTTCCGCCCGCAGGCGGAAAGCGTAAGCACCAGAGCCGCGAGGAGGATCAGGGCTGTTATTTTTTTCATTTCTTCTCTCCGACACTTGCGTCCGTTCAGTTCATCTTCATGCAGGCGCCCAGGATGTCCCCGGTTTCCAGATATTCATAGGTCGGGAACTGGAACAGAGCAGGCTTGAACCTGCGATAATCGATCTTCCCTTTTTCCGTCAGAATGCTCTCGTCCACATAGGTTCCGGTAATCCGGCAGATGAAATTGTCAAAACCCTGGAGATCATAGATGTCCTCTACTTCGCATTCCATGGTCACTTTGGCCTCGTCGATCATCGGGGCGCCCTTCTCACCCAGCGTATAGGCAAAGGCCTCAGATTTGTCCGTTTTGTTTCCGCTGATACAGCCCATGCGATCCGCGTCCTTCAGCCAGGAGGCATCCACCACATTGACCGAAACAACCTTGTTCTCACGAATCCCCTTGTTGGTATAGTGAGCCTTTACCATGGAGAGCATCACATGGCTGTGTGCCATGACACCCGCATGCGCAACCAGCGTCCAGTTCGGCTTTCCTTCCACCATCGCACCGACCACGAGCACCGGTGCGGGATACAGCGCCAGCTGCGCTCCTGTATTCTTCTTCATTTTGATGACTCCTTTCACTCATGAATATATTATGACACGATGTCAGAACGTAGTATAACGGTGTTCTGACATCGTGTCAACTATTTTCTTCTTCTGTTTTTCTCCGGTCCTGTCATGAACCTTGTATCCCGCTCCTGCGTAAAAAGAGGGAATCGGACGGTTCTTCCGGTCCTGGGCGTTGATCGCCTCGGAAATCGCTCGACCGTCTTATGGTCCCCGTTGCGCCGGGTTCTCACTCATACCGCAGTGTCATCCGGAATACCGGCTTGCTGCTCTCGCCGGAGAGGAAGACCTCTCCGTCATCTCCGTTCCAGCGCAGGGTAAGTTCTTCTCCGAAGCGCGCCTCGTTGACATACTCCGTCCTGATCTCCTTCAGGAGCTTTCCCCCGGCCGCCGCACCGACGCAGTCCTCCGCCAGATCGAAGTACCGGGTGTTGTTCATATGCCCGTTCAGATCGACAAAACTGTAGGGAACCTCAAAGCGCTTTTCCCGATCACAGGCCAGCTTCCGGATCGGTCCGGGCAGGTCGATCTCCTTCCCGGTTTCCGTTCCTGCGATCTCGATGCCGTAGCGCTCCGGGAACACCGCCTTCCGGGATTTTTCATCCACCAGGCCCCAGTGGGCGCTTGCCTTCACAAGCGCTTCTCCCGCCTCCGTCTCCAGGCTGTAGAAGCGCGGGAACAGCAGGTGCATCGTCTTTCCCGGCCAGCTCCGAAGGACAATCTTCTCATCATATTCCGGCATGCGGACAATCTCCGCCCGCTGCATCAGCAGCACCCAGAGGATCCCCCTGTCCAGCGTCCTGTCGCGCCCCATGCCGAGCTGTTCGGTGTGCCGGATGGAAGCTTCCTGCAGGAGCTTGAACAGCTCCGACGTACGCAGACGGCGGAACATGTCCACATCCCTGCTGCGCAGGGTCAGGCGCTCGGTGTAGATTTCGCTCATGCCTTGTTCGGCAGACGCTTGTAGATGGCATCCACCACATCGCCCAGCGTCTGCAGCTTTTTCCACTGCCGTTCCGGGATCTTCACGTCAAACAGCGCTTCCAGCTTGCAGATCACCAGCACAAATCCCATCGAGTCGATGGCGGTTTCCGTGTTGATGACGCTGTCCTCCTGAAGGCCTGCCTCCTCCATATCCGGAAAGCAGTCGAAAATGATTCTTTTGGTTTTCTCAAGTACGTCCTGTCTTGTCATGTCCTTGTTCCCACTTTCTGCTGGAGCTCCCAGCGCTTGATTTTGCCGCTGGCCGTTCTGGGCAGCGGATCCTCAGTAATTAGAATGTCGGTAAGCTGCTGACCGCGCGGCAGTTGTTCCATCATCGGCCGCAGCTTCTGCCACAGCGTATTTCTGTCGCTGCTTTCTGTTTTTCCATTCTCCAGGACGAGAACCGGCCGGTCGTCACGAAGGACGACCGCAAGCTCTGTCGTCCCCAGGATTCTCATGAGTCCCGCTTCGTACTCCGGCAGGAAAATCTTTGTTCCGTCGCCCATGACGAGAATGTCCTTTTTCCGTCCCGTGATGTGCAGGCGGCCGTCCGCGTCAAAGTATCCCAGATCTCCCGTGGAGAGGATGCCGTGGCGCAGCACCTCTTCGGTATACTGCGGCCATTTGTAATAGCCCTGCATCATGCAGGTGGGTGCCGCGATCAGGATCTCCCCGTCGTCGGCGATGGTGATCGTGTCGTCGGGGCAGACCTCCATAGCATAGGGGTCGCCGCCCACCGAGATCGCGACGCCCGAACTGGTCTCCGTCAGGCCGTAGCCGAAGCTCAGCCGGATTCCCCTCGCCTGGACTGCCTGCAGCAGCTGCGGCGGGCAGTCTCCCGCCCCCACCAGGATCAGGCGCAGCTCCTCGTTGAGGCAGTTCTGCTGCAGGAGAAAGCCCAGCAGCCGCGGCACCAGCGAGACCGCCGTCGGCCGGTAGAACTTCAGATCGTCGAGATAGTGCCTGGCCCCGCGGCCCAGCGCCACGGTCGCTCCGCAGCTCAGTCCCCACAGCAGCCCGCAGACAAATCCGAACACATGCCCCAGCGGCAGCATGCACATCAGGCAGTCCTCCGGCTGCAGCGGGAGCTTTTCCGAGCCGTTGAACGCGCTCTGGCAGAGGCTGGTATCCGTCAGGACCACCGCCTTGGCCCGTTCTGTTGTTCCGGAGGTGAAAAACAGGATCTTTCTGGCGCCGTCGGTGACGCCCTGGGTCAGATTCCCTTTCAGTTCCTCGCAGAGCTCCGGATCCCCCCACAGCAGATCGATATCGGTATAGGCGATCAGCCCGCGCAGCACCGCCTCCGGCGCCCCTTCATCCAGCAGCACCAGCTGGAGCCCCGCCATATTTGCCGCGAACAGTTCCACCACGCACTTGGGGCTGCCGTCCGAGAGCAGTCCCAGGCAGGTTTTCCCCGAGTTCTGAAGCTGTTTTGTCCGTTCCAGCACCCGGCGCTGAAGCTCCGCATAGCTGTAGCTCTCCCGCTCTCCGCGGAGCGCGATCCGGTCCGGGCTCTGTGTCGCCCAGTAGCCGAGCAAATCCGCAAAGCCGTAGAAGCGCATGGAAAAAGCCTCCTTTCAGCTTTCTTCTGTCTTTTTCTGATTTTTATCATACCATAAGAAGCCAAAATAAAAAAGAGATTTTGCAAATTTTACAAGAATTTTGACACAAGTTAAAAAGTATATAGTGAAATTGCCCTGAATCTGTTGTATAATTAACACATCTGAGCAAAAACGCGCATTTGACCAAATTATCAAATTCATACGGAGGAAAACTATGGACAAAAACATTCGCATCGCCATCATCGGCGGCGGCCCTGCCGGCCTGAGCGCGGGTATGTACCTGGAAAAGAAGGGTTATGAGAACTACACCATCTATGAGCGTCTCGACCGCGTCGGCGGCAAGTGCTGGTCTCCGCATTACAACGGACGCCGCTATGAGATGGGCGCCATCATGGGTGTTCCGTCCTACTATGCAGTGCATGATGTGGAAGAGTTCTGCGGCATCACCCATGACGGCCCGCAGCTCAACCGCAACTACAAGGACGGCTCCGGCAAGGTGATCGAGCCTTTCGCCCGCACCGTCGGAAACATCATCAAGAACCCCTGGCTTCTCAAGATGAAGAAGCAGCTCAAGACCTTCGGCGAATTGCTGGAGACCAAGTACAAGGGCTATGATCTCAACGGCCACCGCGGCGTCGCCGAGGGCCGCTACGACGGTTATGCCGTGACGCCCGGCCGTGAAAAGGTCGAGGGCGTCAACCCGAATCTGAAAGACCTGGCCCTGCCCTTCAAGGAATTCTGTGAAAAGAACGGTGTTCCCCTGGTGCAGAAGATCTGGATCGGACCCTTCACTTCCTTTGGCTACGGCTACTTTGACGAGATCCCCGCCGCTTACGTTCTGAAGTATCTGGACTATCAGACCTGCATGAACTTCGTCAAGGTCAACCTCTGGACCTGGAAGAACGGCACCCAGTACATCTGGGAGCAGCTGAACGACCATCTGAAGCACCCCGCCGTGCTGAACAGCATCATCGACAAGGTCGAGCGCAAAGACGGCAAGGTCTTCATCACCGTAAACGGCAAGGTTGAGGAGTTCGACAAGGTCATCGTTACCGCCCCGCTCTATATCCCGAACAAGCGCGCCGACGGTCAGAAGGGCATGGTCGAGTACTTCGACGCCCGTGAAGACGAGAAGTCCCTCTTCTCCAAGATCGACTATGAGCGCTATGACGTGCAGGCCTTCCTGACCAAGCCCGAAGATCACCCCGAGATCTCCTACTATGTCTTTGACAACATGGTTCCCGAGAAGCTCGGCCACCTGATGGTCTATTATCGCCGCTGGAGAGACCAGATCGACCAGGTCATCACCACCTACGCACTGCGCAAGCATAAGAACTCCGCGGAGATCCCCTATGACACTTGCCGCCAGATGGTACAGGACGACCTCAAGATCATGGGCAACCCCGCCAAGGAAATCATCAACGAGTGGTCCGTGTACTACTTCCCCCATGTCTTTACCAAGGACTATGCCGACGGCTGGTATGACAAGGTTGAGGCCATGCAGGGCAAGTACGACACCTTCTATGCCGGCGAGGTCATGAGCTTCGGCGACATGGACGAGACGGCCGAGTATTCCCGTGAGCTGGTGGATCGCTTCTTCTGATCCAACAATGCAGGGGCGGTCAGCTGACCGCCCCTGTTTGATGAAGTACCTGTAAGACGAAAGGAACCGTATATGAAATTCTATAAAGACCATTACGACGTCGTGATCATCGGCGGCGCACTGGCCGGCATGTCCGCCTGTCTTCAGCTGCAGGCCTGGGGCATCAAGGACATCCTGATCCTTGAAAAGCACAACATGCCCGGCGGCCTCGCCACCGATTTTGTCCGCAACGGCTTTGAGATCGAAGCCACCCTGCATGAGATGATGTCCATCGGCCGCCCGGGCAAGCGCCTGAAGGTCGGCCAGTTCTTTGAAGACATGGGGGTGGATGTGGACTGGCTCCCGGTCAACGAGTGCTATCGCGTCGCCCTGCCGAATTCGGGCATTGACAAGATTCTTCACCACGATTATGACGACAGTTACACCACCGTCGCCAGAGAGATCGACGAGGTCTGCCCCGGCACCTATGACAAGGTTCATGAGCTCATGCTCCTCTGCCGCCGGGTCTATGACAGCATGAACATCCTCTCCGTCACCCCGATGAGCAAGGTCCAGATGCTTCTCAAGCACCCCGACTTTGTCAAGACCGTGGGCTACACCGCCACGGAAGTCATCAACACCTTCGATCTGCCGAAAAAGGCCGTCGAGATGCTGACCCCGTACTGGATCTACGTCGGCAACCGCATGGACGATCTGCCCTTTACCATCTATGCCTTCCTCATGGCCGACTACTTCACCGGCAGCTATGTCTGCCGCGGCTTCAGCCATGAGATGAGCATGAAGCTCCAGGCCAAGTGCGAGGAGCAGGGCGCGCAGTATGAGTTCAACCAGGAAGTCGAGAAGATTCTGGTCCGTGACGGCAAGGTCTACGGCGTCCGCACCGCCCGCGGCGACGAGATCCACTGCGACTATGTCATCTCCGGCCCCTATCCCAACCGGGTCTACTCCCAGATGATCGAGCCGCTCACCGAGGTTCCGGCCGGCGCCATCCGGATGATCAACAACCGCAAGCTCTCCGTGACCCCGGTCTCCGTCATCATGGTGATCGAGGGCACCCCGGAGGAGAACGGCATCATCAACTACTCCACCTTCTCCGGCACCACCATGGACACCAACAAGATCTGGGAGAACTATTCCAACATCACCGAGCCCTACAACTACATCACTACCATCTGCCTCAACTACGCCAATCCCACACTTCCCGAGGGCTATACCCAGCTCTCCATCACCGCGCTGGTCCCCTCCAAGCCCTTTGAAAACATCAAGGAAGAGGACTACTTCGACCTCAAGCGCCGTCTGGCCAGCGAGATGATCGACGAGTGCATCAAGATCACCAAGGTCGATTTCCGGAAGCGCATCACCGAGATCGAGGTCACCACACCGATGACCGTCGCCCATTATGTGGGCGCCTGGAAGGGCAACATCTACGGCTATCTCCATTCCATGGAAGACCACGCCGTGGCCCGTCTCCAGATGAAGGAGAAGGATCACTTCATCGAGGGTCTGGAATTTGCCGGTGCGCATGGCATGAGCGGCGACGGCATGGGTCCGCAGATCACCAACGGACGCGCCGCGGCCAAGGCCGTACGCGAGGATCTTGAGAAAAAGAAGGAGGCCGCGAAGAAATGAGCATCAAGGTAAAAGGATTTCTGCAGGACGTCGGCGGGGCCTCCCGCGTCACCAGGCTGAGAGAAGAGAATTTTGCCAAAGGTTCCACGATCATCGACCCGCGGGATCCGATTCGTGAGCTGGCGGACAAACTGCATCCCGAGCATATGACCTTCAAGGTCGTCGACATCCGCGAGGCCTCCCCCACTTCCCGCGTGTTCCGCTTCGAGTCGGCGGACGGACATATCCCCGTGTTCCAGAGCGGCCAGTATGTCAACTTCCGCCTGAAGATCGGCGAGAGCGTTCTCTCCCGTCCCTATACCATTTCCTCCGCTCCCTATGAGGCACGGGGCGAGCATCCCTTCTTCGAGATCACGGTTCGCCGCAACGTCCCCTATCTCGTTCCGGACTACCTCTTCGAGAACGTCAAGGTCGGCGATGAGCTTCAGGGCGCCCTGCCCTTCGGTTTCTTCTACTGGGAGCCTCTGCGTGACAGCAGAGAGATCGTCGCGCTGGCCGGCGGCAGCGGCATCACCCCCTTCCACTCCATGGCCAAGGAGATCCTGAACGGCAAGATGAAGGGCTGCAAGCTCACCATCCTCTATGGTTCCGTCAAGGCCAACGACATTGTCCTGAAGGACGAGCTCGATGCCATCGAGAAGGCCTGCCCGGACGTGAAGGTCGTCCACGTGCTCTCCGATGAGCCTGACTGGCAGGGCGAGAAGGGCTTCATCACCCGCGAGATCATTGAGAAGTATTCCACCCCCGACTGCACCTATATGTTCTGCGGGCCGCTGCCCATGTTCCGCTTTGTGAAGAAGGCGCTGGATGAGATGGGTGTCGGTCCCCGCCGCTTCCGCCACGATGTGGTGAATAACCCCGCCGACGTCTCCACCCTGCCCGGTTATCCGAAGGGCACCGAGACCAAAACCTTCAAGATCACGGTTCTGCGCGGCATCCACGAGGATGTCATCGACGCCGCGGCCTCCGAGCCGGTCGCCGTCGCGCTGGAGCGTGCCGGAATCGCCATCGACACCCACTGCCGCAACGGCGAATGCGGCTTCTGCCGCAGCCACCTGCTGGAGGGTGAGATCTTTGTCTCCCCCATCGGCGACGGACGCCGCCGCATGGATAAGGAGATGGGCTGGTTCCATGCCTGCTCCTCCTGGCCGCTGACCGATCTGAAGATCAAGATCCCCATCATGTGATTTCCGCAGATCCCCTGATACAGGAACATCCGCCCCGATTTGGGGCGGATGTTCCTGTTTTTTCTGCTGTTCATTTGTTGGAGTCTCTGGTCCAGAGCAGATCTCCCATATGGCTTCTGTAATCAATATGGATATTGTCGACCGTCGTTCCGGCATATGCCGCGTACATCCGGCCGAACTCATAGATCTTTTCCGTAGCGCCGCGCTCTGCCGCGCTCTCGTTGAGCGACGTGCAGACCGCCGTGAACACGGTGCAGTCCTCGTTGACGGTGTATTCGTCCACGTTCGGATAGTTCACATCCGAAGCCATGGCGTTCAGCTGGTCCTGAATATAAGCGCGGACCGCATCGAGATCGCCCGGATCGATCCCCGGAATTACATACTGCTCCGGAATGGGCTTCGGCGTCGGGGCAGGTGTCGGCGTCAGGACAGGTGTCGGAGGTGTCGTGATCACCGTTTCAGTCGTATCGCCGTCTGACGCGGCCTCTCCGGGCTGAGTCTGGTCTGCGTTGGAAGTGTCTGCTCCTGCCGAACCGTTCGTCCCGGCTGAGGATCCGGAGGATGTTCCCATCGTCGGCTCCGGCGTCACCGTCGAGGTGGTCTCGATCTTCGGAGACTGCTGTCCCAGCACATAGCGTACAACAAAGAAGCCCGCCGCCAGAAGCGCAGCAACGATGAGAATAATGAGCAGCACTTTCAGAACCGTGCCGGCCTTCCTTGACCTTCCGTCTTCTTCCTCGTCATCGAACTCGATCTCAACCAGAGGCAAGTCCTCATCGTCCAGATCAAGATCGTCAAAATCGCTGTATCTACTCATGGCTTTTCTCTCCTCTCTTTCATCTGTCCTCCCCGCTGTCTTGGGCACCTTCCGGAACATAACCGTCCAAGGCGCGGTCCCTCAACTCTTTTCATCATACCGTCAAGGCCCCTCTTTGTCAAGAAGCGATGTGCAGAAATCGCCCCTTTTCTCCCCTCTTGCACCTTTCCGGGAAACATGGTAAAATGATTTATTCTGATTTCCTCTGCGGGTGATAGTTATGAAAAAATTCATGGTCGTTCTGACCATCATCCTGATTATCCTGATCCTGGTTCTGGGCGGCGGACTGGCGGGCTCCATTTACGTTGCCCAGCTGGATACCAATTACCCCGGTCTCACCGTCGGGAGCATCCCGGTAGGCGGACTGACCCGGGAGCAGACCGCCGCGGCGCTGGATGCCGCCGGATGGACGGAGCATCTCACCACACCTCTGGAGGTGACGACCGTCGGCGGACTGCACTTTACCGTCGACCCCGCCCGGGCAGGCCTGGCCTCCACGTCTCAGCAGGTTGCCGAGCTGGCCTATGCCTACGGACGTGACGGAAACATATTTGAAAACTTCGGCGCCTGGCTGAACACGAAACTTCACCCCACCCCGCTGCCGATGAACGCACAGGACGCCGACCGCGAGTATATCCGCTCCTGCATCGCGCAGAACCGCGCGGAGATTGATGTCCTGCTGGGCGATGCGGAGTATATCCCGGCCTATGAAGAGGAGCAGCTCATCCTGCGCAAGGGTTGGGGCCAGCTCAAGCTGGACGAAGATGCCCTGGAGGCAGCCATCGTCACCGCTCTGCAGAACGGTGAAACCTCTCTGAGTTTCTCCCAGCTGATCGGCGGACTGCTGTGCCCCGACTTCCAGGCGATCCACACCGCGCTCCTGCAGGAGCCGCGGGATGCCGCTTTCACGGATGACGGACGCTTTGAAGTCATTGACGAGGTTGTCGGCTGCAACTTTGACGTTGACCAGGCTCAGCAGCTCTGGGCCGCTGCGGAACCGGCAGGCGAGGTGCGCATTCCCATGACGGTTACCTGGCCTGCCGTTACCGGAGAGAAGCTGAGAAGTTCTCTCTTCCATGATCTGCTCGGCGCCTGCACCACAAGTTACTGGAACTCCACTTCCAACCGCATCAGCAACGTGGAACTGGCCAGCTCCAAGATTGACGGGACCATCCTGTATCCGGGAGACCTGTTCTCCTACAACGAGGTGGTAGGCGAGCGCACACTGGAAGGCGGTTTCCTGCCGGCTCCCGCGTATGTGGACGGCGATGTGAAGGACGAGGTCGGCGGCGGCGCCTGCCAGGTCTCCAGCACGCTCTATGCCGCGACGCTCTTCGCTTTCCTCGAAACCGTCGAACGGACGAATCACTATTTCCCGGTCCACTACATGCAGCTCGGCACCGACGCCACGGTCACCATCCCTGACGGCGGGAACGTCATGGACCTCAAGTTCCGGAACAACCGTTCCTATCCCATCAAGATCGTCGCCTACTCCGAGGTGGACGAAGACAACTATGTCCGTGACCTTACCTTCGAAATCTGGGGGACGCTGGAAGAAGACGACTACATGCCCGTCGAATTTGACAACTCCTGGGGCTGGGAGTATCCTTATGACCGCGTGATTGAGCCGGCCGATCCGGACCGTCCGGGCTACAAGATCAAGCTGGAACATGAAAAATACTATTTCGTCGACGATCAGGGCGAGGGCATGCGCACGCTGACTTATCGCCGGATCTATGACATGGCCGGCACCATGGTGTCGGAGGAAATGCTGAACCCGCTGCTGCCGAACGGCGGTCCCGCGATGGATACCTATTATGACCACAACGGCTAAGGAGGAACGAATGGAAGAGAAGCAGTTCTCTGATGTCATTAACAGCCGGCTGAAAGGCTTTACCAGTTACTGCGGCATTGAGTTCACGGAGATCGCCGATGAAAAGTGCGTCATCAGCTGTCGTCTCCGTCCGGAGCTCCTGAATCCGTCCGGCATCGCCCACGGTGGTCTGATCGCCACTCTCACCGACGTGGCAGCCGGGATGATGGCTCTGCAGGCGGACCGCTGGCGCCGGTACATCGTCACCCAGAACTGCAATCTCCACTATCTGCGTCCCGGCATCGGAGAGGTGCTCCGCGCCGAATCCCGCGTGATCCGCAAGGGGAACCGGGTCTGTGTTCTGCAGGTGGAGTGCTATACCGACGCAGATCAGCTCTGCACCACCGCGATCTACGAGATCGCGTATCTGAACGAGCGCTGAGTTCACAGGCTGTCTCCCTGAGGCAGCCTGTTTCTTCCATGGAGGATCATGATCATGAAGAGAATTTCCCTCTTCTTTTCTCTTTGTCTGAGTACGCTTCTGCTGTGCGGCTGTGTCTTCCCGCTGCAGCATGTCTCCCCGGATCCCGATCCTGCTCTCAGCCTACGGGTCTCCGGATCCCCGTCCGATTCCTCGGACTTCGCCATTCCTTCCCCCGGTTCCGCTTCCAGCTCCGATGCGGCCGGCGCTTTGGCCCGGCAGCAGGCTCCCGCCGGATTGCCCGTCATCGATGATCCGAAGCTCGCCGTCTTCTGGTACGCCATGGCGGATGCCGAAGTTTTCGCCTTCCGTGAGCAGTTCGGGCCCCTTCTGGAGGACTCCGGCCTTCCCTTCCGGGAATTTGACGCGGAAAACGACCGTTACCGCCAGCTGGATCAGATCCGGGACGCCCTCTCCGACGGCTGGAATCTGCTGGCCGTGCAGCTGGTGGACAACCGGACCGCGGACGAAGTCAAAGAGATCCTGGCGCTTGCAGCCGGAACGCCGGTTCTCTTCTTTGACCGCGTGCCGGACAGCGCACTGTTTGCAGACCTGCTCCCCGCGGGGCGTTCTGATGTCGGCTTCATCTGCACCAGTCCGGCAGAGCTGGGCTCCGTGCAGGGGCAGATGATCGGAGACTACCTCATTTCCCATTTCAGCAGCGCCGATCTGGACCAGAACGGGGAGATCCGTTATACCTTTCTCGTCGGAGACCGGTACGATCCTGACACCCTGACCCTCACGCAGCTCGCCCTGAACGCGGCCAATACGGTCCTTGCCGGAGAGGGATACCGTTTGCTTGCGTTTCTCGATGAGGAGGACAGCTTCGGCTTTCAGGCGGCTCCGGACGGCGTCGGCTCTTCCGAGGCCGCGAATGCCCTGATTCGATCCGACATCGAATCCTATAACTACGCCAACGGGAACATGATTGAGCTTGTTGCGGCGGGCAGCGACGACATGGCCCTCGGCGCTCTTACCGCGCTGCAGGCCGCCCGGTGTAATCTCGGTGACGGTCTCTGTGCAACCATTCCGCTCTTCGGCATCGGCGCGTCCGTTGCCGCCCGCACCGCTGTCAGTCTCGGTCAGATGACGGGAACCGTCGATCGAAATGCGTCCGGATACGCCGAAGCCGTTCTCACCTCTGTCCGCGCCCTCGCGGCCGGGCAGACCGCGTCGGAGGCTTTTTCAGCGCTCGCCGGCTCTTCCGAAGACTTTTCATACGCCGAGGGGCTCCTCCCTGTGCTCCGGGTTCTCCCTCGTCCGTTTTCCGCCTGAAAGGAGGTAACCGATGAACAACACCCCGCTTTTTCGCTTCCGTCGCTGCGGCATCGTGCTCTGTCTGCTGCTCATCTTGACCCTTTTGCCATATGTGCAGCCATCCGCTTCCGCCAACGGCCAGATCGAAGAATCCACGCAGATGCTTTCGACCCTCGGTCTGCCGCCGGATCCCTCCTGTTACGGCAAGGTCAGTATGGACGATGCCTCGCAGGTCCTCAAGGTCATCCAGCGAGCCAGGGATTCCGGTCTTCTGGGACCGGATGAAGAGGTTGCCTTTAATCCGAAGGCAACCTTCTATCGCGGTCTCTATGCGCGGAACATTGAGTATTATCTTGATGATTCGATCATGGTCATCCTCTGGAAGGAGCAGATCGACGGGAAGTCCTGCAGCTTCGCCGAAATCAAGGTCTCCGACCCCTCCCAGTTCCGGCGGAAGCTTGCCGATGACCGGTACGGCTCCGGGAAGGAGTACTTTGCGACCGAGCTGGCTTCGCAGACCAATGCCGTCGTCGCGATGAACGCGGATTTCTACAGGCACCGGGATTTCGGCATCCTGGTCTATGACGGCGAGCTGTGCCGCTTCAACACGTCACACTATGCCAAAGACAATTCCCTGTATAACTGTGTCGACACCCTGTTTGTCAATTCCTCCGGCGATTTTCTGTACAAGCGCCTGGGCGAGAAAAACACCGCGGATTCTGTCCGGCAGTTCATACAGGATAACGATATTCTCTTCTCCGTGGCCTTCGGTCCCGTTCTGGTGGAAAACGGCCGGGCCATTCCCTGCGGCTGGTACCCTGTCGGCGAGGTGGGTCAGGGCTATTCCCGTGCCGGCATCGGCCAGATAGGGCCGCTGCACTACCTCTACATGTCCCTGAACCACGGCAGTCATGAGGCGCGCTGGACCGTTACCCAGTTTGCCGAGCATTTTGCGGAAAAGCCCGTCCGGACCGCCTACTGCCTCGATGGCGGTCAGACCGGCGAAGTCGTCTTCCGCGGCGAGCCCTATAACTATATTGACTTCGGTGTGGAGCGCACCGTCAGCGACATCCTGTGGTTTGCAACCAACGGACCTGCTGCAAGCAAGTAAGCTCTTCCGGGAACAGAAACTCCCTCCCCTCTTTTCCGCTCGGATCCCGGCAGACGAAACCGACGAAACCGCAATCTCCCCCGCCGCAGGCGAGGGAGATTGTTGTTGTTTAGATGGTTGTCTATGAATTCGCCGCCACGAGGTTGACTACCCAGTGCCGCTGCTTCACCATCACATAGCCGATCACGCACTTGATGAGGTTCAGCGCTTCCACAATGGGGAAGAAGGGGATGATCGGGATCGCCGTATAATGGGCGATCACAAAGGCCGCCGGGACACTGATCACCCAGAGCGAACCGCTGTCGAAAATGAAGGTGATAAGCGTCTTGCCGCCGGAGCGCAGGGTGAAGTAGCAGGAGTTTGCAAAGGCATGCAGCGGCATCATCAGCGACGAGATCAGCAGGATCTTTGTGGCGAGCTCCCGGACATAGGGAATGGTGTTGTAGATCAGCGGGAAGAAGGGGGCCGTCGCCGCCATCATGGCGCTCAGAGCGATGCTCAGCGCCGAGGCGAAGGCGATGAGCTTCCGGTCCTCGTCCACCGCCCGTTCCAGTTCTCCCGCGCCCAGCAGCTGACCCACCATGATGGCGGTGGCGTTTCCGGTGGAGATGAAGGCGCTGAAGAAGAGATTGGAAATGGTCGTATAGATGTTCATTGCGGAGACAACCTCGAGTCCGCGCATGGAGTAGCACTGGTTCAGCACCGTCATGCCTCCGGACCAGAGCAGTTCGTTAATCATCAGCGGCAGTCCCAGTCGAATCACCTGCCGCAGCACCTGCTTCGGGACCTTCAGACTCCGGTACAGACCGACGATATAGGGATTGCGCTCCGTATGGCGATGGGTCCAGATCACCACGATGCTCATCTCCACAACCCGGGCCAGCACCGTCGCCGCGGCGGCTCCCACCACGCCCAGGGCCGGCGCGCCGAACTTGCCGAAGATAAGGATATAGTTGAACACCAGGTTGACACCTACTGCGGCCAGGCCGGCCTTCATCGGCAGGACGGTCTCTCCGGTCTCACGCAGGGTGCTGGCATAGATCGTTGTGATCACAAAGGGCAGCAGCTGAAGCAGCATGACATCCAGATAGTCCCGCGCATGCCGCATCGTCGCCTCCAGGTCCAGACCGTTTTCGCCTTCATGGAGGAACAGCCGGATGAAGGTTTCGCCGGAAAGACTCAGCACCACGCCGAATACCGCCAGAATGACAAGTCCGATGAGGAGTTTGACCCGGACGGACTGCCGTATCCCCTCCCGGTCTCCCTTGCCGTAGAACTGCGCCGTCAGGATCCCGGCTCCGGACACCCCGCCCAGTGCGCAGAGGTTGAAGACAAAGATGAGCTGGTTCACAATGGCGACGCCGCTCATGGGCTCCGTCCCGATCTGGCCGACCATGATGTTGTCCAGCATCGAGACAAAGTTCGTAATAACATTCTGGATCAGGATCGGCACTAGGATGGCAAATACCCGCCGATAGAAATTCCGATCTCCGATATACCTTTGCATTTCCTCAGATTCCTCTCAAACTTATCTGTTTCAAACGCCGTCGGAATTGCGTTCAGCGCCTGTCCCTGTCGATCATCTCCAGAGTGATCGTCGACAGTCCGGCAAACACCAGCGCAAAGAAAGCAAGGCTCAGCCAGTAGACTGCGACATTCAGCTTGCTATAGTCATAGTCGCTCACCTGGGCGCTCTCTGTCGCCTTGGTTTCAACATACTCCCGGACTTCCTTCTCACCCAGCATGCCGATTACCTCTCCCACCGTGGTGTCGATCGGGATCGTCTGAGCGCGCAGCTGCTCGGAATCTTCGCCGGCATTGACCGTGTCCACCACGGTTCCGACCGTGATGGCTCCCAGCAGGCTGCTGTCATCCGTCAGTTTGACGGAGCGGATCTGTTCCGCCTGCGGGTTTTCCGGATCGCCCAGATAGTCCAGAATCCGGCCCATGGTGAGCGTCGTTTTGATCTCATTGCCTTTCATCCGCTCCACGGTGCCCCAGGCGGATCCCAGCGGCTGTGCATTGTAGTTGGCCTGGGTGGCGATCAGCTTCAGGCCATAATTGGAGATGATCACTCTGGTGACCGGTTCCGCCCGAGCAGGCAGGCTCATCATTCCTCCGGAGAATACCAGCTGCACGATCAGAACCACCGGCATGATGGTCATGGCCGCGGTGGTCGTGCGGCTGAGGGCGGAGATCCAGAGTGACATCATGTCCGCCGCGAAGGTGATCAGAAAGAGAGAAATACTGAATTCAGTGATAAAGAACCTTGTGACCAGACCTTCTGTCGGGTAGCGGACTCCGACTGCCCTCATCACATACAGCGTGATGCCGGTCTGCAGCATGCAGAGCATGGCCTGATAGATCATATGCGCCGCGATATAGGAGCTGATATGCATCCCGGAGCGGTGCTCCCGCTTGATCACGTCCCGTTCCCGGCAGATCACCTGAATGGAATTGAAGCAGCCGTTCCAGAGGCAGAGGCAGGTGACCGCCAGAGCGCTCATCAGCGTTCCCTCCATGGTCTCGAAGAAGCGTTTTCGAATTACCAGGCCCACCAGGCCCGCCACCATGGCCGACATCGGCAGTACTTTCCAGTCGCTCTGGTACAGGAACATCCTCAGCAGCTTCCCGAGGTAGATCTGGATCTGGCTGAATCTGCCGCGATAGCGCATTCTGATCCGCCGAAACGGATTCTGTCTTTTCTCCTCAGGCATGCTGCACCTCCTTGTACTTTGCGATGAATGCATCCGCCATTCCGGCGCCGCCTTCCTCCGGACGGTTCACCAGCTTGACGATCTCCTCCATCTTTTCACAGCCGAAAAATTCCCGCGCCTCCCGGATACTGCCGTAGAAGGCCAGCCGCCCTGTCCGGGCCGAATCCTTTGCCAGCACGATCACGTCGTCAAAGAACTCGATCACGCGGTCCGGCGTGTGAGTGATGACGATGACGATCTTGCCCGTATCCGCCGTTTTGCGCAGCTGCTGCATAAGCTCCCGGGCCATCACGCCGTCCAGGCCCGAATCCGGCTCATCCAGGATGAAGAGTGAGGGATTGGAGATCAGCTCCATGGCGATGGAGAGACGCTTTTTCTGTCCTCCGGAGAGCTTCTGTACCAGTCTGTTCCGGACCGCCGTCAGGCCGAAAATCTCCATGACTTCCTCTACCCGCTTCCTGCGGGCGTCGCCCGGTACGTCCTTGGGCAGGCGCAGCTTTGCCGCGTCCATCAGAGTATAATAGACCGTATCTTTGTTCCGCACCAGCTCCTGCTGCGGGACAAAACCGGTTTCATACTGCATATGTTTGTACTGGGTGTACATGTTGCTGCCGTTGAGCATGATCTCGGCATTTGCCTTCTCATACCCGTTGATGGCGTTTACCAACGTGGTCTTGCCCGCTCCGGAGCCGCCCAGCAGCAGCACCATGTGTCCCTGCGGGATGACCATATGAATATCCCAGAGCAGAATCTTCTTCTGGAAAAAATCTCTGGTGCTGCGTTCCTTCAGATTCACCGTAAGCCCCTGGTCCAGCACGGTCGTGCTGCCGCTGGACGCGCGGACCAGCATCTCTCTGCGCAGATCCTCCACCTGCCACTCCGGCAGGTACTTCTTTTTCCAGCCCCAGATCAGCGCCGGGATCCATCTTGTGATATGAAGGACCCAAAGCCACATCCACCTTCTCCCGGTGCCGTAGCCCTCAATCAGCCCGCTGAACACCTGGATGCGGTAGAGAAACACCACGATTTCCAGCGTGATCTCTGCCACCAGGAAAACAGAAGCGACGATTCCGCCTTGATTTCTGGCAATATACATCGCTCCGTTGGTCAGAATCCTTCCAAACTCCGCCATACTGAGGATGCGGCCTTCCGGCTCACGCCCTGCGCATCGCGCCAGCTGGTATTCTCTTGCAGAGGGAATCAGCGCCCACCAGCCCTTCAGTCCCGATTTTTGCAGAAGGCCCCATTCCCCGATTATGAACAGCAGTCCTGCCACGTTTCCCCAGGGCCAGGTTCCGCCGGAGAAGCAGTTTGCAAGGTATTCAAGCAGTTCTCGTGATGTGAAACCCATCATTTTCTCCTTTCTGCCCCGTACCGGGGGCTTCAGGCTGAACATAGATTACCATAAAAAGGCGGAATCGTCCACACTCTGATCCGGAGCCCCTTGGCTTCCGCTTTCTCTGTATCCTGTCCGGTGACCTTCGGTATCTCCGGGGCCTGCCGGCACAATAATACCGCCAGCGGGATCTCTCCCGCAGGCGGCAGTCATTTGTATCTTTTCAGGAATAAGAACCTGCTTTTCGATCACATGAGGCTGTGGTACAGACCCACAATCTCCTCGACGCTGGTGTCGCGGGGATTGCCCGGGCAGCAGGCATCGGCGAAAGCGCTCTCCGCCAGGAACTGTACATCCTCTTCCTTCACGATCTCCTTGAGATCCGCGGGGATGCCGACATCGGCGCCCAGCTTCTTGACCGCGGCGATGGTGGCCAGGGCCGCTTCCTCATCGTTCATGCTGTCGATGTAGGGAACCTCCATGGCCTTGCCGATGGCGCGATAGCGCTCACCGGCGACCGGCATGTTGTACTCCAGGCCCAGCGGCAGCAGGATCGCACAGGCGACGCCGTGCGGGGTGTCATACAGGGCGCTCAGGCCGTGTGCCATGCTGTGGACAATACCAAGGCCCACATTGGAAAAGCCCATGCCGGCGATGTACTGTCCGAGAGCCATTCCTTCGCGGCCGTCAGCGTCGTTCTCAACAGCGGCGCGCAGGTTCTTCGCGATCAGGCGGATGGCTTCCAGATGGAACATGTCGGAGATAGCGCAGTGGCCCTTGGTGATGTAGCCTTCGATGGCGTGGGTCAGAGCGTCCATTCCGGTGGCGGCGGTCAGGGGCTTTGGCATGGAATACATCATCTCGGGGTCGACCACGGCGACCTCGGGAATGTCGTTGACGTCCACGCAGACGAACTTGCGCTTCTTCTCTACGTCAGTGATGACGTAGTTGATGGTAACCTCGGCTGCTGTTCCTGCGGTCGTCGGAACCGCGATGGTGAAGACAGCGTGCTTCTTGGTAGGGGCAACGCCCTCAAGGGAGCGGACATCCGCAAATTCAGGGTTATTGACGATGACGCCGATGGCCTTGGAGGTGTCCATGACGGAACCGCCGCCGACAGCGATGATGCAGTCCGCGCCGAAGTCCTGGAACGCCTTGACGCCGTTCTGGACGTTCTCGATGGTGGGATTGGGCTTGATGTCCGTATAGAAGGTATGGGCGACACCGATCTCGTCCAGCACGTCGGTAATCTTGTTGATCTCGCCGGACTTGACGACATGGCGGCCGCAGGCGATGAACGCTCTCTTATAGCCGCGGCGGCTCAGCTCTCCGCCGATTTCTTTGACGGCGCCGGCGCCGTGATAGGAAACAGGATTCAGAACAATGCGATTTGCCATAAATAGTTTTCTCCTTTTCGTTAATGGTTTGTCAACCTCCGGCATTATATACTTTTAACATTCATTCTGCAAGACGAAAACCAAAAACCGTCAGATATCACAGTCCGGAGAGCCTGGCCGGAGGGTTTCGATCGTGTTTTTGTACGGTTTGCCATCCGCCGTCCGTTCTCCGCGCTTTCCCGTCCCGAATCGGCAGAAAAAGCCGTTCGCACTTCCTCTCTGCGAGAAATTGCGAACGGTTTTTTGTTCTTTGTCTTACAGATGCTCCTCGATCAGGGCGAGGTCGCCGTAGAGGATCGAATCGTCGCCCAGTTCGGCAATCTTCAGATCCACCGTCGGGCGGATGGCGGTCATGCAGTAACGGTCCACCTCCGAGAGGATCTTTTCCCGGAAGAGGTCGCCGAGCGCTTCGATCACGCCGCCCCCGTAGAGGATCAGATCCGGGCTGAAGGTGTTGATCATGTTGCCGGTGGCTATCGCGAGATAGTGGCAGGCACGGTCCACCGCCTCCTGCGCAACCTTATCCCCCGCAGCAAGGGCTTTCTTCAGTTTCTTGCTGCGGAAAACGCCGTCTGCAACCGCCTCGGCCATCATGGTTTCTCTGCCGCGGGAGACCTGCTGCCGGATATAGGCGCTCATGCCCTGCTTGCTGGAGAAGGCTTCCAGGCAGCCGCGCTGTCCGCAGTTGCACAGGGGTCCCTCCGGATCCAGAATCATGTGTCCGTACTCCGCCGCCTTGAACTGGTGTCCGGTGTAGAGCTCCCCGTTCAGGATCAGTCCGCCGCCCATGCCGGTCCCCACGAAGAAGCCGACAATGTTGCGGTAGCCCTGTCCCGCGCCGTACTTATACTCCCCCAGCACGCCGAGGTTCACATCGTTGCCGACAAAGAACGGAATGCCGAACTGCTTTTCCATCGCGCCCTTCATGTCGTAGTTTCGCATCGGGAGATTCGGTGTGAAGAGCACGATGCCGGTGTCCTGGTCGATGACCCCCGGTGCGCAGGAGGCGATGGCGCGGATCGCTTTCCGGTCGATGCCGGACTCCTTGATCATTTCCTCGACCACGCTGATGATGACCTGCTCGATGTCGCCGGTCTGATTGTCGCCGGCTTTGGAACGTTTTTTCAGACGGTAGATGATCTCTTTGTTCTCATTGAAGATGGCGCCGAGGACTTTTGTCCCGCCGACATCCAGACAGATGTCATAGCTCTTTTTCATATCTGTTCCCCTTGTAACGTTTCGTTCCGGATGAACTTCTCATCCGAAGAGTTTTTTGATTCTGTCCCATGCGGATGCAGGTTTCTGCGGTGGATCCGCTTCGTTCGTCCGCTGTCTGAGCACGGGCTTTACCGGGATGGAAGTCGCCGGCGCGGATCCCGGCGGTTCCGGTTTTTCCGCTTCATCCAGCGAGACACGCCGTTTGCTGAAGTACTGGTACAGCCGCTCCTGGGAAGAGGTCCCCGCGCCGTCCGGCTCCCGGATATAGCTGCCGTCCGGCTGCATGGTTCTCGACTTCTCCCGGTCTTCCCGCAGCGCGTTCAGAATTTCATGGATCTGTTCTCTCGTCTCCGGCGTACGGATCTCGACAAAGGCCTCGACGCGACGCTCCAGATTCCGGTTCAGCAGGTCGCCGGAGCCGATAAAGAGCCGCTCATCCTCTCCCTCGCCGAAACAGTAGACTCTGGAGTGCTCCAGCCAGCGTCCCACAACGCTCTTCACCGTGATGTTCTCGGTCTTTCCGGGGATTCCCGGCCGCAGGCAGCAGATCCCGCGAATAAAGAGCTCCACCTGAACCCCCGCCTGGGAGCATTCGATCAGCTTTTCCATGATCTCGGGATTGTTCATGGCGTTGCACTTGATGGCAACGTGTCCTCGCGCTCCCTTGGCGATTTCACGGTCGAGATACTCCAGAACCCTGCTCTTGAAGCTCAGCGGGGCAACCCAGAGCGTGTGGGCTTCGGGCGGAAGCTCTCCTCTCAGCAGTGCCTGGAAGGTCGCCTCCGCGTCCTTCCCCGCCTCCGGATCCGCCGTGATCAGGGAGAGGTCGGTGTACTGCTCGCCGGTAATCTCGTTGTAGTTTCCGGTCCCGACCTGGGTGATCGTCTCGATGTTCCCGCCGTGCTGGCGGGTGATCAGGCAGAGCTTGGAGTGCACCTTATGCTCCGGCAGCCCGTAGATGATCCGGCAGCCTGCATCCTCCAGCATCTCAGAGTAGTCGATGTTGTTCTGTTCGTCAAAGCGGGCCCGCAGCTCCAGCAGGCAGAGAACGTCCTTCCCCTTGTCCGCCGCATAGGCCAGAGCCGCGGCGATCTTGCTGCTGGCGGACATGCGGTAGAGGGTGATCTTGATGGAGAGCACCTCCGGGTCGTCCGCCGCCTCATAGATCAGATCCACAAAGGGCATCATGCTCTGGAAGGGGAAGCTCATCAGCAGGTCGTGCTTTTCGATATAGCGGAAATACTCGCCCTTCTTCAGGCCGATCTCCCTCGCCGGCTTCCGCTCTTCATAGCGGAAGTGTTCATGCGGCCCGATGCAGGAGCGGAAGGAAAGATCAAACGGCACCGTCGCCTGAAACACGCGCTGCTCCGGCACATGGAGCTTCTTGATCAGCAGCGCTCTCCCCGGATCCGTCAGTTTTCCGTAGATCTTCGCCCGTACCGGGGTCTCCCTCTTGCGCTTGGAGAGCATGGTGGAGGTCTTTTCTCTCAAATCCTCCTTCCCCGCCAGTTCCGAGAGAAACACATCGGCGTTCCGGGTCACCTTCACCACAGCCGACTGGAGAATGTTCTCCTTCTTCAGCAGCAGCGGCAGGAAGCGCCGCACCAGCTGATCCGTGAGGACGATCTTCTGCACGCCGTCAATCTCGAAGCTGAGATACGGCGGGACACGGTGCATCGGGATGATCGCAAGCTTCTGGATCGTGCTCCGCCCGAGGAAGGCCACCACATAGCTCTCCTCTCCCCAGAAAAACGGCAGCGCCTGATTCGGATCGATGATTTTCGGAAAGAGCAGGTTCTTGATGTCGCCGAAAAGCTTCTTGCTCATGAGCTCATCGACCTTGTTGATCTTGTTGAAGTTCAGGACCTCGACGCCGTTGCGTTTCAGCTCGCTGCGGATCGCCTTCCAGATGCTCTCCATCAGGCTCAGCTGCTCTCTGGTGATGCGCAGCACTTCCTGGATGGTTTCCTCGGCGATCATCCCGGAAACCGGATCTCTCTTGTCCGGCGTCAGGATGGCCCGGTGCGTCAGAATGCCGATGCGTACCCGGTAGAACTCCTCCAGGTTCGACTGATAGATCATCAGGAACTTCAGCCGTTCCAGCAGCGGCACCGTCGTGTCCGCCGCTTCCAGCAGCACCCGTTCATTGAAGCTCAGCCAGCTGAGCTCGCGGTTGATATACAGGCTCTCTTCCTTTTTCGCCGGCTCCTGGGCTGCGGTGCCTTTCTCTTTTGCAGGCAAATTGATTCACCCCACTCTGCTCATCGATAATTTCTCATTTCACATTGAACATTGAACATTCCTTACAACTGTCCCTCGCAGGCCTTCTCCAGGGCCTTGATGACAATCTTCAGGGTCTTGATGCGGGCATATTTCTTGTCGTTGGATTCGATGATATACCAGGGGGCGTTCTCCGTGCTGGTTTTCTGCAGCATCTCGTCGATGGCCTCTTCATACTGCGGCCACTTTTCACGGTTGCGCCAGTCCTCTTCCGTAAGCTTCCACTGCTTCTCCGGCGTGTTCTGTCGGTCGGTGAAGCGGGCGAGCTGCGTGTCCTGATCGATGTGGATCCAGAACTTGATGACCACCGCGCCCCAGTCGGTGAGCTGGCGCTCAAATTCGTTCATCTCGTTGTAGGCGCGCTTCCAGTCGTCCTCGCTGCAGAAGCCTTCCAGCCGCTCCACCATCACGCGGCCGTACCAGGTCCGGTCAAAGATGCAGACGTGCCCGCTTCTAGGCAGTCTCGTCCAGAAGCGCCAGAGATACTGGCGGTTCAGTTCATGGGGCTCCGGAGAAGCGATGGGCATCACGTCGAATCCGCGCGGATCCAGCGGGCGTGCGATGCGTCGGATGTTGCCGCCCTTGCCTGCCGCGTCCCAGCCTTCGTAGCAGAGGATCACGGGGATCTTCTTGCGGTAGATCGTGTTGTGCAGCTCTCCCAGGCGCTTCTGCAGCTTTTTGAGCTCCCTGCGGTACTCTTCGTCGTCCAGGGACGGAGAGAGGTCCACCTCGGAAAGCTTCTGCATCTTCAGAAGCGGGAACTTCTCACTGAAGGGCTTGCCGACGTATCTGCCGTTCTCCAGGCCCTTGTCGATCATCTCCACCAGCAGCCTCAGCGCGTCGCGGGCGGCCTGACGCTTCTTGTCTCCGTCCAGGATATGCCATTTGACGGTCTTTCCGGTCTGCTCCATGAATTCATCATAAGTCTCGCGGAAGACCTTGTATTCGCGGTGCTGCCAGAGGTCGTCCTCGGTAACCCGCCATTCGGTTTCATAATTCTCCCGCAGGGCGTTCAGCCGCTTGCGCTGCTCGTCCTGGTCGATGTGCAGGAAGAGCTTCAGGATCAGGTAGCCGCCGTCGCGCAGCTGGCGCTCAAACTCATTGACCGAGCGGACACGTTCCTTATACTGCTTTTTGGTGATGTCGCGGCGGAGGAACTTCCGTACCGCCCCCTCCATCCAGCCGGAATCATAGAACATGATCTTCCCGTTCTCCGGGATCGCCCTGGCATATTGATAGAGGAAGGGGTAGCGCTCTTCTTTCTCCGGCAGCACCACCGGGGAGACGACATTGTAAAAGCGGGGATCGATCTCGCTGATCAGCTCGTTGATGAGGCTGCCCTTGCCGGCGGCGGCCCAGCCCTCTACCAGCACAATAACCGGGAGCTTCTGGTCGCGGACCAGCTGCTGCTGTGCCAGCAGTCTCTCGCGCAGCGCCCTGATCTCTGCCTTCAGTGCTGAACTGTCCTCATCTTTGGAGCCTTTGAAGTCTTTTAACATGTTTACTCAACCTCCTGCCATTCGATTTTCGACAAAATGCTGATTTTATTTTACGGCAGGAAGAAGGCGAAGTCAATGCCGATTGTTCAAAAAACGGAACCGTTCCGTCCCGGTTTTTGAGGACGAAGCGGTTCCGCTTTTTCTTTTCTGTTCAGGCGCCTGCTCAGGCAGCTGATACGGCCTTTTTCAGTTCGTCGACCTTGTCGCAGTCCTCCCAGCGGACCCCCAGATCCTCGCGGCCCATATGGCCGTAGGCGGCAAGATTCCGGTAGATCGGCTTGCGCAGATCCAGCTCTCGGATGATGGCCGCGGGACGGAAGTCAAAGACCTGTTCCACCGCCCTGCTCAGTACATCATCAGAGACGACGCCCGTGCCGAAAGTCTCCACCAGGATGCTGACCGGCTGTGCCACGCCGATGGCATAGGCCAGCTGAATCTGGCAGCGCTTTGCAAGGCCTGCCGCCACCACGTTCTTGGCGGCCCAGCGCGCCGCATAGGCCGCGCTGCGGTCCACCTTGGTCGG
>JAFTFT010000024.1 GCA_017458335.1 Oscillospiraceae bacterium
AAGGCCAGAGCTGAAAAAGCGTGGCAGACCCAGAAAAGAGCCAGTAGAGGATAAGCCAAAAAGACCTCGTGGCAGGCCGCCTAAGAACAAGGAAAAAGCCATTGACAAGCTTCTATAGTACAGCGTTTTGAGATTCTATTACTATATCAGTTTGTTCCTATGTCTATAAGTGGCAGCAGATTCAGAGTTTTATCTTTGTTAATAAAGAATTTGGTATTGCTTAAGCGTGATCGTATTGAAAGCTTTAACAAGAATATAGCAAAGAAAATAGCAGAAAAGGAGAATGCATACGAGACTTTATATACAAATTTGACGGCAGCAGTTCTCCCTCCAGATGTGATACAAGATATTTCGCTACGTATGCAGAAGTTAAAAGACGAAATTGAGGAACTGAAGAATGCCGAGCCGCCTGCAGATTACACGGTTGACACGATCAAAGCGTGGTTACAGTCGATAAAAGAGGCACCGGATGAAAAGGCAATACATCTATTGATTTCTAAGATCGAAGCAAAACGAGAAAAAGACAACACCGACTTTAATATCAAATCGACATTAAAATCGGTGTTGGAAAACTTGGTTGCGGGGGAAGGATTTGAACCAACGACCTCCGGGTTATGAGCCCGACGAGCTACCAACTGCTCTACCCCGCGATATTCAATTGCTCCCTCAAGAGCTTGTATATAATAGCACGGGGAAGATGCATTGTCAAGTGTTTTTTACAGAAAAAGCGATTCCAGCCGGGATTCCAGTCAATCTGCCGGTTTTGGTTGACAAAGACAGATCAAATCGTTAGAATATGCAAAGGGTTTTATAAGGGGACTACTTATATGATCCGTGAATGAAAGCAGCTGCACGAAAGAAGGGGGACGGCAGAAGATCGGCAGATGCCAGCGCCAGGACCGGAAACGGTTGACGAGGATTGACAGTGATCGAAAGACTCGGCGGATGCTGTCACGGCTATTGTGAGTCGTCAGAGCGAAAACAAAAAACAGAATCAACACTGTAACAGAATTTCGCCCGGCACAGGAAAGCTCAAATCAGAATGTTAGGAGATAAAGCAATGAGAGTTGTTATTCAGGAAGATTACAATAAAATGTGCAAATGGGCTGCGGATTACATCGCGGCGAAGATCAACGCCCACAAGGAAGCAAGACCCTTTGTTCTGGGCCTGCCCACCGGCTCTTCCCCGATCGGGGTGTATCAGGAGCTGATCAAGAAGAACAAAGCCGGCGAGCTGAGCTTTGCCAATGTTGTGACCTTCAACATGGACGAGTACCTTGGCCTGCCACATGAACATGATCAGAGCTACTGGTATTTCATGCATGACAATTTCTTCGATCATCTCATCGATATGAAACCCGAGAACATCAACATCCTCAACGGCATGACCGACGACCCAGAAGGGGAGTGTGCCCGCTATGAAGAGAAGATCGCCTCTTACGGCGGAATCGACCTCTTTATGGGCGGTATCGGTGTGGACGGCCACCTTGCCTTCAACGAGCCCTTCACCTCTCTGAGCTCCAGAACCGGCGTCCGTGACCTGACCACGGACACGCGGATTGTGAACTCCCGCTTCTTCGGCAACGACCCGGAGAAGGTACCGGCACAGGCCCTTTCCGTCGGCATCGGGACCGTAACGGACTCGAAGGAAGTCCTGGTGCTCATCAGCGGACACAACAAGGCACGCGCCTTGGCCGCGACGGTCGAGGGCAGCGTCAGCCAGAAGTGGACCTGCAGCGCCCTGCAGATGCACAACGGCGCGATCATCGCCTGCGATGAGGCCGCCTGCGGCGAGCTCACCGTCGACACTTATAAGTACTTCCTGGATATCGAGAAGAAGGAAAGACTCTGAGAAAAGGCTTCCACGGCTTCCATATCTGATCATAACAGAAAGCAGCCATCGGCACATGCATGCCGGTGGCTGTTTTGACAATGCGCAGAGGAAGGAGTCTTATGAATTCCGGACCTGCAGGTTCTCCATTTTTTCATTGAGCCAGTTGAGGATATCCTGCATGACGTCGTTGCGGTTGATCTCATTGAGCATCTCATGCCGCCCACCCGGGTAGAGGCGGATCATGACGTCCTTCAGGCCTGACCGGCAGAAAGCCTTGTAGGCCGTCTCAACCCCCGCACCGTAGTCGCCGACCGGGTCCTCGGCGCCGGACATGAAATAAATCGGGGCATCTTTGTTCATCCTGCTGATGTTTTTCTGATTGGTCAGGAACTTCAACCCGCCCATCATGTCGCGGTAGAGACTGGTCTTGCAGACAAAGCCGCAGAGGGGATCGGCGATATACCGGTCGACCGTTTCACTGTCTCTGCTCAGCCAGTCAAAGGACGTACGGGGATTTTCAATCCGCTTGCAGTAGGACCCGAAGGCCATGTCATTGAGCGCCTGACCGCTGGAACGTGGACCTTTGAGCTTCGTCATAAGTTCGGCGGCCAGGTAGCCTCCGTTCACCAATGCGGGGGACTGGTGTCCGGTCCCGCTGAGGATGGCCGCGTCATAGAGATCGGGATGCAGGATCAGAAACGTGCGGGTCAGAAAGCTTCCCATGCTGTGGCCGAAGAACACATAGGGCAGGTTCGGAAACTGTTCTGTCACCTGCTCCCGGAGCTTTTTCATATCCTCGACGACATAGTTCCAGCCGTCTTTCTCGGCAAAAATACCCTGTTCCTCCAGGCGTGCAATGGACTTGCCGTGACCGAGATGGTCGTTTCCGACGGCGACAAAACCGTTTTCCGCCAGAAAGCGCATGAAGTCCTCATAGCGGTTGATGTGCTCGGCAATACCGTGCGCGATCTGGACGATGCCTCTGGGGGCCCCGTCCGGTGTGCAGATTCGGGCGTGAATCTGGTTCTTCCCCGTAGAGGACTCATAATAGAAATCCCGGAATTCAGGCATGGTTTTTTCTCCTCTCCTATGATATAGTAAGATGATTGATGACACAATTCTACTCTCAGAACTGTGATTCGTCAAGAAACATGCAGGACGGAGTGTACAGAGATGACGATCAAAGTGAAAAAAGTCAGCCCGACGGCCGTGATTCCGACACACGGAAGCAGCTTCTCGGCGGGCTATGACCTCTATGCGGATCTTCCGGAAGCGCTGGTCATCATGCCGCATGCCACCGTGACGGTGGACACGGGGCTGAAATTCGAGCTGCCGGAAGGTTATTTCGCGGGGATTTTTGCCCGCAGCGGCATTGCCACCCGGGAAGGCCTGCGCCCGGCCAACTGTGTCGGGGTGTGCGATTCGGATTACCGCGGCAACTATATGGTCGCGCTGCACAATGACTCGGAGGAACCCCGGACGGTGACCCCGCACGAGAAGATTGCCCAGATGATCGTGATGCCATACCTTCCCCTGGAGTTTGAAGAGGCGGAGGAACTGAGCGATACGGTCAGAGGCGAGGGCGGTTTCGGCAGCACGGGAACGTGACTCCCGCGCCGCGGCCAATGCTGCAGCCGCCGGCGTGACCGCCCTGCCGGACAGCCGGGCGGGGGCGGCAGGTGCATAGAAAAATACCCCCGCAGAAGCAGGGGTATTCTCTTAGGAACTGCCGTCCCGGATAATCAGGCGACGATGTCTCTGGTATCGCGGGCGATGACGAGCTCCTCGTTGGTCGGAATGACAAAGACCTTGACCTTGGAGTCGGGGGTGGAGATCATGATGTCCTCGCCGCGTTTGGAGTTGGCTTCCGAATCGATCTCGACACCGAGGTAGCCAAAGTAGCTGCTGATGGCGGCGCGGGTCTCGGCGCTGTTCTCGCCGACACCGGCGGTGTAGATGATGGCGTCGACGCCGTTCATCGCGGCGACATAGGAACCGGCGACCTTGGCCACCCAGTAATGGAACATGTCGAGCGCGAGTCTTGCGCGGTCGTTGCCCTTTTCAGCGGCGGCATCCAGATCACGGAAGTCGGAGGACACGCCGGAGACGCCCAGCACGCCGGACTTCTTGTTCAGAATGTTCAGCATCTCATCGATGCTGTAGCCGTACTTGTTCATCAGAAACTGGATGACACCGGCGTCCAGATCACCGCAGCGGGTGCCCATCGGCAGACCGACCAGCGGCGTGAAGCCCATGGAGGTATCCACGCACTTGCCGTGATCGATGGCACAGATGGAGGAACCGTTGCCCATGTGGCAGGAGATGAGCTTCAGCTCTTCAATTGGCTTGCCCATGAGCTCTGCGCAGCGGGAAGAGACATAACGGTGAGAGGTACCGTGGAAGCCGTAGCGGCGGATGCCGTCGTTCTGATAATACTCATAGGGGAGCGCATACATGTAGGCCTTGCCGGGCATGGTCTGATGGAAGGCGGTATCGAACACGGCGACCATGGGAACATCGCCCATCACGGCCTTGCAGGCATTGATGCCGGTGATGTTGGCCGGGTTATGCAGCGGGGCAAACGGCGTGCACTCTTCCAGAGCCGCCATAACGGCATCGTCGATTTTGACAGAGCTGGCAAACTTCTCACCACCGTGAACGACGCGGTGACCGACGGCGTCGATCTCGCTCATGGAAGCGACAACACCGTACTCGGCGCTGGTGAGCTTGTCGATGACGGCGGCGATCGCTTCGGAATGGGTCGGAAGCGGGAGATCCTCATTGAAGACGGGCTTGCCGCCGACCAGCGGGGTGTGCTTCAGATGACCGTCGATGCCGATGCGCTCGCAGAGGCCCTTCGCCATGACCTGCTCGGTCTCCATGTCGATCAGCTGATACTTCAGAGAAGAACTGCCTGCGTTGATGACCAGAATTTTCATGTGATGTGTTCCTTTCTATTTTTCATAACTCGTGGGAATACGTATCATGGTACCATGGTACCGTTATATGACGCGAACGTCTCTATTCTATACACTTTGATGAAAAAGCGCAAGTCTTTTTTCAGGAGAAGATGATGAAAACAATCGGAATTGTGGCGGAATATAACCCCTTTCATCTGGGACATGCTCTGCAGATCCGGGAGAGCCGCAGAATCGTGGAGGCAGAGGGAGAAGAGACGGCCGTGGTTGCCGTCATGAGCGGCGACTTTGTCCAGCGGGGCGAGGCGGCGGTGTTCTCCAAGTACGCCCGGGCGGAAGCGGCCTGCCGGAGCGGTGCGGACCTGGTGGTGGAGCTTCCGCTGCCATGGGTTCTCTCCTCCGCCGAGGGCTTCGCCGAAGGTGCCGTGTCGATTCTGGCGGATCTTGGCGCGGAGGTTCTGTCTTTTGGTTGTGAGACAGGAGACAGCCGGTCCGGAAGCGAGGACCCGGGGGAGAAAGAAGCGGAAGCGGAAAGCGGGCCGCCGGCGGCACAGACACGGTTGCGGGAACTGGAGGAAGCGGCGGAACTGATCGCCGCGCCGGGCTTTACGGACGAGGTCCTGAAGCGGCTGAAGGCAGAACCGGGGCAGAGCTTTGCTGCGGCGCGCCAGGCCTGCGCAGAGGAAATACTAGGGAAAAAACTGTCCGTTCTGCAGCAACCGAACAGCATCCTGGCACTGGAATACCTGAAAGCGATCAGAGTGTTTCAGCTGCCTCTCACCCCCTTGGTGATTCCGCGCCGGGGCGCCGGGCACGACGAGCGGGGAGAGAACCCGATTCCCTCCGCTTCCGAGCTCCGGGACCGCCTCCGCGGCGGCCGCGGGATCGAGGGCTTTGTTCCGGAAGCGGCGGAAGAGATCTTCCGGAGAGAACGGCAGCAGGGAAGATGCGCTGCGGACCCGTCGGAACAGGGAAGGCTCCTTCTTTCAAGACTGAGATGGCTCGGAGAAGAGGAGTTCCGGAATCTGCCGGATGCGGGAGACGGACTCGGAAACCGCCTGTACGGCGCCGTGAAGACCGAGACAAGCTATGAAGAGGTTCTGAAAGCGGCTTCGACCCGCCGCTATCCGCTGGCGAGGATCCGCCGCCTGTGCTTCTGCGCGGCGCTCGGTGTACCGGCCGGTGCCGCCGCTGGCAGACCGCCCTATGCCCGTATCCTGGCTTTGAACGAACGGGGAAGAAGGATCCTTCGCGATGTGGAAGAAAAGCGGGAACGCTCCGGAAACGGGATCCCGATCCTGAATAAGCCGGCGCATGTCCGGGAACTGGGCGGCAGGGCAGAGGCAATCTTCCGCCTGGGGGCTCAGGCGCACGACTTTTATACCCTTCTCTTTCCGGAGGAAACCGAGCGCCGGTGCGGAGAGGACTGGCGGAGAGGTCCGACCGTTTGTTCATAATTTCAAAAAATGTACAAATTTGGCAGTATATTTCGTCAAAATGCGCAAGTGCATTTTCGGCGATGGTGTAGTATAATGCGTGTATCACGACGGAAAACATTCGTCTTCCAACGACGGACAATTCCGAAACAACAATAAGATGGAGGAACAACTATGAAAAAGATTCTTTCAGTCGCACTGATTCTCTGCCTGGTTCTGGCCTTGGCACCGATGGCGTTCGCGGACAACCCGGTTGTCAAGATCGGCGTGTTTGAGCCCCAGTCCGGTGACAACGGCGCCGGCGGCAAGCAGGAAGTCCTCGGTATGCAGTATGCCAACAAGCTGACCCCGACCGTCGAGATTGGCGGAACGACCTATGATGTTCAGCTGGTCTACGCCGACAACGCCTCTTCCAACGACAAGGCCCCGACCGCTGCGCAGGATCTGATCTCCAACGGCGTTTCCCTGGTGCTCGGCTCCTACGGCTCCGGTGTTTCCATCGCTGCCAGCGACACCTTTGCCAATGCGGGTGTCCCTGCCATCGGCGTCACCTGCACCAATCCTCAGGTTACGGCGGACTGCGAGGTTTACTTCCGCATCTGCTTCCTGGATCCGTTCCAGGGCACTGTCCTTGCAAACTTTGCCAAGAATGAGCTCGGCGCGACCAAGGCCTACTGCCTGGCCAAGCTCGGCGACGACTACTCCGGCGGTCTGTGCAACTTCTTCATCGATGCCTTCGGCAAGGAGAACTGCGTGTATGAGCAGTTCCCGGAAGGCACCTCCGATTTCTCCACCTACATCACCAACGCCCAGAACCAGGGCTGCGACGTCTTCTTCTCCCCGGTGAGCACCGAGGCCGCTGCCCAGATCATCGCAAAGGCCGACACCCAGGCCCTCGGCATGCCGATCCTGGCCGGCGATACCTGGGACTCCAACGTCATCCTGAACGCCGCGAAGGGCACCGATGTCAAGATCTGCGTCACCACCTTCTATCAGGAAGGCGCGGATGCTGAGTTTGACGCGGGCATCAAGGAGTGGATCAGATCCGATGCCACCGCTCTTGCCAACAACGGCGGCAATGACGAGCTGGCTGCCGTTACGGTCATGGGCTATGATGCCTACTATGTTGCCCTTGAAGCCCTCAAGGCCGCCGGTTCCGTCGATCCGGAAGATGTCCTCGAGGCCATTCCTTCCGTTGAGTATGTCGGCGTCACCGGCAACATCGCCTTCGACGACATCGGCGATGCCCTCCGTGACAGCGCTTTCGTCAAGTCCTGCAATACCGAGACGGGTGTCTGGGACTTCGTTGCGGTCGCTTCGGTTGACTGATTATCGCCGCAGACTCTGACCGGCAAGTAAAAACAATAACGAGTGGAGTGCGGAGCGTCCTGCTCTACACTCCACTTCGTGGTAAAATGCTCTGCTAGCTGCTCGCGCAGTATTCAACCATTTCGTAAGGAGGATTCCTCCATGGCAAAGACCATATTGCCTTATGTTATTTCGGGAATCTCGGTAGGCGGCCAGTATGCGCTGATTGCCATCGGATATACGATGGTGTACGGCATCCTGCGGCTGATTAACTTCGCCCACGGCGATGTGTTCATGGTTGCGGGCCTGATGATGGTGTACATGGCCGCGTCCATGCCGCTGTATATCGCGATTCCGCTGATGATCATTCTGACTGTGTTCCTCGGCTTTATGATCGAACGCGTGGCATACCGGCCGCTGCGTACGGCGCCGCGCATGTCCGTCATGATCTCTGCCATCGGTGTCAGCTATCTGATCCAGAACCTTGCGCTGTACATCACCGGAGGCCTGAACAAGAACTATCCCGCGATCCCCTGGATCTCTGACCGGGTTACGGTTTTCGGGATGGAAACCTCCCGCGTCACCATCATCACGCCGTTTCTCACCATCGTCCTGGTGGTGCTGCTGGTGCTGCTGATCAACCATACGAAGATCGGCATGGCCATGCGGGCGGTGTCTCTGAACTTTGAAACCTCACAGCTGATGGGCATCCGTATCAACAACGTCATCTCTGCCACGTTCATCATCGGCACCTTCCTGGCGGCGGTGGGCTCGATGCTGTTTTTCACAAACTATCCCGGTGTGGTGCCGACCTCAGGCGCGATGCCGGGCCTGAAGGCCTTTGTGGCGGCGGTGTTCGGCGGGATCGGCTCGATTCCCGGCGCGGTGATCGGCGCGTTCATCATCGGCATTGCGGAGAGCCTGATCAAAGGCCTGGACACGATCCTGATCGTGCACGGAACCATTACCGAGCAGATCGGCTTTGCCACCTTTTCCGATGCGTTCACCTTTGTGCTGCTGATCATTGTCCTTGTGTTCAAGCCAACGGGACTCTTCGGTGAGAAGACCACCGACAAGGTCTGAGGGGAGGCGAGTGAAGTGAAAACGATAAATGACTCCCGCAACAGACAGAAGACTTCCTGGGGCTCGCTGCTTCTGGTACTGGTCTTCCTCGCGATCGTGTTCTATCTCGACCAGAACATCAAGCCGACAAACAAGATGTTCATGCTCCTTACGGTCCTTCAGAAGGGTTCGGTCTACGCACTTGCCGCCGTGTCCATGAATCTGTTGAACGGCTACACGGGGCTCTTTTCCCTGGGACATGCCGGCTTCATGCTGATCGGCGCCTATACCTATGCGATCTTCACGATCCCGTCCTCCGCGCGCGACACGGTGTATCAGTACTTTGACGCGGCGATCCGCTTCTCCTTCCCGGAGACCTTTTCCAATGTCATGGGGCCTGCCGGTACTGCACTGGGTGTTCTGGTGGCAGTGATCCTGGCCGGACTGATGGCGGCCTTCTTTGCCTACCTGATCGGCCTTCCGGTCCTGCGCCTGAAGTCGGACTATCTGGCCATCGCGACGCTGGGCTTTGCGGAAATCATCCGTGCGGTGTTCCAGTGGCAGAAGCTCGGCCCGATCACCAACGGCTCAAACCTGCTGAAGAGCTTCGCGCGAACCAGCAAGTTCAAGCTGGAGGTCGGCGACACCAAGCTGGTTCTCTCAACCTTCGTACCGGTCCTGATTGCGACGGTTTCCATTATCATCATTGTGAAGCTGGTCAACTCCACCTACGGCCGCGCCTTCAAGTCGATCCGTGACGACGAGGTTGCCGCGGAGGCCATGGGCATCAATCTCGCCAGGCACAAAATGATTTCCTTCACGGTGAGCTCCTTCTTCGCCGGCGTTTCCGGCGCCATGATGGCAATGGTGCTGTCCATCGCCCAGGCGAGCAACTTCAAGTCCGCCATGACCTATGAGATCCTGTTGATGGTGGTGCTGGGCGGAATCGGCTCCATCTCCGGCTCGGTCATCGGCTCCTTCCTCTTTGTGGCGGCTTCCGAGTGGTGGCTGCGCGGCCTGGATTCCGGAACCTTCCTCGGCATCAACGCGCCCGGCGTCTTCCGCAACGGCTTCCGTCTGGTCGTTTTCTCGATCATCATCATGATCGTGGTGCTCTTCTTCCGAAAGGGCATCATGGGTGAGAAAGAGATTTCGGATCTGTTCCGCGACCGAAAGAAAAAGGCAAAGGGGGCAGCGAAATGAGAAAAGACAAGCCCTGCGTCCTCAAGGTCGAGGATGTCACGATGCAGTTCGGCGGTGTGGTCGCCGTGAACAACTTCAGCATGGAAGAATACGAGGGCGAGATCGTCGCCATCATCGGACCGAACGGCGCCGGCAAGACGACGGCCTTCAACGTCATCACGGGCGTCTATGCCCCTACCAACGGCCGCGTCTCCTTTAACGGCGAGCGCGTGATCGAAAACTATCCCCGCGGCAAGATGAAGAAGGCCTATCTCGGCCAGAACGCCGGCAAGTATACCGAGCATCTGGAACCGACGCCGGATAAGCTGACGGCCCTGGGAATGGCCCGAACCTTCCAGAATATCCGTCTCTGGAAGAGCATGACCGTGTTTGAGAACGTCCTGATCGCCAAGCATCTGAAGCGCACAAGCAACGTTTTCTCCGCCACCTTCGGCGCAAACCGAGTGGAGGAGCAGATGCAGCGGGACGAGGCCGATGCCCTCATCGAAACGGTGGGCCTCGCCGATGTGAGAGACGAACTTGCGACCAGCCTGCCCTACGGCAAGCAGCGCCGCCTGGAGATCGCGCGTGCGCTGGCCACGGAGCCGAAGCTCCTGCTGCTGGATGAGCCGGCCGCCGGCATGAACCCGCAGGAGACAGTGGAGCTGACCAGATTCATCGGCGAGATCCGGGATCAGTTTCATGTCAGCATCCTGCTGATTGAGCACCACATGGATCTTGTCATGGATATCTCCGAGCGGATCTATGTTCTGGACTTCGGCAGCATGATCGCGAGCGGCACGCCGGCTGAAATTCAGCAGAATGAAAAGGTTATCGATGCCTACCTGGGGGTGACGGACGATGCTTGAAGTCAAAGATCTGCATGTTTCCTACGGCGGAATCCGCGCCCTGCGCGGCGTGAATCTGGAAGTCCCCGACGGAAGGATCGTCACCCTGATCGGCGCAAACGGCGCCGGAAAGTCAACCCTGCTGCGAACCATCTCCGGCCTTGTGAAGGCTGAGAGCGGATCAATCACCTACGACGGAAAAGAACTGCTCGGCATGCCCATCAACAAGATCCTGGAGCTGGGTATCGCCCAGGTTCCGGAGGGACGGCGCGTGTTCACCAACCTTTCCGTGCTGGAAAACCTGAAGATCGGCGCCTATCTGCGCAAGGACAAGGCCGGAATCCAGAAGGACATCGAATGGGTCTATGAACTGTTTCCGCGGCTGCAGGAGCGCTCCTGGCAGATGGCCGGAACCCTCTCCGGCGGTGAACAGCAGATGCTGGCGGTGGGCCGCGCGCTGATGAGCCGCCCGAAACTGATGATGATGGATGAGCCCTCCCTCGGTCTTGCCCCTCTTGTGGTCAAGGGGATCTTTGAGATCATCCGGGAAATCAACCGCCAGGGCGTCACGGTCCTGCTGATCGAGCAGAACGCGAACATGGCCCTGAAAACGGCCGACCTGGCCTACGTCCTGGAAACCGGAGAGATCACGCTCCACGGAACCGGGGCAGAGCTGCTCACGAATGAAGCGGTCAAACGCGCCTACCTCGGCGAATAGAGTCGGAAGAACATCCAGAACAGAACGAAACCGGGAGCCGAAACGCCCCGGCGGCAGACAGAACCGGGAGAAGTTCCCGGTTCTGTTTTTAATGCTTCTTTTTCTTGACTATGCCGGGATTCGATGCTACAATAACATGCGGTAGAATCTATAAATATATCAGTTTACAGGAGGAAATTGATATGAATGTCAAGTCTTTTAAGAAGGGCGCGGTCATTTTCCGGCAGGGCGACGCCGGTGACTGCATGTATGATATTCAATTCGGCAAAGTCGGCATTTTTGATCATTACGGCGAGCCGGATGAGAAGAAGATTGCCGATCTCTATGCCGATCAGATCTTCGGCGAGATGGGCCTCCTGGATCACGCCCCTCGCAATGCGACGGCTGTCGTGCTGGAGAACGAAACCGTTCTTTCCGTGATCTCGGAGGAGGAGTTCTTTGAGTACTTTGAGAAGGAACCGGTGAAGATTCTTGTTCTGATGCAGCAGATGTGCAACCGCCTGCGCCGTACCTCCAAGGACTATCTCGAAGCCTGCCGTACGGTTCACGATACGGTGGCCGCGGAAAAAGCCGGCAAACCGAAGAGCGGCGGCCTGCTTGCCAGCCTCCAGAAGCTCTGCGCGGCATATAAAGGCTACGACTACTTCGCTCATAACTGACGGAAGGGGGAAGAACAATGAATACCTTAGTCTTCAAGAAGGGTGACGTTATTTTCCGGCAGGGGGATTTCTCTTCCGTGATGTATGACATCGCAAAGGGAAAGGTTGGCGTCTTTGCCGATTATGAGACAGAACGGGTGCATCAGCTTGCCGAACTCAAGGCCGGGGACTTCCTCGGCGAAATGGGCATGATCGAGGTCTATCCCCGCAGTGCGACGGCCGTCGCGCTGGAAGACGGCACGGTGCTCAATGAGATCGGCGAGAATGAACTGAATGCCTATTTTAATGACAAGCCCGAAAAGCTCCTGAAGATCATGAAGCAGGTCAGCGCCCGTCTCCGGGAGATAGACAAGAAGTATCTCAGCGCATGCCGCGTTGCCTTTGAGAGCGCGGCTGCGGAAGCGGAGAGCACCGGAAAGAGCGAGCAGCTGAAAGAAAAGATGGAAGCCATCTATGAGGAATACGAAAAACTCTGATAATCCCATTTTCAATCCCCACTCCCACCGAGTGGGGATTTGATTATGACGGCGGGTTCCCGGTTTGACAAGTGATCTAAAAGGTGGTACACTACCTTGAAAACCCTGAAACAGAAAGCGGACAGTATGAAAGAAATCATTACGCATCATGAAAAAGAGACGGAAGCCTTCGGCAGAGAGCTGGCGAAGCTGATCTCCCCGCCTGCCGTGCTCTGCCTGTACGGTGAGCTGGGTGCGGGGAAGACGGCGCTGGTCAGAGGCCTGGCCGAGGGAATGGGGCTGAACTGTACGGTTTCCAGCCCGACCTTCACGATTGTAAATGAGTATCTCGGAGAGCGGGAACTCATTCATTTTGATATGTACCGCCTCAATAGCGCGGATGAGCTGTTTGACATCGGCTGGGAAGACTATCTCAGACGAAACGCGGTGCTGGCCGTCGAATGGAGCGAGAATGTGGAAGACGCCTTTGACGGAAGCGAGATCCGCATCCGCTTTGAAAAGCTGTCGGATACCGAACGCCGGATCACGGTGGAGGGAGGAGACTTATGCTGACACTCGCGTTTGAATCCTCTGCGAAGGCGGCTTCCGTCGCCCTTTGCGAAGACGGCCGGCTGATCAGCCAGGTGATCCAGTGCAGCGGGCTGACCCACAGCCGGACTCTGCTCCCGATGGCGGAGGATCTGCTCCGGAATTCCGAGACGGAGATGAAGCAGATCGACTGTTTCGCGGTGGCGCAGGGACCGGGGTCCTTCACCGGTATCCGCATCGGGATCGCCACGGTGAAAGGCCTTGCCTGGGCAGCGGACAAGCCCTGCATCGGGGTCTCGACGCTGGCGGCGATGGCCTGGAACGGCGTCGCGGCCGGCGGGCTGATCTGCGCCGTCATGGACGCCAGACGCTCCGAAGTCTACAATGCCCTCTTCCGGATCGAGGACGGCAGACCCGTCCGGCTGTGCCCGGACCGGGCGATCAGTCTTTCCGCGCTGACGGAAGAACTGCGGGAGCGGGGGGAAGCGCCCTTCCTGGTGGGAGACGGTACGGAGCTGGCCTCGGCTTTCTTCCGGGAGCAGCATCTTGATCACCGCGTCCCGCCGGAAAATGTCCGCTGGCAGAACGCCTGGGGGGTGGCCATGGAGGCGGCAGGGAAGAAACTGTGTACCTCACAGGAGCTGCTGCCGGTGTATCTCCGCCTCTCTCAGGCAGAGCGGGAGCGCCAGGCGCGTCTGAGCCTGAACACCAATCGGTAAATTCCCTGCTTTTCGTCTGGGAAGGCAGGTTTAAGAAAAGGAGTTTGGACCATGAGCAATGTTTGCGTATTCGATCATCCCCTGATTCAGCACAAGCTGTCTATTCTGCGCGATAAGAACACCAGCGTAAAGGAGTTCCGTGAGATCATCTCTGAGATCGCCATGCTGATGTGCTATGAAGCCACGAGAGATCTCCCCCTGGAGCCGGTCGACGTCGAAACACCTGTTGCCGTGGCACACTGCAAACGGATTTCCGGCAAGAAGCTCGCGGTTGTCCCCATCCTCCGTGCCGGTCTCGGCATGGTGGACGGCATGGTCAGCATGATGCCCAACGTCAAGGTTGGCCACATCGGCCTGTTCCGCGATCCGGAGACCCTGGAACCCGTCAAGTATTATTTCAAAATGCCGCCCGATATCAAAGAACGTGACGCCATTGTGGTAGACCCGATGCTCGCGACCGGCGGCAGCGCGTCCGCGGCCATCTCCTTCCTGAAGGAAGCGGGCGTCCGGCACATCAAGCTGATGAGCATCATCGGCGCGCCGGAAGGCGTACAGAAGATGCAGGAGGATCATCCGGATGTTGATATTTTTGTCGCGGCTCTGGACGATCATCTGAATGATCACGGCTATATTGTTCCCGGCCTCGGCGATGCCGGTGACAGAATCTTCGGTACGAAGTAAGATCCGAAGTAAGATCCATAGAAATCACACATCGGGCGGCGGCAGCTGTCTGTCGCCGCCCGAACCATACACAGGGAGCTGACTGAAATGAGCCAAACAAAAAGAACATTCCTCACCATCCTCACGATCCTGGTTCTCGGGATTGCGCTGGGCGTCGTGGTCTTTCTGATCCATCAGTCATACACCCTGACCGCGCCTCCGGCTCAGGCGGCGACCCCCGAGCCGACTCCGACGCCGACGCCCACGCCGACCCCAAGCCCGACGCTGACTCCGACGCCCACGCCGACTCCGACGCCGACCCCGGAGCCCTATGATCCGCCGGAGGACCTGCTCCGCTACCATGAGCAGAATCCCCATGTGATCGGGCTTCTGGATATCCCGGGAACGAACATCCGCTACCCCATCCTGCAGCATCCCACGGAGGACAACTATTACCTGAACATCACCATCGAGGGCTACAGCGGCTATCCCGGATCCATCTATACCAATCTGGAGGAAGGGCAGCACTTTGACACCTTCAACACGGTGATCTACGGGCACAATATGAGCGACGGAAGCATGTTCGGCACGCTCAACCAGTATGACAACGTCGAATACATGAAGCAGCATCGTGACATCCACATCTATACCCTGACAGAGAAACATGACTACAAGGTCTGTGCGATCGTGATCTACGATGACCGCTATATTACCTATACCTACAACGACATGATCGAGGCGGACCGCGCGGCCTACCTGCGCTCCCTTCAGGGCGGAACCTGGCTGGATGATGTGACGGTCACGACCGACAGCCATATCATCACCCTCTCAACCTGCATCGGCGGCATGCCCGAGAACAGGCGCCTTCTGATCGCCGTGGAACAGGGGGACGAAGAGCCGGATGTCAAGATCATCCTTCCGACGGCAAATGCGCAGACCGAGTTTGCCGCAACGACCGCCGATCCCGAGTAAAGGCCTATGTGTATGAAAGATTATTCATCCAAAACCAATGACTGCTTCGGTGCTGCCGACATTCTCCTCCCGGAGAACTGTGAGCTGCAGCGCTGGGCAGTCATCGCATGTGATCAGTTTACCTCCCAGCCCGCGTACTGGCAGCAGGTTGATGCCCTGACCGAAGGGGTCCCTTCGGCCGAGCATCTGATTCTGCCGGAGTGCCGTCTCTCCGGCTCCACGGAAGAGACGATCGCGCGCATCCATGAGACCATGAGAAAGTATATCAGAGAAGACCTCCTGCGGGCATACCCGGACAGCTTCCTCTATATCGAGCGCACGCTGCATAGCGGACAGGTCCGCCGCGGCCTCATCGGCATGGTGGATCTGGAGCAGTACGACTACAGCGGAGAGGTCGACGCCGCGGTGCGTGCGACCGAGCAGACGGTATCGGAACGGATCCCGCCCCGCATGGCCGTCCGGAGAGGCGCAGCGCTGGAGCTTCCGCATGTCCTGCTCCTGTGTGACGATGAGCGCCAAGAGGTGATCGAGACGCTGACCAGGCGGAAAGAGCAGCTGAAAAAGCTGTACGACTTCGACCTGATGCTGGGCGGCGGACACCTGGCCGGCTGGCTGGTTGACGGGGAGGAAAAGCAGGCGCTCAAAGCCCGGATCGCTGCCTATGAGCACAGGGAGCGTCAGAAGCATCCTGACGCCCGGCTGCTTTACGCCGTGGGGGACGGGAACCACTCTCTCGCCACCGCGAAAGCCTGCTTCGAAGAGTTGAAGGCACAGCATCCGGATCAGGACTTCAGCCGCCATCCGGCCCGCTATGCGCTGTGCGAACTGAACAACATCCACGACCCGAGCCAGGTCTTCGAACCGATCCACCGCATCGTGAAGCACTGTGACACGGAGAAGCTGCTCCGTGACCTCTCAGTATGCTTCGACACGGCGGAGGGAACACCGGTCCCCTGGGTCAGCGGCGGTAAAAACGGCGTGCTCCGGATCCCGGAAGAAGGAGACCTGCTTCCGCTGGCACTGCTGCAGAGGGAACTGGACCGCTGGCTGACGGAGAACGACGGCGAGCTCGACTATATCCACGGCGACGCCGCGCTAGACGCGCTGGAACACGAGCAGGGAAGTGTCGGGTTCCGGCTCCCGGCCATTGACAAGGAAAGCCTCTTCCCGGGGATCCTCTCGGGCGGCGTGCTTCCGCGCAAGACTTTTTCCATGGGCGAAGCGGAGGAGAAGCGCTATTATCTGGAAGCGCGAAAAATCCTGCCCTGAGCGGAACTCCGCCTCTGCCGCTGATCCTTTGCGCAGAATTCCCCTTGACAAGTCCGTGTGGAATGGTATAATCCTGCTGTCAACGATTTAGCTCGGTAAAGTAATAAAGCAAGAGGACAATACAGTGAGCATAGCAGAGAAAGAAAATGTAATCCGGATTCTGGAATACCGCAGTGTGGAACAGGCGGAACTGACCAAGCCCCGCGGGAGCCATGCCGATGTTTCCGCCTCCGTGAGAGAGATTCTGGAAGCGGTCCGGACGGAGGGCGATGCGGCGCTTCTGCGCTTTACGGAGCGGTATGACCATGTGCGTCTGGAATCGCTTCAGGTGACGGAAGAAGAATGGGCCGATGGCCTGCGGGAGGTCGATGAGGCCTTCATGGACATCCTGCGGCAGGCTGCGGAGAACATCCGCCGCTATCATGAACCCCAGCGGCGGCAGAATTACATGATCACCGGCGAAGACGGTGTGGTGATGGGAAAGATTTTCCGACCCATCGAAAAGGTCGGCATGTATGTCCCCAACGGGACGGCGGCCTATCCCTCCACCGTCCTGATGGATCTGGTTCCGGCCCGGATTGCGGGATGTGAGGAGATCGTCATGGTGACGCCACCCGGCGCCGACGGCAGGGTGAACCCGTACATTCTTGCGGCGGCAAGGGTTGCCGGCATTCAGAAGATCTTCAAGATCGGCGGTGCGCAAGCCATTGCCGCGTTGGCGTATGGAACCGAGTCCGTGCCGAAGGTCTATAAGATCATCGGGCCTGGAAACGCCTATGTGGCGGAAGCCAAGAAGCAGGTACACGGTCTGGTTTCGACGGATACGGTGGCGGGCCCGAGCGAGGTGCTCATCATCGCGGATGAAAACAACGATCCCAGGATCCTGGCCGCGGATCTGCTGGCCCAGGCGGAGCATGACCCGGATGCCTCGGCAATGCTGGTGACGGGCTCCGTCTCCCTTGCCGGACAGGTGGCAGAGGAGCTGGAAAAGCAGCTGGCCGTTCTGCCGCGCCGGGAGATCGCAGGCGCGTCGCTGAAGAACAACGGGATGATCATCCTGACCGACGGCACCCTGGACATGGCGCTGGAGATCGCGAATCTCATCGCTCCGGAACATCTGGAGGTCTGCGTGGAAGAACCGATGCAGGTTCTGGGCCGGGTGCGAAACGCCGGCTCCATCTTCCTCGGCCGCTACAGTCCGGAGCCTCTGGGGGATTACATGGCCGGGCCGAACCACACGCTGCCGACGGGCGGCTCGGCGAAGTTTTCTTCACCGCTGTCCGTGGACGACTTTGTGACGGCGTCACAGTTTACCTGTTATACGAAGAAGGCCCTGGAAAAGATTGCCCCGTCCATCGTCCGCTTTGCCGGGGAAGAGGGACTGCAAGGCCACGCCCGGAGCATTCTGTCCCGGTTTGAGGAATGTGAGGGGAAAGCCGATGAGTAAGTTTTTTACGGAGCGTTTCTCCGCGCTGGTGCCCTATACCCCGGGAGAACAACCGCAGGAGAGACAGTACATCAAGCTCAATACAAATGAATCGCCGTTTCCGCCGTCGCCCGGCGTCCTACGGGCGGTGGAGGCGGAAGCGGGCCGGCTTCAGCTCTATTCCGACCCCGAAAGCCGCCTGGTGACCAAGGCCCTGGCCAAACGCTACGGCGTGCGCCCGGACCAGGTCCTGGTGGGCAACGGTTCGGACGAACTGCTGAACTTCGCGTTCATGGCTTACTGTGACGAGGTCTGCCCCGCACTCTTTGCGGATATCACGTACGGGTTTTACCCGGTGTTTGCCGAGATCAACCGCATCCCCTGGATCGAGGTTCCTCTGAGAGAGGATCTGAGCCTTGCCCCGGAGGACTATCTTGACTTGAACGGCACCGTTTTCATCGCCAACCCCAACGCCCCCACCGGCCTCGCTCTGCCTGTGTCGAAGCTCGAAGCGATGCTGAAGGCCCGGCCGGACCGCATCCATGTGATCGACGAGGCCTATGTGGACTTCGGCGCGGAGAGCATGGTCCCGTTCGTAGACCGCTATGACAATCTCCTGGTGATCCAGACCTTCTCCAAATCCCGTTCCATGGCGGGGGCGAGACTGGGCTTTGCCATCGGCAATGCGGAGCTCATCCGCGACCTGAATACCCTGAAATACTCCACCAATCCCTATAACGTCAACCGCATGAGTTCTGCCGCCGGCGTTGCCGCGCTGCAGGAAGATGACTATTATGCCCGGAACGCACGTCAGATCATGGAGAACCGGGCCTGGACCATCGAGCGGCTGCGGGCACTCGGCTTTGAGGTCACGGACTCAAAGTCCAACTTCCTTTTCGCACGTTCGGAACGGATCGACGGCGGTGCCCTCTACCGCGGCCTGAAGCAGCGGGGAATTCTGGTGCGTCATTTCGATAAGCCGAGAATTTCGGCCTGGGTCCGCATCACGGTCGGCACGAGAGCGCAGATGGAAGCGCTGCTTCGTGAGACAAAATCAATGCTGGAGGAGGCAGACGTATGAGAACGGCAGAAACAGTTCGCAACACCGCCGAAACCCGGATCAGTCTCCGCCTGAATCTGGACGGCAGCGGCGAGAGCGGCATTGACAGCGGCTGCGGCTTCCTGAACCACATGCTGACGCTGTTTTCCAGACACGGCGGCTTTGACCTGGAGCTTCGCTGCAGCGGGGACACGGACGTGGACTACCACCATACAACCGAAGATATCGGCATCTGCCTCGGCCGCGCCGTGCGCGAGGCGCTGGGGGATCTGCACGGGATCCGGCGCTACGGCAGTATGCTGCTGCCCATGGACGAGACGCTGATCCTCTGCGCGCTGGACATCTCCGGCCGGGCGGGTTTCTATCCGGAGCTGAAGATCCCGACGGAGAAGGTGGGCGATTTTGACACGGAGCTCTGCGAAGAGTTCTTCACCGCTTTCTCCAGAGAAGCGGGCGTCACGCTGCACCTGCGCCAGATCGCGGGGAGCAATTCCCACCATATCATCGAAGGCTGCTTCAAGGCCTTTGCCCGTGCGCTCAGTCAGGCGGTGTCCATCGACGAAAAGAATGCGGACCGCGTGCCCAGCACCAAGGGGGTTCTGGGATGATCGCGATTGTGGATTACGGGGTGGGGAACCTCTTTTCTCTGCGATGCTCGCTGCAGAGCCTGGGCCTGGACACCGTCGTGACGGCCGATCCGAAAGCAATCCGGAATGCGGACCGGGTGATTCTCCCGGGCGTCGGGGCCTTCGGCGACGCGATCGACAAGCTCCGTGCCACCGGCCTGGATCAGACCGTCCTTGAGGAAGCAGCACACGGAAAACCGCTGCTGGGGATCTGCCTGGGGATGCAGCTGCTTTTCGAGAAAGGGTATGAGTTCGGCGAACATGACGGCCTCGGCCTCCTGCACGGCAGCGTGGTCCCCATGCAGGGCACCATCCCGCCGGAGCTGAAGATCCCGCAGATGGGATGGAATGCGCTGATCCGGAAACGGAGCCACCCGCTTCTGCGCGAGGTGAAGGAAGGGGACTGTGTCTATTTCGTCCATTCCTACTATGCCGCCGACTGTGATGACAGCCTGGTGGCCACGACGGAATACGGAAAAGAACTGACCGCCCTGGTTGCGAAAGACAACGTGATGGGCTGCCAGTTTCACCCGGAGAAGAGCGGAAACGTGGGGCTGAAGATCCTGCGTGCGTTTTCGACCGTGACATGAGGCAGGTGACGCGATATGATTCTGTATCCTGCGATCGACCTGTATGAGGGAAAAGCGGTGCGCCTGCGCCAGGGCAGATATGACGACATGACGGTCTATGACCGCGACCCGGCCTCCCTCGCGCTGCGCATGCGTGATGCCGGGGCAACGCACCTGCACATGGTGGACCTGGAGGGAGCCCGCAGCGGCAGCACGGCAAATCTTGCCCTGATCGAAAAAATCGCCGCCGCCTCGGGCCTGTTTATCGAGCTGGGCGGAGGCATCCGCAGCATGGAGACCATCCAAGGTTACCTGAACTGCGGCATTTCCCGGGCAATTCTGGGGACGGCCGCGGTGGAGAATGAGCGTTTGCTGCAAGAGGCTCTGGAGACCTTCGGCGGGCGGATCGCCGTGGGCGTGGACCTGAAAGACGGCTTTGTTGCTGTGAGAGGCTGGGAAGAAAAGAGCAGCTGGACGGCGGAAGCGTTCTTTGCGCATCTCACGGAACTGCAGGTCCATACGGTGATCTGTACCGATATCTCCCGGGACGGCGTCCTGGCCGGCAGCAATCATGCCCTGTATGCGTCTCTGACGGAGCGTTACCCCATTGACCTGATCGCCTCGGGCGGGGTCTCCTCTCTGGAGGATCTCCGCGGCCTGCGGGCGCTGGGGATGTCCGGCGCGATCCTGGGCCGTGCTTACTACAGCGGCGCGGTCACTCTGGAAGACGCGCTCCGCGCCGCAGCCGGGGAAGACGGGACGGAGGCCGGGAACGACCCGGGGCAGGAAGCCTCACGGGGGAAGAGAGGTCTTTTATGATCACAAAACGGATTATCCCTTGCCTGGACGTACGAAACGGCCGTGTCGTCAAGGGCGTGAACTTTGAAGGGGTCCAGGATGTCTCGGATCCGGTGGAGCTGGCTCGCCACTACTCCGATGAAGGCGCGGACGAGCTGGTGTTCTATGACATCACGGCATCGGTGGAGGGCAGGCAGCTCTTCACGGATGTGCTGCGCCGGGTGGCGGAGCAGATTTTCATCCCGCTGACCGTGGGCGGCGGCATCAACACGGTGGAAGACTTCGACCGCGTCCTGAAGTGCGGTGCGGACAAGGTGAGCGTAAATTCCGGCGCAATCCGGAATCCCGCTCTGATCCCCGAAGCGGCCCGGAAGTACGGCAGCCAGTGTGTCGTCCTCTCCGCGGACGTGAAACGGGTGGAAGGCCGCTTCCATGTGTTCTCCCACGGCGGAAGAATCGACACCGGCATGGACGCCCTGGAATGGATCCGGCAGGGCGTGGCGCTTGGCGCCGGAGAAGTGGTTCTGAATTCGATTGATACCGACGGTGTGAAACAGGGCTTCGATCTTGAGATGCTCAACGCCGTCACCGCGATTGTGGATGTCCCAGTGATCGCCTCGGGCGGAGCCGGAGGTGTGCAGGACTTTGTAACGCTATTCCGAGAGGCGCCCGGCGTAGATGCGGGACTTGCCGCGTCCATCTTCCACTTCGGCGAGGTGGGCATTCCGGCACTCAAACAGGTCCTGGCGGAAAACGGAATCAATGTGAGGAGAATTGGATGATCTCGATCGATGAACTGAAATTTGACAAAAAAGGCCTGATTCCCACTGTGGTTCAGGATTTTGAGAACGGGCGGGTTCTGACCCTTGCCTATATGAACCGGGAAAGCCTGGAAATCTCCCTGGAGAAGCACCTGACCTGCTTCTGGAGCCGCTCCCGGCAGGAACTCTGGCTCAAAGGAGAGACCAGCGGCAACTATCAGCATATCGTGTCTGTTACTGCGGACTGTGACCGGGACGCGCTGGTGGTGAAGGTTCGGAAAGACGGCCCCGCCTGCCATCTGGGCACGGAGTCCTGCTTCGAGTATCCGCTTCTGGTGGAAGAGGAAGACTTCTCGTTGGACACGCTCTATGCCCTGCTGCAGGACCGGAAAGCGACGCTTCCCGAGGGGTCCTATACCAGCTATCTCTTCCAGAAGGGCCTGGACAAGATCCTGAAGAAGGTCGGGGAAGAGTGCACCGAGGTCATTATCGCGGCCAAGGGCGGCGAACGGGCCGAGACCGTGTATGAGGTCGCGGATCTATGCTATCATGTCATGGTCATGATGGTGGAGCTTGGCATCCGCCCGGAGGAGATCCGATCGGAGCTGGCTTCCCGCCATGTGATCGACCACAAGGTCAAGCAGGAGAAAATGGCATGATGTTTTCCAATTACCATACGCATACCACGTACTGCGACGGTGCGGACACCCCGGAGGAACTGGTTCTGGAGGCAATCCGCCTGGGTTGCCCGGAGCTCGGTTTCTCCGGGCATTCGCATCTTACGGAGGATACCGGCAGTATGTCCGAAGCCGGAACGCTTGCCTACTGCCGGGAAGTCAACCGACTGAAGGAAAAGTATCGGGACCGCATTACGCTGCGCCTCGGCATCGAGCAGGATATCTTTTCCGAGATCGACCGCAGTCTCTTCGATTATGTCATCGGCGCCGTACACTATGTCGAGAAAGACGGCGCCCTGTTTGCCGTAGACGACGGGAAGGAGACCCTGCTCCGGGCGGTGAACACGGCCTTCGGCGGCGACTTCTACGCCTGTATTGAGGCATATTATGAGCTGGTAGGGTCTCTGTACGAGCGTACCGGCTGCGATGTGATCGCCCATTTCGACCTGATCACCAAGTATAACGAAGGAAATGTCCTGTTTGACACGGAGCATCCCCGCTATCTCGCGGCAGCCGACCGGGCGCTGGAACACCTGATCGCCTGCCCGGTCCTCCTGGAAGTCAACACCGGCGCCATGTGCCGCGGTTACCGTACCGTGCCGTATCCCGCCCCGCGCTTTCTGCGGCGCTGGCTGGACGCCGGGAAAGAACTGATCTTCTCCTCCGACTGCCACGACCGCCGCTTTCTGCTCCATGGCTTCGAGGCGCTGAAGGACATTCCGCACAGGGAGACGCTATGCTGACAAAGAACCAGAGAGCCGAAGTGCGGATCGAGAGCTGCACTCCAGAGGGATACGGAGTCTGCCGCCTGGAAGGACGGGCGGTATTTGTCGCCTCTGCCATGCCGGGCGAGCGCTGGGAAATCCTGATCCTCAAGGTGACGGCTTCAGCCGTCTGGGCAAAGGGGCTTCGGCTCCTGGAACCGTCCTCCTGCCGCTGTGAGCCGGACTGCCCAAACCTCTGCGGGGGATGTAGCCTTCGGCACATGCGCTACGAAGAAGAGCTGAGGTTGAAGAAGGAACATGTGGACGACTGCCTGCGCCGCCTGGGGAAGCAGGCCGTCGGGACTGCGGTAATCCATCCGAGTCCCTTGACCGAACGCTATCGGAACAAAGCCATCTTTGCGGTGGATACTGTGGAAGGAAAACCGGCCTTCGGATTCTACCGCCCGCGCACCCATACCCTGGTCCCGGTCCGGGACTGCCTGCTGCAGAGCGAAGAGTGCCTGCGGGCCGCCCGGGCGGTGACGGCGTTCATGGAACAATACGAAATCCCGCCCTATGATGAGCAGAGCGGGAAGGGAACCGTACGGCATATTTTCTGGCGGGAATCCAGACATGGCGACAGGGTGCTCTGCGTCGTGGCGGCGCGGGGCTTCGGGGGCCTCACGTCCGCTCTGACGGCATTTCTCCGGGAACAGTGTCCCTTCCTGACAGGCATCGTCCTGAACATCAACAAAACATGGGGGAACACCGTCCTGGCCGGGGAGTTTTACACTCTCTGGGGCAGGCCGACCGTGAGGGAAAACCTGTGCGGCAACGAGTTTGAGGTGGCTCCCCAGGCCTTCCTGCAGATTAATCCCCCTCAGGCGGAAGTGCTGTACCGGAAAGCACTGGAATATGCGACAGATAACAGCACGGGAGAATCTGCCGGAAAAGCTCTGGCCCTGGACCTCTACTGCGGTGCAGGTACGGTTTCGCTCTGCCTGGCAGGTTGCTTCCGGAAGGTGATCGGGGCGGAGATTGTTCCCCAGGCCATCGAAAACGCCAGGGAAAACGCGGAGCGGAACGGCGTCAGAAACGCAGAGTTTGTCTGCGCGGATGCAGCGGAAATCGCAGACCGGCTGAAACGTGAGAGACTGCGGCCGAATGCCGTCATAGTGGATCCACCGCGGAAGGGCCTGGCAGAGTCCGTGGTGCGGGATATTGCGGCAATGCAGCCGGACCGAGTGGTCTACATCAGCTGCAATCCTTCCACTCTTGCGAGGGATGTGGAGCGTTTCACAGCCCTGGGTTACCGAATGATCGCCGCAGAGGCCTACGACATGTTTCCCCGGACTTCTCACGTCGAGACGGCAGTATTGATGTCCCAACATAAGCCGGACGATTCTATCCGTGTAAATTTGGATCTGAAAGAGATTGACAAGACTCCCGGCGAGACATAAGCTTCCCATATAATGATCAAAGCGTTTATTCAAAACAGGATGGCTTTTTTCCTCCTGATCCAGCTGACCTTGTGATTGGCATATTATGCGGGACTCGCCTTTTGTGCACGAACCAGAAAAGTCAGTATTCTGTTTTAAGAAAACGGGAGGGAGAATCTGATGTCATCGAGCAAAGATTACCCGGATTGTATATGGTAATCTGAGGCGGGATGTGGTATATTGAATGCAGTCCACTGAGAGGGGAATCGATATGCAGACAACAAGAATCCATTTTGAAGACTTGAGTTTTATCGACATTCGCGTTTCCGATATCCAGACGGATGAGTTCCGACGCTGGCTGCGCTTTGCCAACCGGAATGACACCTACACCGTTCCGGGCCTGAAGCGGGTCATCCGACGCCGGGACATTGCCAGAACGGAGTTTATTCCGGATGAGGAATAAGCGGGGAGGGATGCAGATGAGAATTGCCGTCATCACCGGTGCGTCCTCCGGTATCGGGCGCGAGCTGGTATATGCCATTGACAGAGAGAAGAAACTGGACGAAATCTGGGTGATCGCGCGGAGAGCGGACCGCCTCGAAGAGCTACAAAACAAGTGCCGGAATAAGATCAGGCCTCTTGCGCTGGATCTGGTGAAGGACGAGAGCATCGAGGCCTATCGGGCGCTGCTGGAGAAAGAGAAGCCGCAGATCCACCTGCTGGTGAACGCGGCCGGCTTCGGCGTGTTCGGACCTTTTGACGAGAGCGATCTCCATAAGGTGCTGGACAGCGCCAGGCTCAACGCGCTCGCCCTGACCGCCATGTGCCATGTAAGTCTCCCGTATATGCAGAAAGGGGACAGCATCATCAACATGGGCTCCAATTCCGCGTGGCAGCCGGTGCCGTACCAGACGGTCTACGGCGCCAGCAAGAGCTATGTCCTGAACTTCTCCAGGGCGCTCGGCCGCGAACTGAAGAAGCGGAAGATCCACGTCATGTGCGTCTGCCCGGGCTGGATCAAGACTGAGTTCCAGGGCGTGGCGGAGCACGACAAGTATATCCGCTATGTGGACCGCTGGTACGGCCCGGATGAAGTGGCGGCTCAGACCATGAAGGACCTGAAACGGAAAAAAACCGTTTCGATCCTCGGCGAACCGGTGCGCCGTCAGGTGCGCCTGGTCAAGTTTCTGCCGGTCAAGTATGTGATGAATACCTGGTGCAGACAGCAGGGGTTCTGAGCGCGCTTCGAATCGTGACATGACACGAACCAGACGGAAAGAACCATACGGGAACGGAAGCGGTCGAAGACGCCCTGAGCGGAGGGGAAAAGGGAAGAGCTTGACGGCTGCCCTGGTGCTTCTTGTGCTGCTGATCCTGCTGGCGGTCATGCTTTTGCTGCGTTATCAGGTGCCGGATCCTGCCGCCGTCCCGCAGACCTCTTCGGTACTTCCTTCCTCCGGAACCGAAGCCCGGCCGAGTGCGGAAGCCGATACGGGACAGAGCACATCCGCAGCTGCGGCGCCGACAATACCGGAGGCAATGCCCGACGCCGATACGGCGCAGGATCCCACCAGAGCAGGAGAGCCGTCTCTTCAGCCCGCTGTGAGTCCGCTCCCGTCCGAAAGCGAAGTGATTCAGCCTGTCGGAGAAGCCGCAGCCGTCCGGGCGGACAAGGCATATGACGAGCACACTTATCAGCTGGTGACCGACATCATCTACACCATGCGAAACCGCGGAGAGGAAGAAGAGCCTTCCATCCGCGCCCTGCTGACGGAACTGAAAGAGGCGGACCCCGACCTTGGCGCGATGTGGGAAGGAATTGTGGATTACTGGTTCTATGTCTGCCGTGACTTTACCGTGAATGCCGGGCGCCTGCCCGACGGCTTACCGCAGGATGAAAGTCTTGGAATCGTGGTTCTGGGGTTCCAGCTCCTGAGCGACGGCGGGATGGCCCCGGAGCTGATCGGCCGCCTGGAGACCGCCCTGACCTGCGCCGGACAATACCCCGAGGCCAGGCTGATCGTGACGGGCGGCGGAACTGCCTCCGGAAACCGCAGTGCAACGGAAGCGGACGTGATGGCGGCGTGGCTGGAGGAGCACGGGATCGAGAAGTCAAAGATCATCGTCGAAAACCGTTCCCTGACCACGGACCAGAACGCCTCAAATACCTGCGCCATCCTTGCCGGGCAGTACCCGCAGATCCGCCAGCTTGCGATGGTCTCCAGCGACTATCATGTGGCGCTCGGGAGCATGCTGTTTACGGAAGCGGCCCTGCTCTATGCCTATGAGCACGACTGTGACGCACCGTATCGGGTCGTATCGAATGCGGGCTTTGCTACTTCGGGCAATCCCGTCTACAGCAACCCCAGAATGTTCCCCTCCGATATGTGGATCCTGGCAGACCCGCACTATTAAGAGAAAACCACACAGATGAAAACCCGGCCGAAGACGCTGACGGATCGTCAGTTGCCTTCGGCCGGATTATTCATGATATGGATGATCCGATTCTGAACCTGATCCTGCACGGTCAGGCAAGCTCTGCCACGAAGCAGTGCCAGTCCTCTTCATACAGATGCCGGACGATCCGGAAGCCGGCTTTTTCGATGGCGGCCTCCACCTCGGCCTGTCGCCCCTCGATGATGCCGGAAGTGATGAAGACGCTGTCATGGCGAAGAAAGGCGGGCACATGGACAGAGAGCGGGATGATCACATCGGAGACGATGTTGGCCAGGACAATGTCATAGCCTGTCCCGAACGTGCGGCGAAGAGAGGCATCCGCAATCACATCTCCCGCCACGATGCGGATACGGTCCGGCCCGAAGTTGTTCAGCGCTGCGTTCGCCGCCGCTACATCCGGGGCCTTGGGGTCGATGTCGCAGCCGAGACAGCTGTCACAGCCGAGGACCAGCGCCCCGATCCCGAGAATGCCGCTGCCGCAGCCCAAATCCAGAACACGCTTCCCGCGACCGGCATAATCCTCCAGTGCCTGGAGACACATCCGCGTCGTGGCATGACTGCCCGTCCCGAAGATCAGGCCCGGATCAAGCCGCAGCGGCAGCCGTCCGCCGGCGGGGATCTCCTCCCATTCCGGCACGACCACAAGACGCTCGCCCACCTCGATGGGCTTATAGTATTCACGCCAGTTGTTCTCCCAGTCGCTGTCTTCGACGGTGGACACGGCAACGTCCGGATACCGGGTACGCACCTGCTGCAGAACGGCCTGTCCGTCTGCATCGTCCGTGACATAGAACTTCAGGCGGCTGATCCCTGCAAACCGGTCTTCCAGCTCCTGATCCACATAGTCCCAGTACTGATGGTTGTTCTCCAGAAAGTTCCGGAAGTCCTCCTCGTTTTCCACAACAAAGCCTCCGACGCCGAGTCCTGCCAGCTCGTCACAGCGGGCGTCGATCTCCTCCGAGGGGGTATCCAGAACGCATTCCCAATATCGCATGACTGATCTCCTTTTCGTGCTGATTTCAGATTGCCCTGATTCTACATCAAATCCGACGAAAAAACAATTCCTCTGTTGATTTATCAGACGGGGATCACGGACGTCTGAGCCGCGGTGAAACAACATAACAGAGAAAACCGGGCAGCGTTGATCGACTGCCCGGTTTTGCGTACGATATGAAATTCCAAATTCAGAGGGAATCAGTCCTCGCCGCGCTCCTTGAGAGCGGCCTTGCGGGAGATGTTCCAGCGGCCCTTTTCATCGATGCCGATGAACTTGACCCAGGTCTTGTCGCCGACGTTGAGCACGTCCTCCACTTTTTCGGTGCGCTTGAACTCAAGGTCCTTGATGTGGCACATGGCGTCCTTGCCGGGAACGAGCTCGATGAACGCGCCGAGGTTGGAGATGACGCGCTTGACTTCGCCGTAGTACAGTGCGCCGACTTCGGGCTCAAAGACGATGTCCTCGATGGTCTTGCGGGCAGCGCGGCAGGCTTCGATGTCGGAGGAGGCGATGAAGATGCTTCCGTCGTCGTCGATGTCGATCTTGCAGCCGGTGTCGGCCGTGATCTTCTGGATGACCTTTCCGCCGGAGCCGATGACCTCGCGGATCTTGTCCGGGTTGATGTGCATCTGGATCATCTTCGGGGCGGTCTTGGCCAGCTCCTTGCGCGGCTCGGGAATGGCCTTGAGGAGGATGGCGTCGAGAATCTGGAAGCGGGCTTCCTTGGTGATGGCGAAGGCTTCCTTCACGATCTCATGCTTCAGACCGTCGTTCTTGAGGTCCATCTGGATGGCGGTGATGCCCTGCTTGGTGCCGGCCACCTTGAAGTCCATCTCGCCGTGGAAGTCTTCCACGCCCTGGATGTCGATGAAGGTGGTGAAGTCGTCGCCGTCCTGGATCAGGCCGCAGGAGATACCGGCAACCGGGGCCTTCAGAGGCACGCCGGCATCCATCAGCGCCAGCGTCGTGCCGCAGATGGAGCCCTGAGAGGTCGAACCGTTGGAGGAGAGAACTTCAGAGACCACACGGATGGCATAGGGGAAGTCCTGCACATCGGGGATGACGCTCTCCAGTGCCTTCTCCACGAGGGCGCCGTGGCCGTATTCGCGGCGGTTGGTGCTGCGGCTGGCACGGGCTTCGCCGGTGGAGTAGGAGGGCATGTTGTAGTGATGCATGAAGCGCTTCTCTTCCTCTTCCCAGATGGTGTCGAGCTTCTGGGACTCGGAGAGCGTGGCGAGGGTCGCGATGGAGAGCACCTGGGTCTGGCCGCGGGTGAAGAGGCCGGAACCGTGCACACGGGGGATTACGCCGACTTCGGCGGCGAGAGGACGGATCTCGTTCATGGCGCGGCCGTCGACACGCTTGCCGGCGAGCAGCCATTTCTTGACGACCTTCTTCTGCAGCTTGTAGAGGATCTCATCCATGTACTGCATGAGCTCGGGATGCTCTTCGCCGTACTTTTCCTCAACCATGGTGACCCACTCGTTGACGCGGGCTTCCCGGACGTTCTTGTCGTCGGTGTCCATGCAATGCTCCATGGACTCAAACTCATTGGCAACCAACTTCTCGAAGAGCTCTTCGTCGAAGGCGGCGTGCTCATAGCTGAACTTGGGCTTGCCGATCTCGCTGACCATCCGGTCGATGAGGTCGAGAACCGGCTGCAGATGCTCGTGCGCCTGGACGATGCCTTCGTACATGACGTCGTCGGGAACCTGGTCGGCCTCGGACTCGATCATGACGATCTTCTTATGGGTGGCGGCGATGGTGGTGGTCATGCGGTTGCGCTTGCGCTCTTCCTGCGTCGGGTTGAAGAGATACTTCTCACCGTCCCAGCCGAGGACGATGCCGGCGATGGGCCCGTTGAAGGGAACGTCGGAGATGCTCACGGCGGCGGAGGCGCCGATCATGGCGGTGATCTCCGGGGAGCAGTCGCGATCGACGGACAGAACCTCGCAGGCGATGACGACGTCGTTGCGCAGGTCGGAGGGGAAGAGGGGACGCATCGGGCGGTCGATCAGACGGGAGGCGAGAACCGCCTGCAGGCTGGGTTTGCCCTCACGGCGCATGAAGCTGCCGGGGATGCGGCCGACGGCGTAGAGCTTCTCGTTGAAGTCCACGGCGAGAGGGAAGTAGTCGATGCCGTCCTTGGGACGGGCGGAGGCGGTGCAGGTGACGAGCACGGTGGTCTCGCCGTAGGTGACGAGGACAGCCGCGTTGCAGAGCTCGGCCATCTTTCCGACTTCCATCGTGAGGGGGCGGCCTTCATAGGTCATTTCAAACTTGCGGTAATTCGGGAACTGTTTCTTGGTGATGATCATGCGCTTAAACTCCTTCTAATCTGTGCGTTCATTCAGATTGCTCAATATATTTTTACTATACAGGGTTTTCATTGATAAAAAATGGAGGGACCTATTCACTTGTCCCTCCATTAAACCTTCATATCCTTCAGAATGCTGTGGAAACGAAGCCGGAACCGATCACTTGCGGATGTTCAGCTTCGCAATGATGGCACGGTAGCGCTCAATGTCCTTCTTGGCCAGGTAGTCGAGCAGGCGGCGGCGCTTACCGACCATCTTGTACATGCCAAGCCTTGAGTGGTCGTCATTGGGATGACGCTTCAGGTGCTCGGTGAGCTCGCGGATACGCTCGGAAAGAATGGCGATCTGGACTTCGGGAGAACCGGTATCGTTCTCGTGGGTGGCGTTCTGGCCGATGACTTCGGTCTTTTTCTCTTTGGTGATCATGGTGTTGTTTCCTTTCTTGTTAATTCTGTCCTGCGACGCGGCAACGGGCGGAAAGGCTACCGCAGCGGCGGCATGACCCCGTAGCTGAGTACGCGGACGACGCGAGTTATATTACCATCTGACACCGCGCCTGTCAAGAGAAATGTTTCCGTTTTGTCCTTGAAAATGCACGCTTCCATGCCGATGCTTCCCACCCGGACGGTATCGGCCCGAATGAGATCCGCCGGGAGAGTTTTTTGTTGTGATTTTATACGAAAAATAGCGGCTTTCCTATTGCAATTTGACCAAAGGAATGTTAAAATCCCTTTTCGTATGTAAAAAAGGAGAGGATTCCAATGGACAAGCTTAGAAACGTCGCCATCATTGCCCACGTTGACCACGGCAAGACCACGCTCGTGGATGAAATGCTGAAGCAGTCGGGCGTCTATCGTGAGAATCAGGAAGTCGTAGAACGCGTGATGGACTCCAACGACCTGGAGCGTGAACGCGGCATCACCATCCTTGCCAAGAACACCGCGGTCTTTTACGGGGATACCAAGATCAACATCGTCGATACCCCGGGCCATGCGGACTTCGGCGGCGAGGTGGAACGTATTTTGAAGATGGTCAACGGCGTCATTCTGTTGGTGGACGCCGCGGAAGGCCCGATGCCCCAGACCCGTTTTGTCCTGAGCCGTGCGCTGGAGCTCGGCCACCGCGTGATCGTCGTCGTCAACAAGATCGACCGTCCGGATCAGCGGATTCACGAGGTCGTGGACGAGGTTCTGGAACTGCTGATGGATCTGGACGCCACGGACGAACAGCTGGATTCCCCGATGCTGTTCTGCTCCGGCCGCAACGGCACCGCAAGCTATTCTCCCGAAGTCGAGGGGACGGATCTGAAGCCTCTGTTTGAAACCATTCTGGAGTATATCCCCGCGCCGGAGATGAATCTGGACGCACCGTTCCAGATGCTGGTCAGCAGTCTGGATTATAATGAATATGTGGGCCGTATTGCGATCGGCCGGATTGAACGCGGCGTTATCCGCCAGAACCAGGAGATCGAGGTCTGCAACTTCCACCATCCGGATGAGCCGACGCTCAAGGCCAAAGCCGTTTCCCTCTATGAATTCGACGGCCTCAACCGCGTGCCCGTGACCGAAGCCGGCGCCGGCAATATCATCGCCATGAGCGGTATCCCCGAGATTACCATCGGCGACACGGTCTGTGCGAGAGGCGCGGCCGAGCCGCTGCCCTTTGTCAAGATCAGTGCCCCGACGCTGGAGATGACCTTCTCCGTCAATGACAGCCCCTTCGCCGGACGGGAAGGAAAGTTCGTCACCTCCCGCCAGATCCGCGACCGCCTGATGCGCGAGACGCTGAAGGATGTGTCCCTGCGCGTCACCGATGTGGAGAACAGCACGGACAGCTTCAATGTCGCCGGCCGCGGCGAGATGAGCCTCTCCATCCTGATCGAAACCATGCGCCGTGAAGGCTACGAGTTCCAGGTATCGCCCCCGCGCGTGCTGTACCAGGAGATCGACGGCAAGCTCTGCGAGCCGGTCGAGCGCGTCGTGGTGGACGTGCCGCAGGACTATATGGGCTCGGTCATGGAGAAGCTTGGCCAGCGCAAGGGCGAGTTCCTTGAAATGACCCCGGTGGGCACCCGCATGAAGATGGAATTTCTGGTTCCGTCCCGCGGCCTGTTCGGCTACCGGAACGAGTTCCTCACCGACACCAAGGGCGAAGGAATCCTCGCTTCCGTGTTTGAGAAGTATGAACCCTACAAGGGCGACATCGCCCGCCGCAGCACCGGCTCCCTGATCGCCTTCGAGACCGGCGAAGCGGTGGCCTACGGCATCTGGAACGCCCAGGAGCGCGGCGCCATGTTCATCACCCCGGGTACCAAAGTCTACGGCGGCATGGTGGTCGGCGTCTGCCCGAAGGCCGAGGACGTTCCCGTGAACGTCTGCCGCACCAAGCACCTGACCAACACCCGGGCCTCCGGCTCGGATGAGGCGCTCCGCCTGATCCCCCCCCGTACGCTCAGTCTGGAACAGTGCCTGGAATTCCTGGCGGACGACGAGCTTCTCGAAGTCACACCGAAGAATCTCCGCCTGCGCAAGAGCATTCTGGATCACAGCCTGCGCATGAAGACACTCATGAGAAACCGCTGAACCTGAACGCTATACACAATACACAAAACATCCGGCCTGTGGCGCGTGAAAACCGCCATGGGCCACAAAATATTATTGCCGCGTCAAATGATTTGCTTTTTTTGCTTTATTTCAGTATAATAGCAAATTAATAAAGCGGTGCTGAAGCAAAGAATGCTGAGGCGGAAGCTTCCCGTATCATATTAAAGAAAGAAGAGGTAAGGCGATTCCGGAATGAATGTCAAGACACTGAAGTATATCCTCAAGCGCATTCTCCTCGCCATCGTAACTGTCTGGGTTGTCATCACGGTGACGTTCTTCGTGATGCACGCGGTCCCCGGAGGCCCGTTCATGGGAGAGAAGGCGATCTCCGCCGCGGCCCAGGCTGCCCTGGAGGCCAAATACGGTCTCGATAAGCCCCTGATGCAGCAGTATTTCACCTATCTGAAGGATGTTGTCACCAGGTTTGACTTCGGCCCGTCCCTGAAGCAGCGCGGCCGCATGGTCATCGACATCATTGCCGACGGTATGAAGACCTCTGCCAGACTCGGCGTGGTGGCCGCATGTCTCGCCGCCCTGATCGGCATCCCTCTGGGGGCTGTCGCCGCCCTGCGGCGGAACCGGCTGATCGACAAGATCATCATGGTGCTGACCACGGCCTTCGTTTCCATGCCGTCATTTATTATGGGGTCACTGCTGCTGGTTATTTTTGCGATCCGGCTGCGTGTGCTGCCAGCCAACGGCTCGACGGCCGAAGGCCTGATCCTTCCGATCATCACCCTGGCGCTGTATCCGATGGCCTATATCACGCGTCTGACACGTTCGTCCATGCTTGATGTTCTGGGCCAGGACTATATCCGTACCGCAAAAGCGAAGGGCGTCTCCAGTGCGAAGATCATCTTCGGCCACGCGCTGAAGAACTCCCTGATCCCGGTGATTACCTACTTCGGTCCGATGCTGGCCTATATCGTGACCGGCTCTCTGGTGGTGGAGCAGATCTTTGCCGTACCGGGTATCGGCCGTGCCTTTGTCAGCAGCATCACCAACCGCGACTATCCGATGGTCATGGGCACGACGATCGTCCTTGCGGTTCTGATCGTCGTGATGAATCTGGTGAGTGACATTCTCTACAAGGTTGTCGACCCCAGAATCAATCTGGAATAAGGAGGAGCGGACATGTCAAACAAACTTAGCATGCATGTGAACGTGGACGATTTCCTCCCCGCAACCGAGGAAGAAAAGCGCTACATGGTTCAGATGCGGCCTTCCTCCACCTTCTTTAAGGACGGCATGAAGCGCCTGCTGCGAAACCGCGTCGCGACCGTATCTCTGATCATCATCATTATCATCACGCTCTCCTCCATCTTTATCCCCATGTTCTGGCCTTATTCCTACGACAAGATGCTGGGGGTGAACCCGGGCAAACCCGTGGACTCTTCCTATAATAATCTGGCGCCCTTTACCTATGGGAAGACGGAGCTGAAGCAGATCGAAGCAGGGGAGCAGGTTTTCCCTCATGTCTTCGGCACCGATTCCGCCGGGCGTGATTACTTTATTCGTGTGGTCTACGGTACGCGCATCTCTCTGGCGGTGGGCTTCTTCGCCAGTATCATAGTCCTGCTCATCGGCATGACCGTGGGCTCCATCGCGGGCTACTGCGGCGGAAAGGTCGACCTGATCATCATGCGCATCGTGGACATCATCTACTCGCTTCCGGACATGCTGATGGTCATCCTTCTGGCCAGCGTCCTGAAGCAGACCCTGGGACCGGCTCTGGCGGGAACCGCGCTGGAGAAGATCGGCAGCAACATCATCAGCCTTTTCATCGTTTTCGGCGTCCTGTACTGGGTGTCCATGTCCCGCCTGATCCGCGGCCAGATTCTCTCCCTGCGTGAGCAGGAATACGTCCTGGCCTCTCAGGCGGCAGGAGCGAAGGGCAGCTGGATCATCCGCAAGCACCTGCTCCCGAACTGCATCTCGGTGGTCATCATCTCCACCGCCCTGCAGATCCCGAACGCCATCTTCACGGAGAGCTACCTCTCCTTCCTCGGACTCGGCGTGAACGCGCCCATGCCTTCTCTGGGCTCCCTGGCCTCCGATGCCCTGAACGGTCTGTCGTCCTATCCCTTCCGGCTGGTGATTCCGGCTCTGGTCATCTCGCTGATCGTCCTCTCGCTGAACCTCTTCGGCGACGGACTGCGCGACGCGTTTGACCCGAAGTTGAGAACCTGAGAGGAGGCGTGAGATATGGCCCTTTTGGAAGTAAACAACCTGCATACCTCGTTCTTCACCCCCGCGGGTGAGGTCCGTGCGGTCAACGGCGTATCCTTCAGCCTTGAACGCGGCAAGGTCCTCGGCATCGTGGGCGAATCCGGTTCCGGCAAGTCCGTCACGGCCTATTCCATTATGCAGATTCTCGCCTCCACCGGCAGGATCGTCGACGGCTCCATCAAGCTGGACGGTCAGGAGCTGGTAAACGCCGGCGAGAAGGTCATGAAGACCGTCCGCGGCAACCGGGTCTCCATCATTTTCCAGGACCCCATGACCTCTCTGAACCCGACTTACACCATCGGCCACCAGCTGGTGGAGGCCATCATCCTGCACACCAGCCGGAACGCAAAACAGGCCTGGGACCGCGCGGTGGAGATGCTCCGCCTCGTGAACATCAACGAGCCGGAAAAGCGCATGACGCAGTATCCCTATGAGTTCTCCGGCGGCATGCGCCAGCGCATCATGATCGCCATGGCGCTGGCCTGTGAGCCGGACATCCTGATTGCCGACGAGCCGACCACCGCGCTGGACGTGACCATTCAGGCCCAGATCCTCGACCTGATGAAGGATCTTCAGAAAGAACTCGGCATGGCCATCATCATGATCACCCACGACCTGGGTGTTGTGGCGCAGCTCTGTGATGAGGTTATCGTCATGTACGCCGGTTCCATCTGTGAGCAGGGGACCGCGGACGAGATCTTCTACAATCCGAAGCATGAGTATACCAAAGGCCTGATGCGCAGCATTCCGACCGCGGATACCGCCGGAACGAAGCTGAAGCCCATTTCCGGTACGCCTATCGACCTGCTGAACATGCCGGAGGGCTGCCCTTTTGCGCCGCGCTGCGACAACGCCATGAAGATCTGCCTGCGCGAGCGCTGTGAGCGGATGCGGATCAACGAAGATCATATGGCGGCCTGCTGGATGAACGTGAAGGAACAGGCCGGCTCCGCACCGGCTGGGGATACGACGGAAGGCGGTGACAGAGCATGAGCGAAAACAGAATGGATAATCTGGTCGAAGTCAGCCATCTGAAGGAGTACTTCCAGATCAGCACCGGCATGTTCTCTTCCAAACCTCTGAAGGCGGTGGACGATGTGTCCTTCAACATCCGCCGCGGAGAGACCCTTGGCCTGGTGGGGGAATCCGGCTGCGGCAAGACCACGGTCGGCCGTACGCTCCTGCACCTGTATGAACCCACCGGCGGTGAAGTCCGTTTTGAGGGAAAGCCGATCCGAACGAAAGCGAACATCAATGAATTCCGCAGGAAGGCCACCATGGTCTTCCAGGATCCCTATTCCTCCCTGAACCCCCGCATGACCGTCTCCGACATCATCGGCGAGCCTCTGGACATCCATAAGATGTACCGGAACAAATCCGAGCGTGAGCAGCGGATCCTGGAACTGATGGACCGGGTCGGCCTCAACAGCGAGCATGCCTCCCGCTATGCCCACGAGTTTTCCGGCGGCCAGCGTCAGCGCATCGGCATCGCCCGTGCCCTGGCCCTGAACCCGAAGTTCATCGTCTGCGATGAGCCGGTCTCGGCCCTGGACGTCTCCATCCAGGCCCAGGTGATCAACATGTTCGATGAGCTGCAGGACGAAATGGGCCTGACCTATCTGTTCATCGCCCACGATATCCTGGTCGTCCGCCACATCTCTGACCGTATCGCCGTCATGTATCTTGGGAAAATGGTGGAACTGGCGGACGCGAAGGAAATCTATGAGCACCCGCTGCACCCCTATACCCAGTCCCTGATGTCCGCCGTGCCGCAGCCGGATCCGAAGGTCGCCCGCGCCAATAAGCGCATCGTCCTCTCCGGCGATATCCCGAGTCCGCTGAACGCGCCCTCCGGCTGCCCCTTCCGCACCCGCTGCCCCCGGGCGACCGCGGCCTGCGCCGAAGCCATGCCGGAGTTCAAGGAAGTCGCGCCCGGCCACTTCGCGGCCTGCGATAAGATTTAGTATTCAACCGGCGGCCGGATTCCGGTCTGCCGTTTGAAAATATTCATCGAAAGGAAACCTGCAAAATGAAGAAGATCCTTGCACTGGTTCTCGCTCTCGCCATGGTGTTTGCCCTGACGGCCTGCGGCGGAACCACCACCCCCAAGGCATCGGAAGCCCCTGCGGCAACGGAGGCTCCCGCTGAAGAGAGCCCCGCTGCCGAAGAAGCCGCTCCCGCCGAGGAAGCCGCTCCTGCTGAGGAATCCACTCCTGCTGAGGAAGCCGCTCCTGCCGAAGAAGCTGCTCCTGCCGCTGAGGAAGCCGCTGCCGAAGAGCCCGCGGCCGAAGCCGGCGCCAGCTCCATCGCTGTCTGCCTCGCTTCCGAGCCTGACACCCTTGACCCGGCCCTGAACTCCGCTGTCGACGGCGCTACCCTCGTCAGCCACCTGTTCTCCGGCCTTGCCAAGTGGGCCCAGGATGACTCCGGCGCTCTCGTCATCGTCCCCGATGCCGCCACCGAGCTGGTGGAAGGTGTTGAGAACGAAGACGGCACCGTCACCTACACCTACACCCTGCGCGACGGCATGAAGTGGTCCGACGGCAAAGACGTCACCGCGGCCGACTTCGCCTTTGCCTGGCAGCGCGCTGCCTCCGTTGAACTCGGCGCCGACTACGGCTACATGTTCGAGGTCGTTGACGGCTACGACGATGTCTGGGCAGAAGAGCCTCCCGAGGGTGCTCAGCTGAACGTCAAGGCTGTTGATGACAAGACCCTCGAGGTCACCCTGGCCAATGCCGTTTCCTACTGGAACGAGCTTCTGGCCTTCCCGACCTATTTCCCCGTGCGTGAAGATGTTGTCTCCAACGAAGGCTGGGCCACCGATCCCTCCACCTATGTCAGTAATGGTGCCTACACCATGACCGGCTGGAATCACAACAGCCTGATCACCCTGGAGAAGAACCCGAACTACGTCGATGCCGACAAGGTTCTCATGGACAAGATCGAGTTCTACCTGTCTGATGATGCCAACAACCAGCTGTCCAACTTCAAGAACGGCACCTGGCAGCTGATCGACGATGTTCCCACCAACGAGATCGCGGCCCTCAAGGCGGACTATCCCGATGAGTTCAAGGTGGAAGGCCAGATCGGTACCTACTATGTCTGCTGGAACGTCAATGAGCAGATCCTTCCCGAAGGCAGCGAGCTTGAGGGTGTTGACGCCGAGAACGCCAAGGCCGAGATCCGCAACGCCATCAGCCTGATCTTCGACCGCAATTACATCGTTGACGACATCGCCCAGGGCGGCCAGGTCCCCGCTTCCTCCTTCGTCGCCATGGGTATGACCAACCCCGACGGAACCCAGTTCTATCAGACTGCCGGCTCCAGCGAAGACTTTGACGGCTACTACAACGTCTCTGCCGATGCCCTGGAGGACAACTTCACCCAGGCCATCGAAGTCCTGAAGAAGTATTATGACTATGACGAGACCACCGGCCAGTTCTCCGGTTTCCCGACCCTGACCTACCTCTACAACACCTCTGAAGGCCACAAGGCCATCGGTGAGTATCTGCAGAGCGCCCTGGCCGGCATCGGCATCACCATGAACCTGGAGAACCAGGAGTGGGCCACCTTCCTGAACACCCGTAAGAACGGCGATTACTCCATCGCCCGCAACGGCTGGCTCGCCGACTACAACGATCCGATCTGCTTCCTGGATATGTGGACCACCGCTTCCGGCAACAACGATGTCCAGTTCGGCAAGGGCGCACACAAGGATGTCGCCGCTTACAGCCTGGATCTGACCGACCTCGGTCTGGACGTCAAGGTGGAGAACGGCACCTGGGCCGAGACCTACGATGTCCTGATCAAGGCCATCAAGGGCTGCACCGACAACGAGGTACGCTATGAGCTCATGCACCGCGCCGAGGACCTCCTCATGAGCACCGGCTGCATCTGCCCGCTGTACTTCTACACCGACCTGTTCATGCTGAACAAGGATGTGGAAGGCTTCTTCTCCAACCCGCTCGGATACAAGTACTTCATGTACTGCACCGTAAAATAAGAGAAGTTTCAAGCAGCACTCCGGGGTGAAAACAACCCCGGGGTGTTTTTTTATGCAATTCCAGTGGACAAGGCAGAGGAACTCTGTTAAAATTAGATCGAAAATGCGTGGGCTAAAGGACCTGGAGAGTATATGACGATGAAAACAATTCACGTCCGGAATACCGATTCTGATCTGGACAGAGTCAAAGCTTTTCTGGAAGAGAACCTGGAACTCAACGACAGGGAAAAGCAGATGATCTCTCTACTGATCTGTGAGGAGCTGATCACCCGCCTTCTGCAGTCCGGCAACGATGAGGTCTCCGTATTTATCCGGGGACGGCTGTTTCCCCGTGTCGTTCTCGTCTCGCGGCTGCCCATGGACGACGACCGGACCCTGATGGATCAAAGCGAAGACGACCGAATCGAGACGGAAATCCGCCGGGATATCCTGAAACAGTACGAGGCTTATATTGATCAGGAACAGCGCGGAGATCGGATCGTTTACAGTGTCCATTCCGGACGGAAAAACGGGGACGGCTTCAAGGAGGATATCCTCCGCTACTATGAGCGGGAAGGCCAGCGGAAAAACAGAAAACCGACGGATCTGCTGCGCTTCCTGGCGAGGGAGAATCGCGCCATGGTCGGCCTGTCCGTGTTCAACCGGACGGTCAAGCATCTCTGCGCTCTGCTGCTCCCGGTCTTTGCCTCCGGAATGATCGATACGCTGTCGGACTGCAAATCCTTTTTTGAAGCGCCTGTTCTGATGAATATCTTCGGGGCGATCCTTGCCCTGACCGTTAATCTGATCTGCGCAACCCTGGACGCCAGGGTGTACCAGCGCTTTGCCCGCGGGGTCGAATCCGGCTTCAAGGTGGCGATTGTCCAGAAGCTGCAGATGCTCTCCATGAAGTATTACAGCCGGACGCCGAGCGGAAAGGTGTTCTCCAAGCTCGCCTCTGACGTTCAGTTTATCAAGATGCTGATGTGTGAGCAGATGCAGACCGTTCTGCACCTGGGGATTGATATCGTTTTTGTGACCGTTGTGGCGCTGATCCGGATGCCGCTCATGCTGCTGTTCTATGCGATTGTGCTCCCCGTCTCGGTTTGGATCGTCCGTCGCCATATGACACCGATTCGTACGAGCCGGGCGGCGATGCGCCGGAAGACGGAAGTGGTGAACGCCGCCTTCAAGGAGATGATCGGCATGGAGCAGATCACCCGTGCCCACGGGGTGCAGCAGACGGAGTACCGGAATATTTCTTCCAAGGTGTGGTCGGTGGAAAGCGCCTCTGTTGAGCAGGACCGGCTTCAGGTCCGGCTCAACAACGCCATCTACGCGACATCTCAGGGCTTCCGCCTCCTGTGCATTTCCATCGCCGTTTATTTTGCCTTCAAGGGCCGGATCAGCGTGGCCTCCATTGTCCTGTTTGCGTCTCTGTTTGACGCGCTGAACAACAGCGTCCAGAAATACCTCGATGATGTCCCGCAGATCACCCAGGAGATGGAGAGCCTGACGAGCGTGGATGAACTGCTCAGTGAGAAAGACATTGAGAAAAACGGAAGCGAGCTGCTGCCGCTTCCCGTCCGGGGCGAGATCCGCTTCGAGCATGTGAGCTTCCGCTATGCGCCGGAACAGGGGCCGATCCTTTCTGATGTGGATATCCATATTCCGGCCGGGCAGAGCGTCGCCCTGATCGGCAAATCCGGTTCCGGAAAATCCACAGCTCTTGCCCTGCTTGTGGGGCTCTATTCTCCGCAGGAAGGCAGGATCACCATCGACGGAATGGATCTCGACGCACTCGACAAGAACCGCTTCCGGCGCTATATTGCCGTTGTTCCGCAATCATCGGTTCTGTTATCCGGAACGCTCTGGGATAACCTCGTCTATGGCCTGAAATATGTCTCCGAGGAACGCGTCATGGCTGCCTTGCGGGATGTCGGCCTCGAGGAGCTCGTCACCGGGCACCCGGACGGACTGCTCCGCCCGATTGCCGAAGGCGGAGAGAATCTCTCCGGCGGCCAGCGGCAGAGGATTTCCATTGCGCGCGCCCTGCTCAGGGACCCCCGTATTATCCTGCTTGACGCGGCGACCAGCGCGCTGGATGCCGAGAGCGAGCGCGAGGTCCAGGCGGCCATCGAGGCCATCATGGGCAAGTGCACCATCATCATGGTGGCGCACCGCCTGAATACCATCCGAAAGGCCGACGTGATCTACCGCTTTGAAGACGGTCATGTCACTCGCTGTGAGGAGGCACTGTGACAGTACTGTGACGATCCCCGTGTTATACTGCAGACACAATAAAAAATAAAATAAATCAGGAGGGACTAAAAATGAAAGAACTGCTTGATGAGTACATGGAAGATGTTTCCGGCGGAGCTCTGGTCATAGACGACGAAAGACATGAGTACTGGCTGGTTCGCCGTGACGGCAGCGTGATTGCTCCTGTCCCGATGGAGAAGGGCGCGGAGTTTGCCAAAGCCTTCGGCACCAGTGATGAGGTCATGACAAAGGAAGAATACCGCAAAAAGTTCGGCAGAGAACTGAAGTGGTAACAGAAACAGAAACAGTCCCGAACGGCCAAACGCCCGGGGCTGTTTTTTGCTCTCGCTTCCCATAATGACGGAAAAGAGAATCGGCCGTAAAAGCAGACAAAAGAACTTGCGTCTGTTTTTACGGCCGATATCATGTTATTAGATCTGAAAAGTCTTTCCTCAGCGATAAACGTGTGCGGAAGAGAGCTTCCGGTGCATGGCTGCGGGAGAGGCTTCCTCCTGAGGCGCGGTCTGAGCGGCGCGGATGTGCCGCATCTCGCGGAAATAGAGCACCAGCAGCACCACATCCGCAAAGACCCAGGCGGCGGGGTTGGCGCAGCAGACGCCGTTGAACCCGATTCTTCCGACCAGCACGAACGCGACAAGAACACGTGCGATCAGTTCGGAAACGCCCGCCAGCATGGCCTCGCCGGAATAGCCCATTCCCTGCAGGCCGTTGCGGAAGATGAAGATCACGGCGAGCGTGGGATAGAACGCGCTCATGGCCACCAGATACTGCTGTGCCAGGCGAAGGACACGGATCTCGGACGCGTCCACAAAAAGCAGCGCGACTTTCTGCCCGGCAGCGTAGTTGAAGAGGAAGGCCGCAACGCAGTAGAGCATGGACACGACCGTCGTTTTCAGAACGCCGCGGCGGATACGGTCGATCTTTCCGGCGCCGAGATTCTGACCGCAGTAGGTCGCCATCGCGATGCCGCAGCTTTCAAGAGGCGCGGCGACAATGTTATGCACCTTTGATGCCGCCGAGACGGCCGCCACGGCGGTGGCACCCAGGCCGTTCACGGCACTCTGCATGATGATGGAACCGACGGCGGTGATGGCGAACTGTGCGCCCATCGGAACGCCGATCCGGAGCATGAGACGCATGCTTTTCCAGTCCGGACGCAGGTCCGAACGGTGGATGTCCATGAACGGAATCTTTTTGATGATGTAGAGCACACAGGCAAGCCCGGCGGCCAGCTGCGACAGGATGGTTGCCCAGGCGGCGCCCTCCACGCCGGCATGCAGATATTTCATGAACAGGATGTCCAGAAAGACATTGATCACCACCGCGCCCACCAGAAAATGCAGGGGAGTGCGGCTGTCGCCGAGGGCGCGAAGTACGGAGGAGCTGAGATTGTACAGCATGGTTGCCCCGACGCCCATGAAAATGAGGAAGATATAGCGATAGGCATCGTCGAAAATCTCTTCCGGGGTGTTCATCAGGCGGAGCAGATCATCGGTCCAGAAGAAGCAGACGAACTGGATCAGGACGGAGATCCCGAGCCCGAGCCATACCAGCTGCGCCGTGCGTTTTTTAACGATGTCCGTTCTCCCGGCCCCGAAGCTCTGGGAGATCGGGATGGAAAGTCCGGAGCAGACGCCGAGGGCAAACCCGATGATCAGGAAATTCAGGGCCCCGGTGACGCCGACGCCCGCAAAGGCGTTCAGGCCCAGAATACGGCCGACGAGGATGCTGTCGGCGAGGTTGTAAAACTGTTGAAACAGGTTCCCGATCAGCAGCGGAATACAGAAGCGAAGAATGCATTTCAGCGGTGAACCTGTTGTCATATCTTTTATCATGGTTGAATCAGCTTTCCAATACCGGAAAATTCGAAAGGGTGAAAGACGAAAGATCGTCTCCGGTATTTTGAGGCTATATTTTAAACTTTTGAAGGAAAAAAACAAGAGCAAATCCAACCAAAGATTTGTGCACCTCAGACAAAATCGACACAGTAAATTTGTGGAAAATGACAACAGGCCACCCTGCGTGCAGGTGTATTTCAGGGTGTTTCAATCGTTTCTTTCTGGTTCTCCCGGTAAATCTGTGCAAGCCCCCCGTGGGACGTTTCGCGATATTTCTCGTTCAGATCCAGGCCGGTGCGATACATGGTTGCCACCACCTCGTCAAACGAGATCTTCCTCGTTGCATAGAGAAAGCGGGACAGATTGACCGAACTCAGCGCACGCATGGCCGCCACCGCGTTGCGCTCGATGCATGGAATCTGCACCAGTCCGCCCACCGGGTCACAGGTGAGGCCCAGGTTGTGTTCCATGGCGATCTCGGCGGCGTATTCGATCTGGTCGATGCTCAGGCCCGAGAGCTGTGCAACGGCGGCCGCCGCCATGGAGCACGCGCTGCCGATCTCCGCCTGACAGCCGCACTCTGCCCCGGAAATGCTGGCATTGGTCCGGATCACGTTCCCGATCAGGCCCGCGACGGCAAGCGCGTCGAGAATCTCCTCTTCCGGGAAGCCCCGATCCTTGTGCATGTAGTACAGGATGGAGGGCAGCACGCCGCAGCTGCCGCAGGTCGGGGCGGTCACCACGACGTTTTCTGCTGCGTTCTCTTCGCTGACCGCGTAAGCATAGGCGGCGATCACCCGGTTCATCGTCACATCGGCGCTTTCGTTGTAACAGCGTTTGTGATACAGATACTTTGCCTTCCGTGTCAGGTTCAGTCCGCCCGGCAGGACGCCTTCCGTGTTCAGGCCCCGTTCCACGGCTTCCTGCATGGCGTGCCAGACTTTTCTCAGATAATCCCGCAGCGTGTAACCTTCCAGAATGTAAATCAGCTGGATGATGCTGATCTTCTCCTGGTTGCAGAGGGTGACAATCTCTGAGAAGTTCTTCTGGGGATAGACTTCCTTGTCTTCCTCCGACGGTTCAAATTCAATGCGGATGGAGCCGCCGCCGATGCTGAAGATCCTTGTGGCGGCGATTTCCTTCCCGTCCTTGAAGGCCTTGAACAGCATGGTGTTGGGATGCGGAAGATCCTCTTCTTTTGTCTCACGGTCAAAGACGATCTTCGTTTTTTCCCCGGGCAGTCCTTCCCGGATGGCTTTTCCGGTTCCGTGGCCTTCTCCGGTGAAGGCCAGCGACCCGTACAGGGTTACCTCATAGGCGTCGGCATCCGGATAACGGCTGCCGAAGGTACGGGCGGCGTGAAAGGGGCCCACCGTGTGAGAACTGGAGGGGCCGTTGCCGATTTTATAGACGCTCGTAATGCTTTTCATCCTTGTACAGCAGCTCCTTTCCCTGGCTCCGCCCCGTCAGAGCGGAAGCTTCTTTCCCTGCTTTTTCCATTCCAGGAATTCCGCCGTTGCCGTAAAGATGACATCCCCGGAGGAATTCAGCGCGGTCTCCATCGAGTCCTGAATCACGCTGACCACAAAGCCGACGCCGACCATCTGCATGGCCACGTCCGGGGAAATCCCGAACAGGGAACAGGCAAGCGGTATCAGCAGAAGGGAACCGCCGGCAACCCCGGACGCGCCGCAGGCAGAGAAGGTCGCCACGATGCTCAGCAGGATGGCCATCGGCAGGGAGGGCTTCATGCCCAACGAGAAGGCCGCCGTCATCGCAAAGGTCGTGATGACGGCCGCGGCGCCGTCCATGTTGATCGTGGCGCCCAGCGGGATCGACACGGAATAGACTTCTTCATCGAGCCCGAGCTCCTTGCACAGTTCCATGTTGACCGGGATGTTCGCTGCGGAGCTTCTGGTAAAGAAGGCCGTCACGCCGCTTTGCCGGATGCATTTGAACACAAGCGGAAAGGGATTATGCCGGAGGGAAATTCCCACGATCAGGGGATTGACCACCAGCGCGACCAGAAGCATGGTTCCCACCAGAACCAGAACCAGCTCCCCGTAAGAGGTAAGGATCTTCAGACCGCCTGTCGAAACCGCGTCAAAGACCAGACCGAGAATGCCGAACGGCGCACAGCTGATGATCCAGCGCACGACGGTGGAGATGCCGTCGGCAAGATCCGAAAGGATCGATCGCGTCTGCTCTCCGGCTTTTTTCAGTGCCAGGCCGAAGATCACAGCCCAGAAGAGAATGCCGATGTAGTCGCCGTCGGCCAGGGCATCCACCGGGTTTGCAACCACACTCGTCAGGAAGTTCATGAGGATCTCGGACATGCTGGTCGGCGCAACATAGCCCTGGGCGGCATTCATTCCGTCAAGCGAGATCGTGACGGGAAAGGCAAAGTTGACGAACACCGCAACCACGGCCGCACAGAGCGTACTGAACAGATAGAGGAAAATGACGGTCCGGAACCGTGACATGTTTCCCCCTTTGGCATTCGCCAGGGAAGATGCCACCAGAACGAAGACCAGCAGCGGCGCGATCCCTTTCAGGGCGCCCACAAACAGCGTGCCGAGCACGCGGATCCACCGGAGTCCGGGAAAGGCCAGACCCAGAATCACACCGACAACCAGCCCGATCAGGATTCTGACGATCAGGCTCATTGAATTCCATTTTTTCAGCATGGCAGCACCTCTTCGTATAGTCTCTCAGGCTTTTGTCAGTCTGCAGGATACGGGACACTTTGCCGATATTATAACATGGAATAAAGCCTGTGGGAATTCTTTTTTATCGACACCGATGGCATATGTTAGCAAATTAAAGGGGACGTAGCTTTTGTCTTGCCAGGGCAATAGAAAACCACCTATACCTCGACATCTGACCAATCCCAACCACCGGCAAGAGAAAAGCCCCGGGTTCAACCCAGGGCTTTTCTATTGCGTAGCGTAAATTATGACGGCCACGAATTGGTTTTCGAGCTTCCGCATCTGGGACAGGCCGAAGTACCCTGTTCGTTATACCAGACATTCTGGCAGTCTCTGCATGTATGTCTGAAAACCTCACGGAGGCTGATCCCGCCGATGATGTTTTCAAGCAGATCGTCATCAAGTGCCCGCGCTTTTTTGTTTTCCATCCGCTAACCCTCCTGTGATTCTTGAATGCTGTAGAACATAATCGTTCCTGTAACTGCTTCCCATTCTATCACAGTCAGGTTTATCACGCAAGCAATAAGGAATGAACCGTATCAAAATAAAAGGGACCGCCGGAGCGATCCTTTTTATTTTATTGGCCTTCCCGATGGGAAAAGCTTTCATAGAACTCTTTCGGCATCTTCGGCGCCTTCTTTCTGAAATCTGTTGTTGAGGTTTCGAAATGTTACACTCATTTGCCTTCACGGTGAGAGAAGCTTTCATAGAACTCTTTCAGCATTTTCAGCGCCTTCTTTCTTTGGGTTATTTGTCCTGTCCCTCAGGACGATTGTATGATAACACAGAGAAACGCAAAAGGAAAATACCTATACTGTGCGGTTAACGATACGAAGAACATATGTAAAAAGACACAGGGACGTAGCTTTTGTCTTATCGCCCCGAGGCTTAGAGGTGGGACACGGGGACGCAGTTATTGTCTTGCCGCTCGACAAAACTGACTTGACAATTCATCAAAAACCCCTATAATAGGAAATGAAGAGCAAGACTTTACGGCTGCTCCTCATGCATCGTTTAGATAATCAGCAGTCGAAAGACCGCAAAACATCCGTCACTTTGCCGAGTGGCGGTTGTTTTTTTCGCTGCGGTCCTTCGTATGGGTTTCCCTGATGATAATAGTCACCGTGTACTTCCGCACATGAAAGGTAATTCGCATCGTCCATCCCTCCTTTCGGAGAGTAGGAACAGCCGCCAAGCCTGTATTTGCTCTTCATCCCATCCCTTTCGGGACATCGTTATCATATCAAAAAATGAAAAATGTGCCAATCAGTGCATAAAGGGTTCTCTTCAAGCTCGTCCAGTATCCGGGCATATTCATTACGGAAACGTCTGGCGGCGGGAATGCTGACACGTGTGATGAATTCAACATACCACATAAACATCGGATTATTTCAACATAGCACATGATTTGTTTTATATATAAAAATTGATTATTATACTGGAATATATTATAATATATAAAAATACTGTTGCAAGAATAGGCGGGTGGTATTGGTATGACCGACACGCAGCGTAAAATTGCGGCTAATAAATTTGCGGAATTCTGGAAAGATAAAGGATATGAGAAAGGCGAAAGTCAGCCGTTTTGGCTCTCACTACTCCGTGAGGTCTTTGACGTGGCCGAGCCCGAGAAGTATATCAAGTTCGAGGATCAGGTCAAATTGGATACCTCAACCGGCTTTATTGACGGCTTCATCTCCGAGACTCATGTCATGATCGAGCAGAAGGGCGCCGGAAAGGATCTGAACAAAGCAATCAAGCAGTCCGACGGGTCTCTTCTGACGCCTTTCCAGCAGGCCAAGCGCTACTCGGCCGAGCTGCCCTATTCAGAGCGTCCCCGTTGGATTATTACCTGCAATTTCCGGGAGTTCTATGTCTATGATATGGAAAACCCGCGCGGCGAGCCGGAGAAGATCAAGTTGGCAGATTTGGAGAAGGAATACTACCGCCTGTCCTTCCTTGTGGATAAGGGAAGCGTACATCTGCAGCGTGAGATGGAGATCTCCATCAAGGCCGGCGAAGTGGTTGGGCTTCTCTACGATGGTCTGTTGAAGCAGTATAAGAATCCGGATGATCCGGAGACACTCAAACACCTGAACAAGCTCTGTGTGCGTCTGGTGTTCTGCCTGTATGCGGAGGATGCCGGTATCTTCGGGAAGCACCTGATGTTCCATGACTACCTGAAGCAGTTTTCCGCAAATCAGCTTCGCAAGGCACTGACACAGCTTTTCAAGGTTTTGAACCAAAAGCCCGAGGAGCGTGATCCCTATCTGGCAGACGATGATCCGATGCTTGCAGCCTTTCCCTATGTCAACGGCGGCCTGTTTGCCGACGAGACCGTCATCATCCCTCCGTTCAACGACGAACTGAAAACGCTGCTGCTCCAGCGTGCCTCTGCTGATTTCGACTGGGCTGAAATCAGCCCGACCATCTTCGGCGCCGTGTTTGAGAGCACCTTGAATCCAGAGACTCGCCGCAGCGGCGGCATGCATTACACCAGCATTGAGAACATCCACAAGGTCATTGATCCGCTGTTCCTGAATGATCTCAAAAAAGAACTTGAAGAAATCAAGAGTGTCTCGGTCTGGAAAGAAAAAGAAAAGAAGCTTCTTGCCTATCAGAAGAAACTGGCTTCTTTGGAATTCCTGGATCCTGCCGCCGGCAGCGGCAACTTTTTAACTGAGAGCTATCTGAGCCTGCGCCGCCTGGAGAATGCGGTTATCTTCGAGCTGCACCGTGGGCAGATCAGCATGGATGCCGTCACGGAACCGATCCTGGTCAGCATTTCCCAGTTCCACGGTATTGAGATCAATGATTTCGCTGTAACCGTCGCCAAAACTGCCCTTTGGATCGCAGAGAGCCAGATGATGAAGGAGACCAGCAAGATCCTTGTTATGGATCTGGATTTCCTGCCGCTGAAGACCAACGCGAATATCGTTGAGGGTAATGCCCTGCGCATCGACTGGGAGAGCGTGGTGGATAAGACCAGGCTGAACTACATCATGGGGAATCCGCCATTTGTTGGACAAAGTTACAGGACCAAGGAGCAGGCGGCGGAAGTTAAAAACGTTTTTGGAGACAATCCCAAATCAGGTAAACTCGACTATGTTGCAGCCTGGTATAAGAAGGCGGCAGACTATATTGTGAATACAAATATCTGCGTTGCTTTTGTTTCCACCAATTCTATTTCTCAAGGTGAACAGGTCGCCATTTTGTGGCAGGAACTGAAAGGGATAACCATCTTCTTTGCATATCGAACTTTTGTATGGACAAGTGAGTCGTTTGACAAAGCTGCTGTTCACTGCATCATTATTGGCTTTTCAGCAAAGGATAAATCTCCCAAATACATATTCGATAATAACATAAAAAAGCAGGCTAAACACATTAACGGCTATCTACTTGATAGTGAAGATGTTTTTATTAAAGCGAGAGGTGTGCCGAACAATCCCTTGCTTCCCAAAATGACACAGGGAAGCAAACCAGTCGATGGTGGGTATCTGATATACTCTAAGGATGAGTATGAAGCTTTTATCGAACATTATCCGGATAAGGCTTGGCTTTTAAAACAGTATATTGGCTCAAACGACTTCATCAATAATAAGATGAGATACTGTCTTTGGCTTAAAGGGGTGAATCCTTCAGAGTATAGAAATATACCAGAAATTCGAGAACGTATTTCAAAAGTCGCTGAGAGCAGGAAAAGCAGCCCAACTCCGGGATTTCGAGCAGCGGCCGAAACGCCAATGCTTTTTGCAGAAATACGGCAGCCGGAAACACAATTTCTAGCAGTTCCGGAAGTCTCAACGGAACGAAGGAGATACATACCAATTGGCTATCTCAACAATAACGTCGTTCCGAGCAATAAGCTCTATGTTTTGCCTAATGCAACTCTCTTTATGTTTGGCGTTATGATATCTAATGTGCATATGGCATGGATGAGGACAGTTTGTGGGCGGATGAAGAGTGATTATAGTTATTCTCCCGCCGTCTACAACAACTTCCCTTGGCCTACTCCCACTGATGAGCAGAAGGCTACGATCGAGCAGACGGCGCAGGCCATTTTGGACGCCCGCGTACTCTATCCTGATGCAAGTCTGGCAGATCTCTATGACGAGTTGACCATGCCACCTGAACTGCGTAAAGCCCACCAAGCAAACGATAAGGCGGTTATGGCGGCCTACGGTTTCCCAATCAAGAACTTTACCGAGAGCGACTGTGTGGCCGCTCTGATGAAGCTGTATCAGGAACTTACTGCAAAGGAGGGCAACTGACATGGCCAGAGCAAAGAAAGACGGCGAGAAGATTAGCTTGTACTTGGACCGTTCTATTATGGAAGGCCTTCGGGCTTACGCTGACGAGAAAGGGCAGACTCTTACAACGGCTATTGAAAGAATTATTAAGGCGCATTTAGACAGGGAGCACGAAGAAAACAAATAATATACACCCCGCAGCTCACGAAGAATTGCTGGGTATACTCAGAAATCTGAAAGCGAGGTATGTCTCTTGGCAAGAGCAGCAACAAGGACAGCGAATGTCTTCACGCGTGTTGATCCTGAAACAAAAGAACAGGCGGAAGCGATCCTGAATCAGCTTGGCATCCCCATGTCCAATGCAATCGGCATGTTTTTAAAACAGGTTGTTATGCAGCGCGGAATTCCCTTTGAAATGAAACTTCCTGCCTCTGTACCCGCAGTGATTGGCAGCATGACGAAGGAACAGTTCGATATGGAACTGCAAAAAGGAATGGACGATATTGCCGCCGGTCGTGTTATTCCCGCTGATGCGGTTGAAGCGGAGATGAAGAGTTCGTATGGCGTATGAGCATGCTATGGTGAGGTGATTGTTCGATGTCGGAAACAGTAATGAAGGCAGCCAGAATGATGAATCTTCTTCCGGCTGAAGAGCAGGAGTTTGCCTGTGAATTCATCAAGAGATTGCTTCGTGCATGGGATCCTGATTATACCAAATTGACGGCTGATGAAGAAACCGCTCTTCAGGCTGCTGAGAAAAGCGGCTTCCTGTCGGAATCTGAAATCGACTGGGACCATCTTGACCAGATCGCATAATAACAGAATATGAATTTGAAATAAGATCCTCCTGAAGCAGCCAAGGCGAATGACCAAATCTGCTTCAGGCGGTTTTCTATGTCTTCCCGACCTTTCAATTCTGTGGTATACTTCATTTCACAGTCTGAGACGAATGAAAAGGAGAAAAAAGATGAAAAAAGCAAGGATTGCGATCCTACTTGTGATTGCCATGCTGTTGTCGCTTCCTGTCTGCGCCTGTGCGGAAGGGGACAACATGGCGGCGCTTTCGGAGACAGATCTCCAGGCGCTGGACCGGCTGGGAACAGAGCTGGAAGAGCCGGCCGCAATGCTGCTGCATTATGGAGAAGATGTGGCAGATATCTATTCTGGACTCAGATGGAGATCCATTGCCGACACCTTCCCGGAGAAGTTCGACCTCCGTGACCGCGGCGTCGTTACCCCGGTCAAGAACCAGTCACCCTGGGGCACGTGCTGGACCTTTGCCACCATGGCTGCGAGCGAATCCAGCATCCTGAGCGCAATGGGGCTGTCGGCGGAGGAATACTTCGAAAAGTATGGAGAGGAGATGGACCTGTCCGAGAAGCATCTGGCGTGGTTTACAGCCAATGCGCTTCCGGGCGCGGAGGCATATCCGGAAGGGGAGTACCCCTATGATCTGAGCCAGGCGGGAGAGGGCGCCCATCCTCTGGAAGACACAGATGTCACAGCTTATAATTTCGGCGGCAACTATTATCTCTCCACCTCAAGTCTGGCCTCCGGAATCGGCGTTGTGAAGGAAGCCGTCGCACCCTATGGCGACAGCGATGGTGAGGCGAATCGCGACGGCGACTGGAGTCTGCCGGAGGAGCTGCGTTTTGTGCAGAGCTTTGAGCTCAAAAACGCCAACATTCTTCCCGCACCTGCTGCAAAGGATGAAAACGGGAACTATGTTTATCGGCCGGAAGCAACGGAAATGATGAAGTCCGAACTCTTGAAGGGCCGCGGTGTAGGCATCAGCTTCGTTGCCGACCAGGCCATGCCGAATGACCCCGATGCCCGGCGTGCCCGCCTGCTCAGCCGCTATGGCACGGTTGATGGTGTGAGCGAAGAGGAACTTGCGGAATATGTCGACTTCCGTGTCGGCATCACGGACTCCGATGCTGCCACCGATGAGGAATTGCAGCACCTGATGCAGCTCGCCCTGAAAATCAATCAACTGGATGAGAATCCCTATGAAAACGCGGGTCTGGACCGGGACCAGACGATCCAGGTCCTGAAGTCCCGCTATTTTGGCCGTAATTATGATACCCTGGTGGAATATGAAGAGGAAGATGCGCTTACCTATCTGAACTTCATCGAAGAGAACGGCGAATACATCTATGCCCAGTATACCTATGATCAGAAGCCGGCCAATCATGCGGTCACCGTGGTCGGCTGGGACGACAGTTTCCCTGTCTCCTCCTTCCAGCCTGAGCATCAGCCGCCCGCCGACGGCGCATGGCTTGTCAGAAACAGCTGGGGAGAGGACTGGGGACAGGACGGATACTTCTGGCTCTCTTATTATGACAAGAGCCTTTGCGCTGTTGCCAGTTTCGACTTTGTGACCGATGATGAAAACAGCCTGATCAAGGAGCTTTCCCTCCTGGGATACGACAACATGCCTGCGGAAATTACCAGTTCAACCCTCTTTGAAGAGCCTGTTTACGCCGGCAATGTCTTTACCGCCGAGGCAGACAGCGTTTTGCAGTATGTGTCGGTGATGACCGGTGATCTGGATACAGAGGTTACGGTCTCGGTATATCTGCTGAATGACCGTGCGGCCAGTCCGACAGACGGTGTGCTCCTGGGAGAGAAAACAGAGAAATTCGCCTTTGCCGGGTATCATCGCCTTGAGCTGGAAGAGAAGCTTCGCCTTCCGGAGGGGGCAGGAATCGGCGTGACGGTCCTGGAGCGTGTGCCGGTGGAGAACGGTTTCCGGTATGCCCTGACCAACACGGGAAGCCTGAACGAGCAGGGCGTGGAGACCTATGCCGAGCGTCATGCAGACACCGGAGAGAAGCTGAATCGCTATTGCCGTGGAATCGTGAACCCGGGCGAGAGCTTTGTGCGTTTCGGCAACGGCAGCTGGATCGACTGGAGTCTTGCCGTCGGGCAGTTTGCGGAGAAGGGCGACTGCGCCTGCATCGCTTATGACAATCTGCCGATCAAGCTTTACATGTACCCGACGGAAGAGGTGATGCGGGTGCATCAGCTGGACAATACCATCAATGCCCTGTCCGGCGATGCGGCAATCTGCCCGGAATGCGGCTTTACCCTTCTGGACTGCAGGTAAGCCGCCGGCACACAGGGGACGGTTCTCTGTGTTTGCTCTTTCAAAACCAAATCAGGCTGAATCACTTTTTTCGGTGATCCAGCCTGATTTGGTTTTTACTTCGTTATGACAGGGGATTACAGACCGGGTTGACGCGGCAGAATCGCATTGCAAAATTTCAGGATTAATGTTACTCTTCAGAGGTAAACTCTGTACTTACATGAGAGTTTGGAGGAATTGCAGATGGAACAGGAACAAAATAATAACCTGCTGCCAATTGGAAAAATGGCTAAGGCAAACCGGGTAACCATTGCCACCTTACGTCTATATGATGAAATAGATCTGCTCAAGCCAGCCTATACGGATCCGGAGACTGGATATCGCTACTATGATATCCGGCAGACTTCGCGACTGGATTTCATCCGTTATATGCGGGATCTTGGACTGAGCCTGTCAGATATACATGATTTACTCCGCAAAGAGGACATTTCACTGATCGAAGAAAAACTGATTGAAAAGGGTAATCAGATCCATAGGCAGTTTCGAGAACTGAAAGCAATGCATGAGGCCGTTGACAGGACAATTCAGTCAATTGAGCGGTTCCGGAAGTCTCCTGTCAGCGGAACCATCTCATTGGAGTTCATTGACCGGCGTTTCATTCTGTATGCCCCTTGCACCGAGAACTTCTATCAGGCGGGAATCGTGGCATATGAAAAGACGATACAGGACTTAAGAACAAGCCTGATGGAGAAAGAGCTCCCTCAGATTCTGTCGTATAGTCTCGGAACTTCCGTTTTGCAGAGCAATTTTGAGAAGGGGGCATTCATACCGGATAAGGTTTTTATTTTTGGAGACAGACAATTACAGGAATATGGAGACAATATTCAGATTCTGGACAGCGGCATGTACGCCTGTATCTATCTTGACCGTTTTGACGATGAAGTGAAGTACGCAAAAGAATTGCTGACCTATTGCCGAGAGAATGAATATACGATTTCAGGGGATTATATCTGCGAAGAGCTGACAGAATTCAATATTTTTGACAACAAACAGCGCAGTATGTTCCTCCGGCTTCAAATACCGGTTTCCTTTCAAAAAAAGCCTTGACTCTCATCCAACCGTAGGCTGTATGATAATTTCATCACAAACAAAGGAGGTCCACAGGATGGACAAAATTAAAGTCGTACAGTACGGTTGCGGTAAGATGAGCAAGTATACGCTTCGTTACCTCTATGAAAACGGTGCCCAGATCGTCGGCGCGATCGGCCGCGGCGCGTCTCTTGGCCAGGATGTCGGTGATTGGGCCAATTTGGGAGTTAAGACCGGCATTGTGATCTCCGATAATGCCGAGAAGGTCCTGGATGAGTGCAATGCAGATGTTGCAATCATCACCACGCGCAGCTTTATCAGCGATATCTATGAAGCGATCGAGCAGTGCGTTACCCGCGGAATCAATGTGATCACGACCTGTGAAGAGGCGATTTATCCTTGGACAACATCCGCGGCGATGATCAACAGAATCGATGCACTTGCCAAGGCCAATAACTGCACGGTCTGCGGCAGCGGCATGCAGGATATTTTCTGGATCAATATGGTGGGCCTGGTTGCAGGCGGTATGCATAAGATTGAAAAGATCAAGGGCGCATACAGCTACAACGTTGATGAATACGGAATTGCCCTGGCAGAAGCGCACGGCTGCGACCTGACTCCTGAAGAGTTCGAAGAGAAAATCGCTCATCCGGCCGAATTTGAGCCTTCCTACGCATGGAATGCTTCTGAAGCGATCTGCAATAAGCTCGGCCTTACCATCAAGAGCATCGAGCAGAAGCACGTCCCCTATATCATTGACAAAGACATCTACAGCTCCACTCTTGGCAAAGAAATCAAAGCCGGCAGATGCATTGGTATGTCTGCTGTTGTCACCATCGAGACGATGCAGGGGATTGTTGTGGAAGAGGAAACGATCGGCAAAGTCTACGGCCCCGATGACGGCGATATGTGCGACTGGAAGATCACCGGCGAACCCGATACTGAATTCCACGTGGTAAAGCCGGCAACGGTTGAGCACACCTGTGCGACAATTGTGAACCGTATTCCGTCTCTCCTGCGTGCGCCTGCGGGCTATGTGACTGTCGATCAGTTTGATCAGAACGAGTACCTGACCTATCCCATGGAATATTACTGCTGAGTTCAAACAGCATCGGCAAATACAGCAAATACAGCATAGAAACAGGAAGTCCGGCAGGTAATCTCATCACTTCGATGACTTTACCTGCCGGACTTTGTCTTTGCTTCCCGGCGGCTGCTTTCCAAAAGCGCTCTTGACTTGTTCTAAAAAGCGCTCTCAACGTGTTCTTCACGCAATTGAAGCGCTCAGCGTGGCAAAGACACAGGGCAAAGACACAGGGACGGTTAATGCGAAAAATAAGCTGGTGAGTCCCCGGAGAAAGGCGTAAAAACTAAGCCCTGTCTCACAGAGCCCCAATTCTATGGCAGGGAGCTAAATTGCTCAGGCGACTTTCTTGGGAATAGGAAAGACACATGGACGCAGCTTTTATCTTGCGCCGACCTAATCGATGCACCCAACCTAATAAACTATGCAGCCGTTCTGCTTCCGCAGTTCGGCTGCTTTTCCGTTGTGGTGCCCAGCACCGTGATCGTCCTTCACCCGGCATCCAAGGGAGCATAGCTTTTGACAGGATCATACTTCCCCCAGCAGGCCGGTGCTCTTTTGTTGTTTTTGATGATCAATTATGATATACTAATCACAGTAATTTCCGTTTTTAGGTAGGCGGAAGATCCACTGACATCGGGGTGTGCAATTGCTCAAATAGAGTCAGAATTGATTTCTTACAATTACATATTTGCCAGGAATCTTTACGCTTGTGAATTTTGATTGTTCTGGC
>JAFTFT010000025.1 GCA_017458335.1 Oscillospiraceae bacterium
CGGCACAGCTGGGTAGCTACGTCTGGACGAGATAAACGCTGAAGGCATCTAAGCGTGAAACTCCCCCTAAGATAAGATCTCCCATCCATTAGGAGTAAGGGCCGAAGTAGACTACTTCGTTGATAGGCCGGCGGTGTAAGCACGGTGACGTGTTCAGCCAACCGGTACTAATAGCCCGAGGGCTTGACCTACAGTATGCAGGTTTGCCCTTGCATTCACTCCCTTCTCTGTTCAGTTTTCAGGGTGTATCGAGACCTGGCCCGATGGTCAAGTGGTCAAGACGGGGGCCTCTCACGCCCCAATCGGGAGTTCGACTCTCCCTCGGGTCACCAATATGCACCTTTAGCTCAGTTGGTAGAGCACCTGACTCTTAATCAGGGTGTCCAGGGTTCGAGTCCCTGAAGGTGTACCATCCGGGAGGATGGAAACGTCCTCCCGGACAAGATCCCACTTGACAAAGGGAATTGAATAGTGTAGTATTTGGTTTGTCCAAATGCAGTTGGTGTTTTTAACGGTGAGGGTCCACCTGTTCCCATTCCGAACACAGAAGTTAAGCTCACCAGTGCCGACAATACTTGTCTGGAGACGGACCGGGAAGATAGGTCAATGCCAACACAAACGGTTTGGCGCAAGTCAAACCGTTTGCCCTTTGCCTCCTTAGCTCAACAGGTAGAGCATGCGGCTGTTAACCGCAGGGTCGTAGGTTCGAATCCTACAGGGGGCGCCAAGAACGGTATTGCCGCCACGATATCGTGGCGGCAATTACCAAATCTGGGCCTGGACCGTTAGCTCAGTTGGTAGAGCAGCCGGCTCATAACCGGTCGGTCCGGGGTTCGAGTCCCTGACGGTCCACCAAGTTTTGAATTGAATACAGGGGAATAGCTCAGCTGGTAGAGCGGCGGTCTCCAAAACCGTAGGCCGAGGGTTCGAAGCCTTCTTCCCCTGCCATGAATCGTCTTGAACTGTATGGTTCAAGGCGATTTTTGCTGTCTTATTCAATTACGACCCGCCCCAGGTCGTCGATTCGTCGAACGATCGATGCCCAAACCTTGCGTAATTCTGTTTGATATAACAGCGCAAACATGGTAAAATAATCTTGGATAAGCACAGTGGGAAGGAGTTGAAGATTATGCCGGAGCAGGACAGATGGCAGCTTGAATTGAGTGAATACATCCGCCAGGGCGAGCCGGAGCGCGCCGAAAAAAGTGCTGCCTGGCAAACGGCCATCGGGCTCCAGGCCGTGGATGGACTGAAAACTTCGACCTATCTGTTGGAGACTGCGAAGGCGCACATCGAAGGCGACATTGACATTGCCGGGGCGCAGCGGCGTATCCAAAGCTACTACAAAGAGCAGGCCAGCCGCAAAGCGGTGGAAGACGGCACGATGGAGGCGGATATCGTTTCCGCGCGCATTACCGAGCTGCTGGGAGAGAAAACTTTTCAGTTTTCTCCGGCTGAGCTGCAGAGCATTCACCGTCGTTTGTTTACTGGTGTCTTTGATCACGCGGGACAATTCCGTACCTACAACATCACGAAAAATGAGTGGGTGCTCGGCGGCGATACGGTCGTGTATTCGTCCTGGGAGAGCATCCGCGACACGCTGGATTATGATTTCTCGCAGGAAAAACAGTTCTCCTATGACGCGCTTTCTGTTCCGGAATCGATCAAGCACATGGCAAAGTTTGCGTCCGGTATCTGGCAGATCCATCCCTTCTGCGAGGGAAACACGCGCGCGACCGCGGTCTTCATCGTGAAGTATTTGAAGGCCTTCGGCTTCGCGGTGAACAACGATGTGTTTGCCGCAAACTCCTGGTATTTTCGCAACGCGCTTGTCCGCGCCAACTACAACAATCTGCAAAAAGGGATTCACGCCACGAGCGAGTATCTCGAAATGTTTTTTGAAAACCTGCTCCTCGGCGCGCAACATGAATTGAAGAATCGCTATCTCCATGTGGAGTATAAGAGCGAAGTTCCGGTTCAAAGTGCCAACGCTGAAATTTCAAAGTGCCAAAATGGCACTTTGGATTGCACTTTGGAAGAGCTAGCTATGATGAAGGCAGTGAAAGCAAATCCTGCGATTACGCAAAAGGAGCTTGCAGTTTCGGTTGGCAAATCGGAGAGGACGATCAAACGCAGAATGACAGATCTGCAGGAAAAAGGCTATCTCCGCCGTGCCAATGGAAAGCGAAACGGCCATTGGGAAGTGCTGGTCGATCTCTCGTGATCGAAAAGGGAGCTGGGCAAATGGACACGATTATTCACAATCGGATTCGCTGCAAGAAATGCGGTGAGATCATAGAGAGCCATACCGTCCATGAATTCAAGTGGTGCTCCTGTGGCGCGGTGGCCGTGGACGGGGGAAAGGATTACTTGCGTCGCTGCGGAAACCGGGAAGACTATGAGGACTTATCGGAAGTCCGGCTACAGAGCGAATAAAATAGAAATGAGTTTGATTTTCGATTAAAAAAATCAAACTCATTTTCTTTTACATATTAAGAAAGCGGCCAAAGCAAAAACTTCTCCTCGCGGATGGAAAAATTCATCAACCTATCCAGAGAGGGCGCAACTATATCGCTACAGCGATATAGTACTAAGACAAGAAGTAGAAATTGCGTTTTTATATATAACGTAGGAGCCTAAGACCGTACTTCTTAAAGCGGGTTGTTGTCGACTAGTGGTAACACCATATGACTGTTACTTCTTGAATCCAGCACCATAGGCCGTGAGCTCAGTCAACTCATACCCAGGCTTTTTGCCAAGTTTCCAATGCTGTCTGTGACGGGGCGTGATGCTGGAATCTTACTCCGGCACAGAAACCTGCCTTGACAAGACAGGTTTTGATCGGCTATAGTACACTTGTTTATTCAAAAAGTCTAACAGTGCTTATCTTTTCTTGGCTCCAACGGAGGGCGACAGCTCCCGAGGAGAGCTGTTTAGACGTCAAGCTTCCTGAATAACGGAGAAAACATGAAGACAGTAAAAGTTGTTGCCGCCATCATCCGGGATGGTGGCAAGGTTTTTGCCACACAGCGCGGATATGGCGATTATAAGGATGGCTGGGAATTCCCCGGCGGAAAGATTGAACCGGGTGAAACCCCACAACAAGCCCTGGTCCGGGAGATAAAAGAAGAATTGGATACAGATATTGCCGTTGGGGACTGCCTCACGACTGTCGAGTATGATTATCCGGCCTTCCACCTCAGCATGCAATGCTTCTGGTGTAAAATTGTGGATGGCAAGCCGGTACTGAAAGAGCATGAGGCCGGCCGATGGCTTGATGCAGATCACATCGACAGCGTTGACTGGCTCCCGGCAGATCTGACGATCATTGAACTTATCAAGGATAAGATGGCTGGTCTGGCAGCAGCAGAAATTCTTCGGGAACAGAAGGCGGAATTTGAGGAGCTGGAAAAGGAATGGCAATAACAAAAACTGATTTCATGCGCGGCATGCAATGCCCGAAAATGCTGTGGCTGGACAAACACAAGCCCAGCCTGAAAGTCATTCCACCGGAAATCCAGGCAAAACTTGACGCGGGCAACGACTTCGGTGATCAGGCGATGGGGATGTTTGGCCCGTACGAAGAGATGACAGTCTATCGGCCGGGAACCACGATTCCGGACAAGGCTGCCATGCTGCAGCGAACGCAGGAGCATCTGGCGGCCGGCACCCCTGTAATATGTGAAGCGGCCTTTTCAAATTACAACAATTACTGCGCGGTAGATATTCTTCGCAAAACAGAAACAGGATACGACTTCTACGAGGTCAAAAACGCGCCCGAAGTATATCCTCAGTTTGTCAAGGATGCCGGGTTCCAGTATTACATCATGGCTCGATGCAAAATGAAGATCGGCAAGGTGTTTATCGTCATTCACGGTCCTGACGAAGAGAACCCCTTCGTCCCTGTTGAAGTTACAAAAGAAGCGAAAGGTTATTACAAATGGATCAACGATCATATATGGGACCTTAATCGAATGCAAAAGCAATCGGAAGAAATAGAAACGGAGCCCGGTGAACAATGTACCAATCCATATGAGTGCTGGTATTACGAATACTGCCACGGATAAAACACGGCAGTGCCGTATAGCCGCGGCGACCATACATCATCCTGAACTCGGCGACATAATAAAAGCGCGGGCGGTGAATCAAACGAAATGATTCACCGCCCGCGTCTCTGTTTTGCGGACCGATTATCCATGCATGTAGTATTCCTGATACCACTTCGCAAAATTGTGCAGTCCTTCACGGATTCCGATCTGCGGACGGAAGCCGTAATCCCTTTCAAGGGGGCCGGAATCGGCATAAGTCAAAGGAACATCTCCCTGCTGCATCCCGACCAGCTCCCGGTGACGCTCAAACTCATACGTGTCGGGGAGAACGCCTGTTCTGACCAGTTCCTCCTGCAGTGTGGAGACAAAATCAAGAAGGTTTTCCGGCTGACCGCCGCCGATGTTGTAGACCGCATACGGCGGGATGGGGAGTCCGTCAGCACCTGTGGATCTTGAGGGTGCTCCCTTCATGACGCGCAGGATCCCTTCCACGATGTCGTCGATATAGGTGAAATCACGCTGCATGTTCCCATAGTTGAAAAGCTGGATGGTACCGCCCGCCACCAGTTTTCTTGTCGCGGAATAATAGAACATGTCGGGCCGTCCCGCGGGGCCGTAGACCGTAAAGAATCGAAGACCGGTGGCCGGAATATCGTAGAGCTTGCAGTAAGAATGAGCCAGAAGCTCGTCAGACTTTTTTGTCGCGGCATACAGAGACACCGGATGATCGACCATGTCGTCGGTGGAGAAGGGGATCTTTTTGTTCCCGCCGTACACGGAGGAGGAAGAGGCGTAAACAAGATGCTCCACCGGATAATGCCTGCAGCATTCCAGAATGTTATAGAAACCGATGATGTTGGATTCTATATAGACATCCGGATGGTCGATGCTGTAGCGGACACCGGCCTGGGCCGCCAGATTGACGACAACAGCGGGGCGGTACTGCTGAAACACCTGCTTCAGCAGAGCCTGATCCGCGAGATTGCCCCGGATGAAGACGTGGCTTACCGGGCTTTCTTTCGCGACTTTCTCGATCTCGGAAAGACGCCATTCCTTCAGACTGACCTCATAATAATCGTTCATACAGTCAAAGCTGATGACGGTTCCGCCCGTGAGCTCCCTCAGAAGGCGGATCACAAGATACGAACCGATGAAGCCGGGAGAGCCCGTGACCAGGATGGATTTGTTGTTCAGATCAATGTTTGTTTTCATTCTGTGCGTCCTTTGTAGTGCGTTTTGATGTTCTGATAGGATTCGAGTGTTCCGATGTCATAGCGTTTTCCGGGCATTTCCATCGAATACATCACCGTATGTCTGCACATCCACGCGACCAGGGAACCCGGCGCATCTGTGCCGCAGCCATCCTGAAGCGCATCGGGTATTTTCAGAAGATCCTCCCGTCGGTAATAATAGAACGGGGGAGTGCACCAGTGGGATTCAGGCTCTGCGGGCTTTTCCGTCATGGCAAGGATGCGGTCGTCTTCGCCGATGGTGACGACACCCGATTTTCTCAGTCTGGCCATGTCATCTTCCCGGTAGCGCATGGTGCAGCTGCTGCGCTTCTCCTGCGCGTATCGAATGAAGCTTTTCAGACTGAAGTCCAGCAGGTTGTCTCCCGCGATAATCAGAAGGTCATCGTCAAGGGAGGCCTTTTCCACGGCATACTGAATGTCGCGGACGGCGCCCAAGCGGGTATCGTTGGTGCAGGTTCCGTCATCGACGATACGGATGTTCTGCCCATACGCCCATTTTTCAAAGTGCTGAGCAAACTTATGGTTGGTGACGACGATAAACTCGTCCGCCAGACTGCCGATGTCCTCAATCAGCCAGTCAAGGATGGTTTTCCCCTTCACCTCCAGAAGCGGCTTCGGGTAGTTTTCCGTCAGTGGATACAGCCGTGTGGCATATCCGGCGGCAAGAATCAGACATTTCATTTCTTCAGACGACCTCTACTCCGTCCGCACTGTCACAGAAAAACACGGCGTATTTTCCTTCCAGATGCGGGAATGATTTCAGATACTCTTTTGTAACCTGTCGTTCGATGCTCTCTTCATAAGCCGGGTCGATCAGTGCCATACAGCAGCCTTTGAACCCCGCGCCGGAAAAGCGGCCGCCGTAGATCCCTTCCGTATGGGTCATGATTTCGTACAGCCTGATCTGCTCCGGGGCGCCGGATTCCCAGTTGTGGATGGAGGACCAGCCGGACTCAAACGACAATCTGCCGTAGGCTTCGATATCACCGCGTCTCCAGGCCTCCGCACCGGCTTCTACCCGCTGAAATTCCGTGTACCAGTGCTCACAGCGCTTCATCCAGGGGACGGGGAGCCGATCTTTATACTGCAGATAAACGTCATAGGGCACATCGCGTGCATTGGCCTGGCTGAACTTCCCGTATTCCATACCGGCGAAAGCCTGGAGCGCATAAACACCGGCACGGAGCTCATCCACACGCATGTTGTATTTGCTTCCGGCCAGATTGTGTTCCAGTCCGGAGAAGAAGATGGCAAAGCGGTATGGCTTCATGGAAGCGGATGCAGGGATCAGTTCATAGGAATCATCCTTGGTGTCCAGGTAAAGCAGATGGCCTTTCTTCCCGAGTACTTCGCAGCTCTGATCCAGCTTGCCGATCGAGACACCGACAAAATTCAGCTCTGCGTCCAGCGCGGTGTCGATGAGTTCCTGGGTGGAAAGCCGGATCTGGTTGACCTGGCAGAGGGCTTCAAGGAAACTGAGAATCACCGCGGCGGAACTGCTGAGCCCGCCGATCGGCAGTGTCCCTTCAATCACACCGCAGATTCCGACAGAGAGTGTGTGCTTTTTCGCGAGAGCCCATGTCGCGCCGCGGAGATAATCTGCCCAGTCATTGGCTTTTTCCGGGATTTCCCGGATGTGCCACTGGGCCCGCTTGGGAAACTGCAGCGAGACCATCTCGATGACCCCGTTTTGTTTCGGGCTGTAGGCGATATGGATCCCCTTACTGATGGCAAACCCGGTGATTTTCCCCAGGTTATGGTCACTGTGGGCGCCGATCGGGCAGATGCGATAGGGAGAAAAGGCAGTCCCGGCAGGGTCCCGCCCGTAGATTTCAAAAAATCGTTCCTCACACTTCATGGTTTACGCCTTTCCTTCTGTCTTTTTCCGGCGGATTGCCGTGAGATCTGCAGATCCGCAGGTAGGGCATGTCCGTATCATCATACCAGAGCAATAATAAAAAAACAATAGAAAGCCGGCGTTTTTTCAACAAAGCGGGAAACGGGCAATCATTTCGCTATTGTCTTGACAAAAAAATCGCTTATAATAATCAAAGAAAAACAGAGATATCTCCTCTGCCCGGAAACGGCAGGGCAGACAGGTTCCTGTGGACAGGGGAGCGCGGCTGAAACGGCGGATCGGGACAGACGGTATGTTTTCCGGGGGTGGATCTGTTGAGCAGATTTTTTGAACTGAATGAAGAGACCTTGTCCGTTATCGAAGAGATCGGCAGTTATATGCCGGGCGGCTTCGTCATCTATAAAGCGGAGGAAAATGAAAAGCTGCTCTATGCCAACAAGGCTGTTTTCGATCTTTTTGGCTGCGCGGATCAGGAGGAATTCAAGGCCCTCACCGGCTATACCTTCAGAGGAATGGTGCATCCGGACGACTATCAGGATCTCGTGACGTCCATTGCCGCCCAGATCAGCAGCAGCGAAGAACGGATGGACCATGCCGAATACCGCATCATCCGGAAGAACGGCCAGGTACGCTGGGTGGATGATTACGGCCACTATGTCGAATCGAAAACCTATGGCGGAATCTATATTGTCTTTATTTCCGATATTACCGAGAAACGGGCGGAGAGAGAGAAGGATATTGCCGCAAGAGAGGCGGTCATCGCGACTCTCATCAACACGTACAACACCGTCTGGCTGATCAACGATGTGGTCACGGAAAGCTGCTCCCTGTATCATTCGGATTTGGACGCATCACATGCCGAGGCAATCCGAAACGCCCTGAGCCATGCCCGCTACACAGATACCAAAACCGAGTATGTGGCAACCATGGTGGCGGAAGAGGACCGGGAACGGATGCAGGAAGAGATCAGCCTGCCCTATATTCTCAGGCAGTTTGAAAAGAGGGAACAGTTTTCTGTCAACTTTATCCGCGCGCTGGAATCCGGGCGGCGCCACTATCGCATTGACCTCGGTAAGGTGCATATGCCCGGGGGCAGAACCGGCGTCATGATGGGGTTTAAGGATGTGGATGATGAAGTCCGGCAGGGCAGGGCCATGCAGAAGGCGCTCGAGGAAGGAAAGCGGGCGGAGAGAGAAAACCGCAGGCTCATGCAGGAGGTCCAGTCGGCCGCAAAGCTGGCGGAAATCATGGGAGCCGTCTCCTCACTGCTGACCAATATGCCCGCCATGAGTTTCTCCAAGGACGCTGAGACCAGGGTATATCTGGCCTGCAATCAGGCTTTTGCAGAGTATGCCGGCAAATCATCCCCGGAGGAAGTCGTCGGCCATACGGATTATGACCTGTTTGATGCGGAAACCGCCTGCCACTTTGTGGAAGACGACACGAAGGCCCTGACCATGGACGAGGCCTATGTGTTTTTTGAGGATGTTCCGGATGCGACGGGAACGGTCTTTCGCAATCTGCAGACGACCAAGCTGAAGTTCACGGACGGTTCGGGCCGCCTCTGCCTGCTCGGCATGTGCGTGGATGTGACCGAGATGACGCGGATCAAGACCGCGGAGGCGGAAGCCCGCGCAAAACAGCAGGAACTGGAGGAAAAGCTGGCACTGCAGGAGCACATCGCGGAACAGGAGCGACGCCGTCAGGAACTGGACAGCATGATCACGGCCATGGCTTCCGATTACCGCAGCGTATACCATGTGGACATAGATGCCGATGATGCGGTGTGTTACCGTGCCGACCCGAATGACCCGTACCAGACGGCGGAAGGGATTCATTTCCCCTATCAGGAGAGATTCACGGAATACTGCAGGCGCTATGTCGATCCGGAATTTCAGGCCGGATTTCTCCGCTTCATTGATCCGGACAATATCCGGACGGTTCTGGCCACGGAAATCATCATGGCCTTCCGCTATCTCGCGCACCGCGACGGAATGGATTATTATGAGATGCTCCGGATGGCCGGGGTACGGCATCCGGAGGACAGAGATGATCATGTCGTGCACGCGGTCGGCGTCGGTTTTACGGTGATTGATGCGGAGATGCGTGAGACTCTTGCGCGCAACCACGCGCTTCAGGAGGCTCTCGCCGCGGCCGAGGACGCCAATAAGGCAAAAACGGCGTTCCTGTCCAAAATGAGCCATGAGATCCGCACGCCCATGAATGCCATCATCGGCCTGAACAACATCGCCTTGAATGAACCCTCGGCAAGCGGCAAGGTGAAGGAGTATCTGGAAAAGATCGGAACCTCAGCCCGTCATCTGCTGGGAATTATCAATGATATTCTGGACATGAGCAGGATCGAATCCGGGCGCATGGTCATCAAAAACGAGGAATTCTCCCTGACCAGAACCCTCGAACAGGTCAACACCATGATCAGCGGGCAGTGCCGGGAAAAGGGCCTGACCTATGACTGCCGTATCCTGGGACATGTGGACGACTGCTACATCGGCGATGAGCTGAAGCTGCGCCAGGTGCTGCTCAATATCCTCGGAAACGCCGTGAAGTTCACCCCCGAGGGCGGTACCGTCACCTTCCTTGTGGAAGAGACCGCGCGCTTTGACGGGAAATCCACGCTGCGTTTTACGATCCGCGACACCGGCGTCGGTATGAACAAAGAATATCTGCCGAAACTCTTTGATCCGTTTTCCCAGGAAGATTCGTCCTCAGCCGACCGCTATGGAAGTACCGGCCTCGGCATGCCGATCACCAGAAGCATTGTGGAACTCATGAACGGCAACATAGAGGTCGAGAGCGAGAAAGGCCGGGGGACGACCTTTACGGTGACGATTACTTTTGCCATAAAGCCGCCGTGCACAGGGACGGTGACGGATGAACGCCGGGAGATCCCTGAGAAGAAAAACACGGAAGCGGAAGAACGTGCGGCCCTTGCCGGCTGCCGTGTCCTCATGGCGGAGGACATGCCGGTCAATGCCGAAATCATGACGATGGTTCTCTCCATGCGCGGAATGGAAGTGGAGCTTGCGGAGAACGGCCGGATCGCGGTGGAAATGTTCGCGGAGCACGAAGCCGGATACTATGACGCAATCCTGATGGATATGCGGATGCCGGTCATGGACGGACTGGAGGCCGCGAGGGCGATCCGTTCGCTGGGACGCCCTGACGCCGGGACGATCCCCATCATTGCGCTGACCGCCAACGCCTTCGATGAGGACGTACAGCGCAGCATGCAGGCCGGACTGAATGCGCATCTCTCCAAGCCGGTGGAACCGGAGGCTCTTTTTGAAACACTGGAAAAACTGATTCGCACCTGACGGGAGGGAAACAGAGCATGCGTTTGCTGCCTCTGTGTAGCTTGTGCGTTTGACCTCTGTGGCGTTCAGAATCTTTGTCCTTCTCATAGAAACCCTCTTCCTTTTGAGCCGAAATAATCTATAAGAAAATCTGGCGTCCAAAGGGGCCGAAAAATCTGGTGCTCAATAAATGAAAACACAGGATTTCATCACTTTTGGACAAGAAAAAACCCCGAAATCATAAGATTTCGGGGTTTTTGGTGCGCGAGGCGGGACTTGAACCCGCACGCCCGGAGTGAGCACTAGAACCTGAATCTAGCGAGTCTGCCAATTCCACCACTCGCGCATTTCCTGAACGCTCAGTTATAATAGCACGCAGAGTAACCTTTGTCAAGAATTTTCTTTTCCGGTTTTTTCATTTTTTGGATGACAATTCCGGAAGAATCCTGTATAATTCCTTGTCAGTATTTTTTCTCCTTTACGAGATGCACTGCCGGACTGCTTCCCGCCGGAGAAGGTGAGACAGTCTGCACACGGCAGGCAATACCGTTCGGCAGTATATGAGAAACAAGGGAATCGTTTATGATCAGGTTTACAGCGGGAACATGTGATGTCGCCGTGATCGGGGCGGGACATGCCGGGATTGAGGCCGCACTGGCCGCGGCCAGACTCGGAATGGAGACGATCTGCTTTACGGTGAATCTGGACAGCGTGGGGAACATGCCCTGTAACCCCGCCATCGGAGGCACCGGGAAGGGCCATCTGGTCCGGGAACTGGATGCGCTGGGCGGTGAGATGGGAAAGGCCGCGGATCAGGCCTGCATCCAGTACCGGATGCTGAACATCGGCAAGGGTCCCGCGGTCCATTCGCTGCGCGCGCAGGCGGACCGGCGACGCTATCAGGAGGTCATGAAGCATACGCTGGAGCTGCAGGAGCATCTGCTGGTCCGGCAGGCGGAGGTCACGGATATTGAGCTTGATGAGGACGGCGCGGTCTGTGCCGTGGTGACCGCGACCGGGGCGGCGTTCCGCTGCCGGGCGGTTGTGGTCGCGACGGGGACGTATCTCGACGGAAGGACGATTGTTGGGGAACTGCTTCGCTCTTCCGGACCGGACGGGCTGGCCGCCGCGGTGCCGCTGGCGGAGCGGCTGCGGGCCCTCGGGCTTTCCATGCGCCGCTTCAAGACCGGAACCCCGCCGCGGGTGCTCCGCCGGACGGTGGACTTTTCAAAGATGGAGCTTCAGCCCGGAGATGCGGAGCCGGAGCCTTTTTCCTTCTCGACCGGGAAGGTACCCGAGAACCGGGCGGTCTGCTATCTGACCTGGACGAGCGCGGAAACCCATGAGATCATCCGGCAGAATCTGGACCGCAGTCCGATCTACGCCGGTGTCATCGAAGGCGTCGGGCCGCGCTACTGCCCCAGCATCGAGACAAAGATCATGACCTTCCCGGATAAGCCGCGTCATCAGCTCTTTATCGAACCGATGGGCCTGAACACGGAGGAACTCTATATCCAGGGCTTCTCTTCTTCCATGCCCGAGGAGGTGCAGCTGCAGATGCTGCGCACGGTGCCTGGGCTGGAGCACGCGGAGATGACCCGGCCGGCCTATGCCATCGAATACGACTGCGTCGACCCGACGGAGCTGTATCCGACGCTGGAATCGAAAAAGATTCCGGGCCTCTACGGGGCCGGACAGTTCAACGGCTCCTCCGGTTATGAGGAAGCGGCGGTTCAGGGCTTCGTCGCCGGCGTGAACGCGGCGCGGAAGCTGAAAGGGGAAGGTCCCTTCATCCTGCACCGCGAGGACGGATACATCGGTACGCTGATCGACGACCTGGTGACCAAGGGCACCAACGAACCCTACCGCATGATGACCTCCCGGAGTGAGTACCGGCTGCTGCATCGGCAGGACAACGCGGATGAACGCCTGAGCGCCATCGGTCACGCCATCGGCCTTGTTTCGGACGAGACGCTGGCCGCCGTGCGGGCCAAGTACGCCGCGGTGGAAAAGGAACTCGAACGCCTGGAGCATACGTATCTCGCCCCGTCTGATGCGCTGGATACCATGCTCCGCAGCCGCGGTACGGCCGAAATCCGAAACGGCTGCTCCCTGGCGGACCTGCTGCGCCGGCCGCAGCTGAGCTATGCGGATCTCGAAGCCTTCGATCCAGAACGTCCGGCACTTACCCGGGCCATCGTGGCGCAGGTGGAGATCCGGATGAAGTATGACGGTTACATCCGGCGCCAGCTGAAACAGGTGGAGGAGGCCCGGCGCATGGAGAGCCGTCCGCTGCCCGCGGATCTGGACTATGACGCCATCCTGGGGCTGCGTCTGGAAGCCAGAGAGAAGCTGAAGAAGATCCGCCCGGAGAATTTCGGCCGGGCCTCGCGGATTTCCGGCGTGTCTCCGGCGGATATCGCGGTTTTGATGATCTACACCGAGACGCAGCGGCGCGCAAAGCCCACTCCGTCTGAGGAAGGAAGCGAAGCAAAGGGAGAGGTTCCGCCATGCTGAACACGGAGAAGCTCTGTGCGGACCTGCAGGAGCGTTTCCCCCAGTGGTCCGGCTGGATTGCCCGTCTGGAGCTGGAGGACGCCCCCTGTGACGCCCCGACGGACAACGACGGCCGCCGGGTGCTCTATAACAGCCGCCTGATGTCCTACTGCACGGAGGAGGTTCAGCGCTTTTATATCGCGCAGCAGCTGCTGCATCTGCGGCTGAATCACTATGACCGCGGCCGCGGCCGGGACCGCATGGTCTGGCGCCGGGCCGCCGACGCCGTGGTAAACCGCATGCTGCGGGAAGAGGGCTTCCAGCTTCCCATGAACGCCACCCTGCTGGCAGATGATACCGAGCGCAGCGCGGAGGAGTATTACGACATCATTCTGGCCGGTCTCCGGGAGATCGGGGATCCGGACCCGACGCCGGAGCTGAATCCGGACGACCCGCGAAACAAGCCCCGGCCGCAGCAGAAGCCAAAGCCCGGGAAGAGCACGGAGGGCGCCGCCCGCGAGATTGAAGATCCTGGGCTCGCGTCCGCGGTCCACGGGCTTTCCGGACTGCTGGAGCCGAGCTTTCAGCTGGACTTCGACTGGTTCCCGGGCGACACGATCCGGGACGGCATGCTGCCTTATCAGTTCCGGCCCTATCCCGTGGCCCATGCCGAGATCCTCCTGGACACCAGCGCATCTGTGGATACCGAGCTGCTGCGTGCCTTTGTCAAGGGCGTCAAAGCCCTGATGCAGGAAGACGCCGTGATCCGGGTCGGATGCTTTGATACAAAGTTCTACGGCTTTCGGGAGATCCGTTCCGAGGCCGATATTGACGCGCTGGAACTCCGCGGCGCCGGCGGGACCAACTTCACCGTGGCGGTGAACGCCTTTACGGGCGACGCGGAGAATCAGATCATTTTTACGGACGGTTACGCCGGGATGCCCGAGCAGCGCTGTGACGCGCTCTGGGTCGTCTACGGCACCACACCCATACACCCGAAAGGCGGACGCGTGATCTACGCCAAGCCCCCGGCAGAGAAGGAGAAACATGAAATCGATTTTCTTATCACCTGAACAGGTTTTTGACCGGCCCCTGCCCGTCTTCGAGAAGGTCGGCACCGCCGCCCCGGCCTCGGATCTTGCCCTTCTGACCGTACCGGACGACGGTTTTGTGTACGAAGCCGGCGGTGGAATGAACTATTACCTCTCCGGAGACGCCTGTGCCGACCGCTTCGGACGGCGCAACCCCTGCACTGCCTGTGCGCTGCGCCCCGCGCTTCTGCTGGAACCGGGTGAAGAGGCCCTTCTGCAGCATGAGCGGAAGGACGGCACGGTGACCACGGTGGATTACGGCATGTACCCCACCACGATCCTGGACCGGAGCCTGCGCGACATGGCGGAGAAGCAGCTCACGGAGCGCTCGCTGCGCGACACGGGACGCCATATTACCGTCCGCGGCACGCAGCAGCCTGTCTACCGCCTCGGCGCCAAACAGATGATCGTCCTGACGCTGGAACAGGGCGGGGCCAACGGCTACCTGCAGCTTTCCGACGGCACCATCGTCTCGGAAGGGGACCGGGTATTCCTGGAACTGCGGCCGGTGCGCTGGCTGTATGACGCGGAAAACCGGCTTCTCATCAGCTGCATGGCGCTCTTCGGCGGCTGGAGCCGGGAAGACGGAGCGGCCTATCTGAACGGACCGTTTCTCTCCGAACTCGCGCCCGAGGCGGAGGATGAGCTTCCGGAAGAAGGCGCGTTCCGCTTTGTGAAGCACGATGAACTCAGCCTGATCCGCGCCTATGTCGAGGCGGATATCCCGGTGTTTATCCACGGCCTCTCCGGGGACGGAAAGTCCGACCGCGTCCGCCAGATCGACCCGGAGGCGCTGGACATCGAACTGGTGAATGAGACCCCCGAGACCATCAACGGCCGTGCGGTCTACAACGAGGCGAAGGACGAGATTGTGGACATCAAGCCCGCCTGGCTGGTGCGCCTGGAACGCCTCTGCCGCAACGGTGAGCCGCATATCCTGTTTTTCGACGAGCTGACCAACGCCACCAAGCAGACCCAGTCCGTGATCTTTAAAATCGTCCTGGAGCGCTTTGTGAACAACCGCTGGCCTCTGCCGGAGAGCGCGCGGATTGTGGCAGCCGGCAATGACCGCAGCGAGTCCAGCGCCTCTCATGACCTGGCAGAGCCGCTCTTCGGCCGTTTTGCCCATGTGTATATCCACACCACGGTGGAAAACTGGATGCCCTGGGCGGTCCGCACACGGATCAACCCGTATATCCTGGAATTCCTCGCGAACAACGACCTCTATCTCCGCACCCCCTATACCGGAACGGAACCGCATGCCGATCCCAGACGCTGGGAGATGGCGTCCCGCGCGCTGGACGCGTCCGGCAATGACTTTGCCCTCCTGGAGCCCATTGTGGGACGGGACACGGCGGAAGCTTTTGTGAAGTTCTTCCGTGCCCAGCAGCAGCTGGCTGCGCTCGGCCACTACACGGATGAGGAGCTGCGGCGCTTCTCCGTCGCACGGAAGTATCAGCTTGCCCAGCAGTGCCTGTATCTGGCGGCCGCACGGGAGAAGGAAGCGCTGGAACTGGTGCGGCGCCTTGGACCGGAGTACGAGGCCTGGTTCCGGTATATGACGGAAAGGAAGAAGAGCTATGGCCTCCCGGCTCACGTTTGAAGAGGCCCACCGCTTTCTGACGGAGCATCGGGAAGCGGTCTTGCTGGATGTGCGGGAGGAGCCGGAGTATATCACCGGCCACGCCAGGGACGCCCTGCTGCTCCCGGTGGACGAACTGACGGAGGAGTCCGCCGGCCTTGTGATCGGGACGAAGGACACGCCGGTGCTGGTATACTGCCGGACCGGACGGCGCAGCCGCGAAGCCGTGCGAAAGCTGGAAGAAATGGGGTATACCGAGGTCTACGACATGGGCGGTCTCGTCGGCTGGCCCTACGGTCTGGAATGAGACGTGGGGGTTTACACTTTTTTAATGAAAATTCCCGACAGCGGGGTATAATAGTGCTTGGAATCATACGCGAGAAGGAGATGGAAACGATGAGCAAACGTGCGCTGGTGGTGGAAGACGATGCCAATATTGCCGAGCTGCTGCGGCTTTACCTGTCCAAGGACGGCTTTGATGTCATGATCGCCTCGGACGGGAACAAGGCGGAAGCGGATTTCGACCTGTTCCAACCGGATGTCGTGATGCTGGATATCATGCTGCCAGGCAAGGACGGCTGGGAGGTCTGCCGTGACATCCGGAAAAAGTCCGCGACCCCCATCATCATGTTGACTGCCAAGGGAGAGACAAACGACAAGGTCACCGGCCTTGAGATGGGTGCGGACGACTATGTAACCAAACCTTTTGAAGTGAAAGAGCTGCTGGCCCGCGTCCATGCGGTGATGCGCAGGACGGATCATGTCGGACCGGTGGATAAGAAGCTGACCTTTGACAAGCTGGTGATCAATCTGGATTCCTACGAGCTGGTGGTCGACGGAAAGAAGATCGATACACCGCCGAAGGAGATGGAACTGCTGTATCACCTGGCGTCATCCCCGAACCGGGTCTTCACCCGCAATCAGCTTCTGGACGAGGTCTGGGGCTTTGACTATTTCGGGGATTCCCGTACGGTCGACGTTCACATCAAGCGCCTGAGAGAGAAGCTGGAGGGCGTGTCGGATCAGTGGAATCTGAAAACCGTCTGGGGAGTCGGCTACAAGTTTGAGGTTGCCGAATAGACGGTTCCGTCCGGCAGACGGCCGAAAAGAAATACGCCGCCTGCTGCCTGGCTTCCTGCGTATATTATTACGTTATTACGCCCAGGGCATTGCTGCCCTGGGTGAATTATATCGGGCGCGCCCGGGCCTGTATGTTTCGCTGCCATTCTTTACAGTTTTTTGATAATTTGGGGTTCAGGCTGTGATATCTTTACCTTTCGTACAACTATTATATAAGCGTTGTTATGCTTCTGAAGAATGGGGAATGATCGTTGATTAAAACCATGCTGGGCAGCGTGCGGGAGTTTAAGAAGCCCACCATCCTGACGCTGCTGCTGATCATCGGGGAGGTCTTCATTGAAGTCCTGATCCCGTTTTATACCGCCGAACTGGTTAACCGCATCAAGGCCGGCGTCGAGATGCAGTCGGTTGTCCGGCTGGGGCTGGTGCTGGTACTGATGGCGCTGCTGTCGCTCGCCTGCGGCGCGGCGGCGGGCTTTGCCGGGGCGAGGGCTTCGGCGGGCTTTGCGCGGAATCTGCGGCGGGATATTTTCGAGCGGATCCAGCGCTTCTCCTTTGAGAACATCGACCGCTTTTCGGCGCCGTCGCTCGTCACCCGGATGACCACGGACATCGGCTACGTCCAGATGGCCTTCATGATGACGATCCGTGCCGCGGTGCGTGCGCCGCTGATGCTGGTTTTCGCGGTGGTGATGGCTTTCCTGATGGGTGGGAGCCTCGCGATGACCTTTGTCGTGGTGATTCCGGTGCTGCTCTTCGGCCTCATCATGATCGCGAAAAAAGCAATGCCTGCTTTCCGCGCGGTGTTCAAGAAATACGACCGGATGAATGAATCCATCGAGGAAAACGTCCGTGCCATGCGTGTGGTCAAGGGCTTTGCCAGAGAGGAGTATGAGAAGGAAAAGTTCGCTTCCGCCTCCGACAACATCCGGCGTGACTTTACCTACGCCGAGCGCGTCGTGGCGCTGAACAGCCCGCTGATGCAGTTTTGCCTTTACTTCAACATGATCTTCGTGCTCTTTGTGGGCGCAAAGCTCATCATCACCAATCAGGGAAGCACCATCGACGTGGGACAGATCGCGGCGATGCTGACCTACGGGTTTCAGATTCTGATGAGTCTGATGATGATTTCGATGATTTACGTCATGCTCACCATGTCCATTGAGTCCATGCGCCGCATTTCCGAAGTCCTGCAGACGGAGCCCTCGCTGAAAAACCCGGAGAATCCCGTGACCGAGATTCCGGACGGATCCATCGAATTTGATCATGTCTCCTTCAAGTATGCCGCGGACGCGGAGAAAAACACCCTGGACGATATCTGCCTGAAAATTCCTTCGGGGTCCACGGTCGGCATCCTCGGCGGTACCGGCACCGGCAAGACCACCCTGATTCAGCTGATCCCGCGGCTTTACGATGTGACGGAGGGCTGCGTCCGGGTCGGCGGCCGCGATGTGCGCGAGTACGACCTGGAGCGCCTGCGCGACGCGGTTGCCGTGGTGCTGCAGAAGAACATGCTCTTCTCCGGAACCATTCTGGAGAACCTGCGCTGGGGTGATACCGACGCGACGGACAGGGAAGTCGCCGAAGCCTGCCGGCTTGCCCAGGCGGACGAGTTTATCGAGAGCTTCCCGGAGGGCTATTACACCCACATCGAACAGGGCGGAACCAACGTCTCCGGCGGTCAGCGCCAGCGTCTCTGCATTGCCCGGGCACTTCTGAAAAAGCCGAAGATCCTGATCCTCGACGACTCCACCAGCGCGGTGGACACCCACACCGACGCGCTCATCCGGGCGGGATTCCACAGCTTCATCCCCGAGACCACCAAGATCATCATCGCCCAGCGCGTGGCGTCGGTGGAGGATGCGGACCTGATCCTGGTCCTTGACAACGGAAAGATCTCCGCGGCCGGTACCCACGAGAGCCTGCTGCGGGAGAGCGAAATCTATCGCGAGATCTATGAGCAGCAGACGAGGGGAGGCGCGGACAATGAATAGAAAAGGATCCAACGCCATGCTGCGCGAGAACTTCTCTTCTCTCGGAAGGGTGGTACGGAAGCTCTTCGACTATTATCCCCGCCTTGCGCCCCTGACCGTGGTGCTGGTGCTCTTTTCTTCGGCGGTTTCCTCGATTCCCTCCCTGTTTGTGCAGAACGTGCTTGCGGTGATTGAGAAATGGTATAAGACCGGCGACTGGGCCGCGGCAAAACCGGAGGTGCTGCACTACCTGACGATCCTCGGCGTGCTGTATGTGCTGTCGCTGATCTCTCTGGTGTGCTATACGCAGATCATGGCCTATATGACCCAGGGCTTCCTCGACAAGCTGCGCCGGGAGATGTTTGACGGGATGCAGGATCTGCCGATCTCCTACTTTGACACGCACAAGCACGGGGATATCATGTCTCACTATACCAACGACATCGATACCCTTCGTCAGCTTGTCTCTCAGGCGCTGCCGACCCTGATCCAGTCCGGGGCGATTGTGCTGGTGGTGTTTGCCATCATGCTTTACTTCAGCATCTGGCTGACCCTGGTTCTGGTCCTCGGCATCGTGGCCATGTTCTTCGTCACCAAGGTCGTTGGAGGCGGAAGCGCCAAATACTTCATGCGGCAGCAGAAAGCCACCGGCGCTATGGAGGGCTTTGCCCAGGAGATGATGAACGGCCAGAAGGTCATCAAGGTCTTCAACCATGAACAGGCGAGCATCCGCGACTTTGACAAGGTCAACGAAGAACTCTATGAAGTCAGCCGCCGGGCTCACAGCTATGCAAGCATCCTGGGACCCATCATGGGCAACATCGGAAACATTCTTTATGTGGTGCTTGCCCTCGTAGGCGGCGTGTTCCTGCTGACCGGGCTGAAGAACGTGAGCCTCTCCGGCATGCCCTTCAGCATTTCGATCCTGGTTCCGTTCCTGAATATGGCGAGGCAGTTCACCGGAAACGTGAACAACCTCTCCCAGCAGTTCAACGCCATCGTCATGGCGGGCGCCGGTGCCGCCCGTGTCTTCAGCCTCATTGACGAGAAGCCGGAAGCGGACGACGGATACGTGACCCTCGTGAACGTGAAGGAAAACGAAGCCGGCGAGTTGGAGGAGACCACGGAACGGACCGGGCGCTGGGGCTGGCGTCATCCGCACACCGACGGAACGCTCACGATTACTCCGCTGCGTGGCGACGTGCGGATGGTGAACGTGGACTTCGCCTATGTGGAGGGCAAGGACGTGCTTCACGATGTCTCGGTCTATGCCGAACCCGGACAGAAGGTTGCCTTTGTCGGCGCGACCGGCGCCGGAAAGACCACGATCACCAACCTCATCAACCGCTTCTACGACATCGCCGACGGAAAGATCCGCTACGACGGCATCAATGTCAATAAGATCCGAAAGAAGGATCTCCGCCGGTCCCTCGGCCTCGTGCTTCAGGATACCAACCTCTTTACCGGGACCGTGCTGGAGAACATCCGTTACGGCCGGCTCGACGCCACGGAAGAGGAGTGCCGCGCGGCGGCTCAGCTCGCCGGAGCGGATGACTTCATCACGCGCCTGCCGCAGGGCTATGACACGGTGCTGAACAACAACGGGGCGAACCTCTCCCAGGGCCAGAGACAGCTCATTGCCATCGCCCGGGCCGCGGTTGCGGACCCGCCGGTCATGATCCTCGACGAGGCGACCTCTTCCATCGACACCCGTACCGAGGCCATCGTACAGCGCGGTATGGACAAGCTGATGGAGGGCCGGACGGTCTTTGTGATCGCGCACCGGCTCTCGACCGTCATGAACTCCGACGTCATCATGGTCCTTGACCACGGCCGGATCATCGAGCGCGGCAGCCACGAAAAACTGATCGCGGAAAAGGGAACCTACTATAAACTCTATACCGGCGCCTTTGAACTGGAATAATCCGGCAGCGCGCACCTGAAACCAATCCACCCGAAAGGGTGGATTTTCTATTGGATGAGGGCGAAGATTTTGTTGCATTCACCGTGCTGATCGTGTAAAATAGACAAAGGTATTTTCTTTCCAAAGCAAATTGAGATAACAGGAGGAAACCATGGAAAAGAAGAAGCTTTATGACCTCGTAGGGATTGCCTGCGGGCTCATTCTGCTGCTGGTCCTGATTGTGAGCCATGTTCAGGCGAACAACAGCCAGAAGCTGGATCTGCCCGCCGATGCCCAGACGCTGACCGCCTCGGCGGACGGCAAGGTCGGACTCGTTGAGGTCGAGGTGATCACAAGCCCGAGCCAGATTTTCAAAGTCCGTGTGGTGAACCACACCGAGACGGACGGCATCGGGACGAACGCGGTTGACGCGCTGCCCAACGCGATTGTCGAGGCGCAGAGCCTGGCGGTCGACTCGGTCAGCGGCGCGACGGTGACGTCCGACGCGATCAAGAACGCCGTCGCCAGCGCCATGACGGCGGGCGGTATCGATCCGGCGGCTTTCGGCTATGAAGCTCCCGCGGCGGAAGAGGCGGCGGCGGAAGAACCGGCCGCGGCACCGGCAGCAGAGGCTGCACCGGCGGCGGAAGCGGCTGCTGCGGCAGGCTATGTCCCCGGCACCTACACGGCTGAGGCCACCGGCATGGGCAAGGTCGTCGTCAATGTGACGGTCGACGAGAGCGCCATCACGGCGGTCGAGATCGACGGCTCCGGCGAGACGCCGGAGATCGGCGGCGCGGCGGTGCCGACCCTGCAGGAGCAGGTCATGGCGGCCCAGGGCGCGGCGATTGACGGCGTGTCCGGCGCGTCCCTGACAAGCGAAGCGGTCCGCACGGCGGTGACGGCGGCTCTGGCCCAGGCGGCCGGCGGCGCAGCTCCGGCAGAGGAAGCAGCTCCTGCGGAAGAAGCGGCCCCCGCGGAAGAGGCAGCTCCTGCCGAAGCAGCGGCTCCCGTTGCGGCAGCCGACGGCAAGGTCACGGCCACCGGTACGGCTCAGGGCATTGACGGCGAGGTCGAAGTCCAGGTCACGGCGGACGCGACGACCATCTACTCCGTTGAAGTTCTGAAACAGAACGAGACCCCGGGCATCGGCTCCGTGGCAGTGGAACAGCTGCCGGGCGCCATTGTGGCGGCGAACACCTATGACGTGGACGGCGTGTCCGGTGCAACGGTGACCAGCACGGCCATCCGCGACGCGGTGAAGATGGCGCTGGAGTCCGCGGGCTTTGACCCGGCGGCCTATGTGGCCGGCGCGGCCCCCGCGGCGGAAGAGGCGGCTGAGCCCGCCCCGGCGGAAGACAAGGTCTATGATGTGGACGTGGTTGTGGTTGGCGCCGGCGGCGCCGGCATGACGGCGGCCATCACGGCCCACGACGCGGGAAAGAACGTCCTGGTCCTTGAGAGCCAGGGCATGGTGGGCGGAAACTCCGTCCGTTCCACCGGCGGCATGAACGCGGCCCCGACCGAGTGGCAGCAGGCCAACGAGTTCGGTGAGACCGCGGGCGTGGAGAGCAC